>JBKEDD010000084.1:0-40105 GCA_047975215.1 Jhaorihella sp.
CCGCCCGACCAAGAAGACCACCTGCACCGGGGTCGAGATGTTCCGCAAGCTGCTGGACCGCGGCGAGGCGGGCGACAATATCGGCGCGCTGCTGCGCGGCATCAACCGCGACCAGGTTGAGCGCGGGCAGGTTCTGTGCAAGCCGAAATCGGTGACGCCGCACACCAAGTTCGAGGCCGAGGCCTACATCCTGACCAAGGACGAGGGCGGGCGGCACACGCCGTTCTTCGCCAACTACCGGCCGCAGTTCTACTTCCGCACGACGGACGTGACCGGCACCGTGACGCTGCCCGAGGGCACCGAGATGGTGATGCCGGGCGACAACCTGAAGTTCACGGTGGATCTGATCGCGCCGATCGCCATGGAGGACGGTCTGCGCTTTGCCATCCGCGAGGGCGGCCGCACCGTCGGCGCCGGCGTGGTGTCCAAGATCCTCGAGTAAGGCGGCCTTTCCGCCCGGCGGGCGAAAGGCGGGTTTCCCGCCAAAAGCCCGCACCGAACCCATTCCGGGCACAGGACCGGACCGAGACAGAAGAACAGGGCCGCCCCGACCGGGCGGCCCTATCGCTTGGTGCAGGCCCTTCGCGGCCTTGCCGCGCCGACTGTGCAACTCTTGCAGAGCAGGCCCGGCCAATGCTAGAGGTGCGGGCAGGACGGCAATGGAGGCAGCGGTGAACGATATTCTCTGATCGAACCCCCGGAATTCGAACCAGAGAGGCTTTGCCATGCCACGACCCTATCCTTCGTCCGACTCCCGTAATCCGCTGATTCTGCCCGATGGCAGCGTTCACGAGGGTACCGTTTTCCTCAAGGCCGTGATCGAGCATCCGCGCATCGAGGTCGGGGACTACAGCTATGCCAGCGCGCAGTTTCCGCCCGACGACTGGGCGGCGCATCTGGCGCCCTATCTGTCGCCGTTATCGGCGGAACGCCTGCTTATTGGCCGGTTCTGTCAGATCGCGGATGGTGCGGTGTTCATCACCTCTTCGGCCAATCACCGCCGCGACGGGTTTTCGACCTATCCCTTCGCCATCTTCGACGGCTTTGGCGAGAACCGCGCCTCGCTGCCCGGGCCGGGGCCGGATACCGTCATCGGGAACGATGTCTGGATAGGGCAGGGCGCGCGCATCCTGCCGGGCGCGCAACTGGGCGACGGGGTGATCGTCGGTGCCGGGGCGGTGGTCGGCGGCGCGGTGCCGGACTATGCGGTCGTTGCCGGCAACCCGGGCCGCATTATCCGCCGCCGCTTTGATGCCGCGACGGTGCGCCGGCTGCGCGAACTGCAATGGTGGAACTGGCCGATCGCCCATGTCCTGCAACACGAGGCGGCGATCTGCGGCGGCGATCTTGCGGCATTGGAAGCGGCGGCGCCGCATCGCTGAACGGGAAACCCGTTCAGCCGCCGTCCACGGCCCGTCCCGCCGCCCTGTCGGCGGCGTCGGTCACATCGTCCAGCGCCGCTTGCAGCTTGCGCCGCAGTGCCTCGGTCTCGGCCTCGGCGGGTTTGCGCGGCACCGTTTCGCGCCATTCGCGGCACATCAGTACGCCGCGCGTGAAGGGGGCGGGCAGCCACATCCGGTCCCAGGTGGGAAACTCGATCACGCGCCGGGCCGAAAACGCCACCACGAACACCCGCGCCCCCGAGGCCCGCGCCCAGACCAGCGGTACCGTCGAGGCGACCCGCGCCGGACCGCGTGGCCCGTCGGTGGCGATGCCGACCGACCAGCCCTCGCGCATCCGCCCCAGCACTTCGCGTGACAGCGCCACATGGCGCCTGTTGCTCGACATGGCGATGGTATCGAAGCCGAACCGCGCCTGAACCTGGCCCGCTAGCCTTCCGGCACGGGCGCCGCTGGTCAGGGTGCAGATGCGCCCCAGCGAGGCGTCGAACAGATAGGGCGACATCATCAGCCGCTGGTGCCACAGCGCCACGATCACCGGCTTGCCCGTTCGCAGAACGCCGTCCATCGCTTCGAACCCGATGCGGTCCCATCGCGAGGTCCGGTAGGCGAGGCGGATCCAGCCTGCGATCAGCCCCTCGACAAAGCGGTTGAACCACGCGCTGTCGGCAATCCTGCGTCTCAGGCTCACACCACCGTTCCCCTTGCTGCGACTTGCCTTTTAGTCGATGCACACGACCATGCAAGCCCGGCATTTCCCTCTTGCTCCCGCACCCTGTCTGGCTTAGGTAAGGCGCGGATTCAGGGGTATAGCTCAGCTGGTAGAGCGACGGTCTCCAAAACCGTAGGTCGCGGGTTCGAGCCCTGCTGCCCCTGCCAATCGCCGCGACCTCTGCACACCAACCGGTGCTATCGCCCCGGCGCGGGCGGTACGATGGTGCGGGCAACCGACAGCACGTTTCCCGACGCATCCAGGGTCAGCCGGACAGTGGTACCTTCATGACGAAAGCTGACGCGATAGCGTCCGTCGTCGTCTTCGGTCCCGGTTTCGCTGACGCTGGTTATCCTGCCCTCGCGCATCAGGCCGGGAACGTCCGCCGGAGGCAGATCCAGAAGCGGCCCGAGATCGGCGGCGTCGACGACAAAGCCGTCCCCGCTCCGCTCGAGCCGCATGGGTGTCGGCTGGCCGCTCATGGTCAGTCGCGCAGGCGGGTGATCGACACCTGCCACTCCGTCGGGCCGTCGACGAGATAGGCCCATTCGAACCGGTCCGGGTACTGGTCGTCGATGCGCATCAAGAGCGGGATCGGCGCGTGGTCGTTGATCAAAACAAAGCTCTCGCCGTCCGCCAGCGCCTCGATCGCGGCGAAAACCGTGGCGTGGCGCTGGGGCGGCATCATCGGGCGAAGATCGACGATGGTGGCGGTCGGGGCGGAATCTGTCATGGTCGTATCCTTCGGTTGAGATGCAAATTTCATGAACCTCAAAAAACATATTGTCAATATTTGTTTTTGAGGTTATGTTGCCCCGATGGATCTTGAAACGACACCAAAGCTTGAAACGGCACAGGCGGGTGGGCGCTACCGGAACGCGGATCCGGCGGCCATGGCCCGGCGGAGAGGGGCGTGAGATGCGGCTGACGATGCTGTCGGACTATGCGTTGCGCGTGCTGATGTACGCCGCCGCGCATCCTGACCGTCTGGTCACTATCGACGAAACGCTGGCGGCCTACCAAATCTCGCGCGGGCATCTGATGAAGGTCGTGACCACGCTGGCGCAGGCGGGTTTCCTGCGCTCTCAGCGCGGCAGGTCGGGGGGCTTCACGCTTTCCCGGGCCGCGGACGACATACGCCTGGGCGATGTCATCCGGGCGACCGAACCGGATTACCGCATGGTCGAATGCATGTCGCCCGACAACGCGTGCGCCATCATCGGGGGGTGCCGGTTGCCGGGTATCGTGAGTTCGGCACTGAACGCCTTCATGGAGGTGATGGACAGTCACACGCTGGCCGATCTGGCCATCGAACCGGATATTTTCCTGCCGCCGGACGCGAGGAAAAACAACACTCACACAGAAGGGAACCGACTATGAAGGACACAGCCGAGGCACCGCAGGACACATCGGAACTGATCGACCATATCCAGTCGCGCTATCACGACACGCACCGCCGCGAACTGCCCGAGATCGCAACGCTGTCGGAAAAGGTGGAACGCGTACATCACGACCATCCCCAGGTGCCGAAGGGACTTGGCGAATTGCTGCGCCGCCTGATCGGCGAGATGGAAGTGCACATGAAGAAAGAGGAACTGATCCTGTTTCCCGCGATGCGGGCGGGCGGCGGCCCGGGCATCAAGAACCCCATCGCGGTGATGCGGGCCGATCACGACGATCACGAGGAATCGGTTGCCGAGATTCGGCGGATTACCGGCGACCTGGCGCTGCCTGAAGGCGCGTGCCGGTCATGGACCGCGCTGTACGAAGGAACCCAGAAGTTCCTGGATGATCTCGACGCGCATATGCGTCTGGAAAACGATGTGTTGTTTCCCCGTTTCGAATAAGGCGTACTCCCACGCCTTGGTGTAGGCAACCCGAATGGGAAACAGCATGGGCGCCGGGCTTGGCATGGCCCGGCGCCCGCATTCCGACTGGAAAAATCCGAAGGCCGGGACTAAGTGTCCGGAAGTTGAGGAAACCGACGATGACATCGACAGCCGAACAGATGCGCAAGTGGCAGGGACCAGCGGTGCTGACCGTCGGGTTCCGCCTGTTCTTTCTTGCCGCGGGAATATTCGCCGTTCTGGCGATGGTGCTGTGGATCGTCATGCTGTCGGGGGCCGAACCGCTGCCCATCGCGTTCGATCCGGTATCCTGGCACGCGCACGAGTTTCTATGGGGCTATACCAGTGCGGTGATCACCGGGTTTCTGCTGACGGCGGTACCGAACTGGACCGGACGAATGCCGGTGGTCGGCTGGCCGGTGGCCGGGCTGGCGGCGATATGGCTGGCCGGGCGGATCGCCATGGCGCTGTCGGGCTGGCTGCCCGGGCTGCTGGTGGCGGTCGCGGATCTGTCGTTTCTGGCGGTGCTGGCCCTCGTGCTGGCGCGCGAGATCGTCGCGGGCAAGAACTGGCGCAACCTCAAGGTCGTGGGGCTGGTCGTGCTGCTTTTGCTGGGCAACGCGGTCTTTCATCTTGAATTCATGCGCGACGGCACCGCGGCGAGCGGGTTTGGCCTGCGCTTTGGTCTGGGCGCCACGATCCTGCTGATCCTGGTGATTGGCGGGCGGGTGACGCCCAGTTTCACGCGCAACTGGTTCGTGCGGCAGGGGCGGCCGGAACGCCCGGCGGCCACGCTCGGGCCGGTCGATCGGGTGGCGCTGGGGCTGGCTGTCGCCGGAATCGCGAGTTGGGTTCTGGCGCCGCACGCGATGGCGACCGCAGTCCTGTGCCTGCTGGCCGGTCTGGCGAACCTCGTTCGGGTGGCCCGCTGGAGCGGGCATCGCACCTTCGCCGAACCCCTGGTCACGATCCTGCATGTCGGTTACGGGCTGGCGGCGCTGGGCTTCGTGAGTGTCGGGCTGGCGGGGTTTGGCGCGGGTCAGGCGGTGGCGTCCCAGCATGTCTGGATGGTCGGAGCCATCGCCACCATGACCCTGGCGATGATGACGCGGGCCTCGCTGGGCCATGCCGGATTGCCGCTGACCGCCTCGCGCGGTGTCACGGCGGTGTATCTGGCCATCGTGGGCGCCACGCTGGCGCGGTTCCTGGCCGGAGTGACGCCGTTCTACGACCAGATGATATGGCTGTCGGGCGCGCTCTGGCTGGTCTCATTCGGTGGTTTCGTCGCGATCTACTGGCCGATCCTGGCGCGCGCGCCGCAACGCGCGCACGGCTGATACGGCCGAGGCGGCGCGCCGCTCAGGCCAGCAGGTCGAACACCTCGGCCCCGATCTGGAGGTTGATGCTGTCCTGCCCGCCGCCATCCACCAGCGCCCAGAGGATCTGGCCGGTCGGCTTGTAGATCACGAATGCCTCCTGCACCGCGTCGTCGCCCGAACGCTCGCCGGTCTCGCGGTTGGCCGTATGGGCATAGTTGACCTGGAAGTCGGCGACAGTTCCGCGCTGACCGAAAGCCAGCGTGTCGCCCTGTGCTGAATCGAAATCCTGCACCCAGTCGCTGCCATGTCCGGCAACGCCGAGATGGAAGAACCGGTCGGCCCCGGCGCCGCCATTGATCAGGTCGTGCCCGAACCCGCCGTTGACGAAATCGTTGCCGTTGCCGCCGAATACCTGATCGCCGTAGGCCGATCCGGTTATCACGTCGTCGCCGTCCTGGCCCTGAAGGTTGTCGGCCCCGAAGCCACCGGCGATGGTGTCGTTGCCGGCCATGCCATAGACCAGATCGTTGCCATAGCCGGCATCGACGCTGTCATCGCCCGCGCCCGCATAGATCACGTCGCGCCGGTCGTCCTCGCTGTCGCCACCTGTGATGGTGTCGTCCCCGGCGCCCCCGTTCAGCGTGTCCAGCCCATCGCCGCCGCGGATCTCATCGGCGCCCGCTTCGCCAAGCAGCCGGTCGTCGCCCTCGCCGCCCGACAGCGTGTCGGCAACCGCCCGGCCGATCATGCGGTCGGCGGTGACGCCGCCCACGACTTCTTCGATGTCCGCGAACGTGCCGGTATAGGTGCGGCTTTCCGCAATGAACCTGATTTCGAACCGGGGGAATGCGGCGTCGCCCTCTTCGGGCAGCGTCCGCGCAGCGTCCGAGGGGTCATCGGCAAAGAGCGCCTGAGCCTCCTGAACGTGCTGCGGCGTCATCGCCTCGCCGCCGAAGATGCGCGCCTCGCCGCTCCCGGTATCGGCCCATACCGGAACGTCGATGTACACCGTGGCGGTATAGGTGCCCGCCCCGAGATCAAGGTCTATGGCGCCGTCGAGATTGCCCAGATCCAGCGTGTCGAACCCGCGCCCCCCTGCGATCGTGGCATTGCCGATGTCTATCACGATGTTGTCGTCGCCGTCGCCGCCATAGGCCAGGTCGTCGCCCGGCCCCAGGATCAGCACATCGTCGCCGCCCAGACCTTCCAGCGTGTCGTTGCCCGCGCCGCCTGACAGGACGTTGTCCATGTCGTCGCCGGTCAGTGCATCGCCGCCGGTACTTCCGACCAGGTTTTCGATGCCGCTCAACACGTCCGAACCGGCACCGCCGCTGGCCGTGCCGTCCGACAGGCTGACCGTGACGCCGCCGAACTCGCCAGCGGCGATCTTGCCGTCGGCCAGCGATGGCACCGCGTTGGCATAGCTTGCCGTGTCACGTCCTTCGCCGCCTTCCAGCGTATCGCGGCCCGCCCCGCCATGCAGCAGGTCGTCGCCGTCGCCGCCGCTCAGGCTGTCGTTACCCGCGCCGCCGAACAACTCGTCGCTGCCGCCGCGCCCGTGCAGGCCGTCATCGCCGCCGCGTCCGATCAGGCGTTCGTCGCGGGCGCTTCCGAATATGCGGTCGGTCTGGCCGTCATCCCCGATCACCTCTTCGAAACCCGAAACCAAGGCGTCGATACTGTTGATGTCGCCGGGGGTCTCCAGCAATCCGGTCTCAAGATCCAGTTCCAGACGCATCGCGCGGCTGGTGATGTCGAAGGTCACGATGTCGTAGCCCTCGCCGCCGCGCAGTTCGCCATCCATGCGCCGGACGGTGAACATGTCGTCGCCCGCGCCGCCGTCGGCGATGTGCCCGTTACCGGAGGCGTTCACGTTCAGCCGGTCATCCCCGGCACCGCCGTAGATTTCGCCTTCGATGTTCAGTTGCAGATAGTCGTCGCCGTTCTGCCCATGCAGCACGGCGCTGGAACTGCCGTCGTTCGAGGTGTTGCGGATAAGCCGGTCGTTTCCGTCACCGCCGAACACGGTGACACGTTCGTTGCCGTTGAGAAATACCTCGTCCGCGTGGCGGTCCAGTATGATGACCTCGGTGTTGCGCAGGTTGCCGCTGATGATGCGGCTGAAGCGTTCGCCGCCGCGTTCCTCGTCGGCGCCCAGGCCAAGGGCTTCGTCGGCGCGGTAGGCTTCGATCCTGGTGCCGATGGCGCCTGACAGGCGGATCGACCAGCGCGCGTCCAGCGCCGCGGTTTCCAGGGTATCGTTGCCATGGCCGCCGTCAAAGCTGCCCCCGCCCTCTGTCACGACAAGACGGTCGTCGCCCGGCCCGCCGCGGGTTTCGGTCGCGCCGTTGCTGTAGACGATGTCGTTGCCGCCGCCGCCGTCGATGAACAACATTTCGCCCGGTTCGGCAAAGGCGCCGGTGACGGTGTCATCGGAATCGCCGCCGATATAGGATTCGATGCCGGAGGCGCGGTCGGTGGCGACGCCCCGCCCGTCGGCGTCCAGCCGTTCGATACGCCCGGTTTCGGCAAAGATGCGAAGACTGGGCGAGCCGGGCATGTCGGGCAGGCGGTCGCCCGATTCAGGTTCGACATCGTATTCGCGGAACATGGTCGAATAGATCAGCCTGTCGAACCCGTCGCCGCCATCATAGGTTTCACCGCCGCCCGATATGGGCATGCCCCCGGCGACGAGAACGTCGCTGCCGGCGCCGCCCGATACGCTGTCGACCCCTTCGCCGCCGATCAGCAGATCGCGCCCGCCCCCGCCCAGCAGGGTATCGTTGCCGCCGCGCCCGTCCAGCCAGTCGTTGGCGCCGCCGCTGTCGCCCGAACTGTTCAGGTTGGTGTCCAGCACATTGGCGGCGTCATCGCCGAACAGTTCGGTTTCGCGGCTGTCGCGCACGCTGACATTCTCGATCCCGGTCAGAGTGTCGCGGGCGTTGCCATCCCAGGCGATGCCGCGTTCGAGATCGACCTCGATCGTCGGGTTGCCGCTTTCGTCGTTCTTCGGGAACAGCCAGGTGTCGATGCCGCTGCCGCCGTTGACCAGGTCGGCGCCCTTGCGCGACACGAACACGTCATTGCCCGCCTCGCCGTTCAGCGTGTCGGCGCCATCGCTGCCGACCAGCCAGTCATCGCCGCCCCCGGCGGCGATCTCGACCGGGCCGGGGCCGGCGGCATAGATGTACTCGTCGATATCTCCGGTCGAGGTGAAGGGCGCGCTCCCGACCGGGTGGAAGTTCTGCAACAGTTCCTCGCGCGTGAACGTTGCGCCGCCGGCAAAGGTGAAATTCTCGATGTCATGGGCGATTTCGTCGCCGTAGCGCCCGGTGGCGTCGGTAAAGCGAACCGGCGCGCCGGTTTCGTCCTCGCTGTAGAAGACATAGTCGAACACCTGGCCCTTGAGAATCAGCCGGTCCTCTCCGTCGCCGCCGAACAGCGTGTCAGAGCCTTCGCTTTCAAGGAAGATATCGTTGCCGCCCAGGCCCGATACCTGGTCGTCGCCGCCAAGCCCGTCGAGGATGTCGTCGACGCCGTCGCGCCCGACAATCGTGTCGTTGCCATCGGCGCCGTTGCGCAGCACCTCGTCGCCATCAAGCCCGAGCGCGGCTATGATGTCGTCGGTAAGGCCATCGACGAAATCGGCGATATCGGTGTTCCAGCCCAGATCGCCCAGGAACGCGTCGACCTCGACAAAGGCGCCGTCGATGCGTTCTTCAAGGCCGTTCAGAACGTCGGGGCTGGGCAGAAAGTCTGAAATCTCGTCGGCGATGCGGTCGAACAGCGCGGTGATGCCGAGATTGTCGAGCAACCAGTCGACCACCGGCCCCACCGTGATTGAGTAGATGAAGCCAACCGCATCCAGCACAGGTTCGAGAGGTGAAAGCAGCGAATAGGCCTTGTTCAGGGGACCGCTTAGAAAGCGCAGCGATGAATTGATATCGTTGAACTGGTTGGCGACCCGCAGGATTGGCGCGAACAGCGACGAGGTCAGCGCGTCGCGGAAGTCGTCCACGTTGGCCTCGATCCCGTCATATATGGCGTTGAGATCGGTCAGGATGGTGTTGAGCGGCGTCACCGCGGCATCGGTGGCATCCGATGCCGGCGCCAGCGGATCGAACGGAATTTCCATGTTGTAGGCATTGATGAGCGATTGCGCGTTGCCCTCGTATTGCAGCACCCGGACCTCGACGCCGCGAATGTTGTGCTGCGCCTCTTCCAGCCGGTCCTCGGCCCGGTCCAGACGGTCGGGCCAGCCCGAACGCTGGATGCGGTCGTCAAGTTCGGATGCCTTGGTACGAATGCGAACCGCCACGTCCTCAAGTTCGTCCAGAACGTTGTCTACCGCCCTGGCGACGATCTTGAGCGGCCCGACCTTTTCCAGAACCTTCAGGCTGAATTTCATCGACCGGACGGTCGAGATGAATTCACTGGCCTGGCTTTCGATCCGGGCCGGCATTTGCAGCGCCTGCTGGGCGCCGTTGACGAGCGTTTCGAGATTGCCCACCTCGCCGCGCAGGTCGCGCAGGTTGGACCGCGTATGGGTCAGGTTGGCCTTGAAGTCGACAAGGGGCATTCCGGCGGGCATGGCTGGCTCCGTGATAGTGTCGCAAGTCCCGCGCGCCGGCAGCTCGGCTTCAGAACAAATGGGAACACGGTATCCGGCGATCCAAGACTATCGGAGCAGCGTAACATACATGCCGCGCGCATCATAACGTAAACTCCGACGCTGCGCCAATGGTGGCAGGTGCGCCCGCTCAGTGCGCCAGCGTTTTCGCGATCTCGACGGCAAGCGCGGAAACGGCCCGGCTGCTGGCGGCGGCGATGGTTTGCGGATCGCGTGCCGCCAACGGCAGCAGGATGTCAAAGCGCACCAGCCGTTCGCGCACCGCCCCGTCCGGCGCGGCGATGGCGTATTGCCCGGAGAACTCGAAATTGTCGTCCGACCGGGCCAGCATGCGTTCCACCCGGACCTCGACCCGGGCCTGCGCCGGTTCCGCCAGCGGCCAGGGCTCGGCCGCTGCCGTGGCCGTCGTGGCCTGATCCAGGCTGCGCGCCAGCGCGACCGTGATGCCGCGCACCGGATCGTCGGCCCACAATACATCCGGGATGTTGTAAAGCGCGCCGTCGCGATCCTGCTGCGCGATTTCCAGCGCCGCGGCATAGCCGGGCAGCGATACGTTGCGCAGCTCGATGGTCGCGACCGGCACGCGAATGCGGGTTTCCGCGGCCGGCGGGTCGATCAGGAAGCGCGCGGAGTTTCCGGCGCATCCGCCCAGGGCGGTACCGGCGGCAATGGCTCCGGCGACGACGGCGTTTCGGATCATGTCAGCGTCCCCTCAGCAGCAGGCCCGGATTTCGTTCCAGCGTGCGGGCCAGCTGGCTGACCGCACGCGCCGCATCGCGCATTTCGCGCAGCGCGGCCAGCGTTTCGTCGTTGAACTCCGAGCGTTTCCCGTAGGCGGCCAGCAGAGATTCGGCATTGCCGACCAGGCGGTCCAGGCGATTGGACAGGTCAGGCAACCCCTTGGCCGCCTCGGCCACGGCATCGGCGGCATCGCGGGCCGAGGCCATGGTTGCATTGGCGTTTTCCACCGCACCACCCTCGCGCAGCTCGCTCAACGCTCCGCGAACCTCCTCCAGCGCGGCGTTCAGCGAGCCCGGCAACTCGCGCGCCGCCTGTGTTCCGATCACCGCTTCGGCATCGTCAAGCAGCCGCGTCGCGGCATTGACCAGTTCTTCGGCCTTCAGGTCGTTGGCCTTGCGCGCCACGGCGCGCACCTCGTCCACCAGCGCCGGGACGCCTTCCGAGGCGGTGGCGATGTTGGCGGCGGCCGCGTCGGCCCGGTCCAGCGCCGAAATCAGGTTGTCCACGGCGCCGCCCGCCTTCAGGTCGGAAACGACACCGCGCAGGTCGGACACAGCGGCGCGTATGTCGCCCGGCAACGCCCGGGTTTCGGCGCTGTTAATCAGGGCGCGCGTGTCTTCCAGCAAGGCGTTGGCATTGTCGGGCAGCGCCTGGATGCTGTCCTTGCGCGCCAATGTCTCGATGCTGGCCATCATGCTGATCGCCTGGTCGATCATTTCTTCCACCGGCAGCGCGTTGATGCGTTCGAACACGCCTTCGGCGGTGGCCGTGAAATCGGGCAGGTTCGATGCGTGGCTGGGCAGCACCGGCAGCGGTTCGGCATCACGCTTGAATGTGGCGGGCGCGGCGTCGGGCACGTTGACCAGTTCGACGATCAGCGCCCCACTGAACAGGTTTCGGGTGGCAAGTTGCGCCCGCAGACCCTTGGCCACGGCGTCGGACAGGAAATCCAGTACCTTGTCGCGGTCGGTGCCGCGCGGCAGGCCAAGGCGGTCGGGTTCGATGGCCAGCCGCGCCATCGGCCGGATCTCGGGGCCGAATTCGGTATCCTCGACAATCGCAGTGATCGCCACGACCTCGCCGACCTTCAGCCCGCCATAGCGGACCGGCGCGCCCGGTTCCAGCCCACTGACGGATTCGCCGAATTCCGCCGCGATGTCGACGGCGGCGACCTTGCTGCGCACGAACAGGCTTTTGCGGGCCTCGGATTCGTCGGTATAGACGTTGAACGTGTGTCCGGGGCCCACCGCCTCGCCGTCTTCGTAGATCGAATCGAAGGCGAGCCCGCCTGCGACCAGGGATGACAGGCTGTCGAAATCCACGCTCAGACCTGTCGCCGACAGCGAGACAGAAAAGCCGGAAACATCCCAGAACCTCGTGGCGGCGTTCAGTCTCCGGTCATGCGGGGCCTCGATGAACGCATCCGCGACGATGGCGTTTGAACTGACCGTAAGGCGCGGCTTTTCCAGACGGCCGACCTCGACCCCGTGAAAATAGACCGGCGCGCCGTCCGACAGGTACCGCCCGTCGTCGGAAATCAGGGTGATACGTTTGCCCTTGCGGCCCGGTTGCACCAGCGGTGGGTTTTCGCGGCCCGCGAATTGTCGCTGCGGCGTTCCGGTCACGCGATCCCAGGCGCCTTCGATATAGACCCCGGACAGGACGGTGGACAGCCCCGTGATGCCCCGGGTGCTGACCGTGGGGCGTACCACCCAGAATTCGGTATCCTGATCCAGAAAGGGGGCGATATCCTTTTGAACGCGGGCGTGTATCAGAACCTGCGACAGGTCCGGCGTGAAGGTCACGTTCTCGACCGTGCCGATGGTCACGTCGCGATAGCGCAGCGTGGTTTCGCCCGCCACCACGCCCGAGGCGTTGGCGAAGGTGATCTCGATCGGCACGCCGCGGGTAGAGTAACTTTGCCAGGCAAGCGCAAGGGAGGCGACCAGCGCCAGCACTGGCACCAGCCAGACGAACGAAAGATTGCGCCAGAACGGCCGTCTGGCCGGGGCGACGTCCAGATCTGAAGGTTCCGGTCCGGTCACGTATTGTCTGCCTCGTAGGCGTCCCACAGGGTCTTGGGGTCGAAGTTCTGTGCCGAAATCATGGTGAACGCAACCGAAAGCGCAAAACAGATCGCGGCGATGCCGGGATTGATGGCGGCCACGAAATCCAGTTGCACCAGCGCGGTCAGAATGGCGACGACGAAAACGTCGATCATGGACCAGCGGCCGATGAATTCCACCACTTCGTAGAGATGCTGGCGGCCCTGCCCGCGGATCGGCACGCCCGCGCCGACTGAAAGCGCCAGATAGGCGATAGCCAGGAACTTACCAATCGGGATCAGGATGCTGGCGGTGAATATGATGCCGGCGACGGCATAGGCGCCGTGTTGGGCAAGTTCGATGGCGCCGCCGACGATGGTGTTCGCCTGCGTGTGCCCGAACGTGGTGGTCAGCAGCATCGGGTATACGTTGGCCGGAACATAGGCGATCAGACCGGCGATCAGCCATGCCCAGACCCGCTGCAGGGCGCGTTTGTCGCGGCTGACCAGTGCGCTGCCGCAGCGTTTGCAAACCGGCGTGCGCAGCGGATGCGCCAGGCCGCAGCGCCGGCAACCGACCAGCCCGGCGCGCCGGGCGGTCAGGAAACCCTGCGCTCTTCCAGCGTTTTCCATACCGTAAGCCTGCACATGATGTTGTCGTTCAGCACCGTCACCAGCACCAGCGCGGCAAAGGCCCAGAATGCGGGGCCCAGCGTGACATGGGCCAACCCCGCCACCTTGACCAGCGCCACCGCCACGCCGACGATGAATATCTCGGCCATGGCCCAGGGCTGGGTCCGTTCCGCCCAGCGAAGGGCGCGGGCGGCCTGCGGCGCCGGGGCAAAGCCGAACACCATCGGCGCCAGCGCATAGGTGATCGCGACCAGCCGCGCCACCGGCAACACCACGATCAACGCCGCCACCGCCAGCGACAGTGGCAGTAGCGGTCCGCCCGAGAACGCCATGATCGCGTCGAACACGGAACTGCGGCTGCTGAGCCCGCTGGCGTCGATTTCCAGAAACGGAAAGAACACCGCCGCCACCATGAGGATCGTCGCGGTGGTGGCCAGCATGACGATCTGCGTCATGGCGCTGTCACGGGGCGAATAAAGCACGGTGCCGCACCGCCGGCAGCGCGCCCGAACGCCGGGCGCCACGGGCGTTTCGCGATGCAGCACGTCGCAGACCGGGCAGGCGATCAGCCGATCCGCCGGAATGGCCGGTCCGTCCGCCCCGTCAGGTCTGGTGTCTGGCTGGCTCAGCGGTACGCCCCCCCCCGAAGATGCCGCGATTCGCACCCGCGGATGCGGGTCGGGTCAGGCTACAGCATAGCCCGGAGCGTTACCATTGCTTGAGGGCGCGCCGTCAGGTCTTGCCCCTCGGCGGTTCTGCCAGACGGCTGGACAGCAATTCCCCGGCATCCTCGACGATCGGATAGGCGACGAAGGACACCGCGCTGTTGACCTGTTTCAGCGCGCGCAGCGTTTCCTGATGCAGGTTGCTGGTTTCGATGCTGGCGGGACTCTCGCGTAGCCGGGCAAGGTGGCGGACCTGCATCTTCTGTTCAAGATCGCGGATGCGGACCTTTTCTTCCAGCATCTGCCGCGCCGCCTCGACGTCGCCGGTCAGCAGAACGTTCAGCGCAAGTTGGGTGTTTGAGAGAACGCAGTCGTGAAAGTCGTTGAGGTCGCGCCAGCCGTCATCGGAAAACCGCAGCCGTTCTGCGTGAACGCGCTTGGCGATATCCTTCATCTGGGTGGAAATCTGGTCGGCGGCGTCTTCCATGTTGTTGGCGATGGTGGCGATGTCCATGGCGCGGCGCGACTGCGCCGGGCTGAGCTGGCGCTGTTGCAGCCGCGCGACATAAAGCTTGGTTTCGAAATGGGTGCGGTCCATCTCGTCCTCGCTTTCGTCGATGAACGCGGCGGTCTCGGCGTCCCAGTTGCGGTAGAGCTCCAGAATCGGGACCAGCATGGCATGGACGCTTTCGCCCATGCGCAGCACCTCGCGCGTGGCGCAGCCCATGGCGCGGTCGGGGTCGTCGATCACGGTTTCGTCCAGCGCGCTGATCCGTGCCGGGTGTGCGCCGGCCATGCGGTCGGGCAGCAGCGCCGCGACCGCCGCAAGGGCAGGGCGCAAAAGGGGCAGCGCCAGGGCGGCGACGGCGATGTTGAACGCCAGATGCAGGTTGACGATCTGGCGCGCGGGGCTTGCCCCCAGCGGCGACAGGTCGGGCGACAGCAGCGAAAGGGCGGCGAGCGCCAGTACCGCGCCGCCGCCGCGAAAGGCCAGATTGGCCAGCAGGACGCGCCGCGCGCCCACCGGCGCCGACAGCGACAGCGTCAGCGGGATTGCGGCACCGCCCAGGTTGGCGCCCAGCACCAGTGCCGCGGCCACCTCGACCGGCAGCACCCCGTGCGCCGCAAACGCGACGAAGGTCAGGACCGCGGCGATGGATGAATGCATCGCCCAGGCCAGCAGGGCGCCGATGGCGAAGGCGCTTACCAGGTCGGTGGCCAGATAGCCCATGATCGCGTCGATGGGCGGACTGTCGCGCAACGGCTCGGTCGCGGCGCGGATCATGCCCAGCGATACGAACACCAGCGCCAGGCCGGTCAGGATGCGGCCGGTCTGCTTTGCGGTCCGGTTGCGGCCGTTGAAGAAAAGCCCGATCCCCACCAGCAAGAGCAGCGGGATCAGCTTTTCCACCGGGACCGAATATATCTGAACCGCGATGGCCGACCCGACATCGCCGCCCAGCATCAGCGCGAGAGCCGCCCCGCCGCCCAGCGTGCCGGCCGACACGAAGGAGACGGCCAGAATCGCCACCGCGGTGGAGCTTTGCAGCAGGATCGCCGCATTGCCGCCGAAGGCCGCGGCACGCAGCGCGGAACCGTCGGCGGTGCGCAAGCCGGCCCGCAGCCATGGCATGAACGCACGTTCGACGCCGGTGCGAATCATGCGCACGGCCCACAGCAGCAAGGCCACCGATCCTGCCAGATTGACGATGAATACGACGATACCGCGGCCCCTTTCAAAAGGGTCTGCCGTTTTCGCTCAGCCGTTCCAGGCCGCGTGGCGGTGGCGTTGGCCGGCCGAACGGAAGACAGGGTTTGCGGCGACTTCATCACCCGATTGCCGGATACGCAACAAAAAAACTTGCAAAGCGTGGGAAAACCCACAAACCTCGTGCCAAACGTATTCCGCCCGACTTCCGGCCGGACGAGGGGACCAGACGTGCTGCCAGTGCAAGAGGCCGAACCAGATGCGCGCCCCCGTCTGCGCAAGCGTGACCGGCGCAGCCAGATCCTGCTTGAACTCAAGCTGCGCCCGCACCTGCGTATCTCTGAACTTGCCGAACGCTTCGGGGTGTCCACCGAAACCGTGCGCCGCGATTTCGAGGCGCTCAGCGCCGATGGCCTGCTCAACCGCGCCCATGGCGGCGGTTCGGCGCCAGGGCGAGGGCATTATCCGGGCCTTGACGAACGCAGCCGCGACAGGCTGAGCGAGCGCGAACGCATCGGTCGACTGGCGGCAACCCTTGTCGAACCCGGCGATGCGGTGATGATCGACGCCGGATCGACAACGCTGCAACTGGCGCGTTTCCTCGCGTTCAACGCAACGTCGTGCACGGTGCTGACCAACAGCCTGCCTGTCGCGATGACCATGGGGCAAAGCGATGCTGCCGGGGTGATGCTGTGCCCGGGTGACTATCTGGCATCCGAATCGGCAGTGGTCGGGGCTGACGCGGTGGAGTTCATCGAACGCCACAGCGTCGATCGCTGTTTCATCGGTGCATCGGGCCTGTCCGGGGACGGTGCCAGCGAGACCGTTCGCGGTTTTGCCGCGATCAAACGCGCCATGTTGCGGCGCAGCGCGCTGGTGCATCTGCTGATCGACAGCGGCAAGATCGGCGCACGCGGCTTTGCGCGCGTCGGCGGGCTTGACCGATTGTCCAGCGTCGTGACCGATGCCGCGCCCGGCGGCGCGCTGGGACGGGCATTGGAAAATGCCGGCGTTGCCGTCATGGTGACACCGTGAAACGCCGCCACCCGACCGGGTGCGAGAGAAGTCGAGGGCATTCAGGAAACCATTAGGGAGGAAACGACATGACAACCTTGAAACAACTGCTGGCCAGCGCGGCGGCGCTTGCTGTCCTTGCCGGCCTGCCGGGGCCATCGGCGGCGCAGGATTGCCCGCGCGGCGATCTGGACGAACGGTTCTGCGATGCCGACGGCGACCTGATCGCCGACATCCCGACCGATCCCGCACAATGGATCGATCCCGACACGCTGATCTTTGCCTATACCCCGGTCGAGGATCCGGCCGTCTACAAGACCGCCTGGGCCGATTTCATCACCCATCTCGAGGAAAAGACCGGCAAGAAGGTGGTGTTCTTCCCGGTCCAGTCCAACGCGGCCCAGATCGAGGCGATGCGCTCGGGCCGGTTGCATATCTCGGGCTTCAACACCGGGTCCAACCCGCTGGCCGTGAATTGCGCCGGTTTCCGCCCCTTCACCATAATGGCCTCGCCCGACGGGTCGTTCGGCTACGAGATGGAGATCATCACCTATCCCGGGTCGGGCATCGAAAAGATCGAGGATATCAAGGGCAGCAAGCTGGCCTTTACCGCTCCGACTTCGAATTCCGGCTTCAAGGCGCCCTCGGCCATCCTGAAGGCCGATTACGGACTCGAGCCCGAGCGCGATTTCGAGCCGGTGTTCTCGGGCAAGCACGATAACTCGGTTCTGGGAGTGGCCAACAAGGACTATCCCGCCGCCGCGATTGCCAATTCGGTCATGGGACGGATGTTCGAACGCGATGTGGTCAGCCGCGACCAGATCGTGACGCTTTACAAGTCGCAGACCTTTCCGACCACCGGCTATGGCGTCGTCTACAACCTCAAGCCCGAACTTCAGGATCAGATCCGCGAGGCGTTCTTCGACTTCGAGTGGGAGGGCAGCAGCCTCAAGGAAGAGTTCGAGAAGAACGGTGAAGGCCAGTTCATCCCGATCACCTACAAGGACAACTGGGAAGTGATCCGCAAGATCGACGCGGCCAACGACGTCAGCTACGCCTGCCAGTGAACGCGACCTCATGAATCCGCCTGTTCCGGCCTTCGCGCCGGGGCGGGCGCCACGAACTGACAGGGACGACGATGCTCAGGCTCGAAAAGCTGACGAAAACCTACAAGACCGGCGATCAGGCGCTGAAACAGGTCGACCTGGTGGTGCCGCAGGGGCAGGTTCTGGCCCTGATCGGGCCGTCGGGGGCGGGCAAGTCCACCCTGATCCGCTGCATCAACCGGCTGGTCGAGCCGACAGGCGGCGCGGCTTGGCTGGACGGAGTGAACCTGACCGCGCTGGGGCAAAGGGCGCTGCGCCGCGAACGCCGGCGCATGGGCATGATCTTTCAGGAATACGCCCTGGTCGAACGGCTGACGGTGATGGAGAATGTGCTCTCCGGGCGGCTTGGCTATGTCGGCTTCTGGCGCAGCTTCATGCGCCGGTTCCCGCAATCGGACATTGACGAAGCCTACCGGCTGCTTGACCGGGTGGGCCTTCTGCACATGGCCGACAAGCGGGCCGACGAATTGTCCGGCGGTCAGCGTCAGAGGGTCGGCATCTGCCGCGCCCTGATCCAGAATCCGGCGCTGCTGCTGGTTGACGAACCGACCGCCTCGCTCGACCCCAAGACAAGCCGCCAGATCATGCGGCTGATCGTGGAGTTGTGCCGCGAACGCGACCTCGCCGCGATCATCAACATTCATGACGTGGCGCTGGCGCAGATGTTCGTCATGCGCGTCATCGGGCTGGAACTGGGCCGAATCGTTTTTGACGGCGCCCCCGATGCGCTGACGCCGGATGTCCTGACCCAGATCTATGGCGAGGAAGACTGGGAGGCGACGATCCGGACGGTCGAGGACGAGGACGAGGAAGAAGAGGCGGGGGCCGCATGACCGCCAGCGAACTCGACGCATTGATCGGCACCCGCTGGAAAAAGCCGCCATTCGTCAAGCGGGCCTGGCTGCGCACGTTCCTGGTTCTGGGCGGGTTTCTCTACCTCGTGCTGGCCATCGCCTCGGTCGAGGTGAACTGGAGCCGCGTCTACGAGGGGCTGGAGCGCGGCGCGGCCTTCGTTGCCGCCTTCACGAGCCCGGATTTCACCACCCGCGCGGCTGACCTCTACGAGGGCATGCTGGAAAGCATCGTGATGACGGTGGCGGCCTCGGTCGTGGGCATTCTCATTTCCATCCCCATCGGGCTGGGCGCGGCACGCAACCTGGCGCCCTTGCCGGTGTATCTGGTTTGCCGCGGCATCATTGCCGTCAGCCGGGCCTTGCAGGAAATCATCGTCGCCATCCTGCTGGTCGCGATCTTCGGCTTCGGCCCGCTGGCCGGATTCCTGACCCTGTCATTCGCCACGATCGGGTTCCTCTCCAAGCTTCTTGCCGAGGATATCGAGAGCATGGACCGCGCCCAGGCCGAGGCGGTGCGCGCCACCGGGGCGCGCTGGGCGCAATGGATCAACTACGGGGTGCAGCCGCAGTTCATGCCCCGCCTGATCGGCCTGTCGATGTACCGCGTCGACATCAACTTCCGCGAAAGCGCCATTCTGGGCCTGGTGGGCGCGGGCGGTATCGGGGCGACGCTGAACACCGCCTTCGACCGCTATGAATTCGATACCGCCGCCGCGATCCTGATACTTATCATCGTGATCGTGATGGCCCTCGAATACCTGTCCGGCATCATCCGCGCGAGGGTGCAGTAATGGCCAGCCGGACAATGCCCGACGGCAGCCGCAAATGGCGCCGCTTCACGCCGTCCCAGTCGGTCATGCGCTGGATGGGCTGGCTGATCGGGGTGGCCGTCTTTGTCTGGTGCTGGAACAGGATTTCGCAAAGCACGACCTGGTTCTTCGTCTGGGATGCCCCCCGGATCGCAGGCGACATCATTTCGCGGGCGACACCTCCGAAATGGCCCTATGTCAACGAATTGTGGTGGCCGATCTGGGACACGCTGAACATCGCGACGCTGGGCACGCTGGGGGCGCTTGTCATGGCGGTTCCGGTGGCATTTCTCGCGGCGCGTAACACCACGCCGTCGCGGTGGCTGATCCGGCCCCTTGCGTTGCTTGTCATTGTCTCGACACGCTCGATCAATTCACTGATCTGGGCGCTGCTGCTGATCGCCATCATCGGCCCCGGCGTGTTCGCGGGGATCGTCGCCATCGCCATCCGCTCGGTCGGGTTCTGCGCCAAGCTGCTGTACGAGGCCATCGAGGAGATCGAGGAAACCCAGGTCGAGGCGATCACGGCCACCGGCGCCTCGCGCTGGCAGGTGATGCTTTATGGCATCGTGCCCCAGATCATGCCCGCCTTTGCCGGCATCGCGGTGTTCCGATGGGATATCAACATTCGCGAATCCACCGTGCTGGGCCTGGTCGGGGCAGGCGGCATCGGTTTGCAACTGTCCGCGTCGCTCAACGTCCTGGCATGGGCGCAGGTCGCGGTGATCCTGCTGATCATCCTTGCCGCGGTGGGCCTGGGCGAATGGGTTTCGGCCAAGGTGCGCGGGGCGATCATCTGATGCCGGCCCCGGTTGCCGCCGATGCGGGCGAAATCTTCGATCTGTACCAGTCCGTCCGGCCGCGCCTGCCGGTGCCATCGCGGCGCGGCGCGGCCCGGCCGGCGGCGAACCTGGGCGAGATCGCGCAGCCCTTCGACCTGATCCTTCTGGACGCGTTCGGCGTTCTCAACATCGGCGAGGCCGCGATTCCCGGCGCGGCGGGCCGGGTGGCCGCGTTGCGCCGCGCGGGCAAGCGGGTGATGGTGGTGACGAATGCGGCCAGCTATCCAAAGCGCCACATGATGACGCGCTACCGCAAACTGGGGTTCGATTTCGCGCCAGACGACATCCTGTCCAGCCGCGAAACCCTGATCGCGGCTCTGTCGGATCCGCCGCCGGGTACCTGGGGGGTCATGGCCGATCCGCGCTGGGGTCTGGAAGAACTCGAACCGCTGGATGTCTCGGCGCTCGGCGACGACCCGGGCGTCTATGAGCGCGCCGAAGGGTTCATCCTGCTCGGCGCCCGCGGCTGGAGCGAGACGCGGCATTCCCTGCTTGAGCAGAGCCTTGCCGCGCGCCCACGCCCGGTTCTGGTCGGCAACCCGGATATCGTTGCGCCCCGGGATCACGGATTCAGTTTCGAGCCGGGGCATTTCGCGCACCGGCTGGCCGGTCTCACCGGGGTTGCGCCGCGGTTTTTTGGCAAGCCCTTCGCGGCGGTGTTCGACGCCGCCCTGCGCCGCGCCCCGGGCATCTCACGCGATCGGGTGCTGATGGTCGGCGACACCCTGCATACCGACGTTCTGGGCGGCCTGGCGGCGGGGTTGCGCACGGCGCTCGTGACCGACACGGGTTCGTTGCACCGTGGCGATCCGGCGGGCGACATCGAACGCTCGGGCATCGTGCCCGACTACGTTCTGCCACGGATCTGAACTGCTTTTCAGCCCGCGACCACGGCGGCAGCCGTGGCGCGTGGTGTTTTCCACGGGCATGGCGGCCCCCGCTCCGGTCTCGCCCCGGTGTTGACGATGGTGATTGTGCCCGCCCGCGCCAGGTTGCTTTCCGGGCGTGAAACTCAGCTCCGCCCGGTTCCCGATGTATCGAACCGCGATTCCCTGTGGCTACAGGATCTTCTGGCCGGTCTTGGCCCAATCCTTCATGAAGGCATCAAGCCCCTTGTCGGTCAGCGGGTGGCTGGCCATCGCCTTGATGACGGCGGGCGGCGCGGTGATCACATCTGCGCCGATGCGGGCGGCCTCGGCGACATGGTTGACCGAGCGGATCGAGGCAGCGAGGATCTGCGTGTCCATTGCGTAATTGTCATAGACCGTGCGGATATCGGCGATAAGCTCCATCCCGTCGAGGTTGATATCGTCGAGCCGGCCAACGAAGGGGCTGATGAACGTCGCCCCCGCCTTGGCCGCAAGGATCGCCTGGTTAACCGAGAAACACAGCGTCACGTTGACCATCCGGCCTTCGCCCGACAGTACCTTGCAGGCTTTAAGCCCGTCCCATGTCAGCGGCACCTTAACGGCGATATTGTCGGCGATCGCGGCCAGCTTGCGGCCCTCGGCGATCATCGCGTCGGCCTCGGTCGCCACCACCTCGGCCGAGACCGGGCCTTCGACGAGATCGCAGATTTCGCGCGTTACCTCCAGTATGTCGCGCCCTGATTTCAGGATAAGCGAGGGGTTGGTGGTGACGCCGTCGACCATGCCCAGATCGTTCAGTTCGGCGATGGCGGCGATTTCGGCGGTATCAACGAAGAATTTCATGGGTGTTCGTCCTTTGATGGGTTGGCCTCGGTCGGGCTTGGCTTTACCCCATGGGCAAAGCCTCCGAAACCCCCGGCGATGGTGCCCCGCGTGACAGCCCCGGAATTCTTCGATGCAGGCGACCTGGTCGCGGTGCTGACGACACAACCCCTGGAGCGGACGCTGGATTACCGCGCGCCCGAAGGCGGCTGTTGCCTCGGTGCATTCGTAGAGGTGCCGCTGGGCCCGCGCTCGGTGCCGGGCGTCGTGTGGGGGGCGGGGCGCGGCGGTTTCGACCTCAGCAAGGCGCGCCCGGTGATCCGGGTGCTGGATGCCGCACCGATGCGCCCCGAACTGCGCGCGTTCCTGGCGCGTGCGGCCGAATACACGCTGACGCCGTTGCCGGCCATGCTGCGGCTGGCAACCAGGGCGCCGGGGCTGGGCGATCCGCCGTCGATGCGCCGGGTCTACCGGCTGGGCGAGGCGCGCCCGGAACGGATGACCGACGCGCGGCGCAAGGTGCTGGCGGTGCTCGAGGAATACGGCGGCCTTGCCTTCACTCTTGGGGAGTTGTGCGACATGGCCGGGGTGACAGCGTCGGTCGTCAAGGGGCTGGTGAAACACGGTGCGCTGCGCGAGGAGGACAGCCCGCGCGACCTGCCCTTCCCGAGGCTCGACCCGGCCCGGCCCGGCAAGGCGCTGACACCGGACCAGGCGGCCGCCGCCGATACGCTGCGCGCCGCCCTGAAACGGGGCGGCTACGGCACCACGCTGCTGAAGGGCGTCACGGGCTCGGGCAAGACCGAGGTCTACCTCGAGGCGGTGGCCGAATGCCTGGCGCAGGGGCGGCAGGCGCTGGTGCTGCTGCCCGAGATCGCACTGACGGGCGAGTTCATGACCCGCGTTGAGGCGCGGTTCGGCGCGCGTCCCGCGCAATGGCATTCGGGCGCGACGCTGACCGAACGGCGGCGCATCTGGCGCATGGCCGGGCAGGGCGACGCGCCGCTGGTGGTGGGCGCGCGTTCGGCGCTGTTCCTGCCGTTCCGGGAACTCGGCCTGATCGTCGTGGACGAGGAACACGACACCTCCTACAAGCAGGAGGACGGCGTGCTCTACAATGCCCGCGACATGGCGGTGCTGCGTGCCTCGCTTTGCGGCGCGCAGGCAGTGCTGGCAAGCGCCACGCCCAGCCTCGAAAGCTGGGCCAATGCCGAAGCCGGCAAGTATCTTCGCCTCGACCTGACCGCGCGGTTCGGCGCCGCCCTGCCGGACATGCGCGCCATCGACATGCGCACCGAGACGATGGCGGCGGGAACCTGGATTTCACCGACCCTGCGCGCCGCGGTGACAAAGCGGCTGGACAGGGGCGAGCAGGCGCTGCTGTTCCTCAACCGGCGCGGTTTTGCGCCGGTGACGCTGTGCCGTGCCTGCGGCCAGCAGATCGGCTGCGCACATTGCGATGCGCGCATGGTCGAACACCGCTTCCTGCGCATCCTGATGTGCCACCAGTGCGGCGATACCAGGCCGATACCCGAGATTTGCCCCGCCTGCGAGGCCCGGGACAGGCTGACCCCGGTCGGGCCGGGCATCGAACGGCTGGCCGAGGAGGCCGCCGCCCTCTGGCCCGGCGCCAGGCTGGCGGTGCTGAGTTCCGATCTGTTCGGCTCGGCGCGCGCGCTCAAGGCACGCATAGGGGAAATTGCCGCGGGCGGCGCCGATATCGTGATCGGGACGCAACTGGTCGCCAAGGGCCACAATTTTCCCGGCCTCACGCTCGTCGGCGTGATCGACGCCGATCTCGGGCTTCAGGGCTCCGATCTGCGCGCGGCCGAACGCACCTTCCAGCTGATGCGCCAGGTGGCAGGGCGGGCCGGGCGCGCCGAACGTCCCGGCACCGCCCTGTTGCAGACCTATCAGCCCGAACACCCGGTCGTCCGCGCGATCCTGGGTGGCGACGAGGACGGCTTCTTGCGCGCCGAGGCGGCCGAACGGCGCGCCGCCGGCGTGCCGCCCTATGGACGCATGGCGGGCATCATCCTGTCGGGCAGCGACCAGGGCGCGGTGTTCGGTCTGGGCAATGCGCTGGCGCGCGGGGATGCGGCGCTGCGCCGGATCGGGGCACAGGTGTTCGGCCCCGCCCCCGCCCCCGTCGCGCGCATCCGCGGCCGCCACCGGGTGCGGTTGCTGGTCAAGGCGGCCAGGGGGGCGGACCTGCAAGGCGCCATCGCAAGCTGGATCGCGCCTCACCGGCTGAAGGGCGATCTGCGCCTTGCCGTCGATATTGATCCGCAAAGCTTCTACTGACCGCCGTTCCGGCTTCTTTCTGGTTCCAAATACTCAATTCCGCCGTCCCGGCCCGGCGCGCGGACGGCCATGGCGCGCCGCCGGTGCCGCCCCGCGCTCAGTTGCGCAGATAGTCCAGGAACTGCTGATGGCTCTGGTCCATCATCTGCTGTTGCTGGCGGCCCCATTGCAGCCGCTGCTGGCCCCAGTCGTGGATCTCCTGCATCCTCTGGGCGTGGGTGGAACCGGAATACCCCGGCTGCACCGGTGCAAGCTGGCCCTGCATCATCGCCTGCTGGGTGGCGTAATAGGCCTGTTCGAGCGAATTGTACGAATATTGGTAGAACTGGCAGGCCTGCTGATTGCCGTTCACCTGGCATTCATGGCCGGCACTCAGCATCGCGCCGCCTTGCTGCTGGATGATCTGCATCATCTGGCAGGCTTGCGGATTTCCCATCTGGCAGCCGCTGCCGTAAACCTGGATCATCTCGTTGAGCGCCTGGACGACCTGCGGATCGGCGGTCTGCATCCAGTTGTCGGCGGCGGCGGGGCCGGAGAGGCCCGCGGCAATGGTGAGGGCGGTGAAAACGCGTTTGATCGAAATGTGCTGAATGGACATGACAAACCTTCAAGGGGCAATGGGCCGGCAAAGCCGACCGCGCCAGCATGGCACGAAAGCGCGGGATTTTCAACGATCCCCCATGAGATGGAGCGCCGGTGGCGCGGGCGTCGCTTTTGTCTCGCCAAGGCCGGGCGCGCGGCGTATGAGCAAGGCATGAGCCGTATCATGCCCCTGTCCGAAGTTGCGAGCCTGCCGCGCTGGCGGCGGCCGGTATCGCTGTTGTTCCTGATGGCGCTTGCCATGCCCATCGCCTTTGCCACCTGGTCGGCGCTGCTCAACAATTTCGTCATCGAGGTGGCGCAATTCGACGGATCCGACATCGGATGGTTGCATACGGTGCGCGAGATCCCGGGATTTCTGGCGGTCGGCGTGATCGCGGTCATCATGTTCATGCACGAACAGGTGCTGGCGCTGGTGTCGCTGATCCTGCTGGGTGTGGCAACGGCGCTGACGGCATGGTTTCCATCGCTCGGCGGTATCCTTGCCATCACCATGCTCAGTTCGATCGGCTTTCACTATTACGAAACGGTCAACCAGTCGCTGCAACTGCAATGGCTGCCCAAGGATCGCGCGCCGCGCGTACTGGGCTGGCTGCTGGCGGCCGGTTCGGCCGCAACGCTGGTTTCATACGGGCTGATCGTGCTGCTGTGGGAGCCATTGGGCCTGACCTACAACATCGTCTATATGCTGGCCGGCGGCACCACGGCCGCCATCGCGGTGTTTGCCTTCCTTGCCTTCCCGCGGTTCAACGCGCCGCATCCGCAGGTCAAGAAGATGATCTTGCGGCGGCGCTACTGGCTCTACTATGCGTTGCAGTTCATGGCTGGTGCGCGGCGGCAGATATTCATCGTCTTCGCAGGGTTCATGATGGTCGAACGCTTCGGCTTCGACGTGCACGAGGTGACGGCGCTGTACCTGATAAACCTGGTCGCCAATATCGCGCTGGCACCGGTGTTCGGTGCGGTCGTGGCGCGGTTCGGCGAACGCCGCGCGCTGGGATTCGAGTATTTCGGCCTGACGCTGGTGTTTTCGGCCTATGGCGGCATCTATTGGTTCGGCTGGGGTGTGGTGCTGGCGGCGGCGCTCTATGTGCTGGATCACATGTTCTTTGCGCTGGCGCTGGCCCTCAAGACCTATTTCCAGAAGATCGCCGATCCCGGCGACATCGCCCCGACGGCTGCGGTGGCCTTTACCATCAACCATATCGCGGCGGTGTTCCTGCCCGCGGCCCTTGGCTACCTCTGGCTGATCTCTCCGTCGGCGGTCTTCATGCTGGCCGCCGGAATGGCGATGGTGTCGCTGGCGCTTGCGATGCTGATCCCGCGCCATCCCGAGCCGGGAAACGAGACCATACTGACCCGATTTGCCCCCGCCGCCGCGGAATAGGCGGGCGCACACGGCCCTACCGCTTGACCCGAAGCTTCCGCGCCCCTACGCGCATGGCACAGGTTGCAGGAGACGCCGGATGCCCACCTTTACCGCCCTGACCACCCTTGCCGGGAAATCCGCCGCCGCGCGGCTGGGCGAGGCGATGGAACGTCTTGATCCGGCTCCGGTCGGGATCGGCGTGTTCGAAATCGAGGACGGCTCCGGCCTTTGGGAGGTCGGGGGCTATTTCACCGAAGAACCCGACGCGGCCGCGCTGGCGCTTCTGGTCGCCGCGTTCGGCGCCAATCCGTTCGCGGTGTCGGAACTGCCCGATACCGATTGGGTCGCGCATGTGCGCCGCGAACTCGCGCCGGTCGCGGCGGGGCGGTTCTTTGTTCATGGCAGTCACGATGCCGGCAAGGTGCCCGCGGGCGTTGTGCCACTTCTGATCGAGGCGGCGATGGCTTTCGGCACCGGGCATCACGGCACAACGCTGGGCTGCCTGCGGTTGCTGGACCGGCTGATCGCGCAGGGAGTTGTGCCCGCTCGGGTCGCCGATATCGGCTGTGGCACGGCGGTTCTGGCGATGGCCGCCGCGCGGGTCTGGACGGATGCCGTGGTTCTGGCCGGCGACATCGATCCGGTGGCGGTCGAGGTGGCCGAGGCAAACCTCGCCGCCAACGGGATGGCGGGCCGTGTCGGCTGTATCGAGGCCGCCGGTTTCGATCACGCGCAGTTCGCGGCGTCGGCCCCTTACGATCTGGTGTTTGCCAATATCCTGAAAGGTCCGCTGGTGGCGCTGGCGCCGGACCTTGCGTTGCGGTTGCAGGCGGGCGGATATGCGATTCTGTCGGGGATCCTTAACGAACAGGCGGCCGATGTGGCCGATGTTTATGCACGTTCCGGCATCAATGAGGTGGACCGGGAGGAAATTGGTGACTGGACGACGCTTCTGATGCGAAAGTCGGCGTAAATTGGCCTTGTTTGCGGTGTGTTTGGGGCGGCCGCCACAGTTTTGCCGCAATTGACGGTTAGCATACGGTTCGCTGGTGGGGGCCAGCAACGAGGCTGCCGGATGGATCAGGGACAGCTCCAGTTCAACAAGCGCCTGCGGCGCCTGGATCGCAAGTACCGCGCGATGGAGCGCGGCTATACGACCTATCTGCGCCCGGACGGGTTGATCGTCGCCAAACCGCAGGGAAGCCGGCCCCGGTTGCCGGTCAAGGCGGTGGTGATGTGCCTTGCGGGATTGATCCTGTTCAAGGCCCTTCTGATCGCCCATCTGGGCACCGCCGTCTATGATGAACGGGTGGGGCAGCTTCGGTCCGGCACGCTTGTCGAACAGGCCGGTGCCTGGGTCATGCGGATCGATCCGGCGTCGGGATGGATTGCAGGCCATCTGCGCCAGATCCTGCGCTGACGGGGCGCTTCACCGGGCCATTCTTGATACGACCACGCAATTTGCCGGACGGGCCGTGACGCAATACCCTTGTGTCTGCCCGGTTGGGTGTTTGCAAGTGCCGGCAAGCCCTGTCCGGATAGACGAACGCCACCCGGCCGCGAGGGTCAGGTGGCGTCTGTCCGGTTTCGCGATTAGCAAACCGGCGGGTGGCGTCAGTAGGAACGTCTGCCGTGGGCGACGGCGTCGATATCGCCGCGAACGAGGCCGATATCGTCCAGTTCGCGGTCGCTCAGCGACGACAGCGCCTTGCGCGTCATGCGGGCGTCGTTCCAGGCGGTGCACGCTCCGCTGACGGATGCCAGGGTGGCGCCGATACGGCCGGCGATGCCGAGCGCGCCATGGGCGGTGCGGGTGGTGTCGAATGCGGCCATATCCTTGTCCTCTTGATCTGGATTGCATTTTACATGTGTGTGTCTCGCCGCCACCTAGGCGGGCGGATTGACTGGCACAAGCGCGGCGATTGCATGGTTCATATGCAATTTCTGCATAGGTTCGAAGTGTTGCTAACCACATTGAAACATTCGTGATTTTTCCCTCTCGGAAATGTCGCTTTCGATGCTGTCGCGTGTCGGTTTCAGGCCGGGCGGGGGCCGGTGGCCGCGCCGATGCCCCGCGCCCGCCCGGCTGCAAAACAATTGAAAAATGTTCGCGTTTCGTGCTAGTGCGTCAGAAAAGCAACAACTTGCGCAGGGACGGGGCAGCACATGCGTATTCTGGGTATTGATCCGGGGCTTCGCACCCTCGGTTGGGGGGTGATCGATTCGCAAGGGCCGCGGCTCAGCCATGTCGCCAACGGGCTGTGCATGTCACGGGCCGGCGACGATCTGGCAACGCGGCTCTTGTCGCTTTACCGGCAACTGTCCGAGGTCCTGGCCCGGCACGATCCCGACGCCGCGGCGGTGGAACAGACCTTCGTCAACAAGGACGGGGCGGGCACCCTCAAGCTGGGGCAGGCGCGCGGCGTGGCGCTTCTGGCGGCGGCCGCGGCGGGCCTGCCGGTGGGCGAATACGCGCCCAACACCGTCAAGAAGACGGTTGTGGGCGTCGGCCACGCCGACAAGGCCCAGGTGCTGCACATGGTGCGGCTGCAACTGCCCGGCTGCGAACCGGCCGGGCCGGATGCGGCGGACGCGCTGGCCATCGCCATCTGCCATGCCCATCACGGCGGCCCGGTCGGGCAGGTATTGCGCAGGGTGGGCACGTGATCGGGCGGCTGACCGGGCGGCTGGACTACCGCGCCGCCGATCACGTCCTGATCGACGTGCGCGGGGTCGGCTATATCGTGTTTTGTTCCGAACGGACGCTGGCGGCGCTGCCGGGGGTTGGCGAGGCGGTGTCGCTATATACCGATCTGGTGGTGCGCGAGGATCTGCTCCAGCTCTATGGCTTTGGCAGTCTGACCGAAAAGGAATGGCACCGGCTCTTGTGTTCGGTGCAGGGTGTCGGCGCCAGGGTATCGCTGGCGATACTCGGGGCGCTGGGGCCCGACGGCGTCGGCCGGGCGATCGCGCTGGGCGACTGGGCGATGGTCAAGGCGGCCAAGGGGGTCGGCCCCAAGACGGCACAGCGCATCGTGCTGGATCTGAAGGACAAGGCGCCCGGCGTGATGGCGATGGGCGGCCATGTTGCCGATGCGATGGACGCTCCGCCGGGCGCGGCGGCCGAAACGGAGCAGGCCGCACCCGCGCCCCGCCGCGCCGGCGCATCGCAGGCCACGGCGCAGGCCGATGCGCTGTCGGCGCTGGGCAACCTGGGCTATGGCCCGTCCGAGGCCGCGTCGGCGGTGGCGCAGGCGGCGGGCGTTGCGCCCGATGCCGACGGGGCGGAACTGATCCGCGCGGCATTGAAGCTGCTGGCGCCAAAGGGGTAGCCTGAGCCATGACCGAAAGCGACCCGACCCTGCGCGCCGACCCGCTGCCCGAAGACAACGACCGCGCCTTGCGGCCGCAGGCGCTGGACGAATTTATCGGCCAGGCCGAGGCCCGCGCGAATCTGAGCGTTTTCATCCGCTCGGCCCGGCAGCGCGGCGAGGCGATGGACCACACGTTGTTTCATGGCCCCCCAGGGCTGGGCAAGACCACGCTGGCGCAGATCATCGCTCGCGAACTGGGGGTGACTTTTCGCATGACCAGCGGCCCGGTGCTGGCGCGGGCCGGAGATCTGGCCGCGATCCTGACCAACCTGGAGGCGCGCGATGTGCTGTTCATAGACGAGATCCACCGCCTGAACCCGGCCGTCGAGGAGGTGCTCTACCCGGCGCTGGAGGATTTAGAGCTGGATCTGGTGATCGGCGAAGGCCCGGCGGCGCGCACCGTGCGCATAGAGTTGCAACCCTTTACGCTGGTCGGGGCGACGACGCGGATGGGGCTGTTGACGACGCCGCTGCGCGACCGGTTCGGCATCCCCGTCCGGTTGCAGTTCTATTCGGTTGACGATCTGCACGAGATTGTGACCCGCAATGCCCGCCGGCTGGGATCGCCGGCCGAGGACGAGGGTGCGCGCGAAATTGCCCGCCGGGCGCGTGGCACGCCGCGCATCGCCGGGCGGCTGCTGCGCCGGGTCGTGGATTTCGCCGTGGTCGAGGGCGACGGGCGCATCACGCGCGCGCTGGCCGACAATGCGCTGACCCGGCTCGGGGTGGACCATCTGGGGCTGGACGCGGCCGACCGGCGCTATCTGCGGTTGATCGCCGAGAGCTATCAGGGCGGGCCGGTGGGCATCGAAACCCTGTCGGCGGCGCTGAGCGAGAGCCGGGATTCGCTGGAGGAGGTGGTTGAGCCGTTTCTATTGCAGCAGGGGTTGATCCAGCGCACGCCGCGCGGCCGTATGCTGGCCCACAAGGCGTGGGATCATCTGGGGCTGACAGCGCCCCGTGGGCAGGACGATCTGTTCGCGTGACGGGCGGAGCCGGGGGCGCCGCCCCCGGACCCCCGGGAGTTTTCTTGGCAAGATGAAGGATGAGACGTGACACCGGATGAGATCGAGGCCCTGTTCACCGGCGATGACGGGCAATTCGCGTTCGCGCGCTGGGGCCGGCCGATCGCGCCGGTGGTGTTCGGAGTGCAGGAGGAGACGCTTGCGGTGATCAAGGGCGCGTTCGAGGCGGTTTCGGCCCTGACCGGGCACCCCCTGGCCGAGACCGACCCGGAACTGGGCAGCAATTGCATGGTGTTCTTTCTGCGCGAGTGGAGCGAGTTGTTGTCGGTGCCGGATCTGGATGGGCTGCTGCCCGGTCTCGGCCCTCTGGTCGACCGGCTGACCGCGTCGCGGGCGAGCCGGTACCGCGCTTTCCGGTTCGATGCACGGGGTGCTATCCGGGCCGCCTTCGTTTTCCTGCGTATGGATGGCGCGATGTCTTCGCAGCCGGCGCAGACGCTCGCGCTGGGAGAGGTGGTGCAGGTGATGCTGCTGTGGTCGCAGGGCGCGTTCCGCGAACGCTCACCGCTGGCGGCGGTGGGGGAAACGGTGATCCTGCGGCCCGATATTGCCGGGCTGGTCTGCGCGGCCTACGATCCCGGCCTGCCGGCGGCCGCGGAGGATCGCAGCCTTGCGCTGAGGCTTTTCGCGCGGATGCAGCGGCCGAAGGACGAGACATGACGGACGACGCGCACTGGAACGAGGTCTACGGGTCACGCGCCGAGGACGAGGTGAGCTGGTTCGCGGAAACGCCTGAGCCTTCGCTGTCGCTGGTGTGTGAATTCGCGCAGGACGCCGACCCGGTGGCGGATATCGGCGGCGGCGCCTCGTGGCTGGCCGATGCGCTGCTGGCAAGAGGATATGGCGACCTGACGGTACTGGATCTGTCGGGCCGCGCGATTGACATGGCACGGGCGAGGCTGGGCGCGCGGGCGGGCGACGTGCATTGGATTGTCGGCGATGTGACGCGCTGGCAACCGGGGCGAACCTTCCGGCTTTGGCACGACCGCGCGGTTTTCCATTTCCTGACCGGCGCACCCGGCCGGGCAGCCTATGCGCGGGTCATGCGGGCGGCGCTTGAACCGGGCGGGCATTCGGTCATCTCGACCTTCGCCGAGGACGGGCCCGAGCACTGTTCCGGCCTGCCGGTGGCGCGCTATGCCCCCGCCGCGCTGGCGCGGGAAATCGAGCGTCACGCACCGGGCGCCTTCGAGCCGGTGCGCGCGTTGCGCCATGCCCACGTTACCCCCGCCGGTGCCACCCAGCGGTTCCAGGTTTCGGTGTTCCGGCGCCTTGCATGAGCGGCCCGGCGGCCTTGCCGGGGCGGAATGAACCTGCTTGAGTGCGCCCCGAAGCCAGCCGGGAAACGTGCCATGATCCACCGCTTTGCGATCCGCGTCTATTACGAAGACACCGACATGGGCGGTATCGTCTATCACGCCAACTACCTGCGCTATATCGAGCGCGCGCGGTCCGATTGGGTGCATCGGCTTGGCAACGACCAGAATGCGATGCGCGACGGCGGCATCGTCTGGGTGGTGCGCCGGATCGAGGCCGAATATCTAGCAACCGCGAGATTTCGGGACGAATTGCTTGTCGAGACCACGATTCAGAGCCTGACCAATGCGCGGTTGACCATGGATCAGCTGGTCAGCCGCGATGGCGTGCCGGTATTCCGCGCGCGGGTCACGGCGGTCTGCATGAACGCGGCCGGCAAGCCGGTCAGGCTGCCGCCCGAGATCCGCGCGTTGAAAGACGGCTGACGCATGACCGGCGCGGTTTGCCGGTTCGCCCGAAATACGGCCAGCCGGCAAGGATTCGCGCATGGCCGCGCGAACAGGGCGCACCAATCCGCCGGTATCGTTGGCAATCGCTTGCGTTCCGCGATAGGATCGCCGCAGTCAAGGCCGAAGCAATACGGCCGGTACAAGTAGAGCAGGCATATGGAAACAGAAACTCTGGCGCTGGCACAGGGAATTGACTTCTCCTTGTGGGGGCTGTTCGCGCGCGCCACGCTTACCGTCAAGTTTGTCGTCCTGGTGCTGATCTTGTCCTCGTTCTGGTCCTGGGCGATCATCATCCAGAAACTGATCACCTATCGCGCCGCCCGCCGCGAGGCGGCGGTGTTCGACCGTGCCTTCTGGTCCGGAGAGCCGCTGGACGGGCTGTTCGAGGAGATCGGAGCCGAGCCATCGGGCAATTCGGAGAAGATATTTGCCGCTGGCATGTCGGAATGGCGCCGGTCGCACCGGGTCGGCGGGGAATTGATCGCGGGCGCCCAGGCACGGATCGACCGGTCCATGGACGTGGCGATCAACAAGCAGGCCGACGGCCTACAGCGCGGCCTGACGGTGCTGGCAACGGTGGGTTCCACGGCGCCCTTCGTCGGGCTGTTCGGCACCGTCTGGGGCATAATGAACGCCTTTGTCGAGATCGCGCAGCAGCAGAACACCAACCTCGCGGTTGTCGCGCCGGGTATCGCCGAGGCGCTGATGGCGACCGCCCTTGGCCTTCTGGCGGCGATTCCGGCGGTCGTGTTCTACAACAAGCTGAGCACCGATGCCGACCGGATCATCACCGGCTACGAAGCCTTCGCCGACGAATTTGCGACGATCCTGTCGCGCCAGCTGGATGGATGAGCCATGGGCGCGGCGGGGCGGCAAACAGGCGAGGGCGGACGGCGGCGGCGCGACCGGCACCGGCGGGCACGCCCCATGTCGGAGATCAACATCACGCCGTTCGTCGATGTGATGCTGGTTCTGCTGATTATCTTCATGGTGGCGGCGCCGCTCCTGACGGTAGGGGTTCCTGTGGAACTGCCCAAGACGGCGGCGAACGCGCTGCCCGGCGATCAGGAAGAACCGCTGACGGTGACGATCACCGCCGGGGGCGAGGTGCAGATCATGACCACACCGGTCGCGCGCGATCAGCTTGTGGGCAAGCTGCGCGCGATTGCCGCCGAACGCGAAACCGACCGCGTGTTCCTGCGCGCCGATGGCGCGATTTCCTATGAGGCGGTAATGCAGGTCATGGGGGCGCTGAGCGCGGGCGGATTTTCCAACGTGGGCCTGGTGACGGATATCGGCGGGCCGACGCTGGATGCGGCCGAACGGTGAGGCGGCAGTTTGGATACCGGCACCAGGATTTCGGCCATTGCCCATCTCGCCCTGATCGGGTGGGTTCTGTTCGGCGCGGCGTTCGAACCCCATCCCCTGCCGTTTCAGGTGCATGAGGTGTCGGTGATTTCCGAGCAGGAGTTCGCCGCGATGACCGCTGCGCCGATCACGCCGGAACCAACGGCTGAACCGGCCGCGCCCGCGGCGCCCGACCCGGCGGGCGAGGCGCCCCAGGTCGCGGCCCTGCCCGATATCCTGCCCGAGCGGACGCAACCCGACCCCGCGCCCGAGCCCGAGCCCGAAGCGACGCCCGAACGCCTGCCTGAACCCACGCCACCGGAACCTGCCCCGCCTGCCCCGGTGCCTGACATGCAGCCGCCCGAACCGCAGGTCACGGAACTGCCGCCCGATCCGCAGGCCCGGCCGCGCCCGGTCGAACGGGTGGCGCCGCAGCCGGTCGCCCCGCCGCCCCCCGAAGCCCGCCCCGACGAGATCGAACAGACCCAGGTCGTGCCCGAGGAAGGTGCGGCAGAGCGGCGCGAGCCCGCCGAGGCCACGGCGCCCGAGGAGGCGACCGACCGGATCGTGACCGAGGCGGATGCCGGGCGCGCGCTGGCGCCGTCCGCGTCGCCGCGCCCCCGTGTGCGGCCCGCGCGTCCGGCCCCGCAGGCGGCTGCACAGCCTGCCGAGCGGGCCGATACCCGCGCCGCGGTGAACGATGCGCTGGCCGAGGCGCTGGGAAGTCCCGATGCCGCGCCGGCACCGGCGCCGTCCGGGCCGCCGCTGACCGCCGGCGACCGGGACGCGCTGCGGGTCGCCGTCTCGAATTGCTGGAATGTCGGGTCGCTGTCGTCGGAGGCGTTGCGCACGACGGTTGTCGTGACGGTTTCGATGGCGCAGGATGGCAAGCCCGAGACCGGCACCATCCGGATGCTGTCGAGTTCGGGCGGGTCGGGCGATGCCGCGAAGCAGGCGTTCGAGGCGGCACGCCGCGCCATAATACGCTGCGGCGCTTCGGGTTTCGACCTTCCGGCCGAGAAGTATGATCAGTGGCGTGAAATCGAGATGACCTTCAATCCCGAAAGGATGCGGATCAAATGACGAGGTTTCTGGTGGCCGTCCTGCTGGGCGCGGCGCTGTTGGCGGCCCCGGCCTGGGCGCAGAACAAACCGCTCAGGATCGAAATCACCGAAGGCGTGATCGAACCCATGCCCTTTGCCGTTCCCGATTTCGTTCCCGACAGTCCGGCGGCGGCCGAGATGGCGCGACAGATCGCACGGGTGATCGCATCGGATCTGTCGGGCACCGGGCTGTTTCGCGAGGTTCCCGCCGACGCCCATATCGGCGCGGTGTCCGATTTCGGCGCCCCGATCCAGTTCGCCGAGTGGAAGGCGGTGAACGCGCAGGCGCTGATCACCGGCGCGGTCGGCATGTCCGGCGATCGCGTCACGGTGCGGTTCCGGGTCTGGGACGTGTTCGCGGGCGCCGAGCTGGGCAACGGGCTGCAATACGCGGGCACCGCGGATGGCTGGCGGCGCATGGCGCACAAGGTCGCCGACGCGGTCTACAGCCGGATCACCGGCGAGGGCGGCTATTTCGACAGCCGGGTGGTCTTCGTATCCGAGACCGGGCCGAAGGACGAGCGCCGCAAGCGGCTGGCGATCATGGATTACGACGGCGCCAACGTTCAGTACCTTACCGACAGTTCCTCGATCGTGCTGGCGCCGCGGTTCTCGCCCACCGGCGACCGAGTGCTTTATACCAGCTACGAAACCGGGTTTCCCCGCATCTTCGTGCTGGATGTCGGCCAGGTTCAGCGCCGGGTTCTCGATACGCCCGAAGGCACGATGAGTTTCGCGCCGCGGTTCGCGCCCGATGGCCGTACCGTGGTCTATTCACTGACGCAGGGTGGCAACACCGATCTTTACCGCATGAATATTTCGACCGGAAACAGCGAACGGCTGACCAGCGCGCCCTCGATCGAGACCGCGCCCAGCTATTCCCCAGATGGCAGCCGCATCGTCTTTGAAAGCGACCGCTCGGGCACCCAGCAGCTTTACGTGATGCCGGCCGGCGGTGGCGAGGCGACCCGGATCAGTTTCGGCCAGGGCCGCTATGGCACCCCGGTCTGGTCGCCGCGCGGCGACCTGATCGCCTTTACCAAACAGAACAAGGGCCGCTTTCATATCGGCGTCATGCGCACCGATGGCAGCGAGGAGCGGCTCTTGACGGCGTCGTTCCTGGACGAAGGCCCTACCTGGGCGCCAAACGGCCGGGTGATCATGTTCACCCGCGAGACGCAAGGCGCCGGCGGACGTTCCTCGCTTAATTCGGTGGACATTTCGGGGCGCAACCTGCTGCCGGTGCGCACGCCCGACGGTGGTTCGGATCCGTCATGGTCGCCGTTGCAGGACTGATCGGGGAAGGGCCGGGCATGACATCGCACAACCTGTCCGAAACCGCGCCCGACCCGGCAATGGCCGCGTTCACAAGGCATTGCGACTGTGGTAGAACCGGGTGCAGAACAAGCGAATACGCGAGGCGAACGGCATGACTATCCTGAGCAAGACAGTATTGGCCGGCTTGTTGCTGGCAATGGCGGCATGTACCAATGCCACGGGCTACGACGGTGGCGGGTCGGCGGGCGCGGGCGGCGCCGGGGCTGCCGCCGGATCGGCCAGCGACCCTGCCTCGCCGGCCTATTTCCAGCAGGCGATCGGCGATCGGGTGTTGTTCGCGGTGGATCAGTCCGATCTTTCGCAAGAGGCGCAATCGACGCTTCAGGCCCAGGCCGAGTGGCTGATGCGCAATTCCGACTACAGCGCCGTGATCGAAGGCCATGCCGACGAACAGGGCACGCGCGAATACAACCTCGCACTGGGCGCGCGGCGGGCCAACGCGGCGCGTGAATTCCTGGTTTCGCGCGGTGTGGCGGGCAGCCGGCTGAAAACCGTGAGCTATGGCAAGGAACGCCCGATCGAGATTTGCAGCCAGGAAGCCTGCTATGCCAAGAACCGGCGCGCCGTCACCGTGCTGTCGGCCGATCTGACGGGATAGTGACGATGCGCGTGGCGGCACTGGTTCTGATGGCGGGGCTGGCGGCGTTCGCCGGCCCGCCCGCGAGGGCGCAGGACCAGGGCAGGACCCTGGCCGATATCCGCCAGGAACTGACGGTTCTGAACGTCGAGATCCAGCGGCTCAAGCGTGAACTATCCACCACCGGGGCGCCGGTCGCCAACCTGTCGGGCACCGGTGTTCTGGACCGCGTTGCGGCCATCGAGACCGAATTGCAGCGCCTTACGGGGCAGACCGAACAGCTGGAAAACCGTATCAACCGCATCGTGTCGGACGGTACCAACCGGATCGGCGATCTTGAATTCCGCCTGGTCGAGCTTGAGGGCGGCGATGTCAGCAAGCTGGGCCAGACCACGACCCTGGGCGGCGACGCGGGCCTGCCCGCGACGCAACCGGCGCCGGCCCCGGACAGCGCGCGTGACACCGAACTGGCGGTCGGCGAACGGGCCGATTTCGATGCTGCCGGCAAGGCGCTGGCCGAGGGCGATCATGCCCGGGCGGCCGAATTGTTCGCGCGCTTCGAGCAGGCCTATCCCGGCAGTCCCCTGGCCGCCGAGGCGCATCTGAAACGCGGCCGCGCGCTGGACGCGTTGGGCGACACGCGCGAGGCGGCGCGGGCATATCTGGCCAGCTTCACCGGCGATTCGACCGGTCCGACAGCGCCGCAGGCGCTGTATGAACTGGGCGCTGCGCTGGGCCGGCTTGGCCAGGTGGATCAGGCCTGCATCACGCTGAGCGAGGTCGGGGTGCGGTTCCCGGCTGCCGGGGCGGTCGCGAGCGCGCAGCAGCAGATGGCCGCGCTGGGTTGCAGTTGAGCGCCGGAAACGGCGATATTCTTTCCCGGGTCCGGGCGCAGTTCCACGGGGCCCCGCCGGCAAGGTTGGGCGTTGCGGTATCGGGCGGCGGCGATTCGGTCGCGCTTTTGCATCTGCTGTCGCGCTGTTTCGAACCCGGTTGCGTCACCCTGATGGCCGCCACCGTGGATCACGGGCTGCGTGCGGGCGCCGCCGACGAAGCGGCCGCGGTTGGCGCCTTGGCGCAGCGGATGGGTATTGCGCATTCCGTGCTGCGCTGGCGGGGCTGGGACGGCACCGGCAACCTTCAGGACAGGGCGCGGCGGGCGCGCTACGATCTGCTGACAGGCTGGGCGCGGTCGCATGACCTGGCGGCGCTGGCGCTGGGGCATACCGCCGACGATCAGGCCGAAACCGTACTGATGCGGCTTGCCCGCGCCGCGGGCGTCAGCGGCCTGGCCGCCATACCCCGGAGACGCAGCCAGGACGGCGTACTGCTGGTCCGCCCGCTTTTGGGGCTGAGTCGGGCGCGGCTGCGCGACTATCTGCGCGAAAACGATCTGGCCTGGGTCGACGACCCCACGAACGAGGATACCGCTTTCGACCGCATCAAGGCGCGCAAGGCGCTGGAGGTGCTGGCGCCCCTGGGCATTACCGCAAGCGGACTGGCCGAGGTGGCCGAGAACATGGCGCAGGCCCGCGATGCGCTGGACTGGTATGCCTTTCTCGCCGCTCGCGATCTGGTGGCCTGCGACGGCGGCGATCTGCTGGTCGATCTGCGCGGCTATCGCATCCTCCCGGCGGAAACCGCCCGCCGGCTGCTGGCGCATGCGATCCGCTGGGTCGGCGGCGGCGAATATCCGCCGCGCCGCGCCCCGCTGGCGGCGGCGGTGGAGGCGCTGCGACGTGGCAACAGCGCGACCCTTGGCGGCTGCCGTATCGCGGCGGCGGGGCGTACCGCGCGGATCTTTCGCGAACTGGCCGCCGTGCGCGATCTGCGTGTCGCCCCCGGCGCGCTTTGGGACGGGCGCTGGCGGCTGACTGGTGGCGATGCGGTCGGATGCGAGATCCGCGCCCTGGGCCGGCACGGTCTGGCGTCGTGCCCCGGCTGGCGCGAAACCGGCCGGCCCGAGGCGGCGCTGGCCGCCTCGCCCGCGGTCTGGCATGGTGACGATCTGGTCGCCGCACCGCTGGCCGGGGTGGCCAATGGCTGGCGTCTGGATATGGCAAGAACCGGCGAAGAGTTCTTTGCATCCTTTTTATCGCATTGAACACCGGCCAATCATCTCTATTTTATGTGTCTGGCAGGTCGTTCCCGCGGAGCGGCCGGGTATGTGGGAGAATTTCCTTGGGCAACGCGCGCAACATCGCCTTCTGGGTCGTCCTGTTTCTGTTGATTCTGGCGCTTTTCAACCTGTTCAGCGGCCCCGGCGGGACCTTGCAAAGCCGCGAGATCACGTTCTCCGAGTTCGTAAGCTCGGTCGAGAAGGGCGAGGTTGCGCAGGTCACGCTAGATGGCGAACAGGTGCGGTTCCGCACCAAGGAAGGTCAGGACTATGTGACCATCAAGCCCGAGGATGCGAAGGTCACGGAACTTCTGATCGACCACAAGATCCCGGTGCGCGCCGAAAAGCAGGAACAATCCGGGTTCCAGTCCTTCCTGATCACGCTGCTGCCCTTCCTGCTGCTGATCGGGGTGTGGATCTATTTCATGAACCGGATGCAGGGCGGCGGCAAGGGCGGCGCCATGGGGTTTGGCAAGTCCAAGGCCAAGATGCTGACCGAGAAACACGGTCGCGTCACCTTTGATGACGTGGCCGGAATCGACGAGGCCAAGGAAGAGCTTGAGGAAATCGTTGAGTTTCTTCGCAATCCGCAGAAGTTCTCCCGCCTTGGCGGCAAGATCCCGAAAGGCGCGCTGCTGGTCGGTCCGCCGGGTACCGGCAAGACGCTGCTGGCGCGCGCCATCGCGGGCGAGGCGGGCGTGCCGTTCTTCACCATCTCGGGTTCGGATTTCGTCGAGATGTTCGTGGGCGTCGGTGCGTCCCGTGTGCGCGACATGTTCGAGCAGGCCAAGAAGAACGCCCCCTGCATCGTCTTCATCGACGAGATCGACGCCGTGGGCCGTTCGCGCGGGGTCGGCTATGGCGGCGGCAATGACGAACGCGAACAGACGCTGAACCAGCTTCTGGTGGAAATGGACGGGTTCGAGGCCAATGAAGGCATCATCATCGTCGCCGCCACCAACCGCCCCGACGTGCTGGACCCCGCGCTGCTGCGCCCCGGCCGCTTCGACCGGCAGATCGTCGTGCCGCTGCCCGACGTCAACGGCCGCGAGCGCATCCTCAAGGTTCACGCCCGCAAGGTGCCGCTGGCGCCCGACGTGAACCTGCGCATCCTCGCACGGGGCACGCCCGGCTTTTCCGGCGCCGATCTGATGAACCTCGTCAACGA
>JBKEDD010000085.1:0-1517 GCA_047975215.1 Jhaorihella sp.
ATGCCGCCGATGGCGGCCACGATGGGCAGCATGGCCTGGCTGGGGGATGACAGCTCACCCACCAGCAGTTCGCGCTTCAGTTCCAGCCCCATGACCAGGAAGAAGAAGGCCATCAGCAGCTCGTTGATCCAGTGGTGGATCGACAGCGAAAAGTGGTGGTCGCCAAAGCTCATGCTGATGGGGGTGTGCAGAAAGTGCTGGTAGTTGTCACCCAGGGGGCTGTTGGCGATAACCAGTGCGACGACTGCGCAGACCATCAACAGGACGCCACTGGTGGTCTGGCGGTGGATGAACTCTTCCAGTGGGGTCAGCAGACGGTCGAAAGCCTTTTCCCAGGGTGCGTGGTGGATGCCTTGATTCATCGGGCCGATTTGCCTTTTATGTCAACGAGAATTCAGTTTGCGTGCTTGTGATGCTATTTTACCTGCCAAGCTCGCCCAACTTACGCGAAATCAACTCGATTTATCGATATCGCACTCGAATTTAGATCAGGTCTTAGGATAGCCTGTGTGAGCGAAGGGGTCAGCCCCCGTTCTCTGTTGCCAGAAAGGGGCCATCGACGCACAGCCGGCGGCCATCGGGGCTGGCGCAGGCGCCGCAGATGCCCACGCCGCACTTGGTCAGGTAGTCGATGGAGCTGAAGATCTGTTCATCCTTGCAGAAGCTTCGCTGAACCTGCTCGGCGGCGCGCACCATTGGCGCGGGGCCGCAGTTGTAGAACACGAGTTTCGTGCGCTCTTCGGGCGTCATCGCCTCCAGCTGTTCCCGCAGCAGTTCGGTGACCACGCCGTGATAGCCGGCGCTGCCGTCATCGGTGGCCACCTGGACATCGGCCACCTGTGCGCATTCGTCAATAAAGTAGAGGCGGTCGTCACTGCGGGCGCCGGCAAAGATGGTCGCATGGCCAAAGTCGCGGGCGATCTGGTAAACCGCCGCCAGCCCGGTGCCGCCAGCCACGGCCATGATGCGGGCGTCTTCTGGCGGCGCTACCGGGATGCCGTGGGGGCCGCGCACATAGGCCTGGGTGCCGGCGGGCAGATCCATCAGAGCGTGGGTGAACTCGCCTACGTCGATCACCGCCAGCGAGAAGGGGTCGTCGTTGAGGGCCGAGAAGGGCTTCTCGCCTAGGCCGGGAATCCACAAAAAGATGAACTCACCGGCCTGGATATTGATCTTGCGGTCAAAGGTGAGCAGGCAGATGTCTTCGCACACGCGCCGGTTGTCCACCAGGGTGACCGGTTTGAAACTCATGTCGACATCGTAGCGGATGTGGCTTTCGGCGCGATTGCTGCCGCTGTTCAGGTCGGCCGCCAGGGTCCGGAAATAGTCGCCTATTTCATCTGTTGTGAGGCCGATCAGGGCAGAACCCACACCGACCACCGTGGCGCCGGCGTCAAAGTAGGCGCGCACATCATCGGCGCTGGATACGCCGCCACAGCCGATAATCGGCAGCCTGGTGGCCGCCGCCACTTCGCGTACACACTTCAGGCCGATGGGCAGCACGCCCTTGCCGGACA
>JBKEDD010000086.1:0-27633 GCA_047975215.1 Jhaorihella sp.
CTTCAACCAGTCTGAAACCGCATCCAGCTTGCTCCGTCGTGGACGGCCCTGCGGCGCGGCTTTGACGCCACCGGTTCGCTTCTTGCGCTGCATGATCCGTACCGCGCTTGCAGCCGATATCCGCAAACGCCGCGCGGCTTCATGGCAAGACAGGCCTTCGTCCACCAACGCGACGACACTCTCTCGTATATCCAGTGATAGCGATTTGCCCATGATTCACCTCCACATATGGTGAATCACAAAAATGGCCCCGTGGGAATCCAGCCGATTCAGATTTCAGGGACGACGCTCTAGCACCTCCTTCGGCTCTATCTGGTCAATCGCGCGGTCGCCCAGAGCAGGGAACACGTCGCGCTCGAACTGGCGGAACACCTGCGGCGCATACCTAGGTGCCCATGTCGGTTCCTGCGCCACCAGCCATTCACGGCCCACGGCCTCGAACGTGTCGTGGTCGGTCTTGTCGATGTTGGTATGCTTCGCCGGGTCGATACCATCAGCCAGCGCCTTCTTCGCGCGGTCCCGCAACGCGCGGGCATCGGCCAGCGAAACCTTGGGATAGACCCCGAACGAGAGGGTCTTTTGCTTGCCTTCGAAGCGATAGGCCAAGCGCCAGAGCTTCGATCCGTTGGGGTTGACCAGCAGGAACAGGCCCCCGCCGTCGCTGTATTTCTTGGGTTTTCCCTGAGGCTTCAGGCCCCGCAAGGTAGTATCGACCAGTGGCATGAGTCACCTGTTGGTATCGCGGAAGAATCCGATACCCACATATGATACCAACATCGCGTGGATGCATAGGGACGCATGGAGACGCAGCGTCCTTGGTCACATTGATTTCAAACGATTTTCTCGCTTGAAGATGGGCTATGGTCGATCTTCTGGGGAGAGTTGGCAGCCCGTAGGGGAGTCGAACCCCTCTTTCCAGGTTGAAAACCTGGCGTCCTAACCGATAGACGAACGGGCCACGCGGCGTGAGCGGTTCATTAGGCAATCCCGCCGCGGGGCGCAAGCCAAAATCACAGCATTGCCCGAGAAATTTCCGCCCGTGCCGGACCGTGCCGGATCAGGCCGGGGCGGCATCGTCGAGCCTCAGTTGAACCGTCTGCCGGCCGCGCCAGTTGTTGATGTCCAGCCGCCCGGCCAGGTGGAACCGGGCGCCGCCATGCGTATCGAGTGCCTGTCCCAGGGGGCCGTCAAATGCGCCAAAGGCAATGGCGTCGATCCTGCCGCCATGCCCGTCCGAGGCAGAGAGCTTCAGATGCGAAGCCCCGACGCGGCGGGTATGCCCGATGCGCATGTCGGGCAGCGCAAAGCGCGGCGCCGGGGCGCCGGCGCCGTAGGGGCCGGCCTGTTCGATCCGCCGCACCAGTTCGACGGTCGCGGCGCCGGGCATCAACAGCCCGTCCAGCCGCAGGTCCGCCGGCCCGGTCCGCCCCGCGCCCTGCCGCGCCAGCAACTCCGACAGACGCGCCATGGCCGGCTCCAGCCGCTCGCGGGCGACGGTCAGACCCGCAGCCATGCGATGCCCGCCACCCTTGAGCAGAAGCCCTTCCGCCACCAGCCGCTGCACCGCCGCGCCCAGGTCGATGCCGGCGACCGACCGGCCCGATCCCTTGCCCTCACCGCCCTCGAGGCCGATCACCAGCGCCGGCCGCCCGGCCGCTTCCTTCAGGCGCGACGCCACGATGCCGACGACGCCCGGGTGCCAGCCTTCGCCCGCGGCCCAGGCCAGCGGCGCATCCAGGCCGCGGGCCATGGCCTGTTCCAGTGCCGCCGCGCGCACCGCGTCCTCGATCTCGCGGCGTTCGCGGTTCAGCTGGTCCAGCCGTTCGGCCAGAGCCCGGGCCTCGTCTGGCGATGCCGTCGAAAGCAGCCGCGCACCCAGATCGGCGCGCCCGATCCGGCCCCCGGCATTGACCCGTGGCCCCAGAAGAAAACCCAGGTGGTAGGTGTCCGGCGCGGTGTCCATGCGCGCCACGTCGGCCAGCGCCACCAGGCCGGGGCGGCGGCGCGCCGCCATCACCCGCAGCCCCTGGCGCACCAGGGCGCGGTTGACCCCGGTCAGCGGCGCCACATCCGCCACCGTGGCCAACGCCACCAGGTCCAGCATCGCCATCAGGTCCGGGCCCGAACCGGCGCCCTGGCGCATCTGGCGATTGGTTTCCACCAGCAAGAGAAAGACCACGCCGGCCGCGCAGAGATGCCCCAGGTCGCCGCTTTCATCCTGCCGGTTGGGGTTGACCACGGCCAGGGCCGGCGGCAGATCCTCGCCGCCCAAATGGTGATCGAGAACGATCACGTCCGCGCCGCGTGCCGCCGCGATCGGCTCATGGCTCAGCGTGCCGCAATCGACGCAGACGATCAGGTCATGCGCGGCGGCCAGTTCGCGCATCGCGGGCACGTTGGGGCCATAGCCTTCGTCGATGCGGTCGGGGACGTAGAGCGTCGGCTCGATCCCCATTTGCCGCAGCCAGACGATCAGCAATGCCGCCGAGGCGCCGCCGTCGACATCGTAATCGGCGAATACCGCGATCCTCTGGCGCCGCTGCACCGCCCCGAGGAACCGCGCCGCGGCGGCCTCCATGTCCTTCAGACTGCGCGGATCGGGCAGCAGGTCGCGCAACTGCGGGCTCAGGTATGCCTCGGCCTCGGCCGTGGCGACGCCGCGCCGCGCCAGTACCTGTGCCACCGCGCGCGGCAGGCCGATCGCCTGCGCCATCGCTTCGGCGGCGCGGTCGGTTTCGATGTCCGGCCCGACCCAGTGCCGTCCGGTCAGCGACTGTTCGACACCGAGATACGCCAATTCATGTCCCCGTCCTGCGCAACCCCGCGGGCCTGTTCCAGACCGGCCGGTTCTTCTGACTTCAAATATCCCCGCCGGAGGCCTCCGCCGTTGCGGTCTTGGACCGGCGGCAAACCGGTCAGAGCGGCGAGCGGTAGCTCATCCGCCGCACCGATCCGGTCTTCGAGCGCATCAGGAGGGTCGTGGTCTCGACCCATCCGGGCATCCGCCTGATGCGCGGCAGCAAGGTGCCGCCGGTCACGCCGGAGGCGGCAAATATCACATCCCGCGTCACCATCTCGTCGCGCGAATAGACGCGGTCCAGGTCGGTGATTCCGGCCTTGGCGGCACGGCCGCGTTCGTCGTCGTTGCGAAACAGCAGCCGGCCGAAGATCTGCCCGCCCATGCATTTCAGCGCCGCCGCCGCCAGCACGCCTTCGGGGGCGCCTCCCGATCCCATGTACATGTCGATCCCGGTGATCTCGCTTTCGGCGCAGTGCATCACACCGGCGACATCGCCATCGGTTATCAGGCGGATCGCGGCGCCGGTGCCGCGCACCTCGGCAATCATCGCCTCGTGGCGAGGGCGCTCCAGGATGCAGACCGTGATGTCGGTGGGCTTGCAGCCCCTGGCCGCCGCCAGTGCGGCCACCCGTTCCGCCGGGCTCATGTCAAGCGTGACGACGCCGGGTTCGAACCCCGGGCCGACCGCCAGCTTGTCCATGTAGACATCGGGGGCGTGCAGCATCGAGCCGCGCGGCCCCATCGCGATCACGGTCAGCGCGTTGGGCATGTCCTTGGCGGTCAGCGTCGTGCCCTCCAGCGGGTCCAGCGCGATGTCCACCGCCGGCCCCTTGCCGGTGCCGACCTCCTCGCCGATGAACAGCATCGGCGCCTCGTCGCGTTCGCCTTCGCCGATCACCACGGTTCCCGCGATGTCCAGCAGGTTCAGCTGCTGGCGCATCGCGTTCACCGCCGCCTGGTCGGCGGCCTTCTCGTCGCCCCGCCCGATCAGCCCGGCCGAGGCCATCGCGGCGGCTTCGGAAACGCGGGCAAGGCCCAGCGACAGCATACGGTCGTCAAATCCGGTTTCTTGGGTGTTCGATGTCATGGCGGGTCCTGTCCAGTCGCGGCAAATGCGGGTTCGCACCGGCATAGCCCGGCCCGCCCCGCGCCTGCAAGGGCGGAAAGCCCGGCACCGGGCCCGGGCTTGCCGTGCCTCTTGCGGGCAGATCGCCAACGGGTGCTGCGCAATTTCCCAGCACCGGCGGGGATTTGGCCCGATGTGAACCCTTGCGGCCACTGTCCGGCGCGGCTTAGGATTACGGCGATCCATTCAAGGCCACGCGCCGGACCGGCCGCGACAGGCCGCGACAGGCAGGCCATGCGGGAAAGTGTCGACAGGTGCCATGCGGACCGTCATAGCCCTTCTTGCCGTCGCCCTGGTGCTGACCGTCGGCGCATCGGCCTGGGCTTTGCTGCACGCCTGCGGGCTGCGGCTGCCGTTCGGCTTCGCAGTCCTGTCGTTCTGCGAAGCCGATGCGGCGCGGGGGATCCGGGCGCAACTGGCGCTTGCCGGGGACGAAACCGGCGACCTGATGGCGCGGATCGCCGTGCTGGAACGGGATCTGGCGCGGCTTGAATGCAGGGCCGACCCGCCACCCCCGCCACCGCCCCCGGCACCGCCGCCAGAACGACCGCCGGTGCCCGAGACACCAAGCGGGCTCGACCCCGGCGCGTTCGATGAAAGCGACATATCGGTGATGGCGGGCTGCTGGCTGCTGTCCTCGGATTACGCGGTGCGCGAGATCAACACCGGCGAGATCACCCGGTTCAGATACTGGCGCATCTGCTTTGACAAGAACGGCAACGGCACCGAGACGATGCGATCGACCAACGGCGTTGTCTGCACCGGAACGCTGACGGGCCGCATGCCGGGCAACGGCAGGCTGACCATGCGCGAGCCGTCCAACCTGCAATGCGACAACCGCTCGTCGATTTTCCGCCGCGACATCACCTGCCGGCTGGACGCGCGCGGCAATGCCCAGTGCGACACATATCAACCCGAAACCAATGGCCGCAGCGCAGCCACCCTGCGCCGGGCCGGGAGATAGCGCGATGGCCGATCATTTCCTCACCAAGACCCGCGTCGCCCAGGCCGATTTCGTCGAGGCCGGCGGCCGCCCGGTGCTGGAACGCCATGACGAGTTGCGCGGGCTGCTGGCCGACCGCGCCGGGCCGGGTGCGGCGGCGCTGTTTGCCGAACCGCTGATCAGCCGCGGCAACGACAGCGCGCCGCCGACCGTGGCCTGGTACGGCGATTCCGGCGGCGAGGCGCGGCCGCTGTCGGCCCTGCCGGCCGCCGAACGCGACCGCGCCGAGGCGTATCTGGCCGACCATCTGCGCCCGCTTCGCGCGCTTGCCGCCGACCCGGGCACCGCCGATCTGGTGCTTGGCGCGCTCAGCGTGCTGGGCGGCGATGATGTGATGGTCGCCGATGGCCGCCCGGTGATCGTCAACTGGGGGCTGCTGCCCGGTGGCAACGGTGCCAATGCCGCCGCGCGCCCGGCGCATTACGAGGCGACGATGGGCCGCTACCTGCCGCTGGCCGGGGCGGTCGGAGAGGCGCCCCGGCCGACGCCGGTGACACCGCTGGCCCGGGCGGGTGGCCCGGCGGTGGCTCCTGCCGCCGATGTCGCACCGCGCGCCCTGACGCCGCTGGCCTGGGTGCCGCTGCTGGTACTGCTGGTGCTGGCCGCTCTGGTGTTGGCCTGGCTGTTGCTACCGGGTACGCGGCTGATGAACGCCGCCACCCCGCCCGCCGTCAGCGAAGCCGATGCGCTGGCCGCGCAACGGGCGCTGAATGACAGCCTGCGGGCGCGGCGCGACGCGTTGCAGGCGGCGCTGGACGGAGCGGTCTGCCGCGCCGACGGCGTTCTGGTGCTGCCCGGCGGCCTGACCCCCGAGGGCCTGACGCCGCCGCCGCCGGGCATCGCCCCCGAGCCCAGGGCGCCGGCCGCCCCCGACGCGCTGTTGCCGAACCGGGCAGACCGGGTGCTGGTCCCGCAGGACGAGGGCGCGGACACTTCCTTGCTGAACTGGATAGAGGCGCGCACCGTGCTGGTGCTGGCGCGCGGGGGCGAGGGTGTCACTGTCGGGTCGGGCTTTGTGGTGGCGCCGGGGCGGGTGCTGACCAATCAGCATGTGATAGCCGGTGCGCAAACCGTTCTGGTGGCTGCGCGGTCGCTGGCGCGGCCGCTGGAGGCGCAGGTCGTCAAGGCGGACGGTCCGCTGGCCGAAACCGGCGGCGATTTCGCTCTGCTGGGGATCGAGGATACCGGCCTGCCGGCCTTTCCGCTGTTCAACCCGTCCGGGTCGCTGAAGCTGCAACAGGTGATTGCGGCGGGCTTTCCCGGCGATGTGCTCGAGATGGATGCCGGGTTCGCGGCGCTGACATCGGGCGATACCGGGGCCATGCCGGATCTGACCGTGACCGACGGCATTATCAACACCGAACAGCGGATCGGTCCCGAAACCCGTGTGCTGATGCACTCCGCGCCGCTGTCCACCGGCAATTCCGGCGGTCCTCTGGTGGACATGTGCGGGCGGGTCGTGGGTATCAACAGCTTTGTGCGCCAGGGCCGGTTGCAGAACCGGGGCTACGCGCTGCCGGTGCCCGGAATACTCGCGTTTCTGGACGGTACAGGCAGCGAGCCGCAACTGGCGGGCGAAGACTGCGCGCCGATGGTATCGCGTGCCGCGCCTGATGCGACGGCCCCCGAAGCACCGGCGCGGGACTAGGGGCAGGCGATGCGCGATTCGGTCCTGGCCACGACATCATCGGACGGGCTGCAACCGCTGGGCACGGCGGCGCAGCGGTCCTACGAGTTGATAAGCGGCGCGGTGCGCGCGCGGCTGGGGCCGGAACACGCGTCGATCTTCGCCGAGCCGGTGGCCAGCGAACATGGCGATCGCATCGACTGGCACTGCGCGATCCCGGGCCCGTCGATGGTGCTGGCAGATCTGCCCGAGCCGGAACGCGCGGCGCTTCTGGACCGCCTGGGCGCGATGGCCGCCGACATCCGCGCCGAGGCCGAAACCCTGTCGGCGACCGGCCAGCCCGAGGATCGGCGCTTGTCCGAAGCCCTGCTGAACGCACTGGAAATCCCGGGCGAGGCAATGATCCGGGCCGTGCAGGGTGGCGACGGCCGTCTGCATCCGGTACTTCTGCACTGGGGCTGGGTACGCAACGAACAGGCAGCCGTGCGCGGCATCCTGAGCGGGCTTGTCGCCCGTCCTTCCGGCGCGCCCGGCACTGCCGTCACCCCCGCCCGGCGCCGGTCGTGGGGATGGCTTGTCGTGTTGGGCTGGCTGCTGCTGTCGGTCATGCTGGCGGCGATCCTGTGGCTGCTGGTCGCGCCCTGCGGGCTGAACCCGGCCGGGCCGGATTATTGCCCCGGAGAGAGCCCGCCGGTTGCCGCCGCGGATGCCGAGGAACGGGTGATAGCCGATGGCATCGGTGCGCTGGAACGTGCCCTGGCGCTCGCGGCGCGCGATTGTCAGCCGACGGTCCCCATCCTGCCGGGGCCGGAAAAGGAGGGCGCCGCCGGTGGCGATCCGGCCGCGATCACAACCCGGCTTGCGGGGCGCGGCGCGCGTATGGGGGCGATGAACTTCGTTCTGGAATGGCAGGGGCAGGGCGATCTCGACATTTCCGTGACCTGTCCGGGTGGCGAAACCCTGTCGCGCGAAAGCCCGGCGGCCTGCAGCGGCAGTCTGGATCCGCTGGCTGCTGCCGGCGCCGATACGGCCGACGATGGCGTCCCGCCCGCGCGCATGGAAAACATCGTGTTTTCAGATGCGAAACCGGGTATCTACAAGGTCCGGGTGACGGCGCGCGCCGTGCGGGGCCAGAGTGAAACGCCGCTGTTCCTGCATGTGCTGCGTCCGGGGCGGGCGCCGCAGCGCCATGCGGGGACGGTGGGTGAAGATGGGGCGGGTTGGACAGTGAACCTGAGCATTTCAAGGTAGGCAGGATGCAGCAATCGCAACGACTGGCACAGCTTGTGGACTGGCGCGACGAGATCACGCTGGTGCCGTTTTCCGGCACGCAGATGCTGGATTTCGGGTTTCGCCTCGATACGTTGGAACTCAAGAGCGCGCGCTTCATCGAACGCCTGACGGGCGGCGACGCGGAGGCAGAGGAATGGACCCTGCTGCCGCTCAGCGGCGATGCCGAGGCCGACGCGCCCGTTGAGGACGCGGCCGGGCCCGATGACGACCCCTACGCCATACGCTCCGTCGCGGCGCTCGAACCGTTCCTTTCGAAATGGGTGCCGGTGCCGGTCCTGCGTATCCGCAACGACCGCGGCACCGGCGGCGAGGAACGGTTCGACCCCGGCCCGACGGCCTGGGCGCGGATCCGCACCGTGGAACTGGACGAACCCGACCCCGTCACGGGCCATACCCACCGGGTGCAACTGGCGCTCGATACCATGTTGGCCGAGGGCGAGCAGAGTTATCGCTATCTCGCACCTGACCGGCTGGATGCTGAAAAATCTTCGGATTTCAGGTTCGTTTCCGATCCCGCGCGGATGGACTGGTTCCTCCGCCGGCCCGAACGGGACGAGTCGGGCGAGATGCTGGATTTGCAGAAATGGGTGTCCGACTGGCTTGAGGATCTGTTCATGTCCTTCAAGCGCGCGGAACGCCCCGGCCGGCGCATCACCCGGGATGCGCTGCCACACCGCTTCGAGCACTGGGCGCGCTATCTGGCCTATCTGCGCCTGATCGACCACGCGGTGAAGGTGCCAAGGCTGCGTTTCGTCAACACCGTGAGCGAGAGCGAGGGCGTGAGTCCGGTCGAAACCGAACTGGTTCTCGACATCGGCAATTCGCGCACCTGCGGCATCCTGATCGAACGGTTCGCGGGCCAGACCGGGCTTGAACTGGCGCGCTCGTTCCCGCTTGAGATCCGCGACCTTTCCCGGCCCGAACTTTACTATTCCGGCCTGTTCGAAAGCCGGGTCGAGTTCAGCGAACACCGCATGGGCGACGAACGCTTTGCCAGCCGCTCGGGGCGGCGCAACGCCTTTCTGTGGCCCGGTTTCGTGCGCGTCGGCCCCGAGGCGCTGCGCCTCGTCGCGTCCGAGGAGGGCACTGAAACCGCTTCGGGCCTGTCCAGCCCGAAGCGGTATCTGTGGGACGATGCCCCGGTACAGCAGGACTGGCGGTTTCATCACCACTCCGACCCCAACAACCTGCCCAAGTCGCTGCGCGCGGCGATGCGCTTTCTCAATGAATCGGGCGATGTGCTTGCGCAGGTCGAGGCCGACGAACGCGCCCGCCTGCGCCCGCGCGGCAAGGCGGCGAAGATCCCGGCCATCCGGCCCCGTTTCGCGCGGGCCTCCCTGTTCGGCTTCATGCTGGCCGAGATCATCGCGCACGCGCTCATTCAGGTGAACGCCCCGGCCAGCCGGGCGCGGCGGCCGCAATCGGAACTGCCGCGCCGGCTCGACCGGATCATCCTGACGCTGCCCACGGCGCTGACGGCGCAGGAACAGGCGATCATCCGCTCCAAGGCCCAGGGGGCGCTGCGGCTGGTCTGGGCGCTGATGGGGCTGGGCCAGGTCGAAAGCGCCATATCGAAGACGCCCGAACTGATCGTGGAGTGGGACGAGGCGAGTTGTACGCAACTGGTCTGGCTCTATTCCGAACTGACGCAGAAATTCGACGGCCGTATCGACCGGTTTCTCGAACTCATGGGCACCCCGCGAGCGCCCGAACCCGGCGCCGATCCGGTGCCCTCGCTGCGGCTGGCCTGCATCGATATCGGCGGCGGCACCACCGACCTGATGGTAACGACCTACCGGGGCGAGGCCGGGCGCGTGCTGCATCCGCGCCAGACCTTCCGCGAGAGCTTTCGCGTCGCGGGCGACGAACTGCTCGAACGGGTGATCGCCTCGGTGCTGCTGCCGGGGCTGGAACGGGCCATCGCGCAAGCCGGCGGGCGCCAGGCCGGGGAAAAGCTGCGCGAGATGTTCTCCGGCGATATTGGCGGGCTGGATCAGCAGAGCGTGCAGAAACGCCGCCAGTTCGCGCTGCGGGTGCTGATGCCGGTGGCGGTGGCGGTGCTCAACGCCTGCGAGACCGCCGACGAGTTCGAACCGCTTGGCCTGCATCTGCGCGACGTGCTTGCTTTGGAACCGGGCGGCGGCGATGAGGACGCGCCGCCGGGTACGGGCACCCATCCGGTGCCGCCGGCCCTGGCCGCCTATATCGAGGAGGCGGCGCGCGGCCTCGGCGCCGAGGGTTTCCGGCTGGCCGACGTGGCGCTGACCTTCAGCCGCGAGGATGTCGATGCCATCGCCCGCGAGGTGTTGCAAAAGGCGCTCGGCAACATGGCCGAGGTCATCGCGCATCTGGGCGCCGACGTGGTCTTGCTGACCGGCCGCCCGTCGCGGCTGCCGGCGGTGCGCGCGATCCTTCAGGAACTGCTGGTCGTGCCGCCGCACCGGCTGATCCCGATGCATTCCTACAAGACCGGTCGCTGGTACCCGTTCCGCGACCCCGTGACCCAGCGTATCGGCGATCCGAAATCGACCGTCGCGGTGGGCGGTATGCTGATCGCGCTGAGCGAGGCGCGGATACCCAATTTCAAGGTGGTGACGCGAGCCTTGCGCATGCAGTCGACTGCGCGTTTCATCGGCGAGATGGACACTTCGGGCCAGATCGCCGACGAACGGGTACTTTTTGCCGATCCCGACCCCGGCAAGGCGCCCGATGCCGCCGGCATGGAGGCCACGATCAACATGTATTCGCCGGTCTATCTGGGCGCGCGGCAATTGCCGTTGGAACGCTGGACGACGACGCCGCTCTACCGTCTGGACTTTGCGACCCGCGCGGCGCAGGCGCGCGCGCCTCTGCGGGTGACGTTCGAGCGCGCCGAGTTCGATGACGACCCCGACGACCAGACCCCCGAAAGCGTGCTGCGCCGCGAGGCGATGCGCGAGGCTTTCGCGGTCGGGGAGGTCGAGGACGGCGAGGGCACGGGCATGAAACCCTCCGAGGTCAGGTTGCGGTTGCATACGCTGGGGTTCGAGGATGAATACTGGATCGACACCGGCCTGTTCCGGCTGTGATGGAGGGCGCAGGCATGAGCGATGACGCGCGGGAAAAGCTGGGCCGCGATTGTGCGCAGGTCGCCGAACTGACCGACCGCGCCCGCGCCTGGGTGGAGGATCCGGGCAACGCCGCGCTGGTGGGGGCCGAGGCAAGATCGCTGGTGCGCGCCATGCGACGGGCCGCGCGGCGGGCGCGGCGGCTGGGGCGGGCGGCGCGCCGCCCCATGTCGGTGAGCGTGTTCGGCCCCAGCCAGGCCGGCAAGTCCTTTCTGGTCTCGGTGCTGGCAAGGCCGGAAAACGGGCGTCTGGTGGCCGATTTCGCGGGGCCGGACGGTCAGTTGGACTACATCCGCCAGATCAACCCCGAGGGCGAGGGCGAAAGCACCGGGCTGGTGACGCGCTTCACCATGCGCAAGGACGCGACGCCCGAGGGTTATCCGGTACGGCTTGTCCTGCTGGACGAGGCCGATATCGCGCGCACGTTGATCAACAGCTTCTTCATGGACGGCGACCGTTCGGAACCGGCGCCGGATGCGGCCGCGATAGCGGCGCATCTGGATGCCTACAAGCCGCTTGCCGGCGCGGCGCAGCCGGGGCTTGATCAGGACGACGTTCACGACATCGCCGAATATGTCGAAACCGTGTTCGGCCGCGAGGCCTATGCCGCCGCGCTGAAACCCTTCTGGGACGAGGCGGCGCGGATCGCGCCGGGGCTTTCGGCTACCGACCGGGCAGGGTTCCTGTCGCTGCTTTGGGGCGGACATGCGCCGTTCTCGGATCTGTACGGCCGGCTTGCCGGGGCGCTCGCGCAACTGGGCCATGCCGGCGAGGTGTTTGCCGGGCTGGATGCTCTGTTGCCGCGGGAAAGCTCGATCATCGACGTCAAGACGCTTTCGGGGGCCGCCGATGCCGCCCCGCTTAGCGTCACCACCGGCGACGGACGCACCGTGGCGCTGGCGCGTTCGGTGATCTGCGCGCTGGCCGCCGAACTGGTGCTGCCGATGCGCGATCTTCCGTCGAAGATGTTTGCCGAAACCGACCTGCTGGACTTTCCCGGCGCCCGCAACCGGTTCGAACAGGATCTTGCCACCGCCTTCGCCAAGTCGGATGCGATCCTGCCCGAACTGCTTCTGCGCGGCAAGGTGGCCTACCTGTTCGACCGCTATGTGCAGAACCAGGAAATCACCTCCATGCTGCTGTGTATTCCCGACAGCAACATGGAAACGGTGGATCTGCCGGGGCTGGTGCAGAACTGGATCGCGGCCACCCACGGCGCCACCCCCGAACAGCGCGCGGGGCAGGACTGCGTGCTGTTCTTCGTGCTGACCAAGTTCGACAAGCATCTGGGCGACACGGCCGCCGAAGGCGGCGATGAAACCCGGTTCGAACGGCGAATGCAGGCATCGCTGCTTGAAAAATTCGGCAAGGGCGGCGACCGCTGGGTGTCGGAATGGGAACCGGGCCGGTCCTTTACCAACTGCTTCTGGCTGCGCAACCCGAACTATTACGTCGACGGGCTGATCGAATACGACGATGCCAAGATCGAACGGCGGATCCGGCCCGAGAAACGGGACCGCGTGGCAGAGTTGCGGCAAGGCTGTCTGCGCGCGGCCTCGGTGCGCCGCCATTTCGCCGACCCCGAGGCCGCCTGGGACGCCGCGCTGCGGCTGAACGACGGCGGTGTCAGCTACCTGCGCACGAATCTGGCGCGGGTCGGCAGGCCCGACAGCAAGCTGCGCCAGATCGCCGCCCAACTCGACCGTATCGCAGCCGACCTGGCGCGTTCGCTCGCGCCGTTTCATGTTTCCGATGACGTTGAACAGCGTATCGCGAACAAGCGGCAGGCCGCAGCCCTTGTCACCGACGATCTGGAAGAGGCGCTGCTGCGCCACCGCTTCGGTGCGGTGCTGGCTGCGTTGATGGTCGACCGGGACGAGATCGAGGGCCGGATTTCGCGCGTGCCAAGCTCGGTACGGATCACCAACGCCGTGACCTCGGCGGCGATGGCGCCCGACCCGCAGGCGGCGCGCGGGCCGCAGCGCCCCGACCGTCCGGGCCGCGCGGCGGCGGATGCCGATGCGCGGGGCGGTGAAACGGCAAGCGCGGATATCCGCACCATGACGCTGGAACAGTTCCAGGCGCAGACGGCGATCGAAACATGGATCGACCGGCTCAAGCGGCTGCGCGACGACGATATCCGGCGCCGCGCCTACGGGCTGGGCGATGCGGCATCCGGCGATCTGGTGGCCGAACTCATCCATGCGGCGCGCCGCACGGGGCTGGCACCCGGCACGGCGGCGGCGCTGGAAGAGGTGAATTTCGGCCTGACCGTCGAACGGCAGGCCGGCCCGGCGGCGATTGTCGGTGCCGAGCGCATCAACGGTTTCGTCGCCACGCTGGGCATGTGCGATCTGCCCGAGTCCGAGCGGCCGCAGGTCGACACGCCAGACGGCGGGACGCGCCCGGTCTTTGCCCGCACGCGGGCATCGGACAGTGCCGATGATCTGCCGGCACAGCCGCGCCCGCTGGCCGAGGAGGTCTGGACCGACTGGGTGTTCGCGCTGGACGCGCTGTTCGTCGCCAACGCCAAGGATGGCGCGGGGGGCGAGATCGACATCGAACGGAATCTCGCGCTGGGCGAAATTCTCGCGGCCCTGAAGGGGCGCGCCGGGCCATGAGTCTGAGCGTTCATCCCGATCCGCAGCACCCGGCGGGCGGTTTCGCATTTCTGGAACTGCCCGGCGGATCGTTGCCTGACGCGTCGGTGCCGGTGGCGGTGCAGGAGGCGTTCGCCGGCCGCTGGCTGGCGCCGCAAGGCGATGCGGCGCAGGGCGATAGCGGGCAGGGGGGACCGGTCTGGCAGGGGACGCGCCACGATTTCGGCCCCTACGACGTGCATCGTCATGACGGCGCCGACTGGGTGCGGATCGGCCCCGAGATCGTGGACCGGGTCGAGGAATATACCCGGCTTAGGATCGCGGTCGGCGGGCAGGTGAACGAAGTTACCTGGCCCGACGACGTGCCCCCGCGCGCCGGGGCGGCGGTTTCGGGCGCGATCCTGAGCGTTGCGCCGCGGCACAGGCCCGACGCCGCGCCCGCGCCGGCGGCTGCGCCGCCCGAAGTCATCCCGGTGCCGGTGGCACCGCCCGAAGTTGCTCAGGCGCCGGCGCAGGATGCGCCCGCCGAGCCGCGGCAAACGGCGGACGAAACGCCGCCGGCGGCGCCCGGCAAGCGCATCTGGCTGGCTGGGCTGGCGGTTCTGATCCTGCTTGCCGCGCTTGCCGCATGGTTTTTCCTTTTGCGCGGCGACCCCGCAATGCCCCGTGCCGAGGCCGCGGCGCCGGTGCCCGAGCGGTGTTCATGGCCCGCCCTGAGCGCAGTTTCGGGCGGGTTTGAAGCCGTCGAGGCGGCCTTGCGCGATTGCGGCGCCGATGTCTCGCCCGATACGGCGCTGCGCCTGATCGAGAACGCGGCGGCGCGCGGCGATGCGCGCGCGCTTTTGCTGTTCGGCACGCTATATGACGGGGCGGAACTCGATGCGCGCATCGAGAACCTGGTCGGGCTTACATTTGAGGACGAACCGGCCCGTGCGGCGGAATACTACGCCCGCGCGCGCGCCGCTGGATCGCAACCGGCAAGAGACCGCCTGTCGGCCATCTGCGCGCGGCTTGCGGGCAGCGCCCTGACGCTGGAAAAAGGGGCTTATGATGATTACTGCCGCTGATCCGATCCGCCGCCGGCTTTTGGTGCTGGCTGCCACGCTGGCGACCGCGCTGCCGGCGCTGTGGGCGCCGCTGTCCGTGGCGCAGGCCGATACGGCGCAACGCCCGTTGCCGATGGACGGGCGCAAGACCGTCTATCAGCGCGTCCTGACCCGGCCCGGCGCGCTGATGCACCCCGAACCCGGCGCCAGGGCGGTGCGGCAGTACCCGGCGTTCCAGCCGCTATACGTCTACGCCAGGCGGCCCGGCTGGTATCAGGTCGGCCCTTCGGTTTCGGCCGGGCCCGAGGGCTGGGTCGCGCAGGATCAGGCGATGGCCTGGAAACAGAACATCGTCGCCGCCTTCACCAATGCGGCGGGGCGCGAGCGGCAGCTCCTGTTTTCGAGCGAGGCCGCGCTGCGCGCCCTGATCGAGGATGAGGCGCTGCGCGAGGTGCAGGCGCGGATGCTCGACGAGGTCGCCGCCGGAGAGATCCCGCCCGAACGCGGTATCGTCGCTGTCGAACCGCCGGAATACGTCAATATCGTAGAGCGGCTGTATCTGATGCCGATTCTCGATTTCGTGCAGGATCTGCATCCGCTGACCTACGACGACAATCTGCTGATGCAGGTCGCGTCGGTGCCGTTGCGCGCGGGTGGCCATGCGGGTTCGATCGCAGACAATTTCGATGCCGGTATCGTCTTCGTGTTCGACACCACGCGCTCGATGGGCCCCTATATCGAGCGTACCCAGCGCGCGGTGGAACGCATCGTGACAGCGATCCAGGGCACCGAGATTGGCCAGAGGGTGCAGTTCGGGGTGGTCGGATTTCGCGACAATCCCGAGGCCGTTCCGGCGCTGGAATACCGCACCCGAACCCTGCTGCCGCTCCAGCGGCGCGAGGATCAGACGCCGGTACTGGCCACGATCCGCGCCGCAACCCGCGTGGCGGTGGCCAACTCGCCCGGCTTCAACGAGGACAGCCTGGCCGGGGTCGAGGATGCGGTGGAACTGACGAACTGGGAACCGGCGGGCAACGATCCGTTCGATGCGCGCATCGTGATCCTGATTACCGATGCCGGGCCGAAGGATCCGCGCGACCCGAACGCGCGTTCCGATATCGGCCCGGCCGAACTACAGCGCGCCGCCCAGGACAAGGGCGTCGCGATCATGACCCTGCACTTGCAGACCGACGCCGGAGGTGCCGCCCAGAACGACTGGGCCGCGCGCCAGTACCGCGCCTTGTCGCGGTTCAACGATGACGAGTTCTTCTATCCAATCGCCGACGGATCGGCACAGGCGTTCGAGGATACGGTGACGCGGCTGGTAACGGCGCTGACCGACGTGATCCGCGAAACGCGCGACGAACGCCCGGTCCTGGACCCGGCCTTGCGCGGGCGCGAACTGGTTAATCTGGGGCGGGCGATGCAGTTGACCTATCTGGGGCGGCTCAAGGGCACGCAGGCGCCGGACGTGATCGAGGGCTGGGTTTCGGAAAAGGCGGTCGAAGACCCGTCGCGCCTGGCGATCGAGCCGCGGCTGCTGGTGACCAAGAACGAACTGGCGACGATGGCGGAACTGCTCGACAATCTGTTGCGCCTTGGCGAACAGGCCCGCAGCGCCGAGGATTCGGGGCAGTTCTTTGCCCAGGTGCGCGATGTCGTGGCGAGAATGGCGCAGAACCCCGACCGGCTGATAAACACCGACAGCGACACGCTGGGTGGGGCGCTGGAATTCCTCGAAGACCTGCCCTACGAAAGCCAGTTGATGCTGACCACCGCCGAACGCTGGCAGCAAAGCGCGATGAACCGCCGGTCGATCCTGGACGGGATGCGCCAGAAGCTGGTGCAATACCGCAAGTGGCTGCACGATCCGGTGGTCTGGACCGCGCTATACCCGGGGGCGCCGGATGGCGAGCATGTGTTTGCCATGCCATTCGACGTGCTGCCCTAGCGATGTGGACACGTCATTCGCGATCCGTGGGCAGCAATGCGATGTTGCGAACCCTGGGTTCGGGAGCCTAGACCCCGTGGCGGCGGCGCTGCGCATCGGACCGGGCCGGTACGGGCTGCGCGATGGCGAGCGTGTGTTCCGTCTGGAATGGGACGGCTTCACGCTGAAGGCCGGACAGCCGGTGGCGCTGACCGGGGCCAGCGGATCGGGCAAGACGCTGCTGCTGGAATTGCTGGGGCTGCTGCGCGCGCCGGGGCCGGGGATGCGTTATGACTGCGATGCCGCGAACGGCAAGGGGCCTTGCGATCTGGCCGCGCTGTGGGCGAGGGGGCCGCGCGACGCTGCGCTTGCGGCGATGCGCGGCCGCCTGTTCGGTTTCGTGCCCCAGGCCGGCGGGCTGATGCCATTCCTGACGGTGGCCGAGAACATCGCTCTGCCGCAGCGCGTGACCGGGCGCGAGGACGCGCAATGGTGCGGCGAACTGGCCGGGCGGCTCGGGCTGGAGGGGGTGGCGGCGCTGCTGCCCGCCTCGCTGTCGATCGGCCAGCGTCAGCGCGTGGCGGTGGCGCGTGCGCTGGCGCACCGGCCGGCCTTCGTGATCGCCGACGAACCGACCGGCGCGCTGGACCCGGAAAGCGCCGACAAGGTGCTGGAATTGCTTCTGCAAACCGCGCGCGAGCAGAACTGCGGCGTGATCCTGTCCAGTCACGACCTGGACCGGATCGGGCGGTTCGCCATTCCGCGCCTGGTGCTGCGCACCGCCACCGATACCGGCGGCGCGGTGGTCAGCCGGCTGGAGGCGCACCCGTGCTGATCGTCTGGCTGGCCTGGCGTGACCTGATGCGCGACCGCTTTTTTCTCTTGTGCAACGTGGCGGTGCTGATCGGTGTGTTGCTGCCGCTGCTGTTGTTGCTGGGGGTCCGCAACGGGGTCTATGGCGCGCTGGTGGGCGAGATGCTGGCCGACCCGGCCAGCCGGCAGATCGACACGGCGGGCAATGCCGCATTCACCCCCGACGATCTGGCGGCGCTGAAGGGCTGGCCCGAAATCGCGTTCATGACGCCCCGGACCCGCAGCCAGTTCGATTTCATGAATGTGCGCGCCCCGGGCGGGCGGCGGATGCGTCCGGCGCTGATGGTGCCGTCGGGGCCGGGCGATCCGACCCTGCCCGAAGGGGTTGCCATTTCCGGCGGATCGGTGGCCGTCAGCGCCCAGCTTGCGGAACAACTCGGGCTGAGGGCGGGCGACGATCTGCAACTGGTCAGCCAGGCCGAGGACCGCGAGAAACAGCTTGTGCTGCCCGTGACGGTGGCAGCGGTGCTGTCCGAGGCCGCGCTGTCGGGCCGTACCGTGCTGGCGCCCTTCGCGCTGCTGGACCTGATCGAGGCCTTCTACGATTCCTACAGCCTGCCCGAGCATGGCATTACCGGCCAGCGCGACCTGTCGCAACGGGCGCCCGTCTATGCGGGGGTGCGCGTTTTCGCCCGGCGGCTTGAGGATGTCGCGCCGCTTCAGGCCCGGATGGAGCGCGTGCTGAACGTTGCCACGCGCGCCCGTAGCCGCGATATCGAGGCGCTGCTCGGGCTGGGTCGCAAGCTGAACCTGGCATTGGCGCTGACCGCGTCGCTGGCGGCGCTGGGCATGGGCGCGGCGCTGGTCTTCGGGTTCTGGTCGGATGCGGCGCGCAAGCGGCCGGTTCTGGCCGGAATCGCGCTGTTGGGCGTGCCGGGCCGCACGCTGGCGCTGTTTCCCATGGTGCAGGCACTGGTGACGGCGGTGCTGGGTCTGGCGTTGTCCTTTGCGCTTTATCGCGCCGTGACGCCGGTGGCGGCGGCGCTGTTCGGCCAGGGTCTGCCCCGTGGCGCGCCGCTGAGCGTGCTGCCGGCGGCGCAGGGGCTGGCGATCTGTGCCGCCGTGCTGGTACTGGTGCTGGGCGCGGCCGGGCTGGCGGCGTGGTCCGTGCTGCGGCTGGATCCCGCCCGGGTGCTGCGGGAGGCAACGTGATGCGCTGGATCGTCCTGCCCCTCCTGATGAGCCTGGGCGCGCCCGCGGCGGCACAGGATTCGCCCTGGCCGGATGAATATACCGACCCGGCGGCGGCCCGGGCAGAGGCCGCCGATCTGGTCTTGCCGATGCCTTGCGGGGCCGCGATGGCGTTCCAGAAGGTCGCGGTGCCGGTCGATGCCGCCGATGCGATGGCCGACCCGCTGGCCGACCGGCGCCTTATGCTGGGCCAGGCGCTGGACGAAACCGGGTATTCCGACTATCTGCGCCCTGCTTTCCTGCGCGGCCCTTTTGCCGGGCCGGGCACGGCGGGGACGCATTATTTCATCGCCCGCTATGAACTGACGGCGGGCCAGTACCGGGCGCTGGCCGGGGATTGCGGCGAACCGGTGCGCGCCGACCGTCTGGCGCAGGGCGGGCTGAGCTGGTTCGATGCGGTGGACCTTGCGCGCCGCTATACCGAATGGCTGCATGCCAACGCGCCCGATGCGTTGCCGGTGGCGGGACAGGCGCGCGCCTTCCTGCGCCTGCCCACGGAAGAGGAATGGGAATATGCTGCGCGCGGCGGTGCCCGGATCGACGCGACGCGGTTTCCCGATCTGACGTTCTTCGGCCAGGGCGACATGCGCGATTTTGCCCTGCACCAGGCGCCCGGTTCGGGGCGCGGCAGGCTGGGGCCGGTCGGCCTGCGCCAGCCCAACCCGCTGGGGCTGTACGACATTTACGGCAATGCCGAGGAACTGGTGTTGACCCCCTATCGCCTGAACGCGGCGGGCCGGCTGCATGGCCAGGCCGGCGGCATTGTCACGCGCGGCGGTTCGGTCCTGTCGACGCCCGACCAGTTGTTCAGTGCCCAGCGCACCGAATATCCGCCCTATGACGGGGCGGGCGCGCCGTTGCGGTCCGCGACCTTCGGGCTGCGGCTGGCAATATCGGCCCCGGTCGTCACCTCGGATGCGCGGCTGGCCGAGATCCGGCACCGCTGGGACGAATTGGCCGGCGCCGCGTCGCCCCAGGACGCGCCGCCCGACCCCGATGCCCTGCTGGCGGGGCTGATCGCGGCCGAACCCGATCCGCGGCGGCAGGCGGCGCTGGCGGCGCTGCAACTCGAATTCCGGCGCGCCCGTGACCGCACCCAGACGGCGCGGCTGCAATCGGCGCGCTCGACGCTGCTGGCGGGGGCCGTGCTGATCGGATCGCTGGGTGAGAACGCCGCCCTGATCGAGGCCAAGGCGGCCAATATCCGCATGCTGGTCAGCCTGCAACGCGCCGGCAGCGGTTCCACCCTACTCGAGCGTCAGGTACAAAGCCACGCCCGCCAGATCGAGCGTCTGCGCAATGTCCGTTCGGCCTATCTGCTATCCTACCGGGCGGCGCTGGAAACGCTGAGCGCCGAGATCGCACCGGCCGAGCGGCAGACAGCGCATGACGTTCTGCGCGAGGAGCTGGCGTTGTCCGACCGGCCGCGCCTGCTGACCGCGCTCGACCGGTTCTGGGAAGACCTCGACATCTATGCCCGTGATCCCGGCCTCGGGCCGGAGGCGCTGCTGCGGATGGCGCTGCGCTGAGCTTGCGGCCCGAAGGCCCAGGGCGCCCGAAGAAAGATCAAAACCGCGTTGGCGCGCACGCCCTTTTCCGCCCCGGTGCTTGACACGGACCGGATAGTTTGGTGGTCTGGTGTTCGTCAGATGTTCGTGTTCGGACGCGTTTGGCCTGCGCGGCGGTTTGCCGGATGCGGGTCTTGGTGAGGATAGTCAAATGATCGCACGCAAATTTCTTGTTTCATTCATGGCAGCCAGCATGATCGCGGTGCCGGTCGAAAGGGCGGCCGCCAACGATGCGGCGGCGCTTCTGGGTGGCGCAATTCTGGGCGGCATTATCGTCAACGAGGTCAACAAGAACAAGCAGCGCCAGCGCGCCTCCGCACGGCGCAGCTACTCGTATTCGGCGCAGCGCGCGGCGAACCGCGAGGTGCAGACCGCGCTGAACTATTTCGGCTACAATGTCGGCGCGGCCGATGGTCAGCTGGGCCGGCGCAGCCGGGCGGGCATCTCGCAGTTCCAGGCCGACATGGGCTATTCCATAGACGGCGGTCTTGACAGTCACGAACGCGATTTCCTGCTGAGCAGCTACCAGAGGGCGCAGGCGTCATCACATCTGCCGCCCTACAACCAGGTACTGGCGACCCAGGGCCAGCGCGGCCTGTTGCGCACCTATCGCAACGAGCAACTGGGAATTGCCAGCCCGCAGATCCAGATGCAGCAGCCGCAGGTGCAGACCGCCGCCGCCCCGGCGCCGGTTCCGGCACCCGCGCCTGCGCCCGCACCCGCGCCCGCACCGCAGACCGTGACGGCACGCGCCGACAACGCGGAACTGCCGAATTTCACATTCGGGCAGGTGGACCGTTCGGCCAATGACCACTGCAACGAGATCAGCGTTCTGACGGCGGCCAACGGCGGCCTGACAACCGCCGGGCGGGTGACGGATTCGGAATTCGCGATGAACGAGCAATTCTGCCTGGCGCGGACTCATGCGATGGCCGAAAGCGCGCGGATCGAGGCCACGATCCCGAACATGACCAGCGACCAGATCGAACAGCAGTGCAAGGGCCTGACGCAGGCGGTGGCGCCGCAACTGGCCAACCTGGACTCCGACCGGCCCGAGCGGGTGGTGGCGGCGACCACCAAGTTCCTGCGCAATTCGGGCAAGCCGATGGATCAGCTGGCTTCGGGCGGCAAGGTCTGCCTGGGCGTAGGGTACCGGATCGACGATCCGCAGATGGCGCTGGGGTCGGCGGTGCTGCTGACCGCGGCTGGCGATCTCGGCTATGGCGAGATGGTGGGCCACCATCTGCGCGAGGGCTTTGGCGTCGCCCAGGCCGACCCGCAACTGGCATCCGACTGGATCGGCATGGCCGTGAACGCGGTGCAGAACGGTGGAAATGCGGTGCTGGGCCAGTCGCCCGATCGGCTTGCGGTTCTGAACGAGGCGATGAACGGCGGCGGCGGAAGCGGTGGCTTGCCGACGTTCCCGTCCGCATCCAGCAACTGACGCGGGCTATTGTCTGACGAACAGGGGGCGGTTCCGGCAAGGGCCGCCCCTTCGTGTTCCGGTGGGTGTCAGGCCGTGACTGACCCGCGCACCATTTCCCAATAGACCGCCTCGACCTCGGCCAGCGACAGGCGCCCGCCGGCCCGGTACCAGGTGTTGACCCCGGTCAGCATGGCAATCACCGCCAGGGTGGCGATCTTGGGGTCGGGCAACGTCATCGTACCCTCGGCGATGCCGCGGCGAAGAATGGCCTCGAGTTCATCCTCGTACATGCCGCGCAGAGCTTCGATACGCGCGAAATTCCCCGGCGTCAGGTTGCGCAGTTCCATATAGGCGATGAACACCGCGTCGGGGCGTTCCAGGTGAAAGCGGATGTGAAAGCGGGTGAACGCCTCAAGCCGGGCCAGGGCATCGCCGGTGCTGGCGGCGGCCGCCCGGGCGGCCAGCAACTCCTCGAGATGTCCCTGCATCAGACCGAACAGCAGCGTTTGCTTGTCGGGAGTGTAGTTGTAGAGCGCCCCGGCCTGCACGCCGACCTCGGAAGCGATGCGGCGCATCGACACGGCGGCATAGCCGTTCCGGGCGAACAGTCGCAGCGCCGCGGCACGGATGCGCGGCCCGGTGATGTCGGAATGTGACCCTTGTGTGCGTGCCATGGCGATCAGGTTATATGAACATATGTTCAGAAAAAACCCCCGCTTGCGCGCCGTCCGGCAAACGGGCATCACTGTGGCACCCCGCGACCGAGCGAGACCTGCATGAGCGCACCGCTTTGCCCTTTGACCTGGCGCCCGATCCGCCCCGGCGTGGCGGTGCTGGCGGTGCTTGTCATACTTGCCGCATGTGCCCGGGTGCCGGAACTGGACGCGCGTCTTTCGCGCGAAACCCATGGCGCCCCCTATCCGGACCTGCTACCGCTCGATACCGCGCTGGTGCCGCTGCCCGCGCCCGTCGAGGAGGCTGAGCGGCTGCAAGCCGCGCTGGCGGGCCGCCGCGACAGCCTGAAGGCACGCGCCCGGGCGCTGCGCGATCCGGTGATCGACGAACGCGAGCGCGCCCGGATGCGCGCCGGCGTCGCGCGTTGATATCCGCCACCTGACCCCGCCACTTGACGCGTTGCGAAGCCGGTCCGAACCCGCTAAGGCACGGGCCGGAAACCGCAACAAAGGAATGCCGCGATGACACAGCCCCTGCGCCTTGGAATTGCAGGTCTGGGAACGGTCGGCGCAGGGGTCGTCAGGATCGTCCGGCGTCAGGCGGAATTGCTGGAAGTGCGCACGGGGCGGCGCATCGAGATCTCGGCCGTCTGCGCCCGGGACCGGTCGCGCGATCGTGGCCTGCCGCTTGCGGGATACGCCTGGGAGGATGATCCGGTCGCGTTGGCGCGGCGCGGCGATGTCGATGTGTTCGTAGAACTCATGGGCGGCGCCGACGGTCCAGCCAAGGCCGCGACCGAAGCTGCGCTAAACGCCGGCAAGGACGTGGTCACCGCCAACAAGGCGATGATTGCGATTCACGGTCAGGCGCTGGCCGAACAGGCCGAGGCGCTGGGCCGGTCCATCCGCCTTGAAGCGGCGGTCGCGGGCGGCATCCCTGTCATCAAGGCGCTGAGCGAAAGCCTCGCGGGTAACGAGATTACCCGCGTCATGGGGGTGATGAACGGTACCTGCAACTACATCCTGACGCGCATGGAGGCAGAGGGGCTGGGCTATGACGCGCTGTTTCAGGAGGCCGGGCGGCTGGGCTATCTCGAGGCTGACCCGACGCTCGATGTCGGCGGTATCGACGCCGGGCACAAGCTGGCCATCCTTGCCGCCATCGCGTTTGGCACCCAACCCGATTTCGGCGGCATTTCGATCGAGGGTATCGAGCGTATCAGCCTGCAGGATATCCGCCAGGCCGCCGACATGGGGTATCGGATCAAGCTGCTGGGCGTGGCCCAGCGCAGCGCCCGCGGGCTGGAACAGCGCATGCAACCCTGTCTGGTCCCGGCGCAATCTCCCCTGGGCCAGTTGGAGGGCGGTACCAACATGGTCGTGCTTGAAGGCGACGCGGTCGAACAGATCGTGCTGCGCGGCCCCGGCGCGGGCGAAGGCCCGACGGCCAGCGCCGTGCTGGGCGATATCTGCGATCTGGCGCGCGGATTCCGCCTGCCGGTCTTCGGTCAGCCGGCGGCGACTCTCAAGAAGGCGCCGCCGGCCGTCGCCGGACTGCCTGCGCCGTACTATCTGCGCATGTCGCTGCTGGACAAGCCCGGCGCCCTGGCCAAGATCGCCCGGATCCTGGGCGAGGCCGGCGTTTCCATCGATCGGATGCGGCAATACGGGCATTCCGAAGCGACGGCACCGGTATTGTTCGTGACGCACAGGACCACGCGGGCGGCGCTGGATCATGCCCTGCGCGACATCGAGAAAACCGATGTCGTTGCCGGCGCGCCGGTGATTTTGCGCATCGAACATGTCTGAGCCGGGCGTGGCATCACGCCCGGGCGCGTGATTGCGGCCGAACGCGACCCGCCCTATCGCCCGCGGATAAAGGTGCCTTCGCGCAGTTCGCGCAGGGCCTGTGCCAGTTCCTCGCGCGTGTTCATCACGATGGGGCCGTGCCAGGCCACCGGTTCGTTGATCGGGGCGCCCGAGATCAGCAGAAATCGCACGCCCTCGTCGCCTGCCTGAAGCGTGATCTCGTCTCCGCTGCCGAACCGGATCAGGGTGCGGTCGCCCGAGGGGTCGCGCAGGTGCAACTCGCTCCCGGCGATTTCCTTTTCCAGCAGGATCCCGGCGGGGGCCGAGGCGTCTGCGAAGGCGGCGGAGCCTTCGAAGACGTATGCGAAGGTTCGCCGGTACGTGTCGATCTTCAGGGTTTTCCTGACGCCGGCCGGCACCGATACGTCAAGATATTGCGGGTCCGCGGCGATACCGTCCACCGGACCCGACCGCCCCCGGTAATCGCCGACGATCACGCGTATGCGGGTGCCATCGTCGTCGGTGACTTCGGGAATGTCGGTGGCGGCCACGTCCTGATAGCGTGGCGCCGTCATCTTGTCCCGGGCGGGCAGGTTGCCCCAAAGCTGAAAGCCATGCATCCGGCTGCGCGCATCGCCCCGGGGCATTTCCTGATGCAGAATGCCCGATCCGGCGGTCATCCACTGCACGTCACCGGCACCCAGAATGCCGATATTGCCCAGCGAGTCGCTGTGTTCGACCGATCCGGCCAGGACGTAGGTGATCGTCTCGATACCCCGATGCGGATGCCATGGAAAACCGGCGCGGTAGTCCTCGGGCCTCTCGTTGCGGAAGTCGTCAAACAGCAGGAACGGGTCGAGTTCGGAGGGGTCGTGAAAGCCGAAGGCGCGGTGGAGCCGGACCCCGGCACCTTCGACAGTTGGCCGGGCTGCGCGGGCTTCGAGTACGGGTCTGAGCGACATGGCGGCCTCCGTAGCTGTTGTGGTCTTGCAGATAGGCCGCGCCCCGCCCGGCGGCAAGCACATGCCCTGAACCGGGCCTGTGCGACAACGCACAGCGGATCGGCCCGCGGGGCAGGGCGCGTGCTCTCGGAAACAGCCGGGGTCTCTCTCATGCGGGTCGGTTTGTCGGGCCGGGCGATGCCGGTGCCGGGCTTGCGCACAAGCTGATGCGCAACGATCCCCGTGCCGCGCGCCGCCGGTTGTGCCGGCGCGCGGCAAAGTCCAGACTGAGCCGGAAACGAACGGAAGCGAAGGCGCAAGGCATGGAGGACGAAAACGAGGTTCTGGCGGTACTGGCGGCGTCTCGGCCCCGGCGCGCCCTGGCGGCCGGGGCGGTCGGCCTGGCCGGCGTTGGGGTGATCTATGGCGCGGTGACTGGCAGCATGGCCCCCGTCTGGCAGGTACTGCTGGCGCTTGGCGGGTGCGCCGCGCTTTGGGGGGCGGGCAGGATGTGGCGCGCGACGGCCGGGCGGATCGAACTGACCGCGGCCGGGCTGCGCGGTGGCGACGGCATCAGGATCGTGCCGATCGGTGAAATCGAGCTGCTTGAGCGCGGACCGTTCTCGGCAAAGCCCTCGAACGGATTCCTGATCAGGCTGCACCGGCCGGGACGGGCGGCGTGGCATCCGGGGATGTGGTGGCGCCTGGGGCGAAGGGTCGGGGTCGGCGGGGTATCGTCGCGGGCCGAGGCGCGCGTCATGGCCGAACGGCTGGCGGGGTTGCTGGCCGCGCGGGGCCCGGGCGAGGCACCCGGGGCGGATTGAGGGCGGTCCTACCGGCGCCGCGATTCCAATGCGTTCTCGCGCCCTGCGACGCGGATCACCCTTACCCCGCGCAGGCGCTGGTTGGAGAGCGTGTAGGCGTCATGCACGGTTCGGGAAAGTTCGCTTCCGACCACCGTCGCTTCGCGCGGATAGACCACGCGGAACGAAAACGCCATAACGCCGTCGGCGGCTTCTTCCTCGGTCGTGACCGGGCGCAGTTCGGTGGCGTAGGGGCCCTGGCGCGATGCGACCCCGACGGCATAGACGATGGCGCCGCTGGGGGTCGGTTCGATCCGCAATTCCGTAACCTTCGCAATCGGCAGGCTCGAGTCGACCGGCGCGGGGCGGCTGAACAGGCCGAGCCCGCCGCGGGCCGGCATCAGGGGGTTGGTTTCGGTCGCCGCCTCTACGGGAACCGGCTGACTGCTGCCGAACCAGTTGCGCGGATTGACGCGCGAATTGCTCCAGCCGCCGCAGCCGGACAGTATCAGGCCCGTCACCAGTAGCACCGAAAGGGGTTTCATCATCTTGCCCGCCGTCTTTGAACTGCCCGTATTCCGGTTACCGCATCCCGGCGCGGTTGAAAAGACATCAAGCCGGGGCTGGACACGCGGGCAGGGGCGACTTAGGTCAGAACCGAATCCGACAAATCCGGGCCCCGCCCGCAAACCCGCCCGCAAACCCGCCCGAGGACACGCCCATGGCCAGCCCAGCATTCGAGGAGATCGTCGAGGATTTCGAGTTTCTGGAGGACTGGGAAGACCGCTACCGGCATGTGATCGAGCAGGGCCGCGCGATGGAACCGCTTGAGGAGGCGCTGAAAGTGCCCGCGACCAAGGTGCATGGCTGCGCCAGCCAGGTCTGGCTGCATCCGGTGATCGAGGATGGCGTATTCCGTTTCGATGGCGACAGCGACGCGATGATCGTGCGCGGGCTGATAGCGGTGTTGCGGGCGCTTTACAACGGTTTGCCGGTGGCCGGGGTCGCGAAAGTGGACGCGCGCGCCGAACTGGAACGGCTCGGCCTGAACGAACACCTTTCGGCACAACGTTCCAACGGCGTCAAGTCGATGATCGAACGCATCCGGCAGGTGGCGCTGGAACACGCCTGACGCGGTCAGCCGTCCGGCCGGTCTCGCCGCCCGTTGCGCCGCCGCCAGCGGCGGTAGAGCCTGATATCGAGCGCGGCAACCGCAACGCCCAGCGGGATCATCCAGAAACCCAGCACCGGCAGGAACCCGGCCAGCCCGCCGAGGATCAGCACGCCCCCCAGCACCAGCCGCAGCCCGCGCGGCACGTGCGCGCGGACCCAGCCCCGGAACCGGCGCAGTCTTGCCTTGAAGGCGTGATTCTTTGTGGCGTCGTCAGACATCGAAGGCCCGCCGCGTCCTTGATCGGGTTGGGCGAAGGCGCAGGGCTTCGGGGTGACCGGGCCGCGGCTGGCTACGGCCAATAGTGCCGGTTCCGCCCTGGCATTAGGGTTGAGACTCAATCAGGTCCACCAGAGAATAGTTGCGGCGATGGCGACGGCGGATTGGAAGTTGCGGGCGAGCTTGTCATAGCGGGTGGCAATGCGGCGCCAGTCCTTGAGGCGGCAGAAGGCGCGCTCGATCAGGTTTCTGCCGATATACGCTTCGGCGTCATAGGGTATGGGAGTTTTCCGGGATCGTGTTGAGGGTATGACGGCTTCGGTTTTTGTTGCGGCAAGACTACGGCGCAGGCTGTTGGCATCGTAGCCCTTGTCGGCGAGCAGGCGTGCAGGCGCGGGTATCTTGTCGAGCAGCGCCGGGGCCGCC
>JBKEDD010000087.1:0-13916 GCA_047975215.1 Jhaorihella sp.
AAAACCGAAGCCGTCATACCCTCAACCCGCTCCCGGAAAACTCCCATACCCTATGACGCCGAAGCGTATATCGGCAGAAACCTGATCGAGCGCGCCTTCTGCCGCCTCAAGGACTGGCGCCGCATTGCCACCCGCTATGACAAGCTCGCCCGCAACTTCCAATCCGCCGTCGCCATCGCCGCAACTATTCTCTGGTGGACCTGATTGAGTCTCAACCCTAGCCCTGCGCGCGAAGCCAGTCCATCACGGCCTGGCGAACCGACTGCTCGCCGCGCTCGCGCGCATCGGCGATGATCGCGCGCAAGGCGCCAAGATCGGATCGCAACAGCAGGCTCTTGACCGGCCCGATCGAAGCCGGCCGCATCGACAGCATTCGGATTCCCGTCGCCGCCAGGCACAATGCCTCGACCGGGCGCCCGGCATCCTCGCCGCAGAAACTGAGCGGCGTGCCCGAGATCGCGCAGCGTTCCACGATCTGTTCGATCAGGCCGAGGAAGCTGGTATTGAGCGTGTCGTAGCGCCGCCGAACCCGCTCGTTCTCGCGGTCGGCGGCAAAGAAGAACTGTTTCAGGTCGTTGCCACCGATCGACAGGAAATCCACCTCATCGAAGAACTTCTGCGGCGCAAACACCAGCGACGGGGTTTCCAGCATGGCGCCGACCTCAAGCCGTTCCGGCAAGCGATGGCCCAGCCGCGTCTCGCCGGCGATCACCTTTTCCAGTTCGGCCCGCGCCGCCCGGTACTCCTCGAACTGCGCGACGAACGGGAACATGACCGACAGCGGCCGCCCGGCAGCCGCGCGAACCAGAGCCTGCAACTGCATCCGCAGCATTCCGGGTTTGTCCAGCCCGACCCGGATCGCCCGCCAGCCCAGCGCCGGATTCGGCTCGTCCGTCGGTTTCATGTAAGGCAGAACCTTGTCCGAGCCGATATCAAGCGTGCGGAACACCACCCGCTTGCCATGCGCCGCCTCGAGAACCCTGGCGTAGTTGCCCACCAGTTCGGATCGTTTCGGCATGTGACTGCGCACCAGGAACTGCACTTCGGTGCGAAACAGACCGACCCCTTCGGCGCCGGAACTGTCAAGCGAGGGCAGATCGGCCATCAGCCCGGCATTCATGTGCATACCGATCTCGGCGCCGTCCCGCGTCACCGCCGGTGTCGCGCGGATCGAGGCATATCGTTCCTGCGCCTTGGCCTGCATCGCCATCTTGTCGCGGAACGCGGTCACGACACTGTCGTCAGGGCGCAGATGCACTACGCCCTGATCGCCGTCGACCATGACATGATCGCCGTTCAGCGCCTCGGTGGTGATCCGCTTGGCATTGACGATCAGCGGAATTGCAAGCGCGCGGGCAACGATCGCGGCGTGACTGCCGACCGAACCTTCCTCGAGCACGATACCACGCAGCGACCGGCCGTAATCCAGCAGTTCGGCCGGTCCGATATTTCGCGCGATCAGGATCGGGTCGGGCGGCAGTTCGGCGCCGATCTTGTTTCCCTGCCCGGTCAGGATACGCAGCAACCGGTTGGAAAGATCGTCAAGATCGCTCAGACGTTCGCGCAGATAGGCGTCGCTGACCTGGCCCATCCGCGCCCGCGCCTGGCTTTGTTCCTTCTCGACCGCGGCCTCCGCGCTCAGACCGCGGGCTATGTCCTCCTCCATGCGCCGCATCCAGCCCTTGGAATTTGCGAACATCCGGTAGGTTTCGAGCACCTGAAGCTGTTCCTTGTCCGCGCCCGCGGAAATCTCCAGCATCTTGTCCACGCCGACACGCAGATCGTCGACCGCCCCGGTCAGACGCTCCATCTCGCGTTGGGGATCCTCGGCGATGGGGTTTGTCACGACCACCCGGGGTTCGTGCAGCCAGACATGGCCTTCCGACGCGCCTTCCTGGGCGCAGGTGCCACGCAGCAGCACCGGCCTTTGATGCAAGGGCGACAGCGCCGCGCCCTCGCCGACGAAGGCGCCAAGTTCGGTCATCTCGGCGATGACCATCGCCACGACCTCCAGCGCATAGACCTCGTCGGCGGTGAAGGCCCGGCTCTCGCGCGACTGCACCACCAGCACGCCCAGGCTTTCGCCCAGCCGCTGAATCGGAATGCCCAGGAACGACGTATAGCGTTCCTCGCCGGTTTCCGGCATATACCGGAATCCCTTTTCCGACGGTGCGTCGGCGGTGTTGACGACGCGTCCGGTGCGCGCCACCCGGCCCACCAGCCCCTCGCCCAGCCGCATCCGGGTCTGGTGAACGGCCTCGGGCTTCAGCCCCTCGGTGGCGCACAACTCCAGCGTGTCGGCATCGCGGAACAGATAGACCGAGCAGACCTCGGTGCCCATGCTGTCGCCGATCAGGTGCGTGATCTTGTCCAGCCGGGCCTGGCCCGGATCGCTCCCGGCCATGACTTCGCGCAAGCGGCCCAGCAGCTTGCGGCTTTCACTCTCCGTGGCCTCGGGCATCCAACCTGTTCACTTTGCTACCTCGCGCCAGCCCGGCGCAGCGCATCAGCCGGCCTGGTCCAGTTCGAACGCATCATGCAGCGCCTGAACCGCGAGTTCCATGTATTTCCGATCAATCAGAACGGAAATCTTGATCTCTGAGGTTGTAATGACCTTTATGTTGATACCCTCGTCGCTGAGCACCTTGAACATCTTCGCGGCCACGCCGGACTGGCTGCGCATGCCGATGCCGACCACCGATACCGTGGCCACGTTGCGGTCGGCAATCACTTCGGAGAAATTCAGCCTGCCCTCGGTCTTGATCGCTTCCAGCGCCGCCTCGGCGCGGGGAACCTCGGCCACCGGGCACGAGAAGGTCATGTCGGTGCGGCCCTCTTCGCTGATGTTCTGCACGATCATGTCGACGTTGACGGCGGCATCGGAGAGCGCGGAAAAGATGATTGCCGCGATACCGGGGCGGTCGGCGACCGACATCAGCGTCAGCTTGGCCTCGTCGCGCGAATAGGCCACGCCCGCCACGGGTTTCATTTCCATGATTTCCTCCTCGTCGCAAACGAGCGTTCCGGCATCGTCGGACTGTTCCTCGAAACTGCTGAGCACCCGCAGCTTCACATGATAACGCATCGCCAGTTCCACCGATCGCGTCTGCAAGACCTTGGCACCCAGCGAAGCCAGTTCAAGCATTTCCTCGAAGGCGATCCGGTCGAGCTTGCGCGCCTTTTCGCAGATCCGCGGATCGGTGGTATAGACGCCGTCCACGTCCGTGTAGATATCGCAGCGTTCGGCGCCAAAGGCGGCGGCAAAGGCCACGGCGGTCGTGTCCGACCCGCCCCGGCCAAGGGTGGTGATGCGGCCCTCGGGGCTGATCCCCTGAAAGCCGGCGATCACGGCAACCTTCATCCCTTCGGCAAATTTCTGGCCGATATTGGCTGTTCCGATCTCGCGGATGCGGGCGGCGGAATGCGCGCTGGTGGTCATCAGCGGCACCTGCCACCCCTGCCAGCTGCGCGCGGGCACATCCATTTCCTGCAAGGTCAGCGCCATCAGCCCGGCGGTCACGTTTTCGCCCGAGCTGACAACGGCATCGTATTCACGCGCATCATATAGCGGCGAGGTCTCCTCGACCCAGCCGACCAGTTCATTGGTCTTGCCGGCCATCGCGCTTACGATAACGATCACGTCATAGCCTTTGGCTACCTCGACCCCTACGCGCTTGGCGGCACGGCGGATACGGTCGGGGTTGGCGACGGACGTACCGCCGAATTTCATCACGAGAACGGGCATTGCGCTTTCCCAATGGCGTGTTCTGGCGCGGTTTACGCGCAGTCGCGGCGCGGCGCAAGACGCGCGCGATGTCGCGGCGGCGGTTCGCCCCGCCGTCGGACCTTCCGGCCGCCGCCGCGGCCCGAGAATCAGTTGGTCTTGCGCGAGGGCATGAACGGCAGCGGCGCCACCGGCACGCCGTCCTCGACCAGGGCACGGGCCTCGTCGGCGCGCGCCTCGCCCCAGATGGCGCGTTCGGGCGCAGTTCCGTCGTGGATCGCCCGCGCCTCGGCGGCGAACTTGCGGCCCACATAGTCTGAATTCTGCTCGACCCGTTTGCGCAGTTCCGCCAGCGCCTGTTCGGCCGGGCCGGCCGGGGCGCTCAGCGGGCCCGCGCGATCCGGTGCGGTCTTGCCCGATTGCTTGGCCCCTGCCGCACGCGAGGGGCGCACGCTGGGCGTCATGACCGCCTTTTCAACCTGCCCCGAGCCGCACACCGCGCAGCCGACCATACCCCCCGCCAGCAGCTTGTCGAAGGCCGCGGCGGACTGGAACCAGCTGTCGAACCGATGACCGTCGGCGCATTTCAGAGAGTATTGAATCATGCGGGCATCCCTTTCAGGGTTCAAGGATAAATATCCATTGCCCCGTCCAGATCAAGTCCGGATGAATGCCGGGCCAATCCCGCATCAGCCCGCAGCAGCGGCAAGCGACGGCAGGACCGCGCCGACGCTGCGCAGAATCGCGGCCAGTTCCGGCTCGGCCACCCGGCCTGCGGCCTCGGCGGGCGAGAACCAGCGGCGGCGGCGTTGCCCCTTTTCGGGAAACGCATCGGCAAGCATCAGCACCTGCACCGGAAAGACCCGCGCCACGCAGGCCACGGACCGCCCGTCGATCACCTTGTCATAGCCGAACAAGCCAAGACACCGGTCCGTCACGGTTCCGATCACGCCCGCCTCTTCCCAGGCTTCGCGTGCCGCGGTCTCGGCCGGTGTGCGCCCCGGCATCGGCCAGCCCTTCGGCACGATCCAGCGCCCGCTGCCGCGCGTCGTGACAAGCAGCACCTGCGGCGCACCGTCCACGATTCGATAGCAAAGTGCCGAATACTGGCACTGTGCCTCGCCGCCATTCGCGTCTGTCACGGAAATTCCCGCCCGTATGTTCATCTCAAGCTGCTCGGTCGCCTTTTCGGTCTGGGTACAGGCTACAGCGAAACACGCACAATATCACCTGAAATCTTGCACATGCCGCGCGGCCGGGGCGCCCGGCGGCCTCAGCGCAACCGCTGTGGCATCCGCGCGGCCAGCCTTTCGACAAGATCGCCATGGTCAAGATCGGCGTCGATCGCCAGCCGGCGCAGCCCGAAATGCACATGCGCGATCTGCTGGTAGTAGCGCGTGAAGACATAGTTGACGCCGGCCCCCGCAACGGCACCCAGAACCGGCACCGTCTGGGCCGCGAGCTTTTGGCCCAGCACCGCCGCCAGACGCGGCGCCACGGCCGCGATCAGCTTGTGCATGGCGCCGCCCGTCAGCGTCAGCCGCACCGACACGAACCCCAGATCGGCCCCATCGTCAAGCGCCAGCGGCCCGGCCGCGGCGAACACGCGGATACAGTCGAACTGCACGTTCTCGGCCGCCGGGTCGAACCCGTGCTCGACCGCCACGCCCTGAATGGCGCGCAGCAGCACGGTAACGGTAGCGGGCAATTCCACCATCGCGCTTGGCAAACCGCCAAGGCCGCCGGCCGCCCCCATCGCCGTCGTGACCGCAGTGTTGACCCATTCGGATTGATCGGGCACCGCATGGCGCGTGCCCTGTGCCGCCTTCATCGACAGCTTCAGCGCCCGCTCGGTGCTGACTTCCAGCCCGTCGCGGATCTGCACCGGCAGGCGATCCAGGAGACCTTCGGCCTTGCCCCCCAGCATGTTCATCATCTGAACGCCGATGCCACCGGCGGCACGATAGCGTTCGGCCAGCCGGTCGAGTTCGGCTTCGGGATCGACGGGCGCTACCGTCACAACATCGTCCATCGCATGTCCTCGCATGGCGGCGGGTCGGGCATACTCCAAGATCGGCTTTCGCGGCGCCCCTTTCAATGCCCCTCCGGTTCGGCCGCATCGCACCAGCGGGTCACGGCACCGGCGATCCCGTCCCAGGCGCCGGGGCGCAATGCCTGGCCCAGCACGCGGTCGGGGTTGGTGGGCTGGGGCATGTCCACCCCGTCCAGACGAACGAATCCGAACCGCGAGTAATAGGGCGCATCGCCAACCAGCATGACGCGCTCCCAGCCCCCGGCCCGTGCCGCATCCAGACCGTCGCGGATCAGAACGCCGCCCAGGCCTTCGCCCTGATGCGTCGGGTGTACCGCCACCGGCCCCAGCAGCAGCGCGGCGTTCCCGCCCGCCCGCACCGGCCAGAACCGGATAGCACCGACCAGGATATCGCTATCGTCGCGCGCCACGAGCGACAGACCCGGCACCGGCGCCACGCCATCGCGCAGCCGGTAGGACGACAGCGCCGTGCGCCCCGGCGCAAAGCACAGATCGAGAAGCGCCTCCACCTCCCACCAGTCCTCGGGTCGTTCCGGTCTGAGACGGATCACCTGTCGTTCCTGCCCTGCATTAGCGGTGGATTTCGCCCTAGCACGGCGCTACCCCTCGGGCAAACGCCTTGAGGAGCCCGCGATGTTCTACCGCCCCGAGGACGGCCACGGACTGCCGCACAACCCGTTCAGCGCGATCATCACCCCGCGTCCGATCGGGTGGATATCGTCCCGCTCGGCCGAGGGCGTGAACAACCTGGCGCCCTATTCCTTCTTCAACGGCATCGCCTATACGCCGCCGCAGGTGATGTTCGCCGGCACCGGCGCCAAGCCAGACCAGGACGACACCAAGGACAGCATCGCCAATATCCGCCAGACCGGCGTCTTCTGCGTCAACATCGTCGAATACGCGGCAAGGGATGCCATGAACGCCAGTTCCGCCACCCTGCCCAAGGAGGCGGACGAATTCGCCCATGCCGGGCTGGCGGCGGTGGAGTGCAAAACCATTGCCTGCCCGCGCGTGGCCGGAGCGCCGGCCGCTCTCGAATGCAGGCTGACGCAGATCGTCGAATTGCCGGGCAGGTCAAACCGGCTGGTTCTGGGCGAAGTGACCGGTATCCATCTGCGCGACGATTGCATGAGGGACGGGCGATTCGACATTCTGGCCTATCACCCGCTGGCGCGGCTTGGATATCGCGACTACACCCGTGTCGCCTCGGCGTTCGAACTGATCCGCCCGGACGACTGAAAGGCGTTGCGTTCCATCGGATCGGGGCACCCGCCCGCCGGGGCCGGGTTTGTGCCGGTCCGGAAAACGGCGCGGCCCTGGCGGGTTTCATTCCGTATGCCGAAAGACTAAGGCTTGACCGTCAGATCACATCTCAAAGGAGTAGAGACATGGACAACTGGCTCGCATCCCTGATCACCGAGACCCCGACCGAAGGCTATGACCTGGCGGTCAAGATGTCGCGGGTCGCCGTCAAGCTGACCCAGCCCGATGCCGCGATGCGCGACAAGCTGCGCCCAGAATATGCCGAAGACGCCGAGGCGCTGATCGCGGTCAGCCATGTCGTTGCGACCAATTTCGCCACCGTCGCGGCCGCCAACGACTACTGGCGCAAGTAGCGCGGTCCCTTGAGGGAAAGGGGCGCGGGATCACCCGGTTGCGCATCACGCCGTCGCGTCCGGGGGACAGGCGCGCGCTGTTCCCCCTGCCTTTTTCTTCCATCCCGGCGGGCGGGCCGGGTTCACGGCCGGCCCGCCCGAAGGTGATTTGCCCGCAACGGCGCCGCATGTTCGCTCTGCGGTGCGTTGGCCGTCGGGGACGTTGCCAAGCGCGGTCTGTTCGCCCTCACGCTGTTCGTCTTGTCCGCAACGCTTCGGGTGCAGGACCGCCACGGCGCCGCGCACGATCTGACCTGGCCGCTTGACGGGTTGGGCAAGGCCCGGGCCTCTTTTGCCGGTCAGGCCCGGTTGCGCGGGCTGATGCAGGGCGGTTGCCATTTCTGCGGCACTTGGCCAAAACAGGGACGGCAACAGGCGGGGAGCGTACATGAGCGACACCATGATCGCCGTGATCGGCGGATCGGGCATCTACGATATCGACGGGCTGGAAGGTTCGGAATGGGTGAACGTCCAGACCCCTTGGGGCGCACCCTCGGATCAGGTTCTGACCGGCCGCATCGACGGTGTGAAGATGGCCTTCCTGCCGCGCCACGGGCGCGGGCACGTACATGCCCCCTCCGACATTCCCTACCGGGCAAATATCGACGCTCTGAAACGGCTTGGCGTTACCGACATCATCAGCGTTTCGGCCTGCGGATCGTTCCGCGAGGCGATGGCCCCCGGCGATTTCGTGATCGTCGATCAGTTCATCGACCGCACCGTGGCGCGGGCGGGGTCGTTCTTCGGTTCGGGCTGCGTGGCCCATGTCAGCATCGCGAATCCCACCTGCCCGCGCCTTGGCGACGCCTGCGAAACCGCCGCCCGCGCCGCCGGCATCGCGGTGCATCGCCCCGGCACCTATCTGGCGATGGAGGGGCCGCAATTCTCGACCCTCGCCGAAAGCCGCATGTACCGCGAACAGTGGGGCGCCGACGTGATCGGCATGACCAACATGCCCGAGGCCAGGCTCGCCCGCGAGGCCGAGCTTTGCTATGCCAGCGTCGCCATGGTCACCGACTACGACAGCTGGCACCCCGATCACGGCGAGGTCGACGTGGCGCAGATCATTGCCACGCTTATGGGCAATGCCGACAAGGGCCGGGCAATGGTGGCGCGGTTGCCGGGTCTTCTGGGCGCAGGCCGCGCGCCCTGCCCGCATGGCTGCGACCGGGCGCTCGAGCACGCCATCCTGACCGCGCCCGAGGCCCGCGACCCGGGATTGCTGGCGAAACTCGACGCGGTGGCGGGGCGGGTGATCTGACATGGAGTTGCAACTCTGGCTGACCTTCGTCGCCGCTTCCAGCGCGCTTCTGCTGATCCCCGGCCCGACCGTGTTGCTGGTACTCAGCTATGCGCTGTCCAAGGGCCGCAGCGTCGCAGTGGCTTCCGCGGCAGGCGTCGCCCTGGGCGATCTTGTCGCGATGACCGCATCGCTTGCCGGTCTGGGGGCGCTGGTGCTGGCCTCGGCCACGCTGTTCGGCGTCCTGAAATGGATCGGCGCGGCCTATCTGGTCTATCTTGGCGTCAGGCTGCTGCGCTCGGCCCCCTCCCAGGGGCTGCACACCGTCACGACCGGACGCAGCGTGAGCGCGCGCAGCGTGTTCGGCCATGCCGCCGCCGTGACCGCCCTGAACCCGAAATCCATCGCATTCTTCATCGCCTTCGTGCCGCAGTTCCTGCGCCCGGACGCGCCCCTGTTGCCGCAATTCGCGATCCTGATCGCGACTTTCGCGACGCTGGGGGCGCTGAACGCGCTGGCCTATGCCCTGCTGGCCGACCGGCTGCGCGTCTGGGTGGGCCGGCCCCGCGTGATCGCCGGCCTGACCCGCGCCGGCGGGCTGGCGCTGGTGGGCATGGGAGTCGCTACCGCGATCCTGCGCCGCCCGGCCTGAGGCGGCCGCCCTTCGGGCGCATCACCGTTGCGCCGATTGCCTGACAAGAAACAACCAACCGGAACCCGCCATGCCAACCCACCGCACCGTCAAGGACTACATCCGAACCATCGTCGATTTCCCGCATGAAGGGATTCTGTTTCGGGATGTCACCACCCTGTTCGCCGACCCGCGCGGCTTTCGCATGGCCATAGACCAGATGCTGCACCCCTATGCTGGCAAACGCATCGACAAGGTGGTCGGTCTCGAGGCGCGCGGCTTCATCCTGGGCGGCGCCATCGCGCACCAGCTTAGCGTCGGCTTCGTGCCGATCCGCAAGAAAGGCAAGCTGCCGGGCACCACGATCAGCCAAGATTACAAGCTTGAGTACGGCGAGGCCATCGTCGAAATACACGACGACGCCATTCAGCCCGGTGAACCCATCCTGCTGGTCGACGACCTTCTGGCAACCGGCGGGACCGCCGCCGCCGGAATCAAGCTGATCGAACGACTCGGCGGCGAGATCATATCCTGCGCCTTCATCATCGACCTGCCGGATCTGGGCGGGCGCAAGGTGCTGGAGGGCATGGACATGGATGTTCACGCGCTGTGTGAATTCGAAGGCATCTGAGGCCGGAATCTGCGGCACGGCGGCGATGTCCGGTTCAGGATCGGGCGGCCCCCGCCATTGCGGCGCGCCGAAACACGTCGCCGGAAGGGGCTGAGCCGCAAGGCGCCGGGCTCAATCCCGCGAAGGCAGCACCGCGCCGGGGTTCATTATTCCGACCGGATCCAGAGCCGCCTTGATGGCACGCATCGCATCGAGCCGGACCGGATCGCCATAGCGTTCGAGGTCGGCCACCTTCATGCGCCCGATGCCGTGTTCGGCGCTGATCGAACCACCCATCTCGTGCACCAGGTCGTGTACCGCGCGCCTGACCGTTTCGCGCAGGCCGACAAAGGCGGCGCGATCCTGGCCCGCCGGGGGAAAAACGTTGTAGTGCAGGTTGCCGTCGCCCAGATGGCCAAAGCAGTTGATGCGGAAATCGCCGATTGCCGAGACCGCCCGGCCCGCGCGAACGATGAACTCGGCTATCGCCCCGAGCGGGACAGAGATGTCATGGCTCGAAATCGCGCCGATCCCCCGGTTGGCCTCGGGAATGCGCTCGCGCACCGCCCAAAGACCGTCGCGCTGACCCTGCGATGCGGCAATCACGCCATCGCTGGCCAGCCCGCGCGTCTGCGCCGCGGCGAACAGATCCGCCAGCGCCTCTTGCGGGTTCAGCCCGTGCGGAAGACCCAGTTCGATCAGGACGCTCCAGTCGGGCGCCGTGGCGAAGGGCTGGCGCAGATCGGGCAGAACCTCGGACAGGAAACCCAGCCCCTGCCCGGCGATCAGTTCGAACGCGCTGACGGTCTCGCCCAGCCGGTCGCGAGCCAGCGTCAGCAGTTCCAGCGCCGCCGCCGGGCCGGGCACGACGATCATGGCCGTACCGGTCGCCGCCGGAACGGGCGCCAGTTTCAGCGCCGCCGCGGTGATGATGCCCAGCGTGCCCTCGGCGCCGATCAGCAGGTTCTTCAGGTCGTATCCGGTATTGTCCTTCCTCAACCGGCTCAGCCCCGACCAGATGCGCCCGTCGGGCAGCACCGCCTCGAGACCCAGGCACAGATCGCGCGCATTGCCATGGCGCAGAACGCCAGTACCGCCCGCGTTGGTCGACAGGTTGCCGCCGATCCGGGCCGAACCTTCGGAAGCCAGCGACAACGGGAACAGCCGGCCGGCGCTGCGCGCCGCCGCCTGCACATCTGCCAGGATCGCCCCGGCCTCGGCCATGATCACGTTCTCGGCCGGAAAGACGGCGCGAATCGCCGCCATCCGTTCCAGCGAGATCAGGAGCGGCGACGGACCGTCAGGCGCCACCTGCCCTCCCACCAGCCCGGTGCCGCCGCCATAGGGCACCACCGGCACCCGCGCCGCCGCCGCCGCCGCGACCAGCGCCGCGACCTCGGCTGTATCGCGCGGCAGGGCCAGTACGCCGCATCGTCCGGCGTAGATGCCGCGCGGTTCCTGCAGATACCGCGGCGCGCAGGGACGAAACACCGCCGCGGGCAGGATTTCGCGCAGCCGCGCGGCAAAGGCGTCATCTGCTGGGTTCAGGGCCATGGCTCCTGCATGCCCAAGCCCGGCGGTCAAGGCAAGCCGGATCATTCGGCTGCACCGGCAAGGCAGGCCGATCGACGGCGCGCCCCTACAGGTCGTTCGGGGCGGCGGGCCAGGCGATGCGGATGGAAAAGCCCCTGTCTACCGGCGGCAGGGAAATGCGGGCGCCGTGGCGCAGCGCGATGGCCTGCACCAGCGCCAGGCCCAGGCCGTGACCCTCGATATCGAGGTCGCGCGGCGCGCGGGCGAAGCGTTCGAACATCCGGTCCTCGAAACCCGGCGGCAGGCCCGGCCCGGTGTCGGCGACCGTCAGGTCGTGTCGGGGTTGGCCTGCGTGCAGCGTGACGGTGACGGATTCGCCGCCGGGGGTGAATTTCAACGCGTTCTCGAACAGGTTGGAGACCAGCATCGCCGCCAGGTTGCGGTCGCCCAGCACCGTGACACCGGGTTCGATATCGGCGGTGAAGGTCACGCCGCGATCCTCCGCCAGCGCCTCGTAAAGCTCGAACACCTCACATACCAGCGCCGACAGGTCCAGCGGCACCAGCCCCGGCCTGTCCCCGACCGCGCCCTGCGCGCGGGCGATTTCCAGCAGGCTGTCGAAGATGCGAACCGTATCGCGGATTTCACGCAGGACCGCCTCGGCATCGCTGCCGTCCAGATCCAGCCGCGCCAGCCGGGTCTGGATCCGGGTCAGCGGTGTGCGCATCTCGTGGGCGATGGTATCGCTGAGATGCCCGCTGGCCCGGTTCAGTGCCTCGATCCTGTCCAGCATGTTGTGAATGTGCTTTTCCAGCAGGCCGAATTCGTCGGGTGCGCGCGCCCCCCCCAGACGCGCCGACAACTCGCCCCCCGCCACCCGGTCTGCCAGCCGGTTTATCCGCGCCACCTTGCGCATGATCCGGCGGCTGGCATAGTGGCCGATTGCCAGGCTGGCCAGCACCACCGCCGCGATAACAGCGAATATCACCCGGCGCAGCTGCGCCAGCGTCTCCTCGGCGGGCCTGGTGGACCGGGCCACCCAGAGCGGAAAGCCCCCCGGCAGGGTCCGGGCAATGCCGACATAGCGCACCGATCCGACCGAGAAGAGTACCGGCCCGCTGGTCTGGCCCTCGGGTGGCATCGGAACCTTCATCACCCAGTTGCCTTCCGATCCGGCCAGTACCGCGCCGGAACGGTCGTGCAGCGCCAGAAGCATCGAACCGCCGGGCCGCAGCAGGCCGTGATAGACGATCGCCTGGCGCACCGCGACGATCCGGCTTTGTTCGTATAGGGTTGAAAAGGCGGCCAGATCGTCCTGCACCAACTGGCGCTGACGAATGTCCAGATCGCGCTTGATCATCTGGTACTGAACCCCCAGGCCCAGTACCGAGATCGCCAGCACCGAGAGCGCGATCAGCGCCGTCAGGCGTTGTGCAAAGCCGATTCTCACGCCGGCCCCGCAGGCCCGGCCGCCGCAAGGCGCGTGGGGTCGAACACATAGCCTTCGCCGCGTGCGGTATGCAGTACCGGCACCGGCAGCGCGGCCTCCAGCTTGCGCCGCAGGCGGCTGACATGCACATCCACGACATTTGTCTGGGGATCGAAATGCAGATCCCAGACATGTTCAAGAAGCTGCATGCGCGTCACCACATCGCCGGAATTGCGGGCAAAATACACCAGCAGGTCGAATTCGCGCGGACTGAGCGGGATATGGGTGTCGCCGAAATGCACGGTGCGCGCCTTGATGCGCAGCTCGAGCGCGCCGAACCGCATCATGCCGCCGGTCTCGTCCGCCGCCGATCCGCCACGCCGACGCAGCAACGCCCGGATGCGCGCGGTCAGTTCATCGGGATCGAAAGGTTTGGCCAGGTAGTCGTCGGCGCCCAGATCCAGCCCCTCGATGCGGCTCGAGGCCTTGCCCAGCGCGCTGACCACCAGGATCATAGCGCCGGGACTGGCAGCGCGCAGGCCCTGCATAGCGGCGATGCCGTCGCCATCGGGCAGCATCCGGTCGAGAACGATCACGTCGAAGGACTGTCGGAGAACGTGCTGCATCGCCGCTGCAAGCGTCGCCTGCCGGTCGGGATGAAAGCCTGCCGCGGCAAGAATGCCGGCGATCCCGGATGCCGTCACGGGATCGTCCTCGACGATCAGGATGCGGGGGGCCTGGGTCATTCCTCTCCTCCGTGGCGCGGATATCGGGGCCGCATTGACGAGAGGTCAAGAGCGTTTGCGCCATGGGGCGCCCATGCCGGCCCGTTTCCCGCGCGTCTGCCCCCGATAGCACGCGACGTGGTCGATGGCACATGACAAATCCGGTCAGGCGGGGATGAGGGACCGGCATCGGCGGTGACGGAAAGGGCCGCGCGGAAGCGACGGAGCGCGTGGCCGGTGCGGGTGGCCGGCCGGGCGAATTCGGATCGCCTTGAGGCGATCCGACCGGGGGGGGGGGGGGGGGGGGGGGGGGGGG
>JBKEDD010000088.1:0-86506 GCA_047975215.1 Jhaorihella sp.
AGGGCGATGTCAAGGACGTGGTGCTGCTGGACGTGACTCCGCTGTCCCTGGGCATCGAGACGCTGGGCGGCGTGTTCACGCGCCTCATCGACCGCAACACCACGATCCCGACCAAGAAAAGCCAGATCTTCTCGACCGCCGAGGACAACCAGAACGCGGTGACGATCCGGGTGTTCCAGGGCGAACGGGAAATGGCCGCCGACAACAAGATCCTCGGCCAGTTCAACCTCGAGAACATACCGCCGGCACCGCGCGGCATGCCGCAGATCGAAGTGACCTTCGACATCGACGCCAACGGCATCGTGTCGGTTTCCGCCAAGGACAAGGGCACCGGCAAGGAGCAGAAGATCACCATCCAGGCCTCGGGCGGTCTGAGCGACGACGACATCGACAAGATGGTCAAGGACGCCGAGGAAAACGCCGAGGCCGACAAGAAGCGGCGCGATCTGGTCGAAGCGAAGAACCAGGCCGAAAGCCTGATCCATTCCACCGAGAAGTCGATGGAAGAACATTCCGACAAGGTCGACCCGACGACGATCGAGGCGATCGAACTGGCTATCGCCGCGCTGAAGGATGACCTTGAAAAGGACAATGCCGACAAGATCCGCTCGGGTATCCAGAACGTCACCGAGGCGGCCATGAAGCTGGGCGAGGCGATCTACAAGGCCAGCCAGGAGGATGGCGAGGGTGAACCCGCCGCTGCGGATGAAGGTCCGGCAGAGGATGATATCGTCGATGCCGAGTTCGAGGACCTCGACGATGAAAACAAGCGCGCCTGAGGCCTGATCACGGCCAATGCGGGCCGGCCCGGATGACGGGCCGGCCCGCTTGCTACGCGGCAAGAGGAACGATTGGATGTCGAAACGCGACTATTACGACGTGCTTGGCGTGTCCAAAGGCGCATCCGCCGACGAGATCAAGAAAGCCTACCGCAGGAAGGCCAAGGAACTGCACCCCGACCGCAACGGCGACAATCCCGACGCCGAGACGCAGTTCAAGGAAGCCAACGAAGCCTGGGAAGTCCTGAAGGACGCCGACCGGAAGGCCGCCTATGACCGGTTCGGCCATGCCGCTTTCGAAGGCGGCATGGGCGGAGGCGCGCGCCCCGGCGCCGGTTTCGGCAGCGGCGATTTCTCATCGGCCTTCTCCGATGTGTTCGACGATCTGTTCGGCGATTTCATGGGCGCCCGCGGCGGCGCCGGCGGCAAGCGCCGCGCCGCGCGCGGAGCCGACCTGCGCTATAACCTGCGCGTGACGCTGGAAGATGCCTATTCCGGCTTGCAGAAGACCATCAACGTACCCACCGCGGTTGCCTGTTCGGCTTGCGAGGGCACCGGCGCGGAAGGCGGCGTCGAACCGACCACCTGCCCGACCTGTTCGGGCATGGGCAAGGTACGCGCGCAGCAGGGGTTCTTTACCGTCGAGCGCACCTGCCCGACCTGTTCCGGCCTGGGCCAGATCATCAAGGATCCGTGCAAGTCCTGCGGAGGCCACGGCCGGGTTCAGCGCGACCGGGCGTTGAGCGTCAACATTCCTGCCGGCGTCGAGACCGGCACCAGGATCCGCCTTGCCGGTGAGGGCGAGGCCGGGTTGCGGGGCGGACCGCCGGGGGATCTCTACATCTTCGTGGAGGTGACGCAGCACAAGCTGTTCGAGCGCGACGCGGTGAACCTTTACTGCCGGGTTCCCGTCAGCATGACCAAGGCGGCGCTGGGCGGCGCCATCGAAGTGCCCACCATCGATGGCGGGCGCGGGCGCGTGCAGATCCCCGCCGGCAGCCAGTCGGGCCGGCAGATGCGTCTGCGCGGCAAGGGCATGCCGGCGCTTCGCGGCGGCGGCATCGGCGACATGTTCATCGAACTGGCGGTGGAAACACCGGTCAACCTGACCGGCCGCCAGAAGGAACTGCTGCGCGAATTCGACGACCTGGCCGACGACAACAACCCCGAAACCAAGTCGTTCTTTTCCTCGGTCAAGTCCTTCTGGGACAGCATGAAGGGCTGAGACCGACGGCCCCCTGCCCCGGCCCTTGGCATGGGCGCGCCCGTCGCGCTTGAGTATTTCAGACCAGAAAGAAGCCGGAGTCCCGGGATTGCGTTAACCATCTGTTAGCGCCGCATTGGCAAGGATGGGCTTCATGAACGATCATGACGCCTTTCACGAAGCCCCGTGCCTGCCCTTCGGGACCGACGAAGCCGCGGCAACGCCGCTGCCGGCCGGGCGGCTGCCCTCCTACATCGCCGATCATCGCAGACGGCTGCGCGAACGGTTCGTGGACGGTGGCGCCGGGGCGATGCCGGACTATGAGTTGCTGGAACTGGTCCTGTTCCGGGCCATCCCGCGGCGCGACGTGAAACCGCTGGCGCGGCTGCTGATGGGTACGTTCGGAGATTTCAACCGGGTTCTGAGCGCCCCGGGCAAACGCCTTGCCGCAGTCAGGGGCGTGGGCGACGCGGTGATCACCGAGTTGAAGATCGTGGAGGCGGCGGCGCACCGGATGGCCCGGGCGAGGGTGATGCGCCGCCCGGTAATCTCGAGTTGGGATGCGGTGCTGGACTATTGCCATACGACGATGGCGCACCGCGAGACCGAGCAGTTCCGGGTGCTTTACCTTGACCGCAAGAACACGCTGATCGCGGACGAGGAGCAGGCACGCGGCACAGTCGATCATGTGCCCGTCTATCCCCGCGAAGTGGCAAAGCGGGCGCTGGAGCTGAACGCGAGCGCCCTGATCCTGGTGCACAACCATCCTTCGGGCGATCCGACGCCGTCGCAGTCCGACATCGACATGACGGCGCGCGTCCAGGCGGCCTGCACGGCACTGGATCTGACGCTGCACGATCATCTCATCATCGGCAAATCGAGGGAGCTGAGCTTTCGCGGCGAGGGGTATCTCTAGCGCCTAAATCGTGTCGCGTTCGGGCGGATTCGGGCATTCATCCGCCGGGCCGAGGCAGCGATTTTCGCAGAGCAACGCGTTCGGTCCGGCGGGTGAATCCGGTTGAACGCAACATGCTCTACCGCACCCAGACCTCGACGCGGCGGTTTACCTGCCGGCCCCAATCGCTGTCGTCACAGGCCATCGGCAACGCCTCGCCGAAGGCATCGACACCGATCCGGACCCGGCCGGCCGGTGCGGTTTCGGCGGCTGCGAGCACCGCATCGCGCACCGCCTCGGCTCGTTTCAGCGCGATGCGGCGGTTGCCATCCGCCGGACCATCACCGTCGCTGAACCCGACGAACAGCAGTGTCCCGGCATCGTAGAGCCCGGTTTCGAGGGCCCGGGCCAATTGCTCGATATTGGCGCGCGACTGGGCATCGGGGCGCGCCGACCCGGTTTCGAACCGGAACGACGTTGTCAGGCGGGCCATGGGCCGCATCGTCGCGATCATGCGTTGCAGTTCTTCCAGCGCCACCTCGTCGCCCGCCACTGCGATCGCGTTGGCCAGCCGGTCGCCCTGTGCATCAAGCGCGACGCGTTCCGGCGCCTGGTCGACGAAGCCGGCGCGCCGGATCACCATCTGGGCCGCCGGGCTGCGGCTGTATGCCAGAAAATCGCGCGCCAGTTTCGGCAGGCGGCGCGCCGGAAGGTAGAGAAACATCGGCGCGGTCAGTGGATAGTCTTCGGTCTTGATCGTGCGGCGGCTGACGGCCAGGGAAAATCCGCAATCCCCGGTGAGGATCAGGGGCCGCGCCCTGCCCGTCTCGGAGAAACTCGCCATGCCGATGGCAAAGGGGTCCACCGTCACCGCCCGCGCCAGCGCGCGGGCGCGCCGGTGGCGGGTCACGGACGGCGCCAGGGCGAGGCCGGCCGGGCGCAAAAGCCGGTCTTCGACCGCCTGCGCCAGCCCCGACCCTTCGGACGGAAGATGCAGTGAAATCGGCGCATCGGGGCCGCCGAGCGCGGACCAGTTGTCGATCTCGCCGGCAAAGACCCGCGCGAGATCAAGGGTCGATATGCGCGCCACGGGGTTGGACGCTGCAACCACCGGCACCACCGCATCCAGCGCCAGAACCCGGCTGCGGCTGGCATCGGTCATGTCGCCCAGCCCGGCCTCGCGGGCAAGGCTGCGTTCGTCTGGCCGGATTTCGCGAAGGGCCATCACCACGTCGGCCTCGTTGGCCAAAAGGTCGGCAAATCCTTCCTCGGTATTGCCGGTCCGAAACAGGAACCGCGCCGCCAGCGCCCCGGTATCCGCCCGCATCAGGAGATATTCAAAGCCGGATTCGTCCAGGGGTTCGCGGCGTGCGCGCAAGCCGTGGCGCAGCGCGAAACCCTCAACCAGGGCAGGCAACAGCACTTCGGCCATGGTGGAAGACCCCGACAGCGCCAGTTCCGCGACGAAGTCGGTCAGGCTGGGGCAGCCGGGGCCGTCGCAGGATACGCCCGATCCGTCCACCGTCAGTTCACCGAACCGCGTATCGACGCGGTAGAATTCGCCGTCAAAGCCCAGCAGCGTGCCAGTGATCTCGACCGCGCCATCCTGCGAAGTCAACGTCACGTCCTGCGCCGCGGCAAAACGCGCCGGTCCGAAAAGAAGAAGTGCGGCGAAAACCGCCGCACGATACTTGCCCATGTCTGACCTTGGCTATCTGCGGATCACTTGGCAGCGATCTTCAGGTCATCGAACAGATAATTCAACACCAGAAAGTCGCCCCGCGCCGAGCACTCGGGCACGGAAAGCACGAGGTCGCGGGTATGCAGCCCCGACCCCGCGCGCAGCTCGAGCGATTGCGCCGCGATGTCGCGGCCGCAATTGGCGTCGGTCACTTCGGCCTCGACGCTGAGGGCGACGGTGCCCGAGGTGGGCGACGCGCCGGCGGGGAAGCTGTAGATTTCGGCCATCTGCGGCGCCAGCATGTCGGCATCGCCCAGCCGCCGCATCGATCCGGTTCCGGTCTTGCCCGGGTCGGAGCCGAACCAGACATGGCCCGGATCGCCGTAAGAGGCGCCCGGTTCCAGGGCGTGCAGTTCGAACCCGCTGTGCCCGCTCCATTGCAGTACGACGCGGTCAACCGAATCCAGCCCGGCCACCTGTGCCGTGGCGACCGCCCCCTTGCCCGTTGCAAAGGCGACGATGAACACTGCGCGCTCGCTCAGCGCGGGTATGTTCAGGGTCAGGCTGCCGGAATCGTCGGTGGTGTCGGTGAATATCATGCCGCTGTGATGGATGGTAACGCGCTCGTTGCCAAAGCACGGTGCGCTCACGGACAGATCGACGCTGGCCATCGCCGCCGGTTCGGCGCGTGCCTTGACGCCGCAATCGGCCTGTGCGCGTGTCCTGTCGCCCGCGTTCTCCAGATCGGGTGCCGGCATCGCTTTCGGCGCCTGCAGGTCCGGCTGCGCCGCGATCAGGGCAATTGCGCCGATATCCGGCGTGGCGCGCTCGTCCGGGTTTGCAAGTTCCGATGGCGCGACCACCGATTGCTGGACAGGTGAAGGCTGCGCCATGACGGCCGCCGACGTGCCGGCCCCACCCATCTGCATGAAAAATCCGGCCCCCAGCGCACAAAGCGCGGTGCCGCCAACCGTGAATACAAGCCGTTTTCTGGACATGATGCGCTCCGTAACCTTTCGGTTCCGGCAAGACATCGCGCAAAAAGACGGCCAACATGTGGCCGCCTTGCGGAGTCATTCGGGCACCCGCGGCCCGTCCGGCCCGTATCAGGCCCGTATCAGGCCAGCCGGCCGTGGCAGTGCTTGAACTTCCTGCCGCTCCCGCAGGGGCATTTTTCGTTGCGTCCGGGGTTGCCCCAGGTCGACGGATCGCTTTCGACGAAATCCGGCGCCGCTTCGCCGGCGGCCACCTCGCGCGGTTCGGCGCCGCTGGCGACGGTCACGTCGGGGTTCTCCGCCCCGGCCTGCTGCTGTAGTTGCGCCTGCTGCGCGGCCATCTGCGCCAGCATCTGGCGCTGTTCCTCATCGGTCAGCGGGCGGATGCGCGCCAACTGCTGGGTCACGGTTTCGCGGAGGCTGTCCAGAAGGCGTTCGAACAGCTGGAAGCTCTCGTTCTTGTATTCGTTCAGCGGGTCGCGCTGGGCATAGCCGCGGAACCCCACCACCGAACGCAGATGTTCGAGTTTGAGCAGATGTTCGCGCCAGTTGCTGTCGATGGTCTGCAACAACACCTGCTTTTCGATGTTGCGCATGGTTTCGGGGCCGAAATCGACGGCCTTCCTGGCCATCATCTCGTCTGTTTCCTTGACAAGCCGTTCGCGGATTTGCTCGTCGTCCACGCCTTCTTCGGCGGCCCATTCCATCACCGGCACGTCCACGCCCAGCTTTTCGATGACCTGGGCATAAAGACCTTCGGTGTTCCACTGGTCGGCATAGGTCTTGGGCGGCATGAATTCGTCCAACAGGTCGTCGATCACCTGTTCACGCATATCCTTGACGATCTCCGACAGATCCTCAGCCGCCATGATCTCACGGCGCTGGCCGAAGATCACCTTGCGCTGGTCGTTCATCACGTCATCGAACTTCAGCAGGTTCTTGCGCATGTCGAAGTTGCGGCCCTCGACCTTCGCCTGGGCGCGTTCAAGCGACTTGTTCACCCACGGGTGAATGATCGCCTCGCCTTCCTTCATGCCCAGCGTCTTGAGCACCTTGTCAAGCCGTTCGGATCCGAAGATGCGCATCAGGTCGTCTTCGAGGCTGAGGTAGAACGAGGTTCGCCCCGGGTCGCCCTGACGGCCCGAGCGGCCGCGCAGCTGGTTGTCGATCCGGCGGCTTTCGTGGCGTTCGGAGGCCATGACGAACAGGCCCCCGGCTTCGATCACCTGTCTTTTTTCCTCGGCATGTCCGGCCTCCTGCGCGGTGCGCAGTTCCGCCGGATCGGCGTCGGGGTTTTCGTCCAGCGCCTGCATAACCTTGAGTTCGACGTTGCCGCCAAGCTGGATGTCGGTGCCGCGGCCCGCCATGTTGGTGGCGATCGTCACAGCGCCCAGCCGGCCGGCATCGGCCACGATCTGCGCCTCTTTCTCGTGCTGGCGGGCGTTCAGGACGTTGTGTTCGATCCCCGCCTCGGTCAGCATCCGGCTCAGCATCTCGGATTTCTCGATCGAGGTGGTGCCAAGCAGGACCGGCTGGCCCTTTTCATGCGCCGTCTTGATCTCGTCGATCATCGCCTGGTACTTCTCGGCCGCGGTGCGAAACACGCGGTCGTCCTCGTCCACCCGGGCGATCGGCTGGTTGGTCGGCACCTCGACCACGCCCAGCCCGTAGATCTCGGCAAATTCCTCGGCCTCGGTCAGCGCGGTACCCGTCATGCCCGACAGCTTTTCGTACAGTCGGAAATAGTTCTGGAAAGTCACGCTGGCCAGGGTCACGTTTTCCGGCTGGATCTCGACGCCTTCCTTGGCCTCGATGGCCTGGTGAAGCCCTTCGGACAGACGCCGGCCCGGCATCATCCGGCCGGTGAATTCATCGACCAGCACCACTTCGCCATCGCGGACGATATAGTCCTTGTCCTTCTGGAACAGCTTGTGCGCGCGCAGCCCCTGGTTGACATGATGCACGATCGAGGTGCTCTCGGGGTCATAAAGCGTTTGCCCCTCGGGCAGCAGCCCACGCGCCATCAACTGCTTTTCGAGAAACTCGTTGCCCTCTTCGCTGAAGGTCACGGCGCGGGTTTTTTCGTCGAGTTCGTAATGTTCTTCGGACAGGCTCGGGATGACGCTGTCTATGGTGGTATAAAGGTCGGACCGGTCGTCGGCCGGACCAGAGATGATCAGCGGTGTGCGCGCCTCGTCGATCAGGATCGAGTCGACTTCGTCCACGATCGCAAAGTAATGGGTCTTCTGGAACAGTTCGCTGAGTTCCGACTTCATGTTGTCGCGCAGATAGTCGAAACCGAATTCGTTGTTGGTGCCATAGGTGATGTCGCTCTCATAGGCGGCCATCTTCTCGGCATTGGGCATGTTCGACCAGATCACGCCGCAGGTCATGCCAAGCGCCGCGAACACCTTGCCCATCCATTCGGCGTCGCGCCTTGCCAGGTATTCGTTGACCGTGACGACATGCACACCCTTGCCCATCAGCGCGTTCAGATAGGCCGGGAAGGTGGCCACGAGGGTCTTGCCCTCGCCCGTCTTCATCTCTGAAATATTGCCCTGGTGCAGAAAGATGCCGCCCATCAGCTGCACATCGAAGGCGCGCAGGCCCAGTGCGCGCCGTGCCCCCTCGCGACAGTTTGCAAAGGCTTCGGGCAGCAGCTTGTCCAGGCTCTCGCCGTCCTTCACGCGTTTGCGGAACTCGCTGGTCTTGTCCTTCAGCGCCTCATCGCTCAGCTTTTCGAATTCGGGTTCCAGCGCATTGATCTGGTCGATCAGCGGGCGCGTCGCCTTGATCTTGCGGTCGTTCGGCGTGCCGAACACCTTCTTGGCGAGTGTACCGATACCGAGCATGTTCTCTCCAAAGGAACTGTCTATGTCCGTGTGACAGACAGGCTTGTCCGCCGTCCGCGCAACCCATAGATACTGTGGGTGAAAGACGGTCCTGCCCCAAGGCCACAAGGCGATGTAAGGGGCAGGCCATACAGTGTCAACGCCGCGCCCCGCCGCAGCCCGCGAATACGAGGACTACATGCCCGAACGCACCGCCTTTCTGCCATCGCTTGCACTTGCCGCCCTGATGGCGATGCCGGTGGCCGCCGAACCGCCCAACGCCGAAACCGTCGTGGCGCGGGTCAACGGCGAGGAAATCCGGCTTGGTCATCTTATCATCGCCCGCGCGAGCCTGCCCCAGCAGTACCAGCAGATGCCGTCCGAAGTTCTGTACGGTGCCATTCTCGACCAGCTGATTCAGCAGACCGCGCTGAAACAGGCCGGCCCCGACGAGACGCCCCGCCATGTCGAACTGTCGCTTGAAAACGAACGCCGTTCCCTGCTGGCGGCCGAGGTGATCGAGGACGTTCTGCGCGATGCGGTCGGCGAACAGGAGGTTCGCGCCGCCTATGAAAGCCGCTACGCCGACGGCAACGGGGGCGAGGAATACAACGCATCGCACATTCTGGTAGAAACCGAGGAGGAGGCCGCCGCGATCAAGGCAGAGCTGGAAGCCGGGGCCGATTTCGCCCAGACCGCCAAGGAAAAATCCACCGGCCCGTCAGGTCCGAATGGCGGCGAACTGGGATGGTTCGGCACCGGCCAGATGGTGCCGGAATTCGAAGCCGCCGTGATCGCCCTGGAACCGGGCGCGATCTCGGACCCGGTCAAGACGCAGTTTGGCTGGCATATCGTGATCCTGAACGACAAGCGCATTGCCCAAGCCCCGGCCTTTGACGAGGTGCGCGAGGAGATCGCGGGCGAATTGCAGCGCGCGGCGGTCGAGGCCAAGGTCGCGGAACTGACCGATGCGGCCGAGGTAGAGCGCCCGGCGGTTGAAGGTCTGACGCCGGACATGCTTCTCGATCTGGACCTGGTAAGGAACTGAGCCGTGGCCAAACCGCTGCCCGTCTCGCCGCTGGCACCGGCCAACTTTCCCGATCTTCCGGTCATCCGCGGGGTGCGTTTCGCCTCGGCTGCCGCGGGGGTACGCTATGAAGGGCGGACCGACGTGATGCTCGCGCTCATGGATCCGGGCACGACGGTCGCCGGCGTGTTCACCCGGTCGGCCACGCGGTCCGCGCCGGTGCTGGATTGCCAGAGCAAGCTGGGCGGCGCAAGGGATCGGGGCGCGGCGATCCTGGTCAATTCCGGCAACTCCAACGCCTTTACCGGCCATCATGGCCGAACTTCGGTTCAGGCGGTTACGAACGCGGTGGCAGACGTTACCGGCGTGCCGGTCGAACGCGTCTTTACCGCCTCGACGGGGGTGATCGGCGAACCGCTGCCCCATGACCGGATCGTCGCCAGACTGGGCGATCTGAACGGCGCGCTGGAACCCGGCGGGATAGAGCGCGCGGCGCGCGCGATCATGACGACCGACACGTTCGCCAAGGGCGCCGCCGCGCGGATCGAGATTGGCGGCAAGCCGGTATCCATCGCCGGTATTGCCAAGGGGTCGGGCATGATCGCGCCCGACATGGCGACGATGCTGGTCTATATCTTCACCGACGCGGCATACGACCAGGCGACGTTGCAGACGCTTCTGGCCAGCCTGACCGACCGGACCTTCAATTGCATCACCGTGGACAGCGATACCTCGACCTCCGACAGTCTGATGCTGTGCGCCACCGGCGCGGCGGAAGTCGATGCCACCGACGATGCGGGGTTCGCGGATGCCCTGCATGGGGTGATGCTGGATCTGGCGCATCAGGTGGTTCGCGACGGCGAGGGTGCGACGAAGTTCGTCGAGGTCCGCATCACCGGCGCCGCAAGCGATGCCGACGCCAGGACGCACGGTATGTCGATAGCCAATTCGCCACTGGTCAAGACCGCGATCGCCGGCGAGGATCCGAACTGGGGCCGCATTGTCATGGCGATAGGAAAATCCGGCGCGGCGGCCGACCGTGACCTTCTCTCGATCCGGTTCGGCGACATCCTCGTCGCGGAACACGGCTGGGTCAGCCCGGGATATCGCGAAGACGCCGCCGCCGCCTACATGAAGGGCCAGGATCTGACGATCGCGGCCGATCTGGGCCTTGGCGACGGCAAGGCGACGGTCTGGACCTGCGATCTTACGCACGGATACATCCAGATCAACGCTGACTACCGATCGTGACGGGTGCGGCAGTGGCGGCGGGGGTGAAAACCGTTCTGGTTTCGGCCGTTGCGCTGATAGACGTGGACGGGCGGGTGCTGCTGGCACAGCGCCCGCAGGGCAAGCCAATGGCGGGCCTCTGGGAGTTTCCGGGCGGCAAGGTCGAGCGCGGCGAGACCCCCGAGGCCGCGCTTGTCCGCGAGCTGCACGAGGAACTGGGTATCGACACCTGGGCGTCATGTCTGGCGCCGTTGACCTTCGCCAGCCACGGCTATGACGATTTCCATCTGCTGATGCCGCTGTTTGCGTGCCGCAAATGGCAGGGCGTGCCCCAGGCGCGCGAAGGCCAGGTCTTGAAATGGGTAAGGGCCCGCGATCTGCGCGACTATCCCATGCCGCCCGCCGATCTTCCCCTGATTCCGATCCTGCGGGACTGGCTATAGGCGCGAATCACTCGGGAAGTTCTGGAAACGAACGCGCAGTGACAGCCCGTTTGGCGGTTTCATTCGAAAAACCCGATGCAACTGGTACCAGATTCCACACTATTTACTTCTTGTGATACGATTGTGCATATTCCGTTAACACTTTTTCGTGTAACCTATGCCTGTCTTGTTCTTTGGGGAGGATTTGACTTGCTTCGAACCATCACCGTGGGCAGTTGCGTTTCCATTCAGGGAATCTATGTCCGCACGCTGTCTGACGGTCGTATCGTCGTCAGGGTTGGCAAGGATCTGTTCGAAGGGCGGCCGGTAAAAGTAGCCGCCTGATAACCACCACTCACAAAAACTGACAAGGGGACAGCGGCCATTTGCTGTCCCCTCCTTTTTTGTCCGCCGGACGGCTCCGTTCGCGTCAAAGCGAACGTTCGATTTCCTCGCGCTCGAAGATCTCGATCACGTCGCCCTCGCGGATGTCGTCGTAGTTCTCGAACGCCATGCCGCATTCCTGACCCGACTGCACCTCTGCCACTTCGTCCTTGAAGCGTTTCAGCGTCTTGAGCGTACCCTCGTGGATCACCACGTTGTCGCGCAGCAGGCGTACCCCGGCCGACCGGCGGGCGACACCCTCGGTGACAAGACAGCCCGCGACCTTGCCGACGCCCGAGACCTTGAACACTTCGCGAATCTCGGCGTAGCCGATGAACTTCTCGCGAACCTCGGCCGACAACAGACCGCTGGCGGCCTTCTTGATGTCGTCCACCAGATCATAGATCACCGAGTAATAGCGCAGTTCCACACTCTTCTGGTTGGCGCTGTTGCGCGCCGGGGCATTGGCGCGGACATTGAAGCCGACGATCGGTGCGCCCGACGCCTCGGCAAGGCCGACATCGGTTTCGGTGATGGCGCCGACACCGAAATGCAGCACACGCACACGAACCTCCTCGTTGCCGATCTTTTCCATCGCCTGAACGATGGCCTCGGCAGAGCCCTGCACATCGGCCTTCAGAACGATTGGCAGTTCGGCGACCGACTCATCCGCCTTGGCCTTGGCCAGAAGCTGATCCAGCGTCGTCGCCGCGCCGGCGGCGGCGCGTTTGTCCTTGGCCGCGCCGGCCCGGTACGCGGCGATCTCGCGCGCCTGGGCTTCGGTGTCGACCACGTTCAGCACATCGCCCGCCTCGGGTGTGCCGTTCAGACCCAGCACCTCGACGGGAACCGACGGGCCGGCTTCCTTCACCCGCTCGCCCTTGTCGTTCTCCATGGCGCGGACGCGGCCCCATTGTTCACCGACCACGAATATGTCGCCCTGCCGCAACGTGCCGGTCTGCACCAACACCGTCGCCACCGGGCCGCGGCCGACATCCAGCTTGGCCTCGATCACCGCACCCTGTGCCGCGCGGTCCGGATTGGCCTTGAGTTCCAGCAGTTCGGCCTGCAACGCGATGGCTTCCAGCAGATTGTCGAGCCCCTGACCGGTGATGGCCGATACCTCGACATCCTGCACGTCGCCCGACATCTCTTCGACGATGACTTCGTGCTGCAACAGATCGGTACGAACCTTGGTCGGGTCGGCCGCCGGGCGGTCGATCTTGTTGATCGCCACGATCATCGGCACACCGGCCGCCTTGGCATGATTGATCGCCTCGACGGTCTGGGGCATCACGGCATCGTCGGCCGCGACCACCAGCACCACGATATCCGTAACCTGCGCCCCGCGCGAGCGCATGGAGGTGAACGCGGCGTGGCCCGGCGTATCCAGGAAGGTCAGAAGCTGACCGTCATCGGTATTGACCTGATACGCACCGATATGCTGGGTGATGCCACCGGCCTCGCCCGCGACGACCTTGGCATTGCGGATCGCATCCAGCAGCGAGGTCTTGCCATGGTCCACATGGCCCATGACGGTAATCACCGGCGGGCGCGGTTTCAGGTCGCCCTCGTCATCTTCGACCTGGGCGATCACGTCCTCGACATCCGCATCGGAAACGCGAACCGTCTTGTGTCCGAATTCCTCGATGATCAGTTCGGCGGTATCCGCGTCGATGGCTTGATTCTGCGTAACCATCATGCCCATGTTCATCAGGGCCTTGACCACCGCGGCCACGCGCTCGGCCATGCGGTTGGCCAGTTCCGAAACCACGATGGTTTCGGGCAGCTGCACCTCGCGGATCACCTTTTCGCGTTCGGCACTTCCGCCCATCGCCTTCTGGCGCGCACGCTCCTGCTTGCGCTTCATCGCTGCGACAGACCGCTGGCGGCCGCCTTCGCCACCGCGCAGCGCCTGGTTCAGAGTCAGTTTGCCTGAACGGCGGCCGTCATCGCGCGCCTTGCCGCGCGTGTTGCGATCCTCGCGTTCGCGATCGGTCTTGCGCGGGCTCGACGCCGGAACCGCCTTGGGCGCAGGGCTGCGCGACGCCGCCGCCTCGGGCGCGGCAGGCTCGGCCGCCCGCCTGGCGGCTTCTTCCGCCTCGCGACGCTGGCGCTCTTCCTCTTCGGCCTTGGCCTTCAGCGCCTCTTCGCGCTCCCGCTCCTCGCGCTCCTTGGCCTCGGCCTCCTCGCGGCGGCGTTCGCGCTCGTCCGCGCGGGCCTTTTCCTCGGCTTCGCGCTGCGCGGCCTCTTCGGACTCGCGCGCCTTGGCGGCCTGAACCGCCTTCAGCCGACGCTCCATCTCGGCATCGGAAATCCCCGCCGGGCGCCTGGCCGGATCACCCGACGGCGTCTTGGCCGAACCGGCGGGCTTGGCGGCACCTGGCTTGGGCACCACGACACGCTTGCGCTTGGTTTCCACCACGACATTCTTGGTCCGTCCGTGGCTGAAACTCTGTTTCACGTTCCCCGAACGGGAACCTCCACGCAGGCCCAAGGTCTTTTTGCCGTCACTATCGCTCATCAAGCTCTTTACCCTTCCAGGCGGCCCCTGCCGCCATCCGTTTCGCGCAAGCCGCGCAGGCGTTGCGCATCCTCTACAACACGTTTGCCGAGTCCACCAGAGGCGAGCGCCGCATGTATCACAGTTTGGCGGCCAAAGGCCATGCCCAGCTCGTCCGCGGTCAACCAGCCGACATATTTGCCGAAATGCGGGGTGCTCAGCTTGGACTTGCCGCGGCCCGATCCATCGGCGGCCTGGATCAGCACCCAGGCCGCATCGCGGTCGAGCCAGGCCTTCACCTTCTCATAGCCTGCCACCGCGTCACCCGACTTGCGCGCCAGGCTGATCAGTTCGACAACGCGCCGCACAAGCAGCGCCTCGACCGTCTCGATCAACCCGTCCGGGATCGTAACCGGCTGTTTCAGCCCGCGGGCGAACAGCTTCTTGTTCACCGCCCGATCCAGCGCGGCCCGGTCGGCGGCGACATAGACGCCACGGCCGGGCAGCTTGCCCGAAATGTCGGGCACCACGGCACCATCGGGACCGGCGACAAAGCGGATCAGCCCGTGTTTGGGCTGAACCTCGCCGGTGGCCATGCACTTGCGCTCCGGTCCGTCCGTCCGGTTCTTCGAGGCGCCGCCGCGTCCCATGGGTACAACCCGGGGCCTGCGGTCAGGCCCCGGCCTCCGCTTCGATCGCGTCGGATTCGGGCTCGTCTTCCTCATCCGCGCTTTCCAGATCGGCCGGATCGACCCAGCCCAGCAGAATGCGCGCGTTCATGACCAGATGCTGCGCCTCTTCCAGCGACATGTCGAAGGGTTCGAGCAACCCGTCATCCTTGACGCGTTCGCCATCGACCGTGGTCCATCCCCCGGCCAGTTCCCAATCGGCGCAGGTTGCGAAATCCTCCAGCGTCTTCACGCCGTCCTGCGCCAGCGCCTCGATCATCTGCGGGGTAAGCCCCTCGAATTCGATCAGGCTGTCCTCGGCACCAAGGGCGCGTGCGCTTTCCAGCGCCGCCCTGGCCTGCGCCTCGAGGTAGTCGCGGGCACGCGCCTGCAATTCCTGCGCCGTGTCTTCATCCACCCCGTCGATTACAAGCAGTTCGTCCTTCTCGACATAGGCGACCTCTTCGAGGTTGGTGAAGCCCTCGGAAACCAGAAGCTGGGCAAAGAACTCGTCCAGATCCAGCGTGTCCATGAACAGCCTCGTGCGCTCCTCGAAGTCCTTCTGGCGCCGCGCGCTTTCCTCTTCCTCGGTCATGATGTCGATATCCAGCCCCGTGAGCTGACTGGCCAGCCGCACGTTCTGGCCGCGACGGCCGATGGCAAGCGAAAGCTGTTCCTCGGGCACCACCACCTCGATTCGCTCGGCTTCCTCGTCCAGAACCACCTTGGTCACTTCCGCGGGCTGCAACGCATTGACCAGGAAGGTCGGCAGATCCTCGCTCCACGGGATGATGTCGATCTTTTCGGCCTGCAACTCGGTCACCACGGCCTGCACGCGGGAACCGCGCATACCGACGCAGGCGCCAACCGGGTCGATCGAGTTGTCATAGGAAATCACCGCGATCTTGGCGCGGCTGCCGGGGTCGCGGGCCACCGCCTTGATCTCGATTATGCCGTCATAGATTTCGGGCACTTCCATCTTGAACAGCTCGGCCATGAACTCGGGCGCGGTGCGCGAAAGGAAGATCTGCGGCCCGCGCACCTCGCGGCGCACATCCTTGATGTAGCAGCGGATGCGGTCGTTGGGACGATAGCTTTCGCGGCCGATCTTCTCGTTGCGGCGCAGAATCGCCTCGCCGGCGCCGACATCGACGATGACGTTGCCGTATTCCTCGCGCTTGACCAGCCCGTTGATGATGGTGCCGGCGCGGTCCTTGAATTCCTCGAACTGGCGGTCGCGTTCCGCCTCGCGGACCTTTTGCAGGATCACCTGCTTGGCCGACTGCGCCGCGATCCGGCCCATCTCGACCGGGGGAACCTCGTCAACGATCTCGTCACCTGTCTCAGGCGGGGTGTCCTGATCCACGCCGTCCATCAGGGCGCGGTCAAGCTCGGTCGGTTTGCGCATCAGGAAGCGGCGGATGCGGCGGGTCTGTGCCGGTTCGCCATCCACGCCTTCGATATTGGCGATTCCGGCCACAACCGCCACGTCGGGGCGCGACCGCGAAACCTCGGTTGCGCCCTGTTCATGGGTAAATTCGGCCTGATAGTTCTCGAATTCTTCATCCTCGACCACGGTGCGAACGCGGGTAAAGGTCGCCCGACCGGTCTTGCGGTCGATGCTCACACGGATGTCCATCTCGGCGCCATAGCGGCTCTTGGCGGCGCGGGCGAGGCTCTCTTCCATCGCCTCGATCACAAGACCGGGATCGATCATCTTCTCGCGGGCCACGGCCTCGGCGGTTTGCAACAGCTCAAGCTGGTTTGCAGAGGTGATTGCCATCAGTTGTTCTCCTCGTCCGACCTGTCGGTCTCGATGATTTCGTCAAAACGGTCTTCGTTCAGCGCGCCCGCGGATTTCCGCTGGCGCAGCATTTCCTTGATCAGCTCGTCGGTCAGAACCAGCTTGGCCTCGCTCAGCCAGTCGAATTTCAGCCCGATCGTTCCTTCCTCGACATTGATCAGCACCTCGTCGCCGTCGATACCGGCAAGTTCGCCCTTGAACCGGCGGCGTCCGTCGATCGGCTCGGCGGTCTCCAGCTTGGCCTCATAGCCCTGAAAGGCGTCAAAATCCTTGAGCCTTGTCAGCGGCCGGTCAATACCGGGGCTGGACACTTCCAGCGTATAGGCGTCAAGAATCGGATCCTCGACATCCAGTACCGCGCTGACGGCGTTGGAAACGGCGGCGCATTCGTCCACCTCTATGCCGCCCTCGGGCCGGTCGGCCATGATCTGCAATATCGTGGACTTGCCCGACATCAACCGCACCCGCACCAGCTCAAGCCCGAGATCCTCGATTGCCGGGGTGACGATTTCGGCGATGCGCCGGTCCATCGCCGACTTTGCGATCAGGTCATTGCTCATTCTCGTTCACATATTCCGCAGGGGCCGTGAGTTGCACGCACAAAAAAACGGGCGCGCGGCCCGTTACATCCTTCCGGTGGAGCCTCGGGTTTGGACCCCGACGCGCCGCTTTCGAGGGGATATACGCAACGTGAAACGAGTCTGCAAGGGGTTTGAACGTACCCTGCCGCGCCGCCCCGGTCAGGCCGGTTTCCTGGCCACCAGGAACACCGCCCGCCCGTTGGCATGGCTCCATCGCTCGGCAAGCTCGAAACCTGCCCCGGTGATCGTGTCAACCAACCTGTCTTCGGAAATGAACATGACCCGGGGCAACAGACCCAGCGCACCCGCCACGAAGAACACCGGCCGCATGGGCCGCATCGTTCCCTCAAGGCACGCCGTCGTGGATACGAACACCCCACCCGGCCTGAGCAGGGCAAAGACCTTGCCGACCGCCGTTTCCCAATCGGGCAGCAGATGCAGGATATTCAGGCCCAGAACCACGTCATAGCTGTTGTCCGGTTCGTCTGGCCAGCCCAGTTCGGCGACCTCGAAGCTGACGTTGCCGATGCCCTGTTCGGCCGCCTTGGCACGGGCGATGGCGATCATCCTGCCCGAATAGTCTATGGCGCGGATGCTGCGGACATGGGGCGCATGCAGCAGCGCGGTCGATCCGGTTCCGCAGCCGAATTCCAGCACGTCGGCCTGTGCGAACAAGTGCCGCCTCGTGCTGTCAAGCTTGCGTTCATAGGCCGCCGGATCGGCGATCTTCTGGCGCGAATAGCGTTTCGCCAGAACATTCCAGAATGCGATTCCCCTGGCCATGCCGCCTCCCGAATGCCCGCCGGCAAGCGGGGTTGCCAGACATATCTGTCATGTCAGGCGGATGCGATCCACCACCGTTCCGCGATCCGGCCGTCATCCAGCCGACCGCGCGCCCCTACGACGCGCGGCACCCCGACGCCGCGCCTTGCCGCCAGCGCCATGTCCTTTGCCGAAGGGTGATAGATGAAATCGCCCTGCCCGATCAGCCCGGCGCGAAGCGGCAGGACCGCGACATCGACGAACCCGTCGCGCAACGCCTCGGCGCGCACCGCCGCGTCGGGAATCGCCACGGCCTCGACGCTGTCGGCCCAGCCGGCGCGCCCGGCCCGGTAATGCGTCTCGACGCGGTGGCCCAGAAACTGCCGGTCCTCCCGGTACTGCGCGACCCGGTAGGCGCCGGTGCCCATGGCCTGCCCGTCGTCGCCACCGCGCGTCACCATCATCCCCGGCCCGGCGAGCAGATAGGGCAGGTCGGGATTGCCCTTGCGCAGCCTTATCCGCAACCGAAGCGGTGCGTCCGCAACCAGCTCCATGCCGCCCGGAACGGGAAGATCCCGCGCCGCCAACGACGCCGCGACATCGGTTGCGTCCATTTCGCGCCCGTCATGAAAGCGAACACCCTCGCGCAGATCGAACACCCAGTCGCGCGCATCGGCGCTGCCGCTCCAGCGGGCGGCCAGTTCGCCGCGCAGCACGCCATCGGGTGCGATCTCGGTCAGGGTGTCGAACACCGCGCCGCGCATCACCGCCTCGAGGCTGCCATCGCCCTTCGGAACCGCCAGCCGCAACCGTCCGCCCGGGCGCGGCGACGCCTCAAGCGATACGCCTGTCGCCGCAAGCAACGCGGCGGCGGCGCCCGATGTGAACAATGCACGGCGGTCGATCCGTGTCATCTCGGCGCATGCTCCCTTGCCAAGACGTTCATCACCCGCACCAGTTCGGCGCTGATACCGGGTTCGGACAGGGCATGGCCCGCGTTCCCGATCATCTTCAGCCTGGCGGCCGGCCAAAGCTCGTTCAGCTTCCAGGCCGAGGCCGGCGGGCAGATCATATCATAACGCCCCTGAACGATGGCCCCCGGAATGTGGGAAATCCGGCCCATATTGGCAAGGATCTGCCCGTCGAATTCCAGGAAGCCCGCATTCATGAAATAGTGGTTCTCAAGCCGCGCGAAGGCACGGGCATACTCACCGGGGCTTTCGCCTGCATGGCCCCCGGAATGGATCGAGGCCAGCGCGTTTTCCCAGGCTGACCAGGCGCGTCCATACTTGACCTCCTGGGCCATGTCGCCGGAAAACAGGCGCCGGTTGTAGGCGGCGATCAGGTCGTGACGTTCGTTTTCGGGAATCGGCGCCGCGAATCGCGCCCAGGTTTCCGGCCAGAACCGGCCGGCCCCGCCACCATAGAACCAATCCAGTTCGGCGCGGGTCATCAGGAACACGCCGCGCAGGATCAGATGGCTCACCCGGTCGGGATGGCTTTGCGCATAGACCAGCGCCAGCGTCGCCCCCCAGCTGCCGCCGAACACCATCCATGCGTCGATACCAAGCAGCCGGCGGATTCGCTCGATATCATCCACCAGGTGCCAGGTCGTATTGTGCTCGACCGCGGCATGCGGGCGCGAGCGCCCGCAGCCGCGCTGATCGAACAGAATCACGCGGTAGACAGCGGGATCGAAATAGCGCCGCATGGCCGGGCTGCACCCGCCACCCGGACCGCCATGCAGGACGACCACCGGAATGCCGTGCGGATTGCCGCATTGCTCGACATAGATGCGGTGGCCCTGCCCGACATCGACCATTCGCTGGTCGAACGGGTCGGCGGGCGGATGCAGATACTGAACTGCGCGCTTTTGGTCCGGGTGCTTGTCCATTACTGACCTGATATAGACTGTTTGAAACAAAACATCGAACGGAGACCGGAATGCAAGCGCCTCAATCCACCGTGGATGCCGCCGAGATCGCCAAGTTCGAGGCGATGGCCGCGGAATGGTGGGATCCCCACGGAAAGTTCAAGCCCTTGCATATGCTCAATCCTTGCCGTCTGGACTATATCACCGCCCAGATAGCAGGGCAGTTCGACCGCGACCTTTCCGCGCCCTCCCCCTTTGCCGGCCTGCGACTATTGGACATAGGCTGCGGCGGCGGATTGCTGTGCGAGCCGATGGCACGGCTGGGCGCCGACGTGGTCGGCGCCGACGCCGCCGAAGGCAACCTGCCGGTTGCGCGCATCCACGCCGAACAATCGGGGCTGGCGATCGACTATCGTCACACCACCGCCGAGGCGCTGGCCGAGGCCGGCGAACGCTTCGATTCGGTGCTGAACATGGAGGTCGTCGAACATGTCGCCGATCCGGCCGCCTATCTCGCGGCCTGCCGCCGTCTGCTCAAGCCCGGCGGGCTGCACATCTGTTCGACCATCAACCGCAACCCGAAATCCTTTGCCACGGCCATTGTCGGGGCAGAGTACATCATGCGCTGGCTGCCGCGCGGCACGCATGACTGGTCGAAATTCATAACTCCGGACGAACTTTACGCGCTGCTGCGCGAGGCCGGGCTGCAACCGGTCGACCGCAAGGGCTTCGTGTTCAACCCCGTAAGCTGGCAATGGCGCCTGTCCGAGCGCGACCTGAGCGTGAATTACGTCACCGCCAGCACCGCGCCCCCGGCCTGATCGCTCAGCCGTCCCGCTCAAGGCGGATACGCAGATCGCGCAGCACCGGAAGGATCGAACGGACTCTCTCATCGCCCAGTTCCGCGACGACCTGGTTGATGACCGGCGCGATGGCCGCGATCGCATGGTCGCGCGCCCGGCGTCCGGCCGGGCTGATCGCCACCATCTTGCGGCGGGCATCGTCCCAATCGGGCCGGATATGCACGTATCCCGCCCATTCCAGCTTGTTCAGCGTGTTGGTCATGGCGCCCCGGGTGACATGGAAGGTGTCGGCCAGTTGCGCGGGCGTGCGTTCATCGGCGACGAACGCCAGATGGTTCAGCACCGAGAAATGCGAGATTTCCATGCCTTTGGGCAGGATCCGGCTCAGCCGGTTGCGCAGCAACTGGTCGGCGGTAAGAATCTCGCTGAACAGCGTGACCGCAAGGGCGTTCGTTTCCTCGGCCATGCCGTCAGGGGCCGTCGAAGGGGCGGATATGGCTTAGCGACGGAACCTTTCGCCGCGCCTCGTCCACCATGTTCGGATCCATGTCGAAGACATGAATTCCCGGGTCGGTGCCGCCATCCACCAGCACCTCGCCCCAGGGTGAAACGGCCATGCTGTGCCCGTGGGTGCGGCGTGGGCGGCCGGCTGTCGTCGCATGTTCGCCGGTCTGCGCCGGGGCCAGCACGAAACAGCCGGTTTCGATTGCGCGCGCCCGCAGCAGCGGGCGCCAATGCGCCGCCCCCGTCACCGGCGAGAACGCCGCCGGCACCGTCAATATCCGCGCCCCGGCCCGGGCCAGTGCCTGATAGAGATGGGCAAACCTGATGTCGTAACACACGCTCAGGCCAAGCGCGCCGAACGGTGTTTCGGCCACCACTGCCCGCGTACCGGGCCGGTAGCCTTCGGATTCGCGAAAGGTCTCCTCGGGCGTGACCTGTACATCGAACATGTGGATCTTGTCATAGCGGGCGCGGATGCCGCCATCCGGCCCGATCAGGAAGGACCGGTTGGCGAACCGCCCGTCTGAATCGTCGGTCTTGAGCGCCAGCGACCCGATCAGCAACCAAACCTTCAGGTCGCCCGCCAGCGCCCGCAGGCCGGCCAGCGTCGGGTCGTCCGGTTCTCGATGCAGCACCTCCTGTTGCCTCGCCCGGCTGACGGACACGCAGTTCGTGACCTCGGGCGTCAGGATGAACCCGGCGCCGCGTTCGGCGGCCTGGGCCACGAAGCGGCGGACCTGCTCGAGATTGGCGCCCGGATCGTCGCCCGAACACATCTGGATCAGCGCGGTCCGCATCACGAGGCCAATAGCGCGTCGAGCTTGCCGTCATCCTCGAGGTCGAACAGGTCGTCGCAGCCACCGACATGGGTTTCGCCAATGAAGATCTGCGGCACCGTACGCCTGCCGCCCGCGCGCTGGACCATCTCGGGCTTGCGGTCCGGGTTGGCGGCCACGTCGATCTCGTGAAAGTCGATGCCCTTTTTCGTCAGCAGCCGCTTGGCCGCGTGACAGAAGCCGCACATTGGCGAGGTATAGATTTCAACCGGTTTCATTCCGCGTTCCCCTGACGTTGATGCCCTTGTCGGGGATCTATTCGTTCTTTGCAACGCGCGCCAGTGTCAGAACGTGAACCTCTGCCGCACCGCCTTCGCGGCATGCCACAGCACAGGCCGCCATGGTCGCCCCCGAAGTCATCACGTCGTCGACCAGAACAACCCCCCGCCCCGCCATCCGGTGTCGCCGCCGCGGATGCGCGCGAATCGCATCCGCCAGCATATCGAACCGTTGTGCCGCGCTCCTGCCCTCCAGCGGTGCCGTGCGGCGCGTTCGTATCAGCAGGTCGGGGCACAGCGCCAGCCCGGTCTGGCGCGCCAGCGACCGGGCCAGCAACGCCGATTGGTTGTAGCGCCGTCCAAGCAGACGCGACCAGTGCAGCGGCACCGGCGCAATCAGCAACCCGTCGCGCAGGAAGGGACGCGCCGCGCGGGCAAGCCACAGCCCGGCCGGGCGGGCGATCTCGGGCCGGTCGCCGTGTTTCAGCGCCAGAACCAGGTCGCGAGCCCGGTCCCGGTAAAGCAATGCCGAACGTCCCTCGGCCCAGGGTCGGGGCGCCGCCATGCAGTCGTCGCAGTCCAGACGATGGCCATCCGGCTCACCGGGCAGCGGTACACCGCAACTTTCGCAGACCGTCCCGCCGATGAACGGCGTATCGCGCCAGCAGGGTCCGCACAGGCCGAAATCGTTCTGCACCATCGTACCGCACCCCAGGCAACGCGGCGGATAAAGAAGTTCGACTGCCGTTTGAAACCTTGCCCGCATGGCCCTAGTTTGACCCCATGACAGAAACGCCACTCCTGTTCGACCGCGCGGCGCTGGCCGCCCGTCGCGCCCGGGCCTCCTCCGACGCGCTGTTTCTGCATCGCGCCGCGTGCGACGAGGTGCAGGATCGGCTGTCTATGGTTAACAGAACGTTTACCGCATCCGCCGTGGTGACGCCCTTCGCCGATTTCTGGTCTGTGGAATTTCCCGACGCGCGGATCGTGCCCGACAGCGATATTCTGGACCTCGCCCCCGAAGGTTTCGACCTGATAGTGCATGCGATGGCCCTGCACTGGGCCAACGATCCGGTGGGCCAGCTTGTTCAGTGCCGCAGGGCATTGCGGCCCGACGGGCTGTTGCTGGCGATCCTTCCGGGCGGGCGGACGCTTCGGGAACTGCGCGCGGTTCTGGGCCAGGCCGAAATTGCCGTGGCCGGCGGGCTGTCGCCGCGCATCGCGCCCATGGCCGAGATCCGCGACCTAGGCGCGCTGCTTCAGCGGGCAGGCCTGGCGCTGCCGGTGGCCGACGCAGTTGACCTGACCGCCGAATACCGTGACCTGCGCCACCTGATGCACGATTTGCGCGCGATGGGCGAAACCAACGTCATGGCCGCGCGTCTGCACCGCCCGACGCGGCGGGCGGTGTTCGAGGCCGCCGAAACGCTCTACCGCGAGAATTTCGCCACGCCCGAGGGCCGTCTTCCGGCGACGTTCGAACTGGTTTGCCTGACCGGCTGGGCGCCCGCCGACACCCAGCCGAAACCGTTGCGCCCCGGGTCCGCACAGGCGCGGCTGGCCGATGCCCTGCGGACCACCGAAACCGGATTGCCCGATTGACGCCCCCGCCTGTCCGGCTATCCCGGGCACGACAGGAACCCGACAGCAGACCGACAGGATAAACACACATGCCCGACAGCCCCCGACGCCCGGATCATGCCCCTGCCACGCATCCGGCCATTGCCAAAGAAAGGACGGGTGTGCTGCTGGCCAATCTGGGCACGCCGGACGGCTATGACTATTGGCCGATGCGGCGCTATCTGAACGAATTCCTGTCCGACCGGCGCGTGATCGACTATCCGGCATGGAAATGGCAGCCGCTGTTGCAGGCCGTGATCCTGACCAAGCGGCCGTTTTCCAGCGGCGCCGCCTACAGGTCTATCTGGAACCGGGAGACCGGCGAAAGCCCGCTGATGACCATCACCAGGGCGCAGACCGCGAAACTGGCCGCGCATCTGGCCAGTCGCTACGGCGACCGGGTGATGGTCGATTTCTGCATGCGCTATGGCAACCCGTCGACGAAATCGAAGGTTCGCGCGATGGTCGATGCCGGGTGCCGGCAAATCCTGTTCTTCCCGCTATATCCGCAATACGCGGGCGCCACCACGGCGACGGCCAACGACCAGTTCTTCCGCGCGCTGATGGAGGAAACGTGGCAGCCCGCCAGTCGCACCGTGCCCGCCTATTTCGCGCGGCCGTCCTCTATCGACGCGCTGGCGCAGTCGATCGAACGCGCCTATGCGGCGGCCGAAACCCGGCCCGATATCCTGGTCTGTTCCTATCACGGGATGCCCGAACGCTATCTGGCTCAGGGCGATCCGTATCATTGCCAATGCGCCCGGACGACACGGCTGCTGCGCGAGCGCCTGGGCTGGGAGGACAGCGCGATCACCACGACCTTCCAGTCGAGGTTCGGCCCCGAGGAATGGCTGAAACCCTACACCGTGGACGAGGTGGCGCGACTGGTGCGGGCCGGCAGGAAGCGTATCGCCATCTGTGCCCCGGCGTTCTCGGCGGACTGCATCGAAACGCTGGAGGAGATCAACCAGGAGATCCGCGACAGCTTTCTTGCCGCGGGCGGCGAAAGCTTCACCTACATTCCCTGTCTCAATGACGACGACGCGCATATCGCCGCGCTGGGCGATGTCGCGGTGCAAAACCTGGCGGGCTGGCTCGAATAAACTCTGCCCCGGGGGGGCGCCCGCCGGCCCGGTTCGAGAACGAAAAAGGCGGCAGGCATAGCCCGCCGCCTTAATGCTGTCTGTCGTCGTGTGCCGCTTAGTTGGCGGCGACGGCTGCGCCGACCAGCACCAGCAGGATCAGCGGCAGAACCCAGCCGCTGGACGATCCGGATGCTTCTTCGACGATGACCGGCGCTTCGACGATCGGCTCGGCCAGACTGCCGGCAGTTGCGGACGAAGCGGCGGCGGCCAGGGCAGCAGCGAGAACGAGTTTCTTCATGTTAACCTCCAGAATTCGCACGATTCGAGTAAGTGAACCGTACTCCCAAGACTTACCTCGTGGGTTTTTCTAAGCAGCAATGCCGGTAGAATGCAAATGCTGTTTACGCATTTTCGCACTTGCGGCATCGCGATGTCGTCAAATAAGCAACACTTGCGTTCCCACCCTCGCCATGCCGAACAGCTCCTGAATGTGCTGGTTGTAAAGGCCGATGCACCCGTTCGAGGAGCGGCGGCCGATCTTGCGCGTGTCGTGGGTGCCGTGGATGCGGTAGTATTGCCAGCTCAGATATAGCGCGTGGGTTCCAAGCGGATTGTCCGGGCCTGGCGGAATGTAGCTGGGCCATTCGGGATTGCGCTTTTTCATCGACGGCGTCGGGCTCCAGCCCGGGCCTTCCACCTTGCGGATCACGCTCGTACGGCCGCGGCGCGTCAACTCGTCGGTCAGCGGCACGCTGCACGGATAAAGTTTGTACACCGACTGATCCGCCGACCAATAGTGCAGCGCCCGCGACACGGTATCGACCAGAATGGCGCCGCCATTCAGGCTACTGAAATACGGGCGCCACTCGGCGGCGCGAAAACTCGATATGTTATGGCGCACGGCAGGTTCGGGCGCGGGCGGCGGGCGCAGCGGGTCATATTCCTGCTGTTCGTCTTCGGCGGCGATGGCCGGCATACCGATCAGCGCGGCGCTGCCCGCAAGGAAACCCCGCCGTGTGGGTGAGTGAAATGCATACTTCTTCATGACAAGCCAATCCGGGTTCAGTTATGATCCAGCCTGGCACAATATATGATCGCAAAGCCGCAGCGGCAAATCAAACGCGCGTCAGAAACCCCGCCGGCCGGTTTGCGCATTTGCGCCAGGTGCGTTAGCAGGGTAATCGGTTGGCCAACAAAAGACACCGGGAGAATCATGTTTCGCGTCATTTCCCTTTTGCTGTCGTGCCTTGTGCTGCTGGCGGCCTGTACCGAGCCCTACGAATCCCAGCGCCTCGGCGCGGACGGCAAGCCTTTGCCGACGGTCTATCGCATCCGCGGCGGCGACAAGGCGAAGATTCAGTATCGCATGCTCGATTCGGTCAACGCGCTGCGCGCGGCCTCCGGCGCCGGTCAGGTCCAGCTCAACTCGCAGCTGACCGCCGCGGCCGAAACCCATTCGCGCGATATGTCGGCGCAAAACCGGCCCTGGCATTTCGGCTCTGACGGATCGTCGCCGATCGACCGGGTGCAACGCGCCGGATACCCCGGCTCCATGCTGGGCGAAAACATCTCGGAAACCTATGAAACCGAGCTTGAGACCCTGGCAGCATGGATGGAAGAGCCGGGTTCGAGGTCGGTGATCCTGGAGCCTCGCGCCACCAACATGGGGTTCGCGTGGTACCAGGAACACAGCGGCAAGCTTTGGTGGACACTGGTGATGGGCAACTGACGCCCGCCTGTCACGCCCGGATGGTGATGGGTGTGCCCAGACGAACCATCGCATAGATCTGTTCGATCTCGCGGTTCTTGACCGCGATGCAGCCCGCCGTCCAGTCCGGGCCCTTCTTTCGCGGGGTGCCCTTGTTGGGCTGCCCATGAATGAAGATGTCGCCACCCGGTTCCTGGCCCATCGCCCTGGCCAGCGCGATGTCCTGTTCGTTGGGATAGGAAATGCCGACCGACAGGTGAAAGGCGCTGTTGGGATTGCGCCGGTCGATAACATAGGTGCCTTCGGGCGTGCGACCGTCGCCCTTGACCTTCTTGGCGCCAGTCGGCGCAAAGCCCAGATCGAAGCGGTAGGATTCGAGAATGTCCTGATCGTTCAGCAGGAACATGCTGCGCGCGCCCTTGTTGACCACGATCGAGGTCACGGGCGGCCCGTTGTAGGTTCTGAACTTGCTGCTGCATCCCGGCACCGCCAGCGTTGCCAGCAGGCCCATTCCGAATGTCCGCCTTTTCATGGGTTCCCGTCTTTCCTGTCGCCTCGCGTCACTGATACCCCGGTTGCGGCCGGGGTGCCAAATCAATTCTTGTCCTTGCGCATTTCGATCAACGCCTGCAACTGCACTTCGATCCCTTCCAGGCGCCCGACCACCTCGTCGCGGAAATCTCCTGTCTTGGCCTCGTCCTCGGCGTGGTGGGCGTCCTGCATCGAGTTTACGATCAGGCCGACCAGCAGGTTCACCACGGCAAAGGTCGTGACCATGATGAAGGGTACGAAGAACGCCCAGGCATAAGGGTAAACGGCCATGACCGGGCGCACGATGCCCATTGACCAGCTTTCCAGGGTCATGATCTGAAACAGCGAATAGGCCGATCGCGGCAGGCTGCCGAACCAGTCGGGGAAGGAGGCGCCGAACAGCTTGGTCGCCATCACCGCCCCGATATAGAAGATGATCGCCATCAGCAGGAACACGCTGCCCATGCCCGGCAGGGCTGTAAGAAAGCCCTCGACCACCCGGCGCAGCCGTGGCGCCACCGACACCACCCGCAGGACACGCAGGATGCGCAGGGCGCGTAGCACCGACAGCCCGTGCGCCGCCGGTACCAGCGCGATCGCGACGATGACGAGATCGAACAGGTTCCAGCCGTTGCGGAAGAACCCTCCTCGCCAGGCAAAAAGCTTGAGAGCGATCTCGGCCACGAACACGGCCAGACAGGCCATGTCCAGCGCCAGGATTACCGCCCCGGCACCGGCCATCAGCCGCTCGGAGGTCTCCATCCCAAGGATCACCGCGTTGAACAGGATGACTCCGGTGATGATGCGGGCGAATTCCGGCCGTTCGACGAGAACGGCCGCTCGGGCGCGCAGGGTCGGGGCGTTCGAGTTCGAATCGGTCATGGCATCCTATTGCGGCAAGGCAGGCGTGGCGGCAAGTTGGTCATACCCGGACCCGCGAAGACACGCGACCGTGCGGCGCTATTCCGCAGCGTCGGCATCCAGAAAACCGCCCGACTGCCGCGCCCAGAACCGCGCGTACAGCCCGCCGCTCGCCAGCAGCCCGGCGTGGCTGCCCTGTTCGACGATGCGGCCCCGGTCCATGACCAGGATGCGGTCCATCTGCGCGATGGTGGACAGGCGGTGCGCGATCGCGATCACCGTCTTGCCTTGCATCATGCCATAGAGCGTGTCCTGAATGGCGGCCTCGACCTCGCTGTCCAGCGCGCTGGTCGCCTCGTCCAGCAGCAGGATCGGGGCATCCTTCAGGATCACCCGCGCCAGCGTCACCCGCTGGCGTTGTCCCCCCGACAGCTTGACCCCGCGTTCACCGACATGGGCGTCATAGCCGCGCCGGCCCTGCGGATCGGTCAGATCGAGAATGAACTCGTGTGCCTCGGCCTGTTTCGCGGCGGCGATCATTTCGTCTTCACCGGCATCGGGACGTCCGTACAGGATGTTGTCGCGCACCGAGCGGTGCAACAGCGAACTGTCCTGTTGCACCATGCCGATATGGCCGCGCAGACTGTCCTGCCGGACGCCTGCAATATCCTGCCCGTCGATCAGGATCTGCCCGGCCTCGGCATCGTAGAACCGCAAAAGCAGCTTGATCAGGGTCGATTTCCCAGCCCCCGACCGGCCGATCAGGCCAATCTTCTCTCCCGGTTCGATGGTCAGGTCGATCCGGTCCAGCCCGCCGGCACCGCGGCCGTAATGGTGCGACAGGCCACGCAGCTCGATCCGCCCTTCCCGCAGCGCCAGAGGCCCGGCGGCGGGCGCGTCGACCAGGGCGATGGGCTGGGCGATGGTCTCCATCCCCTCGGCCACGACACCGAGCTGGCGGAAGAACGTGGTCAGCGCCCACATGATCCAGCCCGTCATGGCGTTCAGCCGCAATGTCAGCGCCGTCGCCGCCGCCACCACGCCGACAGTGGCCTGCCCCTGCATCCACAATGCGATGGCCCAGCCCACCACGCCGACGATCAACAGGCCGTTCAGCGTGACGAGAACCACATCCATCAGCGTGAAGATGCGCATTTCCGCCTGAAACGTCTTGCGCGACCTCTCGATGACCTCGCGCGCGTAATCCAGTTCCTGTGCGTGATGGGCAAACATCTTTACCGAATGGATGTTGGTATAGCTGTCCACCACCCGCCCCGTTATGGCCGAACGCGCATCCGACGCCGCCTTGGAGGCCGGCCCGACGCGGGCCACTGTCCAGCGGATCAGCACCAGATACAGCACGAACCAGATCATCAGCGGAATCAGCAGCCGCGCATCGGCCGCCAGCAGCAGCACCGCGGCGCCAACCAGATAGGCCAGGGCGAAGGAAATCGCATCGAACACCTGGAACACGACCTCGCCCGCTGCGGGGGGCGTCTGCATGATCCGGTTGGCGATGCGTCCGGCGAAATCGTTCTCGAACCAGCCGACGGACTGGCGCAGCACGTGTTTATGCGCCCGCCAGCGGATCAGGGTGCCGAAGTTCGGCAGTATGGCATTGTTCAGAAGCATCACGTCGATGACGTGCAGCAACGGGCGCAGCAGCAGGATGAACAGCGCCACCGCGACAAGTTCGATACCGTATTGCGACCAGACCCGCGCCGGTTCGTCGCGGCCCAGAATGTCTACCACCCGACCCATGTAGAAGATCAGCCATACCTCGACCGCCGCCACGACAACCGAGAGCAGCCCGGCCCAGACAAACACCTGCCTGAACGGCCGGGCATAGGACATCATGAACGGCCACAACCGCGTGGGCGGGCGGTCTTCTTCGGGGTAATCCACATAGGGATTGACCATATTTTCGAAGTATCTGAACACTGCGCACCACTTCTGCGGACATGGATGACCGCACCATATAGGCCGCAAACGTGCCGCGGAACAGCCGTTTCAGACCCGGCCCAGCAACTCCGCGCCGGTCAGGGTAAAGCCCGAAGCGATCCAGTCGCCTTCCAGACGAGCGAGCGCGGCGCCCAGCGCAGGCCCCCGCAACCGTGGCATCAGGTCGGCGGGAGCGACGGGAAAGACCGCCTCCGCGCCCCGTTCTGCGGCCGCCATGGCGGCTGCATCCCAGGGCGAGCCCAGCATCGCGGCGCGCAGCAGCAGCACGTCGCGGGCGGTGTCGGCACCCATACGGAAGCCGATCTCGCCCGGCCCGGCAGCACTGCCCGCCGCCTCCCGCATCTGCTCCAGCCCGCGTTTCTGCGTCCGGCTCAGCCGCAACGCGTCATCCATGCCGATACCGCCAAGACAGGCAAGGCGGCGCAGCGGATCGGGGGCCGCGCCGGCGTCGCCCTCAAGGTGCACCAGCGGCGCCAGAAACCGGTCATCCGCCCCCGGCAACACCTGGCCCAGCGCGCCGGTCGATCGCATCGCCGCGACCGAGGGGGCCGGATCAGGCGCGGCCAGCAGCTTGAGCATCTCGGCCCCGATGCGTTCACGCGACAGGGTCGCGATCCCGCCCAGATTGGCGGCGATGGCGTTCATCGCATCCGGATCGAAACCGCCCCGGGGATCACCATACCAGGCGTGGAACCGAAAATAGCGTAGGGAGCGCAGATAATCCTCGCGGATGCGGTCGGTGGCGTCGCGGATGAACCGGACCCGGCGGCAGCGCAGGTCGGCCAGCCCGCCCAACGGATCCAGCACCGTGCCATCGGGACGGGCATACAGCGCGTTCATGGTGAAATCGCGGCGCGCCGCGTCCTGTTCGATTCCGTCGGCGAAGGCGATCACCGCCCGGCGGCCGTCGGTTTCAACATCCTGGCGAAAGGTTGTGACCTCGTGCGCGATGCCTTCGTTCACCAGCGTTACGGTGCCGTGCTCTATCCCCGTCGGCACGGCCCTGATGTTCGCGGCGCGGGCCAGTTCGATCACCCGTTCGGGCAGCGCGTCGGTTGCGATGTCGATATCGCTGACCGCGACGCCCAACAGCGCGTTGCGCACGCAGCCGCCGACGAACAGCGCCTGCGCGCCGCCCGCGCCGAGCGCAGCGCAGACCGCCTGCGTCGCGGGATTGATCAGCCAGTCATCGGTGATAGTCGGAGTCATGGGCCGGTCCGGGCGGCAAGGGCGCGCAACATGCGCGCGGTCGCGCCCCAGATATAGTACGGGCCGAAGGGCACCGTGAAGTAGAACCGGCGCTGGCCCCCCCAGTAGCGCGATTCGACGATATAGTTCGCCGGATCCGTGACATGGGCCAGCGGCACCGTGAAAACCTCGTCCACCTCGCCCGGTTCCGGCACCGGATCGAAGGCCGCGCGGATCACCGCGACAACCGGCGTCACCCGAAAGCCGGTCACGGTTTCATGATCGGGCATATGACCCAGCACTTCGGCCATGCCCTCGGGCAACCCGATTTCCTCGCGCGCCTCGCGCAGGGCGGCGGCAGTCGCGTCGGCATCGCCCGCGTCCTGCTTGCCGCCGGGAAAGGCGATCTGGCCGGGATGGTGTTTCAGCGCCGAGGACCGCTTGGTCAGGATCAGCCGCGGCTGGCCGCCCGCCAGCATCACCGGCACCAGCACACCGGCCGGGCGCAGCACCCGCCCGGGTGGCAGCGTCGTACCGGGATTGAGGTCGAAGTCGGACGACGCCGCCCCCGGCCGCGCCAGCGCGGCCCGCAGCATCGCCGCGGTGTCAGTCATCCTCGGCCTGTTCGGCCTCGAACCCCAGCGTTGCGGGGTCGAGGTCGTAATGTGCGCCGCAGAACTGGCAGTCGGCGGTCACGCGGCCCTCGTCCGTGGTCATCGTTTCGATGTCGCGGGCGGAATAGATCGAAAGGCTCTGGCGCACCCGATCTTCGGAACAGGTGCACCCGAACCGCACCGGCTGTGCATCGAAAACGCGCGGGGTTTCCTCGTGAAACAGCCTAACCAGAAGGTCGGTCGGCGGCACCACGGGGCCGATAAGTTCCATGTCTTCGACCGTATCGAGCAGCAGGTTGACCCGTTTCCAGTTCTCGCCTTCCTCTCCATCCACCAGATCCGTGGCGGTCAGGACAGCACCCGTGCCGGGCCCCGACGCGACCAGAGGCGACGCCTTGGGCATGTGTTGCAGCATGATGCCCCCGGCCCGCCAGCGTTCGGCCACGCCGGGCTCGGCGGATTTACCAAAGCTCAGCGAGAACCGCGTCGGCAGTTGTTCGGATTGCGCGAAATAGGCCTCGGCACAGGCCGACAGCGACCCGCCGGCCAGCGGCGTGATGCCCTGATACGGCGCCATGTCGCGGCCCTGGTCGATCATGATGGCAAAATAGCCCTCGCCAACCTGGCCGAACGGATCCCCCTGCCCCAGACGGTCGCGGTCAAAGCTGGCATAGGCGCGGATGCGGGCGGACTCGCCTGCCTCTTGCGGTGCGTAATAATCGGTGGCGATCATGCGGACCGGGCCATTGGACTGCACCTGCAGCGACAGCTTCCAGCGCAGCTTGATGGTCTGGCCGATCAGTGCCGTCAGCAGCGCCATTTCCGCCACCAGCGCCTCGACCTGCACGGGATAGTCGTGTTGTTTCAGAATACCGTCGAGGACGCCGTCCAGCCGCGCGACCCGGCCGCGCGTTCCGCATGCGTCAAGCTGGAAGGGCAGGACGGTATCGTCCCACGCGATTCTCGATCCGAAGGTCATGGGGTTTCCTTGTTCGCCGCCTGTTGGCATACCGCGCAATATAGGCGCAAGGAGTGGCGATGAAAGGGCGAAGATCATGATCCGGCGCTTTGGCGATCCGCCCGAAGCGGGCCGGCGCTATGTCCTGCGGCGCGGTGTCTATGCGTTGCTGCCACTGGGCGGCGATCTGCTTTTGACGGTACAATCGCAACCCCATCGCGATTTGCAACTGCCCGGCGGCGGCATCGACCCCGGCGAATCGCCGGTCGCCGCGCTGCACCGCGAGGTGGTCGAGGAAACCGGCTGGCGCATCGCGAATCCGCGCCGCATCGGCGCCTTTCGCCGCTATGCCTACATGCCCGAATACGACCTGTGGGCCGAAAAGCTCTGTCTGATCTACATCGCCCGTCCGGTGCGAAGGCTGGGCGCCCCGACCGAGGCGTTTCACCACGCGACCGTCATGTCGGCCACCCTTGCCGCCCGCGAGCTGGGCAATGCCGGCGATCGCCACTTTGCCGCCCGGTTCGCGCACGCTCAGACACCGGCATATTCCAGAAGGATCGCCGACACGTCGTCGTCCAGCCCCTGACCTTCTGGCATGGCCCGCGTCAGCCTTTCGAACAGATCGTCCAGAAGTTCGCCCCCGGTACGGTGCCCCCGGCAATCGCGGATCAGTTCGAGAAGGCCCTCGGATTCCAGCATGTCGCCATTCCCGGTCCGGCATTCGGTAAACCCGTCGGAGTAGAGCAGCAGCCTGTCACCGGGGAAGAGCCGCGTCTCGAACCGGTCGCAGGACAGTTGCGGCAACAACCCGATCGGCATGCCGCCAGCGCCCATGAATTCGGCCGTCCCGTCGGCGCGCAGGATCAGCGGGTGGGGATGGCCGCATTGCACCATTGCGACCCGTCCCGTGTAGAGATCGGCGGTGGCGTAGACCATCGTGAAATATTCGTCGATCCCGGTATCGGCCATCAGCCGGGCGTTCAGCGTTTCGGCGACATCGCCGGGCGGGCGCAGGCCGTAAAAGTCGTATTGCCGCTGTTCCATCGCAATGTTCTGGTCGAAATGGGTGCCTGAGAGGTAGCCCGCCAGTCGCGCCGTCATCAGCGCCGAGGTAATGCCATGGCCGGATACGTCGATGCTGTAGAACCCGACCCGGTTCAGACCGGGCGAGAACAACCCGACCAGGTCGCCTCCGACATAGCCGCAGGGTTTCAGCAGCAGGCTGAACCGGGACGCGCCGAAACTGCGGGAAAACTCCGGTACCAGCGATTCCTGTGTCTTTCTCGCCTGGATCAGGTCCTGGTCGATCCGGGCATGAACGGCCTGCAACTCAGCCAGCGTGTCCGACACGGCGCGGTTTTGCGCGGCCAGTTCGCGATGCATCGCGAGGATGCGCGCTCCGGCGGCGATGCGGGCGCGCAGTTCATCGGGGTTGACCGGTTTGGTCAGGAAGTCGTCGGCCCCGGCATCCAGCCCCTGTGCGATCTCGCCCTTTTCGGATTTCGAAGTCAGGAGGATGAAATATCCGTAGCTTTCGGCCGGCAGGCCGCGAAAGGCACGGCAGAAATCAAGCCCTGTCATGCCCGGCATCATCCAGTCGCTGAGAATGAGATCGGGTTGCGCGGTCGCGCAAAGCTCCAGCGCCCGGGCGCCGCAATCGGCTTCCAGTACCTCGAAACCCCACCGGACCAGCAACCCGGCCAGTATCCGGCGTTGCAGGCGGCTGTCATCAACCACCAGAACCCGGCGTATCGCCCCGCCATCCAGGCCGGGCCGGGACGTGGCCTGCCACCCGATCGTCACTTTCAGCGCCTCCAGCCAATCGTCGGACATGCCGACCCGGCCACTATCGGCTGCATTCGTTACCGGCCTGTAAAACCTAAAGTTCTCCATACCCACCGGCCCGGGGTTAACCGGCTGTTCACGCCATCGGCACTAGTGAGGCGGCGGGGCGGGGCGTGTTGGTTGGGGGTGTATCTTGATACTATGGTCACGCGTGAACGAATTGCGCGACGAGGTCGGTGCCGAAGACTTCGACGAGGTTATCGAACTGTTTCTCGAAGAAGCCGGCGATGCCATCGAATGCCTGCGCTCCGATGATGGCGGCGATCTCGAACAGGTCTTGCATTTCCTGAAGGGCAGCGCGCTGAGCCTCGGGTTTAACGCGTTGTCCGACGCCTGTCAGCAGGGCGAACGGGACGCTGCGGCCGACAAAGCGGCACAGGTCGATATCGGCGCGATCATCGCCATCTTCGAACGGTCGCGTGCCCATTTCCTGAACGGGCTGGCAGGGCACATCCCGGACTGACCGACAGGCCATGGCAGGCGGCGCGGGCGGATGCCCCCATATCGCCCTGCTGCCGGTTCGCATGGGGTTCGATGTATGGACCCACGATTCCCACGTCATCATTTCGAACGGGCCGAGCGCCGCACCGCCAGTTCGCGCGCCTTGCCCCGGCATTGAAAACCCGCTAACCGGCAGGCGTTCCGAAGCAGAGGGAAACACCAATGTCCGCGCCCAAGAAAGTCGTGCTGGCCTATTCCGGCGGCCTCGATACCTCGATCATCCTGAAATGGCTGCAAACCGAATATGGCTGCGAAGTCGTCACCTTCACCGCCGATCTGGGTCAGGGCGAAGAACTGGAGCCGGCGCGCAGGAAGGCCGAAATGCTGGGCATCAAGCCCGAGAACATCCATATCGAGGATATCCGCGAAGAATTCGTGCGCGATTTCGTCTTTCCGATGTTTCGTGCCAATGCGCTCTACGAGGGCCAGTACCTGCTGGGCACGTCGATCGCCCGGCCGCTGATCTCGAAACGCCTGATCGAGATAGCCGCCGAAACGGGCGCCGACGCCGTGGCTCACGGCGCCACCGGCAAGGGCAACGATCAGGTGCGCTTTGAACTGGCGGCCTATGCCCTCAACCCCGATATCAGGGTGATCGCGCCGTGGCGCGAATGGAACCTGACCAGCCGCACCAAGCTGCTGGATTTCGCCGAACAGAACCAGATTCCCATCGCCAAGGACAAGCGCGGCGAAGCGCCGTTTTCGGTCGATGCCAACCTTCTGCACACCTCGTCCGAAGGCAAGGTGCTGGAAGACCCGGGCGTCGAGGCGCCCGACTACGTCTATCAGCGCACCCAACACCCCGAGGACGCCCCGGACACGCCGGAATACATCGAGATCGGGTTCGAGAAGGGCGACGCGGTCAGCATCGACGGCGAGGCGATGTCGCCGGCGGCGCTTCTTACCCGGCTCAACGAGTTGGGCGGCCGTCACGGCATTGGCCGGCTCGACCTTGTCGAAGGCCGGTTCGTGGGCATGAAATCGCGCGGGATCTACGAAACACCGGGCGGGACCGTATTGCTGGCGGCGCATCGCGGTATCGAATCGATCACCATGGATCGCGGTGCGATGCACCTGAAGGACGAACTGATGCCGCGCTACGCCGAACTTATCTATAACGGTTTCTGGTTCAGCCCCGAACGCGATATGCTGCAAGCCGCCATCGACCTGAGCCAGGCCCATGTCACCGGCACCGTTCGGATGAAACTCTACAAGGGTCTGGCAAGCTGCGTCGGGCGCCGGTCCGAACATTCGCTCTATTCCGAGGAACATGTGACCTTCGAGGACGATGCCGGCGCCTACGACCAGAAGGACGCAGCGGGTTTCATCAGGCTGAACGCGTTGCGGCTCCGACTGCTGGCGATGCGCAACCGCCGGCTGCGCGGCTGACCCGCATCAGCCGGCGGCCTGACGGCGTGCCGCCCGCCGGGCCAGCCGCACCCGACGAACCCGTTCGCGGGCGAATTGCGGCGATTCGATAAAGGCGTCGTTGCCCGCGATGCGGCGCCTGGCAAGTATGCTCTGACGTTCCGCCTCGCTCAGAACCGGCCAGTCGAGACCCTTGCGCACGAACCCGGCCTCGCCCAGGCGCCGGGCGATCACCGCATGGTCAAGCTCCCCGAAGGACAGACGGTCGGATTTACCCTTGGAGGCACGCACCCATTCGGTGCGCAGCGCCTCGACCACAACAGGCGCACGGGCGCAGAAATGGGTCACGTTGTTGGCCAGAAGGTTGTTGGCGCCCGACTTGCGGCGAAGGATCATCGCCACCGACTGATCCGGGCGGCCCACCATGGCATATAGGTGCAATGCCGATCCGTCGGCCGCAATCACCTGCCTTGCGGCCTTGTAGCGGGCAATCTGGACATGCAGGTCATGCTGCTGCGGGTGGAAGATGTGATAGCCTTCGGCCTCCAGCATTTCCTCCAGCCGTTCCTCGCCCAGCATGCCGCCCTTGCCCAGCCCCAGTGCCGAGCGCGAGACATAGATCTTTTCCGGCCCATCGGGCGCGATGTCACGGGCAAAACGGTTGTGAATGGCATCGCGGAACGCCCGCGTGCCGGCGGTGATCCGGCCCAGGCCGAAGCCCTGCCCCGGCACCACCAGTTCCTCGACCCGCGCCGCCGCCGCGGCAACGCGCAACGGCAGGCCCGGGGCCATCAACTCGGCAAAGCGGGTCTGATACCCCATTACCTTGTCGCCGACCTTGGGCCGCTTGGGGATGAACAGGATGCCATCGACGGGCTGTTCCAACCGGTCCAGCGCCCACAGGCGCGCGGTGCTTTCGACCAGGAAATGCCCGAAATGCACCCAGAGGACCCCGCCCCACAACCAGCGGCCCGGTATGGTTTCCGCCAATTCGCCGGGCATGTCCGGCCGAATGGTGATCGGACGGTGCTTGCGCCACAGCGCGCCTTGCGGACAATAGCCGCCGTCGGCATCCAGCACACCGGCCGCCTGTACCAGTTTGCTGACCGTAGGGGGCACCACGACGGCATCTTGCAGGGTCGTGATGCTTTCCGACCAGCCGCCTTCAGGGTGCGGCTGCGTGAGCGGATCACATTTGCCGCTTGCGCTGAGGTCGGTCATGGCGGGCGCCCCCGTCGCGGCCGTCATCTCGGGCTGCGTTTGGCCAGTATCCTTTGCAGCGTCCGGCGATGCATGTTCAGCCGGCGCGCGGTTTCGCTCACGTTGCGGTCGCAAAGTTCATAGACCCGCTGGATATGTTCCCAACGCACGCGGTCCGCGCTCATCGGGTTGTCGGGGGGCGGGGGCAGGTCGTCGCCGGTGGCCAGCAGGGCGTTGGTGATGTCCGTGGCATCGGCGGGTTTGGACAGATAATCCGTGGCCCCGATCTTGACCGCCGCGACGGCGGTAGCGATGGCACCATAGCCGGTCAGGACAACGACGCGGCAATCGGGCCGCTTTTCGCGCAGCACCTCGACCACGTCCAGGCCGTTGCCATCCTCCAGCCGCAGATCGACCACCGCATAGGCCGGGGTCCGGGCGGTGGCGATGGCCTTTCCCGCAGCAACGGACCCTGCGGTCTCGATCTCGAATCCGCGCTTTTCCATCGCCTTGGCCAGGCGCCGCAGAAAGGGTTCGTCATCATCGACCAGAAGCAGTGATTTGTCCGGTCCGATCTCCGGCAGGGCGGGATTGGCCATGCGCTCTCCTTGGCGGCGGTCATTTTGTCGCGCGAGTATTACCAGCACCCGCCCAAAGGTCAAATACCGCGTCGAGGCTACATGTTCTCGAGGAAACAGCCGATGCGGTCGGCCATGTCTTCGGGGGTGTCGCTGCGCTTGAAATACTCGACGAAACCCTGCTCGGGCAGCACCAGGTAGCTGAATGTCGAGTGATCGACCAGATAGAATTCGTCGCCTTCGGCATCCTGGGCCTTGTAATAGGTCTTGTAGGCCTGGCTCGCGGCCTTGACCTGTTCGGGCGAACCGGTCAGCCCGATCATTCGTTCATGCAGGTTATAGGCGAAATCGCCGACCACCTCGGGCGTGTCCCGCTTGGGGTCGATCGAGATGAAGACCGGCGTCACCATCTGGCCGCGCTCTTCCAGGATGTCGATCGCCTCGACGTTGCGGGCGTTGTCCAGCGGGCAGACGTCGGGGCAGAAGGTATAGCCGAAGTAGATCAGCGAGGGTTCGGCAAGAACGTCCTTGTCGCTCACCGTTTCGCCCTTCGCGTTGACCAGTTCGAACGGGCCGCCGATCTCGACCCCGCCGGCGATCTGGCCCTCGCGGCATTGCGCAAAGCGGTCGTCCGAACCGCCCAGCAGGCTGGCGACCCAGATTCCCCCCAACACGGCAACGACAAGAACGGTGGCGGCAACGGCTATCTTGCGGGTCATCTGGTATGGTCTCCGGATATCGGGCGTGTTGATCGTTTCGCCGCAGACACCTATCAACATACGCAGCGGTTGCAATAGCACGAGAGATCACATGCCGGATAACAGTCTCGGCCTCTGGCGCGGGCAGGAACGCAGTAGCTGGATCCGCCTGCGCACGCTGATCTGGCTGCGTTGGGTGGCCGTGATCGGGCAGTTCGCGGCAATTACCGTGGCCCAGCGCGTCTATCATCTGCAGCTCGAACTTGGCCTGTGCTATTTCGCCATCGGCGTTTCGGTGGCCGCGAACCTGGCCGCGATCTTCGTGTTTCCCCAGAACAAGCGCCTGTCGGAGTTCGAGAACTTCCTGACCGTGATGTTCGATCTTCTGCAGCTGGCCTTTCTTCTGTACCTGACCGGCGGGCTGACCAATCCGTTCGCGCTGTTGCTGCTGGGCCCGGTCGTCATATCCGCCAACGTGATGGGGTTGCGCGCGACCCTTCTGATCGGGGGCGCGGCGATGATCCTTGTCACGGTGCTGGCGCAATATCATCTGCCGCTGCGCACCGAGACGGGTTATGTCCTGCGCATCCCCGAGATCTTCATGTTCGGCAACTGGGCCGCCACCATCATCGCCATTGTCTTCCTGGGCGCCTATTCGCTGCGCATCAGCTCCGAGATGCGGTCGATGTCCGAGGCGCTGGCGGCCACGCAGATGGCGCTTAGCCGCGAACAGAAACTGACCGATCTGGGCGGAGTGATCGCGGCCGCCGCGCATGAGCTTGGTACACCGCTGGCCACGATCAAGCTGACAAGCGCGGAACTGATCGAGGAACTGGACGACCGCCCGGACCTGCGCGAGGATGCGGCGCTGATCCGCCAGCAGGCCGACCGCTGCCGCGACATCCTGCGCGACATGGGCCGGGCCGGAAAGGATGACCTGCACCTGCGCCAGGCGCCGCTGTCCACGGTCATTCACGAGGCGGCGGAACCGCACATGAACCGCGGCAAGACCATCCACTTCGAGGAGGGGCCGGCGGGCGACGGCGGCCTGCAACAGCCCTCTGTCCTGCGTATGCCCGAGGTCATCCACGGGTTGCGCAACCTTATCCAGAACGCGGTGGATTTCGCGCACGCCAATGTCTGGGTCGAAACGATCTGGACAGAGAGCCTTATCACGGTGCGCATTCTCGATGACGGGCGCGGATACCCGCCGCACCTGATCGGGCGAATCGGCGACCCTTTCGTGCGCCGGCGACGCACCGAAAGCGACCGCAAGGAGCGCCCGGAATACGAGGGTATGGGCCTGGGGCTGTTCATCGCCAAGACGCTTCTGGAACGCTCCGGGGCCGGCATCCGATTTGCCAATGCCCGCGACCCGGCGCACGGCGTCGATGCCCGCGCCGAACAGCGCGGCGCGGTGGTCGAGGTGGTCTGGCCACGGCGCGCCATCGACGCACGGTCGGGCGATCACGCAGTGCCGCTTGGCCGCAACCGCCCGATCGAGGTCTGATCCCTCCGTTTCCCGCCGCTGGTTAAGGGCGCATTAACCAATCGCGCGGCATGGTACCGCCGGAAGCTTGTATTCTGGCGGATGGGTGCGGTGCTGACACTTGAAACGGTTCTTCTGTCGCTGACCTGCGCCGCGGCGGCACTCGCCGCGGCGATGTTCCTGGCGCCGCGCCGCGCACCGCAGGCCGGCCCGGCGATGACCCCGGGCGAACCTGACGGCCCGATATTACTGTTCGACGGCACCGAACTGGCCGATACGTCGTCAGACCTGCGCAACCTGCTTGGGCCGGATCGTGGCGGAACCGGGGTGGCGCCCGACTGGCAGGATCTTCGCGGCCGGCTCGAAGCCACCTACCCCGACATGCCGCAGACCCCCGGCGCCTTGTGCGATAACGAACGGCGCTTGATCCGCGCCAGGGGCGGTCTGGTCGCCGGCGATATCATGATGGAACGCATCGGCGAGATCACGCGCCTGTGTCTGGCATCCGATTCGCTGGCCCCGGCCAACGGCCCCGCCAACCGCGAGAGCGAATTGCAGGCGCTGCGCCTGGCGATGGACGCGACGCCCTATCCGGTCTGGCGCGTGGACGCGCAGGGCCGGGTGGTCTGGCACAACGCCGCCTATGGTGTGCTTGCCCGCAAGTTGCGCGGCAAGGATGCCCGGCTTGCGCAGCCCCTGTTTCCCGACGATGCCACCGCCCTGCCGCCCGGTCGCCGGACCAGGATTTCGGTTGCCGCCGACGGGCAGGACCAGAAGCTATGGTTCGATGTCACGGTAGCGGCGCAGCCGGCGGGGAACCTGTATTTCGCCGCCGATATCAACGCCGTGGTAGATGCCGAGATCGCACAGCGCAATTTCGTGCAGACCCTGGCCAAGACGTTTGCCCAGCTTCCCATCGGGCTGGCCATTTTCGACCGGAACCGGCAACTGGCGCTGTTCAATCCGGCGCTTGTCGACCTGACCGCCCTGCCTGCCGACTTTCTCAGCGCGCGGCCGGCGCTGTCATCCTTCTTCGACCGGTTGCGCGACCGTCGCATGATGCCCGAACCGAAGAACTACAACGGCTGGCGCCAACAGATGGCCGATCTGGTGGCCGCCGCCGCGGACGGGCGGTACCAGGAAACCTGGTCGCTGCCCTCGGGGTCGGTCTATTCGGTCAGCGGCCGGCCCCATCCCGACGGCGCCGTTGCATTCCTGATCGAGGACATCACCGCCGAGATTACCCTGACCCGCCAGTTCCGGGCGGAACTTGAGCTTGGCCAGGCGATCCTGGACAGCGTCGAGGACGCGATCGCGGTATTTTCGTCCGACGGGACGCTGGTGTTTTCCAACGAACCCTTCCATGCGCTTTGGGGTCTCGATCCGGACCGAGGCTTTGCGCAGATGACGATCGTGGATGCGACCCGTGCCTGGCAAGACCTGAGCGTACCAACCCCGGTCTGGGGCGAGTTGCGCGATTTCGTCGCCGCGCGTGAGAACCGCGCCACCTGGTCGGCCGAAACGCGACTGCGCAGCGGCGAAAGGCTGGACTGCGCCATTCGCCCGATCCAGGGCGGCGCGACGATGGTCCGCTTCCGGCGGCTGGCAGGGTGGCGCGACAGCCAGCCCCACGCGCAACCGGAACCGGCCCGACCCGTCTGAACGCGCTTGCAGCCGCCCCGCCGCGCCGCCATTGTGCGCGTCATGACCGAACCGCGCCGAAGCGTTCAGAGCCTGTCGCCCCGACAGACCGCCGAGATTGCCGCCCGGCTGGGGCCGCGGCTGTCGGCGGGTGACTGCCTGCTGCTGGACGGACCGATCGGGGCGGGCAAGACGCATTTCGCCCGCGCATTGATCTGCTCGCGGATGACGATCCCCGAGGAGGTGCCCTCGCCCACCTTCACGCTGGTTCAGACCTACGACACCCCCGAATGCGCGACATGGCATGCCGATCTGTACCGCCTGAGCGGATCCGCCGAGATCGAGGAACTGGGCCTGAGCGACGCTTTCGAGACCGCCGTCTGCCTGGTCGAATGGCCCGACCGGCTGGGCACGCTCGCCCCGGACCGGGCGCTGACCGTCCGCTTTATCGCCGATCCGGATCATGAGGAAATGCGCCGGATCGGGTTTTACTGGACGGCGGGCAGATGGGCCGACATCCTGGACGGAATCGCCGATGACTGAACGCGAAACCCAGTTGCGCGCCTTTCTCGACCGCTCCGGCTGGGCCGGTGCCGACCGCGCGGCGCTCGCCGGGGACGCATCGAACCGCCGCTACGAACGCCTGAGCGATCCCGCCACGCGGCAGACCGCGGTTCTGATGGACGCGCCGGCCGACAAGGGCGAGGATGTCGGACCCTTCGTCGAAATCGCACGGTTCCTGCGCGCTACCGGGCTCAGCGCACCCGAGATTCTGGCACAAGACCGGCAGGCCGGATTTCTGATTCTCGAAGATCTGGGCGACGACCTGTTCGCGCGCGTCCTCGCCGTGCGGCCCGGTCTTGAAACGCAGCTATACGAAACCGCAACCGATGTCCTGGTGGTGTTGCACCGGGCAACGCCGCCATCACTCGCCGAATACAGCCCGGCCCTGATGACCGGGCTTGCGGCACTGGCCTTGTCGAAATACCGCGACGGTATTCGCGGCACGCCCGACCTCGCCGCCCTATCCCGGTTCGAAGACCGGTTCGGTGCCATCCTGCGCGAGACCGTCGCACAGGCGCCGCCGGTGCTGATCCAGCGCGATTATCACGCCGAGAACCTGCTTTGGCTGCCGCGGCGCAGCGGCGTGGCGCGTGTCGGGCTGCTGGATTTCCAGGATGCGATGCTGGGCCATCCGGCCTATGATCTGGTGTCGCTGTTGCAGGATGCGCGGCGCGATGTGACGCCCGGTATCGAGACCGCCATGATCGCCCGGTACCTGGCCGCCACCCGGCTTGATCCCGATGCGTTCGCGGCCGCCTATGCGGTGCTGGGCGCCCAGCGCAATCTGCGTATTCTCGGCGTCTTTGCCCGCCTGGCGACAGAGTACGGCAAGCCGCATTATCTTGGCCTCGTGCCGCGCGTCTGGGCACATCTGGAACGCGATCTCGACCATCCGGCCCTGGCCACGGTGGCCGGGCTCTTGCGCGATGCCCTGCCCGAACCCACGCACGCGAACCTGTCCGCGTTGCAAGTGGCATGAAGCCCGATGCCATCATGCTGTTCGCCGCCGGGTTCGGCACGCGCATGGGGGCGCTGACCCGCACCCGTCCGAAACCGATGATCCCGGTCGCGGGCCGTCCGATGATTGATTACGCACTGGCGCTGGCAAGGGACGTTGCCCCGGCCCGGATCGTCGCCAACCTGCATTATCTGCCGCAACAGCTCGAGGCGCACCTTGCGCCGCAGGGCGTCGCCCTGTCGCACGAACATCCCGACATACTTGATACCGGCGGCGGCCTGAAAGCGGCGCTGCCGCTGCTCGGCACCGGGCCGGTCTATACCCTGAACACCGATGCAATCTGGGTCGGGCCCAACCCGCTGCGGCTGCTGCAAGCGGCCTGGGATCCCGAGCGGATGGATGCGCTTCTGACATGTGTGCCGCCCGCGGGCGCGATCGGCCACGCGGGGAAAGGCGATTTTCTGGCGGCGCCCGACGGGCGCCTCCGGCGGGGTCCGGGGCTGATCTTTGGCGGCGCGCAGATCGTCAAGCCCGGCACGCTGGACGCGTTCGACAAGGCCGCCTTTTCGATGAACCTGCCTTGGGACAGGATGCTGCAAGAAGGGCGGCTGTTCGGGCTGGTCTATCCCGGCCGCTGGTGTGATGTCGGTCATCCGGGCGGGATATCGCTTGCCGAAAAGTTGCTGGAAGAGGCGGATGTTTGAGGGCACGGAAAAACCGCGCGTCTTTGCGCTGCCGCCGGGCGTGGATTTTCCGCGCGCCCTGATCGACGGGCTGGTGGCGCGCTGCGAAGGGCAACCGCCCGAGGCCCTGGCGCGGGTGCATCTGATCGTGAACACCCGCCGCATGGCGCGGCGCATCCGCACCCTGTTCGATGCCGGCCCGCCGCGACTATTGCCACGGCTGTCGCTGATCACCGATCTGGGCGAAACGGGCGATATCGCCCGCCTGCCTCCGGCAATCCCGCCGCTGCGCCGCCGGCTGGAACTGGCGCGGCTGATCGGCGCGCTGCTGGACCGCCAGCCCGACCTGGCACCGCGCGCCTCGCTTTACGATCTGGCCGACAGCCTGGCCGCGCTGATCGACGAAATGCAGGGCGAAGGCGTGAGCCCCGACGATATCGCGGCCCTGGACGTCAGCGACATGTCGGGCCACTGGGCGCGGGCGCAGGCGTTCATCGGCATCGCCAGGGACTTCGCCGCCGCCGGGGACGACATGCTCGACCCGCAGGCCCGCCAGCGCCGCGTGACGGAAAACCTGATCGCGGGCTGGCAGGCCGCGCCCCCCGCGCATCCGGTGGTTCTGGCCGGATCCACCGGTTCGCGCGGCACCACGGCAATGCTGATGCAGGCTGTGGCGCGCCTGCCGCGGGGCGCCGTTGTCCTGCCGGGCTTCGACTTTGACATGAGCACGGCCGACTGGGCCGGGCTGGACGAGGCGATGCTGTCCGAGGACCACCCGCAATTCCGGTTCCGAAGGCTCATGGATCTGCTGGAATTGCGGCCGCGCGACGTTCAACGCTGGAACGATGCGGCGCCGCCCTCGCCCGCGCGGAACCGGCTGGTATCGCTGGCGCTGCGCCCCGCGCCCGTCACCGATGCCTGGATGCGCGAGGGTCCAAGGTTGAACGATCTGGCCGGCGCCACCGCCGGCATGACCCTGATCGAGGCGCCCTCGCCCCGGGCCGAGGCGCTGGCGATCGCGCTGCGGCTTCGCCAGGCGGCCGAAACGGGCCAGACCGCCGCCCTGATCACGCCCGACCGGATGCTGACCCGGCAGGTCGCGGCGGCGCTGGACCGCTGGAACATAGAACCCGACGACAGCGCGGGCCTGCCGCTGCACCTGTCACCGCCGGGCCGGTTCCTGCGCCATATCGCGGCATTGTTCACCGAACGGCTGACGGCAGCGGCATTGATGACGCTGCTTAAACACCCGCTGTGCCACAGCGGCGCGGGGCGCGGCGAACATGTGCTGCACGGCAGCGATCTGGAAATGCACCTGCGCAGATACGGCCCGCCCTTCCCCGATGGCGAAAGCCTGCGGGCCTGGGCGGCGCGGCAAAGGGCGATCCCGGCGGACTGGGCCGGCTGGCTGGCCGGGGCGTTCTGTAACCGCGATGTATCGGGCAGCCTGCCGCTGGCCGACTGGGTTGCACGGCTCCGCAATCTCGCCGAGACCATCGCCGCCGGCAGCGCCGCAACCGGATCCGGCGCCCTCTGGGGCCGCAACGCCGGGCAGAAGGCACTGGCGGTGGTGGACATGCTGGCTGCCGAGGCCGGCGCCGGCGGAGAGATGGGCGCGGGCGATTTCGCAAACCTTCTGGGCGCATTGCTCGAACAGGAGGAGGTGCGCGACCGCGATGCGCCGCACCCGGGCATCATGATCTGGGGTACGTTGGAGGCCCGGGTGCAGGGCGCCGACCTGCTGATCCTGGGCGGTCTGAACGATGGAAGCTGGCCCGAGGCGCCGCCCCCCGACCCCTGGTTGAACCGGCAGATGCGGCTGGCGACGGGCCTTTTGCTTCCGGAACGCCGGATCGGGCTTTCCGCGCACGATTTCCAGCAGGCGGTGGCCGCCCCCGAGGTCTGGCTGACCCGCGCCACCCGGTCGGACGACGCCGAAACCGTAGCCTCGCGATGGCTCAACCGGCTGACCAACTTGCTGAACGGTCTGCCCGGCCGGGGCGGGCCACAGGCGCTGGCCGATATGGCCGCGCGCGGTGAAACGTGGCTGGACCGGGCGAAGGCGCTGGACCGGGCCGACCCGCGGCCACCCGCGCCCCGGCCCTCGCCGCGCCCGCCGGTTGCGGCGCGGCCGCGCGAGTTGTCCGTGACCGAGATCAAGCGGCTGATCCGCGACCCCTATGCGATCTATGCAAGGCATGTGCTGCGTCTAAACCCTCTGGACCCGCTGGTACAGGAACCCGACGCGCGTTTGCGTGGCACGGTGATGCACGACATCCTGGAACAGGTGGTGCGCGAAAGCCTCGGCACCGGCCTGCCTTCGCGCGGGGGGGTTCTCGACCGGGCCGCGGCGATCCTGGCGCGCGACGTACCCTGGCCCGCCGCCCGCAGTTTGTGGCTGGCACGGCTGGCGCGCATCGCCGACTGGTTCCTGGCGACCGAAGCGGAACGACAGGAACGCGCCACGCCGGCCGGTTTCGAGATCCGCGGCCGCGCGGCGCTGGACGATCCGGCCTTCGTGCTCAAGGGCAAGGCCGACCGGATCGACCGCGATGCCAGCGGCCAGTTGATCCTCTATGACTACAAGACCGGCGTGCCGCCCTCGCAGAAGGAACAGGCACGGTTCGACAAGCAACTTCTGCTTGAGGCCGCGATGGCGGAACGGGGCGCATTCGAAGGGCTGGCCGCCGCGCCCGTGGCCGATGCGGTATTCATTGGGGTCGGCACATCGCCCAAGGAAGTCGCGGCGCCACTGGAAAGCGAACCGCCCGGCAAGGTGTGGGCCGAATTCGCGCAACTGATCGCTGCCTACATGCAGCCCGGGCAGGGATTTACCGCACGCCGCGCGGTCCAGAAAGACACTGATACGGGCGATTTCGACCAGTTGGCGCGGTTCGGCGAATGGGACCGCAGCACTGACCCGACCCCGGAGAACCTGACATGACACGCCGCCACGATGCCGGTGAACGCCAGATTCAGGCGGCACGGCCCGATGTCTCGACCTGGCTCACGGCGAATGCCGGGTCGGGCAAGACGCGGGTTCTGACCGACCGCGTGGCACGGCTTCTATTGGAGGACGTGCAACCGCAAAACATCCTGTGCCTGACCTATACCAAGGCGGCGGCGGGCGAGATGCAGAACCGTCTGTTCCGGCGGCTGGGCGAATGGGCCATGCTGGACGACGCGACCTTGGCAGACAGGCTGGCAGATCTGGGCATCGGCGCGAGACTCGAACCAGACCGCCTGGCCTATGCCCGAACATTGTTCGCGCGGGCCATCGAAACCCCCGGCGGCCTGAAGATCCAGACGATTCATTCGTTCTGCGCGTCGCTGCTGCGTCGGTTTCCCCTGGAGGCCGGGGTCAGCCCGCAATTCACCGAGATGGAAGACCGGGCCGCCGTCCTGCTGCGGGCGCAGATCGTCGAGGATTTCGCCGATGGCCCGCAGTCGGGGCTGGTCGACGGCATCGCCGCGCATATCACCGACAGCACACTGGACAAGCTGACCGCGGCGCTGACCGGCCGGCGCGAGGCTTTCGCCACACCACCGGACTGGCCCGAGCTTCTGGCGCGCTTCGGCCTGCCGGAAGATGCCGACCCGGGGCTGCCTTCGGCCATTGCCTTCGACGGCTCCGAAGCGGCGCTGATCGCGGCCTGTGCGCCGATTCTCGCGACGCAATCCGCCACGATGGCAAGCATGGCCGAGACACTGTCCGAAATCGACTGGTCGGCCCCCGGCCAGCGCGAACTCGATCGCCTCTATCCGCTGTTCCTGTTTACCGGCAACGGGCAGTACCTGCCCGAGGCAAAGACGAAAAGCGTCCCGACCAGGAAGGCGCAAGAGGCGTTGGGGCCTTTGTTAGAGCCATTCCAGGACCTGATGCAGCGCGTAGCGGCGGCGCGCGAGGCCGAACTGGCGCTGGCCGCCGCGCAAAAGACCCGCGCCCTTTATGCTTTTGCCGCGGCGTTCCTGCCCGAATACGAACGCCGCAAGCAACGCCACGGCTGGCTGGATTTCGACGACCTGATCCTGAAGGCACGGCAATTGCTGACCGACCCGGCTGTCGCCGCCTGGGTGCTTTACCGGCTGGATGGCGGCATAGACCATATTCTTGTCGACGAGGCGCAGGATACCAGCCCGGCGCAATGGGATGTCATCGAAAAGCTGACCCGTGAATTCACCAGCGGCGCCAGCGGCCGCGAAGGTGTGGATCGCACGATTTTCGTAGTCGGCGACAAGAAGCAATCGATCTATTCCTTCCAGGGTGCCGATCCGGCCGCGTTCGACCGGATGCAGGCCGAGTTTTCCCGCCGCCTGTACGATATCGGCGCGCCGTTCGAGAACCTGACGCTGGATTATTCCTTCCGCTCGTCCGATGCCGTCCTGCGGCTGGTAGATCTGGTGTTCCGCGATCAGGGCAGCGCCGGATTCGGCGATAAATCGGAACATATCGCCTTCAAATCCGACCTGCCCGGCCGTGTCGATCTGTGGCCGGTGGTGGAAAAGACCGGGGCCGAGGAAGACCGGGCATGGACCGATCCGCTGGACCGGCGCAGCGAAAGGCATCACGATGTCATCCTGGCCGAGCGCATCGCCGGGAACATTCGCGCCATGATCGAGCGCGGCGAAACCATCCCCGAGGATGGCCCGGAACCGGGAGAGATCCGGCGCCGCCGGGTGCGCGCGGGCGATTTCCTGATCCTGGTGCCGCGCCGGTCCGCGCTATTTGCCGAGATCATCCGCGCCTGCAAATCCGCGGGTCTGCCGATCGCCGGGGCTGACCGGCTCAAGGTCGGGGCGGAACTGGCGGTCAGGGATCTGGCTGCGCTGCTGCGGTTCCTGGCCACACCCGACGACGACCTTTCGCTGGCCACGGCCCTCAAATCGCCGCTGCTGGGCTGGAGCGAACAGGCGCTGTTCGATCTGGCCCACCGGCGCCCCGAACGAACCCGCCTCTGGCAAGCCCTGCGGGACCGGGCGGCGGAGTTTCCCGAAACGCTGGCTATCCTGCACGATCTGCGCGACGCGGCCGATTTCCTGCGCCCCTACGACCTGATTGAACGCACCCTGACGCGCCATGACGGGCGGCGGCGGCTGCTGGGGCGGCTTGGCGCCGAGGCCGAGGACGGAATCAACGCGCTTCTGTCGCAGGCGCTGGCCTATGAACGCTCGGACATTCCGGGCCTGACCGGGTTTCTGGTCTGGATGGAAACCGACGATCTCGAAATCAAGCGCCAGGCGGGGGGTGCGGGCAACATGGTGCGGGTGATGACCGTGCATGGCGCGAAGGGGCTGGAGGCGCCCATCGTGATCCTGCCCGACACCGGCCCGCGCAAGCCGCCGCCCGATGAGGAAATCATGCTGGCCGGCGATGTGCCGCTGTGGAAGACGGCAACGGCGGCATCGCCGCGGCTGATCGCGGCGGCGCGCGAGGCGGCACGCGAACGCGCCGCGAACGAACGTCTGCGGCTGCTTTATGTGGCTTTGACCAGGGCCGAGAAATGGCTGATCGTCGCCATGGCCGGCGATCCTGACAAGACCGGCGACAGCTGGTACCGGATGGTCGAGGCGGCGATGCGCGAGGCCGGCGCGACCGAGGAGGACGGGATACTGCGCCTGTCGCATGGCGAATGGGCAGCGCCGCCGCTGGCGGAAACGCCCGATCCGGTTGTTCGTGCGGTGCCGCTGCCGGGCTTCTTTCGTCATCCGCCACCAGCGGGTGCCAAAGCGCCGGCCACACTCAGCCCCTCGGATCTGGGCGGCGCCAAGGCGATGCCGGGCGATGCCGGGCTGGACGAGGACGCCGCCATGCTGCGCGGCACCCGCATTCATCTGCTGCTTGAACATCTGCCGGGTATGGCGCCGGCAGGACGACAGGCCGCCTGCACCAATATTCTGCGCGACACGCCGCAGGCCGAGCGCGCCACCCTTCTGGCCGAAGCGGAAACGGTGCTGGACGAACCCGCCCTTGCGGCTGTATTCGCCCCCGATGCGCTGGCCGAAGTGCCGGTGACGGCTTTGGTCCGGGGCCAGAGGATTCATGGCACCATCGACCGGCTGATCCTGACCGGCGACGCTGTCCTGGCCGTCGATTTCAAGACCAACGCGACGGTTCCCGACACACCCGACGCCGTGCCCGAAGGGCTGTTGCGCCAGATGGGCGCCTATGGTGCGGCGCTGGCGCAAATCTATCCCGGCCGCCGGATCGAAACCGCGATCCTGTGGACGCGAACCGCCCGGCTCATGGCACTGCCACACGATCTTGTGACGGATGCGCTGGACCGCACAGCATGTCTTGACCTTGCCGACGGGCATTCCTAGGTTCGAGCGGAAAACGCATCCCATTCAGGAGACAGAATATGTCCACCGTTGCCGTTACGGACGATACCTTCGACGCCGAGGTCAAGAACTCCGATATCCCTGTCGTGGTCGATTTCTGGGCCGAATGGTGCGGCCCGTGCAAGCAGATCGGCCCGGCGCTTGAAGAACTGGCGGCGGAATATGCCGGCAAGATCAAGGTCGCCAAGGTGGATGTGGACAACAACCCGATCAAGGCCGGCGAGATCGGCGTGCGCGGCATTCCGGCGCTGTTCATCTTCAAGGATGGCGAGATCGTATCAAACCGCATGGGCGCGGCCCCCAAGGCGGCGCTGCAAAGCTGGATCGATTCGTCGATCTGATCGGCATCCGAAAGGAACCGGTTCGGGGGGCGGTCCTGGGCGCCCCCTTTTGCGTTGCCCCCTTCAATCGAGCGGCCAGCCGCCGCGCGCCAGTGCCGCACGGATCTTGTCTTCGGCGTCGGGACGCCCGGCATTGATTGCCATATCCTGCCAGAACCAGTGCAGGTAGCCGGCATAGTCCGGGGCCAGGTCGGGCGCTCGGCGCAACGCCTCGGGCGCGCCCAGATCCGAGACATTCGCGGCAATGTGGTGAAAGTCTATATCCGCGAACAGAACCAGCGGCTTGGCAAAGAAGTAGCCCGCGAAACCGGCGCTGGAGTTCATCGTCGCCACATAGTCGCAACCGGTCAGAAGACGCTTCATCTCGCCGGTCACGAGGCGCAGGCGCGGATGCGCCGCCCGCAGATCGCCGAGTGCGCGCAACTCGGCGTCTGAACAGGTTTCGTTGGGATGCAGCGCCGCGACGACCGGCCGCGCATCATGCGCCAGCACGGCGCGCAGCATGTCGAGCGGCGCACAGGTCTGGAACGACCGCCGGATCAGCAACCGGCCTTGTAGCGGAACGTAGACGTACCCGTCGCGCCCGACCCTTGCAGGCGCGTCCCCGAACAGGCGCTCGCGCCAGAACGAAAGGAACCGGTCCGCCCTGGCGCGGGGCACCGCGCCGGCCGGGAACCGCGCCTTCGCCACCGGCCAGTCCCAGCGCACGCCGCTGCGTTCGATGAACCAGAACGGGTAGTGATAGGCACGCCTGAAGGTAAGGGCGCGCTGTTGCACGGGCCCGTCCATGTGAAACAGCGCGTACCCCCGTCGCGTGGCGGATTTCAGACGTTGCGCGGGTGTATCGGGATGGAAATCGACACGGAATCCGGCCCGGCGCACGACAGATACGACCCGGGCGATGAAGTTGTGCGCGCCGGCCTCGGCACTCTGGCGCAGCCCTTCGTTCAGATACAATCGCAGGATGCGCGGTTCGGTCATGGGCGCAGGCTAGGGCCGCCGGCACCGGCCGACAAGTTCGGGCTTGAGTATTTGAAAACCAGAAAGAAGCAGGGTGGGGGCGGCCTTGTGTCCTTCGCCCGCGCGCTCCATATAGGCGGCAACCCGAACGGAGAGACCCATGGGCAACGATTTTCCCGGCTGGCATGGCACCACGATCATCGGTGTCAGGAAGGGCGGACATGTGGTGATTGCGGGCGACGGCCAGGTATCGCTGGGCCAGACCGTGATCAAGGGCAGTGCGCGCAAGGTGCGCCGGCTTTCGCCCGGCGGATTCGACGTGGTGGCGGGGTTCGCCGGGTCGACGGCGGATGCCTTCACGCTGCTGGAGCGGCTGGAGGCAAAGCTCGAGGCGACGCCGGGGCAGTTGCAGCGCGCCTGCGTCGATCTGGCAAAGGACTGGCGAACCGACAAGTACCTGCAAAAGCTCGAGGCCATGCTTATCGTCAGTGACGGACGCGAGATGTATGTCATCACCGGCGCGGGCGACGTGCTTGAACCCGAACATGACGTTGCGGCCATCGGTTCGGGCGGCAATTTCGCCCTGGCCGCGGCGCGCGCCATGATGGACAGCGAGCGGGACGCCGAAGCGGTGGCACGCGCGGCGATGGCGATTGCCGCCGATATATGTGTCTATACCAACGGCAACCTTACCGTCGAGACGATCGGCGGTCAGTCGTAGCGGCGTTCGGCCTGCGCGATCGCGTCCAGCAGCACATCGGCACGAAGCTCGGCGAAATCACCGCGCCGAAGCCGCAAATGCGCCATGGACCGCGTGTCGAACATGCGCGGTGCCCCGCGCAGTTCGCAATGTGCCAGCAGCATCAGGTATTGCCCCGCCTGGACCAGCTCCCCGGGCAGCACATCGCGCCACGTCACGCGCCCGGCCCGGTCGACATAGCGGAACCGGACCGGATGTGCGCGATGGCAGGCCCGGTGCAGGCGCAGTGTGTCGATGCGGGCATAGGAGAGCGCCTGACCGGTGTTTCTCGCCCGATAGTGCCGGTGCAGCCTCAGCAGGAACGGCGCCTCGGGCATCAGCGCGGTGACGGGCAGCATGGCCTTGTCGGTATGGCGCGCGCCGTCCCGGCCGGTTTCGATATCCGCCAGCCCGCGCACGATCATCGCCAGATCGGACGGGGGCAGGCCGGCGAAGGGGTTGGGATGGGGCAATGGGCCGCGTTCGGGCACGCGCGCAAGCGCGGCGCGTGCCATCAGGCGACGCTCGAGGCGGGCTATCCCGCCAAGGCCCGGCAATCCTCCGGGCATTTCCCCTGCTGCGTGTTCCATCTTTGCGCGCCTTCCGCCTCCGAAGCCGCCACCGATGCCATAACAAGGGGTACAAGGCAAAGAAGTTCGCTTGCAGAGCCGGGCATCCGCTCATAGGTGATGCAGGCCAAACACAGGAATTCACGATGACCGACCTCACCCCGCGCGAAATCGTCTCTGAACTGGACCGGTTCATCATCGGCCAGAAGGATGCCAAGCGTGCCGTCGCCGTCGCGCTGCGCAACCGCTGGCGGCGCAAGCAGCTTTCCGACGATCTGCGCGACGAGGTCTACCCCAAGAACATCCTGATGATCGGCCCGACCGGCGTCGGCAAGACCGAGATCAGCCGCAGGCTGGCGAAACTGGCGCGCGCGCCCTTCATCAAGGTCGAGGCGACCAAGTTCACCGAAGTCGGCTATGTCGGGCGCGACGTGGAGCAGATCATCCGCGATCTGGCCGACGGCGCCATCGCCCAGACCCGCGAGCGGATGCGCGAGGAGGTGCGGGCCAGGGCGCAGCTTCTGGCCGAAGACCGGGTGATTGCCGCCATCGCCGGAGAAGACGCCCGCGAGGGTACGCGCGAGATGTTCCGCAAGAAGCTGAAGGCCGGTGAACTGGACGACACCGTGATCGAACTGGACGTGGCCGACACCTCGAGTCCGTTGCCGATGCTGGACATTCCGGGCCAGCCCGGCGGGCAGATGGGCATGCTGAACCTTGGCGACATCTTCGGCAAGGCGTTCGGCGGGCGCACCACCCGGCGCAGGATGACGGTGGCCGAGAGCCACGAGATTCTGCTGGGTGAGGAGGCCGACAAGCTGCTGGATGACGAGGCGGTGACGCGGGCGGCGCTGGACGCGGTCGAACAGAACGGCATCGTTTTCCTGGACGAGATCGACAAGGTCTGCGCCCGGGCCGAAACCCGCGGCGGCGATGTCAGCCGCGAGGGCGTGCAGCGCGACCTGCTGCCGCTGATCGAGGGCACCACGGTTTCGACCAGATACGGCCCCGTGAAGACCGACCATATCCTGTTCATCGCTTCCGGCGCGTTTCACATTGCCAAGCCTTCGGACCTGCTGCCCGAGCTTCAGGGGCGACTGCCGATCCGGGTTGAACTGCGGGCGCTGACCGAAGCAGATTTCGTGCGTATCCTGACCGAGACCGACAACGCGCTGACCCGGCAGTACACCGCGCTGATGGGAACCGAAGACGTGCAGGTGGAATTTACCGACGCCGGTATCGCGGCGCTGGCCAATATCGCGGCCGAGGTCAACCGGTCGGTCGAGAATATCGGCGCCCGGCGGCTATACACGGTGATGGAGCGCGTGTTCGAGGAGTTGTCCTTTTCCGCGCCCGACCGGTCCGGCGAGGCGGTGACGGTCGATGCCGAATTCGTCGAGGCCAATCTTGGCGCTCTGACCCGATCTTCCGACATGAGCCGCTATGTTCTCTAGACTTCGTGCCGCCATGCGCTAGCCTGCCGGCGTTCGGATGGTCGGAGCGGCACATGCGGTTTGGTCTTGTTCTTTGTGCGACGCTCGCGCTTGGCGCCTGTATCGACCGAAGTCATACCCCGGCAGTGCCGGCCGCGCTGAGCGTTGGCAAACCCTACACGGTTTTCGCCGCCACAAGCCGCAAGCGGGAACCCGACGGCAGTTTCGGCCCCCAGCGATCAGAGCATATCGACCTGCTGGAACTTACCGTCTCGATCCCGCCGTCGCATCAGCCCGGCACCCTTGAATTCGCCTATTCCCAGCCCGACCCGGCCACCCAGTTCACCATCGCCGAACGCAGGATCTTTGCCTCGACCGGTGGCTTTCTGAAACGGCTGAAAGGGGCGCTCGGGGCGATGCCGCCGGATCGGCGCGAGGTCGTGGTCTTCGTTCACGGCTATAACGCCACCCAGGCGGAAACGGCGATGCGGGCGGCGCAACTGGCCCATGACATCGGCCTGCCCGGTGCCCTGGTCGTCTATTCCTGGCCCAGCCGGGGTGAAATTCTGGGCTATGCCTATGACAACGACAGCATGATGTTCGCCCGCGACGGGCTGGAACGACTGCTGCGCGATCTGCGCGGCGTGGGCGCGAACAACGTGCTTCTGGTCGCGCATTCCATGGGCAGCGTCCTGGCCATGGAGGCGTTGCGCCAGGCCGACATCCGCGAACCGGGCTGGTCGGCGAGGGCGCTGGGCGCGGTTGTCCTGATTTCGCCGGATATCGACATCGACGTGTTCCGCAGCCAGATGCAAAGCCTCGACCCGGCGCCCGCGCCCTTTTTCGTGATGATTTCGGAAAACGACAGGGTACTGAACCTGTCGGCGCGTCTGCGCGGCACGGCGGGGCGCGAAAGACTGGGTAATATCCGCCATGCCGGCCGGGTTGCCGATTTGCCGGTCGAGGTAATCAACGCCACCGCTTTCGGCCGGGGCGCGACCTCGTCGCATTTCATCGCCGCGACATCGCCGGCGCTGCTGGCAATATTCAATCAGGCGCGGGTCGCGGCGCGATCCTTCCGGTACGAAAAACTGCCCATAGAATACCTGTTGCCGCCCGAGGTCTGGGAGCGGGAAAGCGCCACCGAGATCAGGCTGGTCAGGAACCAGATCAGCCCAAAGTGACCACTCACCAGAGACAAGAGCGGATTTTCACCGCCATCGGCTCAGCGCCGCAGATAGACGTAATATGCCCCGCCGCCGCCGTGGCTGACATGCGCCGGTGTCACCTGTAATACCGCCTGCGCCAGAGGCGGAAGCGCCAGCCATTCCGGCACCTGGTGGCGAAGCACGCCGCGCGGCCTGGGAATCGGGCCATCATCGGGCCCCGGCTTGCCCTTGCCGGTGATCACCAGCACCAGACGCCGCCCGGATGCCTGCGAAGACAGGATAAACCGGACAAGGGCGGCATGGGCATCCTCCAGCCGGCGGCCGTGCAGGTCTATGCGGGCCTCGGGTACCAGTTTGCCCCGCTTCATCCGGGCAAAGATCTTGCGGTCCATCTTCAAACCGTTCGCGCCAAGCCTGTCTTGCAGCACGGGTTTCAGATCATGGCGCGGGGGTTTCGTCTGCGCCGCCTGCCCCGGTACAAAGGGTTCGATGCGCGAAAGCGGCGGTTTGGCCGGTTTGGGCTTGGGCATCGGCAGCGGCCTGGTCCGTGCTTCGGGGTGCAGACGCTCGACCCGGTCGGCCACGCTGCGCCACAATTCGATCTCTTCCGGCTTGAGGCGGCGGCGGCTCATTCGCTTGCGTCCGGCAGCATGGCATAGGCGCGCTGGATCGGCAGCAGCACCAGCATCCGGCCGGGATCGCGCAACCGGCCCGCCGCCTGGCCTGCCGCGTCGCCGGTGCCAAAGAAGATATCGGCACGCTGCGCGCCCTTGATCGCCGATCCGGTATCCTGCGCGATCATCAGGCGGCGCATCTTGCCCTGGCCGTCCTTTTCCAGCCAGACCGGCGCACCCAGCGGCGTGAAGGCGGGATCGACCGCGACGCTGCGCAATGCGGTAACGGGGCGGTTCATCGCGCCCAGCGGGCCGACGCTGTCGGAACCGAGGCCGACCTCGCGGAAGAACACGTATGAAGGGTTGTGCAAGAGCAGTTCGGCCCCCGCGACCGGATTGCGCCGGACCCAGTTGCGGATTACCTGGGCGCTGACCTGATGCGCCGAATAGATGCCGCGCCGGACCAGTTCCACCCCGATCGAGCGGTAGGGATGACCGTTGGCGCCGCCGTATCCCACCCGCAAGACGCGCCCGCCGGGCAGGCGGATGCGGCCCGACCCCTGGATCTGCAGAAAGAACAGCTCCACGGGGTCATCGACCCATGCGATTTCCAGCCCGCGATTGCGCAGCGTGTCGCCGGTCTGGATTTCGCGCCGCGTCAGCCAGGGGCTGGCGCCGCGCGCTTCCTCGGGCATCTTGTAGATCGGATAGCGGAACCTGTCGGTAGGATGGCGCGAACCATCCAGCTCAGGTTCGAAATAACCGGTGAATAGCGCGTCCTTTCCGTCACGGACAAGCACCGGCCGGAAGAACAGCTCGAAGAATGCACGCGCGCTGGCCGGGTTGTGCTGCTGCGCCACCGCGCAAAGGGCGCGCCAGTCGGGGTCGTCCAGATCGGGGCATGTAACAAGGAATGCAGCCAGCGCGGCGGCGTGATCGTCGGCTTCCCAGCCATCCAGCTGGTCGAAGCCGAGGATTTCGCGGCTCGGTTCGGCCCCCGGTCCTGTCGCGGCGGCGGCCATCATGGCCCCGGCCAGCAGGATCGACCGGACCGCCGCACTCATGCGTCCGTTGCAACCAGCCGCCAGTTCGGATCATCCGTGCCCATGATGCGGGCAAAGGTCCATGTATCCTTCTGGCGTTTGACGGTGCTGGCGCTACCCTCGACGATGTCGCCGCCACGGTCGCGCACCACCGAGGTCAGCTCGCCGACAAAGCGCATGGTGATCTCGGCGCGGCCGCTATCCTTGTCGAACCGGACATCGGAGACCGCGGTTTCGCGCACGCCGACGAATTCGGATTCGATCTGCAGGCCCTGTTCCTCGCGCGACTCGACCACCTGTGCGAAGGCGTCATAGACATCTTCGGCCAGAAACGGGATCAGCTCGTCGATATTGCCGCGCTCGAAACCCATCACGATCATTTCGTAGGCGCCGCGTGCGCCCTGAACGAACTCGCTAACGGAAAATTCCGGCTCCACCCGCTTCATCGCGGCCAGTTGCTGCGCCGCCTCGCTGTTTTCGGGAACGTGATCGGTGATGTCGCGGTCGGGGCCGCCTTCGATCACCTCGAAACCCCGCCGGGATTTTTTTACGGCCTTTTCGGGTGCTGCCGGTTTCTCGAAACCCTCGCGGGTGCCCAGCACGCTTTTCAGCCGCAGGATCAGGAACACCGCGATGCCGGCCAACACGAGAAGCTGGATCAGTGGAGAGTTCATTCGGTCCTCGTCGCAGACGCAGGGCTTTGTAAGCCGTGCCTTTGGCTCCTATGTAGGTGACGGGCAGAGGCAAGTCCACTGCCCAGCGCAAGTGAAAGGACGTGCTTAATGCTGCTGTTTCTGGCCTTTCTGGCCGTTCCGCTGATCGAGATCGCACTGTTCATCCAGGTGGGCGGTGCCATCGGGTTGTGGCCGACGCTGGCGATCGTGGTTCTTACCGCCATCCTGGGCACCTGGCTGGTGCGGACGCAGGGCGCCATGGCAATGGGCCAGTTGCGCCGGTCGTTCGCCGAACTCGACGACCCGACCGAACCGTTGGCGCATGGCGCCATGATCCTGATCGCGGGCGCTCTGCTGCTGACGCCTGGGTTCTTTACCGATGCGGTGGGCTTTGCCCTGCTGATGCCGCCGGTGCGGGTGGCCGTGTTGCGCTATCTGCGCAAGCGGGTCGCCGTGACGCAGTTTCAGATGGGGCGGCAGACCGAACCGCGGGGCCGGCCCGGCGGGTACGGGGGCCAGGGTATGCCGGGCGACGTGGTCGAAGGCGAGTATGAGGAGGTACGCCCGAGGCGCGGCGCGAACGCCCGGCCGTCGGGCTGGGTCGAGGGCCCCGACCGGCATTGAGGTGGGTCGGGCAAGCTGTTATGCAACCGCCTAGCATTTTTGAGGAGTACCCCGAATGACCGAGAACGGTGCCGCCGATTCAGGCGACAAGAAAGCCCAAGACACCAAGGATGCGGCGCCACAGCCGGCCCAGCAGCCCCAACAGGTCCAGATGCGGGTTCTGGGGCAGTTCATTCGCGACCTGTCCTTCGAGAACGTGATGGCGCAGAAGGGCGCGACGGTCGAGGGACAGCCCGATATCAGTGTGCAGGTCAACCTCGACGCAAAGAAGCGCCCGCAGGAACATACCTATGAATCCAGCATCAAGCTGAACATCGAATCCAAGGCAAAGAACACGGGCGATGTCCTGTTCCTGATGGAGATCGAATATGTCGGCATCTTCCATATCCAGGGCGTTCCGGAAGAACAGATGCATCCCTTCCTTCTGATCGAATGCCCGCGCATGGTGTTCCCGTTCCTGCGCCGGGTCGTCAGCGATGTCACCAGCGATGGCGGATTCCCGCCGCTGAACCTGGACAACATGGACTTCGTCGGCATCTACCGCGCCGAAGTGGCGCGCCGGCAGGCGGCCCAGGCCGATGCGGGCGGGCAAACCGCCAAGGCCTGAACCGGCCGGGCGCGCCCGGCCCCGTCAGGCGCGCCGCCACAGCGCATCTTCGCCCAGGGTTTCGACGAACGCTTCATGTGCGTCACGTTCTTCGGCGGTGATGCGCGGCGGCAATGGCACGGGGCGGGGTTGCGGGCGCCAATCCGAGGCGGCACCCGGACCGCGCGCCGCGCCGACAGGGGCGAGGCCGAAATCCGGCTGCCGTCCGCCGATCAGTTCCAGGTAGACCTCGGCCAGAATCTCGGAATCGAGAAGCGCGCCATGCAACGTGCGCGCGCTGTTGTCTATTCCGAAACGGCGGCACAACGAATCGAGACTTGCCGGTGAGCCGGGATATTTCTTGCGCGCGATCGCCAGCGTGTCTACCGCCCGTTCCCACGGCAAAAGCGGCAATCCCATCCAGCGCAGCTCGGCGTTGAGAAACTTCATGTCGAAGGATGCGTTGTGGATCACCAGTTTGGCGTCGCCGATGAAATCCAGAAACGCCTGGCCGATCTCGGCGAATTTCGGCTTGTCGCGCAGGAATTCCTCGCTCAGCCCGTGCACCTCGAACGCGCCTTGCGGCATGTCGCGTTCAGGGTTGATGTACTGATGATAGGTGCGGCCGGTAGCGACATGGTTGAAAAGCTCGACACCGCCGATCTCGACGATACGGTCGCCCGTTTCGGGGTCGAGCCCCGTTGTTTCGGTATCCAGAACGATCTCACGCATCTGCCAGCCCTGCCCTGATCCTGTCCACGATATCCTGCACCTGTGCGCGGGCGTTCTCCAGCGTGTCGGTGACGATCACGAAATCCGACCGCGCGCGCTTTTCCTCGTCGGGCATCTGCTTGTCCCTGATCTGTCGGAACTGCTCTGCCGTCATGGTGCCGCGCTCCATGACCCGTGCCTGCTGAACCTGCGCCGGAGCGGTGACACAGGCCACCGCATCCATCGCCGCATCTCCCCCGGTTTCGAACAACAGCGGAATGTCGAACACGAGAATGTCGGCGGTGGCGTTCGCGGAAAAATCGGCGCGGTCCTGCGCCACCAGCGGATGCACGATGGCTTCGATCCGGTGCAGGGCGGCGGGATTCTCGCCTATGATGCGCTTTAGCGCCGGGCGGCTGACGGCGCCGTCCTGAACCGCATCGGGAAAGACTGCGCGAATTGGTGCCACCGCAGCGCCGCCCGGCGCATAAAGCCGGTGAACCGCGGCGTCGGCGTCCCAGACCGCGCAGCCCGCTTGCGCGAACAGCTTTGCCGTCGTGCTCTTGCCCATGCCGATTGAGCCGGTCAGACCAAGGCGAAAGCTCATCTGAGCGCCGCCGCCCGCGTCGCGTTATCAACCGTCGGGCGCACCCCGAACCAGCGTTCGAAACCCGGTACCGCCTGAAAAAGCAACATGCCCAGCCCGTCGACCGTGACGCAGCCGGCTTCTTGCGCGGCGCACAAAAGATGGGTCTTGAGCGGGGAATAGACCAGATCGGTGACGACGCTGCCCTTGCGCAGACCGTCCAGCGGCACCCGCAATTCCGGCTTGCCGACCATGCCCAGCGACGTCGTGTTCACCACCAGCGCCGCCTCGTCCAGCATGTTGCCTGCCTGAACCCAGTCGACCACGCGAACACGGGTGCCGAAATCGTCTTTCACGCGTTCGGCGCGGACCCTCGTGCGGTTGCTCAGCAGGATTTCCGGCGAACCGGCATCCAGCAGGGCAGCCACCACCGCGCGCGAGGCGCCCCCCGCGCCCAGCACCGCGGCCGGGCCGGTTCTGGCATCCCAGTCCGGGGCCCCGTTGCGCAGGTTTTCGATGAATCCGTAGCCATCGGTATTGTCGGCATGAATCCGGACGTCCGAGCGGAAGATCAGGGTAGTCGCCGCTGCTGTCAACGTTTCCCAGTCGGTGATCTGATCGGCGATTGCCATCACCGTTTCCTTGTGCGGGATGGTGATGTTGACGCCCACGAACCCCATGCTGGGCAGCGCGCGCAGAACCGTTTCCAGGTTCTCCTGTGCCACATCCATCGGAATGTAGTGCCCGGCGATGCCATGCGTGGTAAGCCAGTGCCGGAACAGCCGCGGCGACCGGGAATGCGCGATGGGCGTGCCGATCACGCCAGCCAGGGGAATTTTTGTTTCGGTCATTGCTCGATCATTCTTTGCTGCATCAGAAAGCTCAGCAATTCAAGCAATGGCATACCCAAAACATGAAAGTAATCCCCTTCGACGGCGGCGAACAGCCGAACCCCTTCCTCCTCGAGCTTGTAGGCGCCGACGGCATGGCGGATGCTGTCCCAGTTGCGCGTTACATAGCCTTGCAGATAGCTGTCCGATGCCGCGCGCATCAGCAGCCGCACCTGCCCGACATGTTGCCAGAGCGGTTGTCCATCCCGGCAGACAACGGCGGCAGACAACAGCCTGTGATGCCGGCCGCGCAACTCACGCAACTGTTGCAGCGCATCGCCGGGGCTTTCCGGCTTGGATATGATCCGCCCGTCGAATTCCAGAACCTGATCGCAGCCGATCACCATCGCGCCGGGGTGTCTGGCGCTGATATGATTGGCCTTTGCTTGTGCCAGCGCATCGGCGATATCGCGCGGTCTGGCGCCTTGTGCCAGCAAGGCCGACTTCAAAGACGCTTCATCGATGTGCGCGACGTCGGTCTGAAACGGCACACCGGCATTGCGCAGCAACTGAGCGCGAATCCCGGAACCCGAAGCCAGAACGATGGGGGCAGTCATGTGGAAAACCCTTTGGGCGGAATGATCTTGGCAGGGACAGATGTGCATGAAGCGCACCCCCATACGCAAGCTTGGCCTGAACGCGAGGACAACTCGCCCCCGCCAGCGAATTTATCCCATCCGGACAATGATAACCCTGGCGGCGGGGATATTCGCGTTACCCACAGGATGTTTGCTGATCATCCCAAGGCCGTGCATTTTCCGTTTACTATATGTTATTGATATTGCAAATAAAATTCAATATTTCCACGTCTGGGGCCGCGCCGGTACCAAATCGCGGACAGGGGGATAACCATCTGGACAGCAGGATAATCCACCGGAACCGCCGCACCCTACAATAACCAACCACCTTTTTTCTTTTCTTATTTATTATTAGGAAGGCGGATCGAAGACATGAGGACTCCATGGTCGACCTTCTGATCACGCTCTATCCCTGGAACAAGGCGATTCATATCATGGCGGTCCTGTCCTGGATGGCCGGGTTGTTCTACCTGCCCCGGCTTTATGTTTATCACGTCGAACGAATCATGCTGATTGATGGCGCTGGCGACGTGTTCGAGACCATGGAACTGAAGCTCCTGAACTACATCATGCGCCCGGCGATGTTCGCCACCTGGGGGTTTGGTCTTGCACTGGTCTTTACCCCTGGCATCGTGGACTGGTCGATGGTCTGGCCCTGGAGCAAAGGCGTGGCGGTCATTGCCATGACCTGGTTTCACTATTGGCTGGCCGCGCGGCGAAAGGACTTCCTGAGCGGCGCGAACCGGCTGACAGGGCGACAGTTTCGGATGATGAATGAAGTGCCCACGCTGCTGATGATCGTGATCGTTCTGTCGGTCGTGATCAAGTTCTGAGGGGACAGGCCGCGCCGTTTGACTCGTGCGTCGGATCCGACTAAGAGAGCTTCTAACTCGTCCGTCCGGACGAAGTGTTTCCCGTTCACGACTCCGATCGCGCCGCGCCAGCGGAGTTCAAAGGCTGTTTCATCATGAAAACCGAATATCTGAACCTCGCCGACCTCAAGGCAAAAAGCCCGAAAGACCTTCTCGACGTTGCCGAAGAACTGGAAATCGAGAACGCCTCGACCATGCGCAAGGGCGAGATGATGTTCCAGATTCTGCGCGAACGCGCTGATGATGGCTGGGAGATTGGCGGCGACGGCGTACTGGAAGTGCTTCAGGACGGGTTCGGTTTTTTGCGTTCGCCCGAGGCGAACTATCTTCCCGGCCCCGATGACATCTATGTTTCGCCCGAAATGATCCGGCAGTATTCGCTGCGCACCGGCGACACGATCGAAGGGCCGATGAAGGCCCCTGACGAAAGCGAACGCTATTTCGCGCTGACCGGTGTCAAGCAGATCAATTTCGAAGACCCCGAGAAAGCCAGGCACAAGATCGCCTTCGACAACCTGACGCCGCTTTATCCCGACGAACGGCTGACGATGGAGTTGCAGGATCCGGCGATCAAGGATCGTACCGCGCGCATCATCGACCTGGTTGCGCCCATCGGGAAGGGCCAGCGGTCGCTTATCGTTGCCCCGCCACGAACCGGCAAGACGGTGATCTTGCAGAACATCGCCAATTCGATCGAGAAGAACCACCCGGAATGCTATCTGATCGTGCTGCTGATCGACGAGCGGCCCGAGGAAGTGACCGACATGCAGCGTTCGGTGAAGGGCGAAGTGGTGTCCTCGACTTTCGACGAACCGGCCACGCGGCACGTTGCGGTTTCGGAAATGGTGATCGAGAAGGCGAAGCGCCTGGTAGAGCATAAACGAGATGTTGTTATATTGCTCGACTCGATCACAAGACTTGGTAGGGCATTCAATACGGTCGTGCCGTCTTCGGGTAAGGTTCTGACCGGTGGCGTCGATGCCAACGCGCTGCAACGTCCCAAGCGTTTCTTTGGCGCGGCCCGAAACATCGAAGAGGGTGGCAGCCTGACGATCATCGCCACCGCGCTGATCGACACGGGCAGCCGGATGGACGAAGTTATCTTTGAGGAGTTCAAGGGAACCGGCAATTCGGAAATCGTGCTGGATCGCAAGATTGCCGACAAGCGCGTGTTCCCGGCGATTGACATCCTGAAATCCGGCACACGCAAGGAAGAACTGCTCGTGGACAAGGGCGATCTTCAGAAGACTTTCGTTCTGAGACGTATCCTGAACCCCATGGGCACCACAGATGCCATCGAGTTCCTGATTTCCAAGCTCAAGCAGACCAAGAGCAACTCGGATTTCTTCGATTCCATGAATACCTGAGCCCGGTCCGTCGCTACGGAGCTGCCAAATGGATACGATTTTCGCCTTGGCCACTGCGCCGGGCAGGGCCGGGGTCGCCGTTATCCGCATTTCCGGGCCACGGGCGTACATCGCGGCAGGGCGACTGGCCGGACCGGGGCTGTTGCCGCGTGGCATGACGGTCCGAAAGTTGCGTGATGACGCTGGCAGTGTGCTGGACGAGGGTATCGTTCTCACCTTTGCCGGGCCGGCAAGTTTCACGGGCGAAGACGTGGCCGAGCTTCAGGTGCACGGCAGTAGCGCCGTGATCGCGAAAATTCTCGCGATCCTGTCGCAGATCGACGGTTTGCGGCTGGCCGATCCCGGCGAATTCACGCGCCGGGCGCTTGAGAACGGGCGGCTTGATCTGGCACAGGTCGAGGGCCTGGCAGACCTGATCGACGCGGAAACCGAGGCACAGCGGCGGCAGGCACAGGCGCTGTTGTCCGGCGATCTCGGGGAATTGGCGGAACGCTGGCGGCAGAAGCTGATTCGGGCGGCATCGCTGATCGAAGCGGTGATCGACTTTGCAGATGAGGACGTTCCGGGCGATGTTTCCCCGGAGGTACGCGCGCTGCTTGAATCGGTTTCGTGGGACCTGCGCGCGGAACTGGCCGGCGTGAGAATCGCCGAGCGCATTCGGAACGGTTTCGAGGTTGCCATCGTCGGTGCGCCGAACGTCGGGAAGTCCACGCTGCTGAACGCGCTGGCGGGGCGGAAGGCCGCGATCACCTCGGAATTCGCGGGAACCACGCGCGACGTGATCGAGGTGCGCATGGATCTGGCGGGTCTGCCGGTCACGTTGCTGGATACCGCCGGGCTTCGCGAAACCGACGATGTTGTTGAAGGAATGGGCGTCGCGCTGGCCCGGGATCGCGCCCGGGCAGCGGATTTGCGGGTTTTTCTGGCCGAGGCGGGCGAATCGCTGGACGTGGCCATGCATGACGGCGATATTCGGATTCTGCCGAAAGCGGATAGGCGGGCCGACCCGGCAGGATCGGTATCGGGGCTGACTGGCCAGGGGATCGACGCGCTGGTTGCGGAAATATCGAGGGTGCTTTCGGTCAGATCGGCCGGCGCCGGGATCGCCACCCGCGAACGGCATCGGGCGGCGATGGACCGGGCGGCGTGTTCGCTGGATGTGGTGCGGGGTTTGCTTGACCACGGACCGGACCGATATGACATTGCGGCGGACGAGTTGCGCAGCGCGATTCGCGCCCTTGAATCCCTGGTCGGGCGTATCGATGTGGAAACTCTGCTGGACGAGATCTTCGCCAGCTTCTGTCTGGGCAAGTGAGGGTGTTTCACGTGAAACATTCGGCGTTCGATATCGTGGTGATCGGTGGCGGTCATGCCGGAACCGAGGCCGCCCACGCGGCGGCCCGAATGGATGTTCGTACCGCTCTTGTCACCTTGCGCCGTGCCGATATCGGCGTGATGTCGTGCAATCCGGCTATTGGTGGGTTGGGCAAGGGCCACCTGGTTCGCGAGATCGACGCGATGGATGGCGTTATGGGCCGCGTCGCGGACCGTGCCGGAATCCAGTTCCGGCTTCTGAACCGGCGCAAAGGGCCCGCGGTGCAGGGGCCGCGTGCGCAGGCGGACAGGATGTTGTATCGCGCAGCGATGCTGGCCGAAACCGAGGCGCGTGGCGATCTCGAGATCGTCGAGGGTGAGGCCGTCGATTTCCTGATGCGTGGCGATTCGGTAGCCGGCGTGGTACTGGCGGACGGTTCCGAGATCGCCGCGCGAGCGGTGGTCCTGACCTCGGGCACCTTTCTGCGCGGTATGATTCACATAGGCGATGCCACCCATGCGGGGGGGCGCATGGGCGATCGACCGTCGCTCAGGCTGGCCGAGCGTATCGACGGTTTCGGCCTGCCGCTGGGACGGCTGAAAACCGGAACGCCGCCGCGTCTTGATGGGCGCACGATTGATTGGGATGGTCTGGAAATGCAGCCGGGCGATGACGACCCGGTTCTGTTTTCCTTTCTGTCGCGAAGCGTCGAGGCGCCCCAGATCGCGTGCGGCATTACCCACACCAATCCGCGAACCCACGATATTATCCAGCGCAATCTGGCGCGTTCGGCGATGTATGGCGGGCATATAGAAGGTGTCGGTCCGCGGTACTGCCCGTCGATCGAGGACAAGATCGTGCGGTTTGCGGACAAATCCTCGCATCAGATTTTCCTTGAACCCGAAGGCGCGCACGATCACACCGTTTACCCGAACGGGATTTCAACATCGCTGCCCGTCGAGGTTCAGGAGGAGTACGTTCATTCCATCCGCGGACTGGAACGGGCTGCGATCCTTCAGCCGGGATACGCCATCGAGTATGATTATGTCGATCCGCGCGCCCTGACGGGTGAACTGGCTGTGCGGGACGTGCCCGGGCTTTACCTTGCCGGCCAGATCAACGGCACCACAGGATACGAGGAGGCGGCGGCGCAGGGCCTGGCTGCCGGGCTGAACGCGGCGCTGGCGGTGTCGGGGCGCGAGGCGCTGTGCTTCAGCCGCGCGAACAGCTATATCGGCGTCATGATCGACGATCTGACAACGCGGGGTGTCAGCGAACCCTACCGCATGTTCACCTCGCGTGCCGAGTTCCGGCTTTCGCTGCGGGCTGACAACGCAGACCAACGGCTAACTCCGCTCGCGATCAACCTGGGATGTGTTTCGGATCATCGCAAGCGCGTCTTTCAGGACAAGATGGAGCGGCTAGAAGGCGCCACAAGCCGTCTGAATGCGGCGCTGTTCACGCCAAGACAGGTGTCGCAGGCGGGCATCCGCATCAATCAGGACGGCAGCAGGCGTACCGGCATGGATTTGCTGGCCTTTCCGGATGTGTCGTTTGAAGATCTGATCGTGCTGGATAGCGATCTGGACGAGGTCGATACCGCCATCCTCAGGCAGATCGAACGCGATGCGCTCTATGCTCATTACATCGAGCGACAGAAACAGGACATCGCGGCGCTAAAGCGTGACGAGGATCGCCGGATTCCCGAGGACTTTGACTATTCGACGCTTGTCGGCCTGTCCAATGAACTCAAGCTCAAGCTTTCGCGCGTGCAGCCCGCAAATCTGGCACAGGCAGCGCGGATAGATGGCATGACCCCGGCGGCGCTGGCGCTGGTCCTGGCGCGTTTGCGGCGTGGCGAACGGGTGCGGCGGGCATGAGTGGAAACGACCGGGCACTGCCCGGAATGGATGTTTCACGTGAAACACTCGACCGCCTCCATGCGTTCGAGAATGTTTTGCGAAAGTGGAATCGTCGTATCAACCTGGTTTCACAGGCGAGTCTCGATAACCTGTGGCATCGGCATATAGCGGATTCGGTTCAGGTATTCCGGTCTGCCGCGCCGCGGGGCCATTGGGTTGACATGGGAAGCGGCGGCGGATTTCCGGGGCTTGTCGTGGCGGTTCTGGCTGCGAGCGAGCGGCACGATATGAAAGTGACACTGATCGAGAGCGACCAGCGAAAGGCTGCATTTCTACGCGTCGCGGCGCGGGAGACCGGCGCCACCTGCACGGTGCTTGCCGAACGAATCGAGAGCGTGCCACCACAGGGCGCGGATACGGTATCGGCCCGTGCGCTGGCCGATCTGGGCACGCTGCTGGGGTATGTTCAGCGGCACCTGAAGGCCACAGGAACCGCGCTGTTTCCCAAGGGAGTCACCTGGGAAAAAGAACTGTCGGCGGCACGGGGGCAATGGCGTTTCGATGCCGAACCGATTACAAGTCGTACCGAGGCCGGAGCCGTCATTTTGAAAATTCAGGGAGTGTCGCGTGCCTGATCTGTCCCGCCCCAAGGGGCCGAAAATCATCGCGGTGGCCAATCAGAAGGGCGGTGTGGGCAAGACCACAACGGCGATCAACCTCGCGTCCGCGTTGGCGGAAAGCGGACAGAAGGTGCTGATCGTCGATCTCGACCCGCAGGGCAATGCCTCGACCGGGCTGGGCATCGATTCGGCCAACCGCGATCTGACCACCTACGATCTGCTGGTTGACGACGCGTCGCTGACGGAGGTGATCCGCGATACCGGATTTGCCGGACTCAGCATTATTCCGGCTACGGTTGATCTGAGCTCTGCGGATATCGAGTTGTTTTCCAACGAAAAAAGAAGCTTTCTGTTGCACGATGCGTTGCGCCAGACAGCGATGGACAGGTTCGGATTCGATTATATCCTGATCGACTGCCCGCCATCGCTGAGCCTGCTTACCGTCAACGCCATGGTCGCCGCCCATTCTGTTCTGGTGCCGCTGCAAAGCGAGTTCTTCGCGCTTGAAGGGTTGTCGCAACTCATGCTGACGATTCGCGAGATACGCCAGACAGCCAACCCCGACCTGCGCATCGAGGGCGTGGTGCTGACGATGTATGACCGCCGCAACAACCTGTCGCGCCAGGTCGAACAGGATGCGCGCGACAATCTTGGCGATCTGGTGTTCAACACGGTGATCCCGCGCAACGTTCGTGTCAGCGAGGCGCCGTCCTATGCGATGCCGGTACTAAGCTACGATGCGAATTCACAGGGTGCCCTTGCCTATCGGGAACTCGCGCGGGAACTTGCCCGCAAACACAACAGGATCGCTGCATGACCGGCCAGGAGGATGACGCCATGACCGAGAAGAAGCCTAAACCGCGTGGGCTGGGGCGGGGGTTGTCGGCACTGATGGCGGATGTCCGCCCGGAGCAGGGCGCAGCCGAAGGCGAACGGCGGCCCGACATGCAGGTGCCGATCGAAAAGCTGGCGGCCAATCCCGATCAGCCGCGTCGCAGCTTTGGACAGGGCGATCTTGAGGATCTGGCGGCCTCGATCCGTGAGAAGGGGGTTCTTCAACCCCTGATTGTTCGCCCCGCCGGGGACGGCATGTTTCAGATCGTCGCCGGCGAAAGGCGCTGGCGTGCGGCGCAGATGGCGCAATTGCATCAGTTGCCGGTTCTGGTGCGCGATCTGGACGATACCGAAGTGCTTGAGATCGCGATCATCGAGAACATTCAGCGCGCCGATCTGAATGCCGTGGAAGAAGCAATCGGATACCGCCAGCTTATGGACCGGTTCGGCCATACGCAGGAAAAGCTGAGCCAGGCGCTTGGCAAGAGCCGGAGCCATATCGCCAACCTGCTGCGCTTGCTGAACCTTCCCGACGACGTGCGCACGATGATTCAGGATGGCAGCCTGTCGGCGGGCCATGCACGGGCGCTGATTACCTGCGAGAATCCGTCGGAACTGGCGCGCAAGGTCGTGCGGGGCGGGCTGTCGGTGCGTGCCACCGAGGCGCTGGTCAAGAAACAGCAGCGCGGCGAGGAGACGCCAAAGCGCCCGTCGCGGCAGAATGATCCGCAGAAAGATGCCGATACCCGCGCGCTCGAGGGCGACTTGTCCGCCGCCCTCGGGATGCGCGTGTCGATAGAGCACGGGCCGAAGGGCGAGGCGGGGCGTCTGATCGTCAGCTATGACAGCCTCGATCAGCTTGACGACCTGTGCGCGCGGCTTAGCCGTTAGGCCGCGACCAGATGAACGCTAGTACCGCGGTCAAGACAACACCTTGAATTATAACGATTATCTTTGATACCCCGAGTATCAGCGTCAGCGCGAAAACGGCCACGACAGAAACGGTGGCAAGCCGCTTGGCTATCGGCCGAATGGCGCCCGAGCGGTTCCAGTCCTCGATAACCGGCCCGAAGGTGCGGTGTGTCAGTATCCAGTGATGCAGCCGTTCGGAAGAACGCGCGAAGAAGAACGATGCCAGCAGCAGGAACGGAACCGTCGGCAACAGCGGCAGGAAGGCGCCGACAACCGCCAGCCCGACGCAGATCAGTCCCAGCCCTGCCCAGACGAACTTCATCGTTCAATCCGCCAGCAGGTCGCGGATGACCGCGTTGAGGACGGCACGGCCGCGGCCGGTCGCGGCCAGACGACCGTTGCCGACAGAGATCATCCCAAGTTCAACCAGACGCCCGATCCGCTCGGCGGCGAAGGGCGCACCGTTCAGCGCGGCAAAGCGGCCCAGGTCCAGACCCTCGTGGATGCGCAATCCCATCATCACATAGTCCTCGGCCTGTTCGCGGCCCGTCAGTTCGGTACGCCCGGATTCACCCGACCCCCTGCCGACATGATGCAGCCATTGACCCGGCGCAAGCGGTGATTCCGTCGCAAGGCGCCGCCCGCCCACCGTGATCCGGCCGTGCGCGCCGGGGCCGATGCCGACATAATCGCCACCGCGCCAGTAAATCAGGTTGTGGCGGGATTGTGCACCGCTACGGGCATGGTTGGAAACTTCGTAGGCGACAAACCCGTGAGCGGCGCAGATCTCCTGCGTCGCATCGAACATGTCGGCTGCCAAATCCTCGCCGGGAAGTCCGCGCAGCTTGCCCGCCTCGTGGCGCGCGCCAAAGGCGGTGTCCGCCTCGACGGTCAGTTGATAAAGCGACAGGTGATCGCCCGCCATCGTCAGGGCCTGGGAAAGTTCTTCGCACCACTGCCGCAGCTTCTGATCCTGCCGCGCATAGATCAGGTCGAAACTGACGCGTTCGAAGGTGTTGCCCGCGATATCCAGCGCCGCGCGTGCGTCGGCCGCGGTGTGAATGCGGCCCAGTCGCCGCAGATCGCTGTCGTTCAGCGCCTGGATACCCAGCGAGACGCGGTTGACCCCGCCATCGCGGTAGGCGGCGAGGCGGCCCGCCTCGACAGATCCGGGGTTGGCTTCGAGCGTCACCTCCATGTCGTTGGAGGTGGGCCAGCGCCGGCGCGCGGCGTCGATGATCGCGGCGACGGTATCGGGCGCCATAAGCGAAGGCGTGCCGCCGCCGAAGTAGATGGTGTTCAGTATCCGCCCCGGCAATTCGGCGGCGGTGCGCGCGATCTCGCTCAGATAGGCGCGGGCCCAGGCGGGTTGGTCGATGTCACGCGCGACATGGCTGTTGAAATCGCAATAGGGGCACTTTGCCTGACAGAACGGCCAATGCACAGAGAGGCCAAAGCCGCCTGGCAGGTGTTCAGCCAAAACAGGCGGCCACGAATTTCCGCATCGCTACCGCACGGTGACTGATCCGGTTCTTTTCTTCGGGATCCATTTCCGCGAAGGTGATGTCATATCCGTCAGGGATGAAAACCGGATCATAGCCATGGCCCTGCCGTCCCCGCATTGGCCAGGTCATGCGGCCCGATACCGCGCCTTCGAATACCTCGTCCCGGCCATCGGGCCAGGCCAGCACCAGGGTACAGCGGAACCGTGCCGTGCGCGGAAGCGGTGCGTTCAGTGCCTCCAGTTCGTGTTGGGCGCGCCGCATCGCCAAGACGAAATCACGCCCATGGGGTGTTTCGGCCCAATCCGCCGTGTGGACGCCGGGCGCACCCCCGAGCGCGTCGATCTCGAGCCCGGAATCGTCGGCCAGCGCCGGGAGGCCGGTGGCGCGCGTGGCGGCGTGCGCCTTGATGCGGGCGTTTCCCACAAAGGTTTCCTCGGTCTCTGCGGGTTCGGGCAGGTTCAATTCGGCGGCTCCCACGACGGCGACACCGTGGGGCGCAAGAAGCTGCGTCATTTCCACCAGCTTGCCGGCGTTGTGCGTGGCAATCAGCAGCCGGTCGCAGGTGAAAGTTCGGGTCATGCGGTGGCGGCCTTCTGCGCGGCGGTCAGTTCGCTTATGCCCTTCTGGGCCAGATCGAGAAGCTGATTCATCTGATCGCGCGAAAACAGCGAACCTTCGGCCGACATCTGTACCTCGATCAGGCTGCCCGAACCGGTCATGATAAAGTTGCCGTCCACGCCGGCCTCGCTGTCTTCGGGATAGTCGAGATCCAGCACCGCCTGGCCGGCATAGATGCCGCAGGAAACCGCGGCCACCGGATCAACCAGCGGGTCGCTCAGAACCTCTCCGGTTATCATCAGCCGGTTTACCGCAAGGCGCAGCGCCACCCAACCGCCGGTGATCGCGGCGCATCGCGTACCGCCATCGGCCTGAAGCACGTCGCAATCCACGGTGATCTGGCGTTCGCCCAGCGCCACCCGGTCGACGCCGGCACGCAATGCGCGGCCGATCAGGCGTTGAATCTCGACGGTGCGGCCGCCCTGTTTGCCGGCCGACGCCTCGCGCCGCATCCGCGTGTTGGTGGCGCGCGGCAGCATTCCGTATTCTGCCGTGACCCAGCCAAGCCCCGAGCCCTTGATGAATGGTGGCACCCGATCTTCGATGGTGGCGGTGCAGAGGACGTGGGTGTCGCCGACCTTGATCAGGCAGGATCCTTCGGCGTGTTTGGTAAAGCCGGTTTCGATTGAAGTCGGACGCATTTCGCTTAAGTTTCGACCAGAGGGGCGCATGGGAATTCCTTTGTTGGACGGGGCGGAGATACAGCCGCGCGGGGCGGCTGCGCAACCCCGATTGACCTTTGTTGTTCTTTGTCCCTAATGACGGCCCACCCAGGCGGCATGACATGACCGAAGCGACGAAACTTCTGGACGAACTTAACGACCGGTCGCGCGAGGTGTTCCGGCTGGTTGTCGAGTCCTATCTCGAAAGCGGCGGCCCGGTAGGCAGCCGGACATTGACCCGGACGATGCAGGAAAAGGTCAGCGCCGCCACCATTCGCAACGTCATGCAGGATCTCGAGTTTCTCGGCCTTCTGGACAGTCCGCATGTCAGCGCCGGCAGGATACCGACGCAGTTGGGCTTGCGCATGTTCGTCGACGGGCTGCTTGAGGTGGGCGATCTGACCTCCGCGGACCGCGAAAAGATTGATGCGACGCTTTCAAGCAACACGCATGACGTGGGCGGCCTGCTGGATCGCGTCGGATCGGCCCTTTCGGGCGTGACGCAGGGCGCTTCGCTGGTTCTGACGCCGAAACACGAGGCGGCGATCCGCCATATCGAGTTCGTTTCGCTCGGCCACGAACGGGCGCTTGTGGTACTCGTGTTTTCGGACGGACATGTCGAGAACCGTCTTTTTACGCCACCGCCGGGCCAGACCCCAAGTTCTATGCGCGAAGCGGCGAATTTCCTGAACGCGCTGATCGAGGGCAAGACCCTCGGCGAATTGCGCCGCGTGATCCAGAAGGAGATCTCGGCGCGGCGGCAGGAAATCGACAGCCTGGCCCGCGACATGATAGAAAGCGGCCTTGCGGTGTGGGAGGACGAAGGCGAGGACAGCGCCCGCCTGATCGTGCGCGGCCGGGCGAATCTTCTGGGCGAAGGCGGCGAGACGGCGGAACTCGAACGGATCAGGTCATTGTTTGATGACCTAGAACGCAAGCGCGATATCGCCGAATTCCTGGAATTGACCGATCAGGGCGACGGCGTGCGGATATTTATCGGCTCCGAGAACAAACTTTTCTCACTTTCGGGTTCCTCTCTGGTGGTTTCCCCATATATGAACGCTGACCGAAAGATCATTGGCGCGGTTGGCGTGATCGGGCCGACGCGGCTGAACTACGGACGCATCGTCCCGATCGTGGATTACACGGCACAACTGGTCGGAAAACTGCTTTCCGACCGGAGTTAGAGGTGAGAGATGGCAGAACCCAAGAAAGACGAATTCCTTGATGATATTGACGCGGGCGCTGTCGAGGAACAAGCGGATCAGATGGCCGGGATCGACCCTGAAGCGGCGGAACTGGATGCGCTGCGGGCCGAACGCGACGAGTTGAAGGACCGGTTTCTTCGCGCCCTCGCGGATGCCGAGAACGCCCGCAAGCGGTCACAGAAGGATCGCCGCGAGGCGGAACAGTATGGCGGCTCGAAACTGGTCCGCGACATGCTGCCGGTCTATGACAACATGAAGCGCGCTCTGGATGCTGCAAACACCGATCAGGGCGGCGTCGCGGCCGGCCTGATCGAAGGGGTCGAGCTGACCATGCGCGAACTCCTGAACGTCTTCGCCAAGCACGGGGTCAGGCTGGTGTCTCCGCAGGTCGGTGACAGGTTCGACCCCCAGATGCACGAGGCCATGTTCGAGGCGCCGCTTCCGGGAACCATGGCGGGCGAGATCATTCAGGTGTCGGCCGAAGGCTTCATGCTGCATGACCGCCTGCTGCGCCCGGCGCAGGTGGGCGTATCGTCGATGCCGGCGTCCTGAAGCGCGCCCTTGCGGGCGCCGCGCGGTAAGGCTGGGCCGGGTCAGGCTGTCCCGGCCGCCTCTTTCAGCTTGTACAGTATCTCCAGCGCCTGGCGCGGGGTCAGTTCGTCGGGGTGAATTTCGGCAAGCATCTCGTCGCTGGCCGACGGTGCGCGGGGGCGATCCGGCGCAGCGGGTCTGACCGCGAAAAGCGGAAGATCTTCGATCAGTGCGGCAGGCGCCGGCCGCCCCTCGCGTTCGCCCTTTTCCAGCGCGTCGAGCACCACACGGGCGCGGGCGACGACCGAGGGCGGAAGCCCGGCAAGCTGGGCCACCTGCACACCGTAGGAGCGGTCGGCGGCACCCTGGCGCACCTCGTGCAGAAAGATCACCTCTCCTTCCCATTCGCGCACGGCGACGGTGGCGTTCTCGACATGGTCGAGCCTCCCGGCCAGCGCGGTCAGTTCGTGGTAATGCGTGGCAAAGAGCGCACGGCAGCGGTTCGCGTCATGCAGATGTTCCAGCGTCGCCCAGGCGATCGACAGACCGTCCCATGTGGCGGTGCCGCGGCCGATCTCGTCGAGGATCACCAGTGCCCGGTCGTCGGCCTGGTTCAGGATTGCCGCGGTTTCGACCATTTCAACCATGAAGGTGGACCGCCCGCGCGCCAGATCGTCCGAGGCGCCGACACGGCTGAAGATCTGGCTGACCAGCCCGATATGGGCACTGTCGGCGGGCACATGGCTGCCGATCTGGGCCAGCAGCGCGATCAGCGCGTTCTGCCGCAGATAGGTTGATTTCCCGGCCATGTTCGGCCCGGTCAGCAGGGCGATCGCGGCACCGTCGGCGGCGCTCAGGTCGCAGTCGTTGGCGATGAAGGCATCGCCCGATTGCCGGCGCAGCGCGTGTTCCACAACCGGATGGCGGCCACCCTCGATGCGGAAGGCGCGCGATGCGTCCAGATGAGGCCTGCACCAGTTCTCGGCCGCCGCAAGGTCGGCCAGCGATGCCGCAAGATCGAATTCTGCCAGCGCGGCGGCGGCGGCGTTCAGGCGGGTGGACTCGGCAAGGATTGTCTCTGACAGGCTTTGATAGAGCCGCTTTTCGATCTCGAGCGCATGATTCCCGGCGTTCAGGATTCGGGTTTCGAGTTCGCTGAGTTCGACGGTGGTAAAGCGGACCTGACTGGCTGTGGTCTGGCGGTGGATATAGGTTTGCGTCAGCGGCGCCGATAGCATTTTCGCCGCATGCGTGGCGGTCGTTTCGATGAAATAGCCCAGCACGTTGTTGTGCTTGATCTTCAGCGACGCGATCCCGGTATGCTCGGCATAGGTCTTTTGCAGCCGCGCGATGACCGACCGGCCTTCGTCGCGCAGGGTGCGGGCCTCGTCAAGCGCGGGGTCGTGGCCGGAGGCGATGAAACCGCCATCGCGCGCCAGCAGCGGCGGTTCGGCGACCAGCGCCGCCCCGAGAAGCACCGAAAGATCCTCAAACCCCGAAAGCGCGGCGCTGGCATCGCGCAACTGGTCGGGCAGGTCGAGAGGCGCGCAAAGCCGGCCGATGGCCGCGACCTGTTCCAGGCCATCCCGGACGGCAGCCAGATCGCGCGGGCCGCCGCGGTCGAGCGCCAGGCGCGAAAGCGCGCGATCCAGATCCGGGGTCTTGCGCAGCGCCTGCCGAAGATCCGCTGAATACAGGCTCTGAGTCAGGCAGAAGTCTACCGAATCCAGCCGCGCCCGGAGAGTTTCGAGGTCGCGCGACGGACTGGACAGGCGCTGTTCCAGAAGCCGTGCCCCGCCCGGGGTAACGGTGCGGTCGATCACGTCGAGCAGCGACCCGGCGCGCCCGCCGCCAAGCGCGCGGGTCAGTTCCAGATTGCGCCGCGTCGCCGCGTCGATCTGGACCGAGCGTTCGGCGGTTTCGCGCCGGGGCGGGCGCAACAACGGCAGCCGGCCGCGCTGGGTGATGTCGAGATAGTCGATCAGCGCACCCATCGCCGACACCTCGGCGCGGCCGAAACTGCCAAACGAGTCCAGCGCCTCGACACCGAACAATTCGCGGATGCGAATTTCGGCGGCCGAACTGTCGAAACTGGCGCGGCCCAGCGGTGTTACGGGAATGCCGAAATCGGATGGCACCGCGCGCAGCGCCGCGTCAGAGGTTTCCGGCAGGATCAGTTCGGACGGCGCCAGGCGGGCCAGTTCCGGCCCCAGGCGCGCGCGCGCCAGCGCCATGACGTGAAACGCGCCGGTCGATATGTCTGCCCAGGCCAGCGCCGTCTGGTCGCGCACCTGCGCAAGTGCCGCCAGGAAATTGTGCCGCCGCGCCTCGAGCAGGGAGTCCTCGGTCAGGGTGCCGGGCGTGACAAGGCGCACGACCTCGCGTTTCACCACGGATTTGGAGCCGCGCTTCTTCGCCTCCGCCGGGCTTTCCATCTGTTCGCAGACCGCCACCCTGAAACCCTTGCGGATCAGGGTGAGAAGATAGCCTTCGGCGGAATGTACCGGCACGCCGCACATCGGAATGTCGGCGCCGTCGTGCTTGCCGCGCTTGGTCAGCGCGATATCCAGCGCCTCGGCCGCGGCAACGGCATCGTCAAAGAACATCTCGTAGAAATCGCCCATGCGGTAAAACAGCAGGCAATCCGCGTGGGCGGCCTTGATCTCGAGGTATTGCACCATCATCGGTGTAGCGTTCGTCAACGGTATTTCCCGGGTCCTGCGGTCGCGGCGACCTTACAAATCCGGCCGGTGCGACGAAAGACAAAACGTCTTGCCGTTGAGGCGACGCCGACCCTACGCTATGAGACGAGCGCCCAACCCGGAAAGTATGCCACATGGCCAAATTCAAGATCACCGACGAAGAGGCGCTTGCCTTCCACCTGGAGCCGACACCCGGCAAGTTCGAGGTACAGGCCACGGTGCCGATGACCACGCAGCGCGACCTGTCGCTTGCCTATTCCCCCGGTGTAGCGGTGCCTTGCGAGGCCATCGCGAGGAACCCGGAAACCGCCTATGATTATACCAACAAGGGCAATCTCGTCGCCGTGATCTCGAACGGCACGGCGGTTCTGGGGCTGGGCAATCTGGGGGCGCTGGGTTCAAAGCCCGTGATGGAAGGCAAGGCGGTTCTGTTCAAGCGATTTGCCGACGTCAATTCCATCGACATCGAACTTGACACCGAAGACCCGGACGCCTTCTGCCAGGCCGTCCGGCTGATGGGGCCGACATTCGGCGGCATCAACCTGGAAGATATCAAGGCGCCGGAATGCTTCATCATCGAGCAGCGCCTGAAGGAAGAGATGGACATTCCCGTCTTTCACGACGACCAGCACGGCACGGCGGTAATCTGCGCGGCGGGGCTGATAAACGCGCTGCACCTGTCGGGAAAGAAGATAGAGGATGTGAAGATCGTGCTGAACGGGGCGGGGGCGGCGGGAATCGCCTGTCTTGAACTGCTCAAGGCGATGGGCGCGCGGCACGACAATTGCATCATGTGCGACACCAAGGGTGTGATCTGGCAGGGCCGCACAGATGGCATGAACCAGTGGAAATCCGCCCATGCGGTCAAGACCGATCTGCGCACGCTCGAGGACGCGATGCGGGGCGCGGACGTGTTTCTTGGCGTGTCGGCAAGGGGTGCGGTGACTCAGGAGATGGTCAAGAGCATGGCCGAGAACCCGGTCATTTTCGCCATGGCCAACCCCGACCCCGAGATCACGCCGGAAGAGGCGCAGGAGGTGCGCCCCGACGCCATCGTCGCCACCGGGCGCAGCGACTATCCCAACCAGGTCAACAACGTGCTGGGCTTTCCCTACCTGTTTCGCGGCGCGCTCGACATACATGCGCGTGCAATCAACGACGAGATGAAGATCGCCTGCGCCCGTGCGCTTGCCGAACTCGCGCGCGAGGACGTGCCCGACGAGGTGGCGCTGGCCTACGGTCGTGCCCTGAGTTTCGGGCGCGACTACATCATCCCGACGCCGTTCGACCCGAGGCTTATCTTCAGGATTCCGCCGGCAGTGGCGCGTGCGGGCATGAATACCGGCGCCGCGCGGCGACCGATCATCGACATGGACGCCTATGAGTTGAACCTAAAGTCGCGCATGGATCCGACCGCCAGCATCCTGCGCAGCCTCAACACCCGGGCCCGCGCGGCGCAAAGCCGGATGATCTTTGCCGAGGGCGACGACCCGCGCGTACTGCGCGCAGCGGTCACTTATCAGCGGGCCGGGTTCGGCAAGGCGCTGGTGGTGGGCCGTCAGGCCGATGTGACCGCCAAGCTGAAAAAGGCAGGGCTTGGCGATGCGGTGCCCGAACTTGAGGTCGTCAACGCCGCCAACACCGAACATCTTGAGACCTACAAGGCGTTTCTTTACGACCGTCTGCAACGCAAAGGGTTCGACCATAAGGATATTCACCGGCTGGCGGCGCGCGACCGCCACGTCTTTTCGGCACTGATGCTGGCGCATGGGCATGGTGACGGGCTGGTCACGGGGGCGACGCGCAAGTCGGCGCATGTGCTGGACCGTATCGGCCATGTGTTCGACGCGGACGCCGCGCATGGCGCGGTCGGCGTTACCGCGCTCTTGCACAAGGGCCGGATCGTTCTGATCGGCGATACGTTGGTGCATGAATGGCCCGAGGCCGAGGATCTGGCGACCATCGCCGAGCGCGCCGCCAGCGTTGCCCGCGACATGGGGCTTGAACCGCGTGTCGCTTTCGTCAGCTTCTCGACCTTCGGCCACCCGGTTTCCGAGAGAGCCGAGAAGATGCACCACGCGCCGGTGGTGCTGGACCGGCGCGGCGCGGATTTCGAGTACGAGGGCGAAATGACCGTGGATGTGGCGCTGAATCCGAAGGCACAGGCGCATTACCCGTTCTCGCGCCTTACCGGGCCGGCCAACATTCTGGTGGTTCCGGCACGTCATTCGGCCAGCATTTCGGTCAAGCTGATGCAGGAGATGGCCGGGGCCACGGTGATCGGTCCGATTCTCAGCGGCGTCGACAAGCCGATCCAGATCTGTTCGTCCGTGTCCACCGCCAGCGATATCCTGAACATGGCAGTGCTGGCGGCCTGCGATATCGGCTGAACCCGTGGCGATCTGGAATCTCGGCTCGATCAATGCCGACATGGTCTATGCCGTGCCGCATCTGCCGGGGCCGGGGGAAACGCTGGCCGCGACCGGGTTCGCGCGGTTCCTCGGCGGCAAGGGCGCGAACATGTCGGTTGCCGCGGCGCGGGCGGGTGCTCGGGTCTGTCATATCGGCGCGGTTGGCGCCGACGGGCGCTGGGCAGTCGAACGGCTGAGGGAATACGGGGTCGATACCCGCCACATAGCGGTTATTGCCGAGTCGACAGGTCACGCGATCGTCGCCGTCGATCCGGCGGCAGAGAACCAGATCATACTCTATCCCGGGGCAAACCGGGCCATTTCCGAAGAAATGCTGCGCCGGGCGCTGTCCGGGGCGCAGGCGGGTGACAGCCTGTTGATGCAGAATGAAACCAACTTGCAGTCGCAAGCCGCACGGATGGGCCGCGATCTGGGCCTGAAGATCTGCTATGCCGCCGCGCCGTTCGAGGCAGCGGCGGTGCGCGCGGTCCTGCCCTGTCTCGATTTTCTCGTGCTGAACGCTGTGGAGGCCGGGCAGTTGCAAGCCGCGACAGGAATGCGCCCCGCCGCGCTGCCCGTGCGCCATGTGATCGTGACGCGGGGCGCGCAGGGCGCTCGGTATTTCGACACTGTTTCAGGACAATCGCGCGATTTTCCTGCCATACCCGTGCGACCTGTCGATACCACGGGGGCCGGCGATACGTTCGCGGGCTATGTGCTGGCGGGGCTGGACCGGGGCATGCCGATGGAACAGGCGATCGGGCTGGCGATGCGCGCAGCGGCGATCATGGTAACACGCCATGGCACGGCGGATGTGATCCCCGATCTGAAGGACGTGGGCGAAGCGCGCCTGTCCTAACTGCCCGCAAAGGGCGCCTTGTCGCCCCACAATTCGCGTACCCGCGCATCACGGCCGCAACCTTCGCGGTACAGTTTGTAGGCCTTCATTTTTGTTGTCGGGCCGAAGCGCGAGAAAAAGATCAACTCGTCCTTCCTGTAGTAATCCTGGTGGTATTCCTCGGCCGGCCAGAACCTTGATTGGGGCAGGATGGGCGTGACGATCGGTTGGCCCAGCGCCGCCTGGGCCTCGGCGACAGCCTGTTGCGCAACAGCCCTTTCCGCCTTGTCAGAGACGAATATCGCGGTGCGATAGCTGTTTCCGCGGTCGCAGAACTGGCCGCCCGCGTCGGTCGGATCGACCGAGCGCAGGAACGTGTCCAGCAATTGCCGGCGCGAGATCCGGGCGGGATCGAAGGTGATTTGCACCGCCTCGAAATGGCCGGTGCCGCCGCGCGCTACCTGCTTGTAGGTGGGATCGTACACATCACCGCCGGTATAGCCCGAGACCGCCCCCGTCACGCCCGGAACGGATTCGAAATCGGCCTCGACACACCAGAAGCAACCGCCGGCGACTGTCAGGGTTTCGCTCTGGCCGGCCTGGGCCGGCAACATGCGCAGCGCCGCCGCAACGGCGATCAGGGCGCCAAGGGTCAGAGTTCTGATATCGTGTGAAAGGCTCATCCGCTTTCTCCGTTTGCCCCAGCGTGAAACCGAATGCCCGCCGCCACAAGCCAAAGGCGTGTGAGGTCACGCCATGTTGAGTGGAATTTACCGCTTGGCCCGGGGCATGTGCGGCGCTAAGCCATCGGTACGGGCGGAGGACACCATGACCGAGAAGATGACGACCCACGAAGCCGAAGAGGACGCTCGCAACGAGGATATCCTCATCTACGTCAACGGCCGTATCCTGCCCAGGGCACAGGCGGTGATAAGTGTCTATGACAGCGGTTTCATGCTGGGCGATGGTGTCTGGGAGGGGCTTAGGCTGTATGACGGGCGCTGGGCCTTTCTGGGCGAACATCTGGACCGCCTGTTCGCCGCCGCCAGGGCAATTGACCTGGATATCGGCCTGGACCGCGACGGCGTAGCCGCGGCCTTGCTGGACACGCAGACGGCCAACGCGATGACGACGGATGTCCATGCGCGCCTGATGGTGACGCGCGGGGTCAAGTCGCGCCCGTTCCAGCATCCGGGCCTGAGCCGGCAGGGGCCGAGCGTCGTCATCATCATGGAGCATTCCCGCCCCAGCCTGCCGCGCCCGATCCGGCTGGCCACGGTGCCCCATGTTCGCGGCCTGCCGACGAGCCAGGATCCCAAGCTTAACAGCCATTCCAAGCTGAACTGCGTTCTGGCCTGCATCGCCGCCGAGAAGGCCGGCGCAGACGAGGCGCTGATGCTGGACGTGCATGGGTTCGTCAACACGACCAACGCCTGCAACTTCTTCATCGTGCGCAAGGGTGAGGTCTGGACCAGTACCGGCGATTACTGCATGAACGGGATCACCCGGCAGAAGGTGATCGACCTGTGCCGCGCCAACGCCATCCCGGTGTTCGAGCGTAACTTCAGCCTGGTCGATACCTATGGCGCCGACGAAGCCTTCCTGACCGGCACCTTCGGGGCGCAAACGCCGGTGGCCGAGATTGACGGCCGCCAGATCGGAAGCGGGCAGTCGGGCCCGGTGACGCAACGGCTGCGCGAGCTTTACAAGGCCCTTGTCCGAGAGGAAACCCAGGCATGAGAATCGCCATGTGGTCGGGGCCGCGCAACCTTTCGACCGCGATGATGTATGCCTTTGCCGCGCGTGGCGATTGTGCGGTCTGGGACGAACCGTTCTATGCCCCCTACCTGAAGGCGACCGGCCTCGATCATCCGATGGCCGCAGAGATCATGGCGGCGCACGAGACCGATGCGTACCGTGTCGCGGCCGCCTGCGCCGGGCCGATCCCCGGCGGCAAGCCGCATTTCTACATGAAGCACATGCCACATCACATGCTGGACGGCTTTCCGACCGGCTGGTTTGACGATTGCGTGCATGTGCATCTGATCCGGCATCCCGCACGGGTGATCGCCAGCTATGCCGCCAAGCGCGAGGCGCCCGTTGCCGAAGACATCGGATATGCACAGCAACTGGCCCTGCATCGGCGCATCGGCGGCATCGTGATCGACAGCCACGACATTCGCGACGACCCCGAAACCATGCTGAAACGGCTATGCGGCGCGATTGGCCTGCCGTTCAGCACGGCCATGCTGCACTGGCCCGCGGGCGGGCGCCCCGAGGATGGCATATGGGCGCGGCACTGGTACGGCGCGGTGCACCAAAGCCGCGGTATTGCCGGCGCGGAAGGGCCGTTGCCGCAACTGTCGGGCGACTATGCAAATTTGTGCCAGACAGTCCTTCCGGCCTATGAGGCGATGAAGGCCCGTGCGCTGAAGTCACAGTAAAACAAAACGAATCTTAAGCCCGTAGCCTGATACTCCGAAATTGCTGTAGGCTGCCTGAAAACAATCCAGGCGCCGTAAACGGGCGTATCGAGCAGGAACCCGAATGGGATTCAACATCAAAGACGTGGGCGGCGAGACCGCCGGCGGTCCGTCCAACTGGAACGCCACGCTTGACCTGACGCTGTCGAGTTCGGCGACGATCAGCGGCGACTTCAATGCGTTCGTTTTTGGTGATGTCAGTGCCGGCGAGGCGTCGGACGGATATACCTTTTCCGCGCTCAGCAACACCTCGTTCGGAACGCTGACCACGAATTCGACCACCGGTACATACACGTTCACCCCGAACTGGGCGAACATCGCCGCAACCGGGTCCGATCAGGTCGTGAGCTTTACGGTCACGGGTACCGATGGCGGCAGCTCCGAAACCGATACCGTGGTCATCAACCTGCTGATCTGCGTGGCGCGCGGTACGCGGATCGCCACCACGCGCGGGCCCGTTGCCGTGGAAGACCTGGCGTGTGGCGACCTTGTTTGCACGATGGACGGTGCGCCGCAGCCGGTGCGCTGGATCGGGTCGCGTCGGGTACCGGTGCAGGAAATGACGCGCGACCCTTCGTTGCGGCCCGTCCGGTTCGAACCCGACGCGATGGGCGCGGGAAGGCCGGAACGCGCCTTGCGCGTGTCGCCGCAGCATCGCGTATTTCTTCAGGACTGGCGGGCGCAACTGATGTTCGGCGAAGACCAGGTGCTGGTGCCGGCGAAAAGCCTGGTCAACGACAGCACGGTCCGGCGTGAGGCGGGCGACGAGGATATCGAGTATTTTCACATCCTGTTTGACGAACACCAGATCATGTTCACCGAAGGTCTGGCCACCGAAAGCTTTCATCCCGGAGCCTACACCCTGGCGGAGCTGGACGCGCCGGTTCGCAGAGAATTGCTGAAGCTGTTTCCCCATTTGCAGGACGATACCGGCTATGGCGCGGTTGCGCGCCCGGCCCTGCGGCCCTGGGAGGCGCGAATGCTTCAAGATGCGATCGAACAGCCGGATTCGCCGTGAGCGGGCTGGTCGACAGCGCAGGAAACCCGCTGCCGGCCGAAGAGGCACCGTCGGAGAAGGTGTTGCGCGTCTATGGCGACATGACCTTCCTGGCGTTTCGCAGCCCGCGCCACGCCCAGATGAGTGTTCGGACGCTGCGCAGCTATCTGGAACCGCCGGTCCTTTCCGGCCAGTTCCGGATATTCCGTTTCGATGACGTGCCGCGCGCCATGTATACCTGGGCATGGCTTGGCCCGGATGCCGAACGCAAGCTTATCGGGGGCGAACCACTCGAACGCGCGGACTGGCAATCGGGCGGGCATCTGTGGATCGTCGATCTGATTGCGCCCTATCGCGGACTGACCGCCAGTATCGTGCGCTGGATCATGGTGCGTGGCAATTTCGCCGAACGCGATTTCTATTTTCGCCGGGTCGAGGGTGACAACCGGACCCGCCGCATCGTGCATATTGATTTCGATGCCGCGCGGCTGTCGCGGGTTTATGGCGGGGATGAGTTTCTTGCCCGGACCCGACAGGAGCCGGAACATTAGCCGATCTGTGCAAGTAACCCGGCATGGCGCGCACCAAAGGCCGTGCGAACCTCGACCGGCGGGCGCAGGCGGATATCCAGCCCTTCGATCAGCGTGGCGTGGACCTTGCCGAAGAACCTGTCGGCCTCGGCCACCGAGAAACCGGCGATGCGGGTGGCTTCCATCCAGGCACTGGTTCGGTCGGCCTTCTTGATCTGCCGCTTGATCGCTGCGGGGATGATGGCGGGCAGGCCGAACCGGATGTGGATCGCCGCCGCCAGACGTGCATCCATTTCGCCATAGCCGGGCCCGACAGCGGACTTGACCGGCGAAATCATGTCGCCGATCACGTATTCCGGCGCGTCGTGCAACAGCGCCGCCAGGCGCCATTTCGCCGGGGCCTTCGTGGCGATGCGCCCGAACAGCGTCTCGACCAGCAGCGAATGCTCGGCCACCGAATAGGCGAAGTCGCCTCTTGTCTGACCGTTCCACCGGGCGACAAAGGCCAGACCGTGCGCGATATCCTCGATCTCGATATCGACCGGGGTCGGATCCAGCAAGTCAAGCCGGCGGCCTGAGAGCATCCGCTGCCATGCGCGCGGCGGTGTCATGGGCAAAGCCTCCTTCGAACGGGAAACCAGTTTCCGCGCCTATCGGTTAGCCGGGCAGGAAACGCGACGCAAACATGTTGTTGATCGCCGTCGCGCCGGTCTGCGCGGGATTGGCGTTCGCGGCCCGGACCGATGACCGGGGCGGCGCGCCGGTTGTCCCGGCGCTGAACCGACCCGGCCGATACGTCTTTCCTGCATTGAGCCCTTTTGCGGAACCTGCTAGGGCGCAGGCCGACGCTTAGGAAAGGTGCGCAGATGGCAAAAGACTATATTGTAAAGGATATCAATCAGGCCGATTTCGGCCGCAAGGAAATCCAGATTGCCGAAACCGAAATGCCGGGCCTGATGGCGCTGCGCGAGGAATACGGGCAATCCAAGCCGCTGAAGGGTGCGCGTATCGCCGGCAGCCTGCACATGACGATCCAGACCGCCGTTCTGATCGAAACGCTGACGGCGCTGGGCGCCGACGTGCGCTGGGCGTCGTGCAACATCTTCTCGACCCAGGACCACGCGGCGGCGGCGATTGCCGCGGGCGGCACCCCGGTCTTTGCCGTCAAGGGCGAGACGCTGGAAGAATACTGGGATTATGCCGACCGCATCTTCATGTTCGAGGATGGCGGCGCCAACATGATCCTCGACGACGGCGGCGACGCCACCATGTACGTTCTGATCGGGGCCCGCGTCGAAGAAGGTGAAACCGACCTGATCGAAAACCCGCAGTCCGAGGAAGAGGTCGCGTTCTTTGCCCAGATCAAAAAGCGTCTGAAGGAAAGCCCCGGCTGGTTCGTCAAGCAGCGCCACTTGATCAAGGGTGTGTCCGAGGAGACCACCACCGGCGTGCATCGCCTGTATCAGCTGATGGAAAAGGGTCATCTGCCGTTTCCGGCGATCAACGTCAACGACAGCGTCACCAAGTCGAAATTCGACAACAAGTATGGCTGCAAGGAATCGCTGGTCGATGGCATCCGCCGCGCCACCGATGTGATGATGGCCGGCAAGGTCGCCGTGGTCTGCGGCTATGGCGATGTCGGCAAGGGCAGTGCCGCATCACTGCGCGGCGCCGGCGCGCGCGTCAAGGTAACCGAGATCGATCCGATCTGCGCATTGCAGGCCGCCATGGACGGGTTCGAGGTCGTCGTGCTTGAGGATGTCGTCGCCGACGCCGATATCTTCATCACCACCACCGGCAACAAGGACGTGATCCGCATCGAGCACATGCGCGCGATGAAGGACATGGCCATCGTCGGCAATATCGGCCATTTCGACAATGAAATTCAGGTCGCGGCGCTGAAAAACCACAAATGGACCAACATCAAGGACCAGGTGGACATGATCGGGATGCCCTCGGGCGCGCGGATCATCCTTTTGTCCGAAGGCCGGCTGCTGAATTTGGGCAACGCCACCGGCCACCCGTCCTTTGTCATGTCGGCCAGCTTCACCAACCAGGTGCTGGCCCAGATCGAGCTGTTCACCAAGGGCGACGAATATCGGCCCGGCGTCTATATCCTGCCCAAGGCACTGGACGAAAAGGTCGCGCGGCTGCATCTGGACAAGATCGGCGTCAGGCTGAGCAAACTGTCCCCGGAGCAGGCCGCTTATATCGGCGTCACGCCCGAGGGCCCCTTCAAGGCAGAGCACTACCGGTCCTGACCCATGGTATAGGTTGATATTTGCCAGTCTGACGCTAGGCTTCCCCCGGATAGGAACATCCGGGGGA
>JBKEDD010000089.1:0-46651 GCA_047975215.1 Jhaorihella sp.
CGCACCATCTGGTCGATGTTGTCCTTGGAGAGCGACGACTGACCGGTGATGGTGATCGACTGCTCCTTGCCCGTGGCGCGGTCCTTGGCGGCCACGTGCACGATGCCGTTGGCGTCGATGTCGAAGGTGACCTCGACCTGGGGCACGCCGCGCGGAGCGGGCGGGATGCCGACGAGGGAGAACTTGCCCAGCGTCTTGTTGTACTGCGCCATGTCCCGCTCGCCCTGCAGCACGTGGATCTCGACCTGGGGCTGGTTGTCGTCGGCGGTGGTGAACACCTCGGTGCGACGCGTCGGGATGGTCGTGTTGCGGTCGATGAGCCGTGTCATGACGCCGCCCTTGGTCTCGATGCCGAGCGACAGCGGGGTCACGTCGAGCAGCAGCACATCCTTGACATCGCCCTGAAGCACGCCGGCCTGAATGGCCGCACCCATGGCGACCACCTCGTCCGGGTTCACGCCCTTGTGCGGTTCCTTGCCGAAGAACTTGGTGACTTCCTCGACAACCTTGGGCATGCGCGTCATGCCGCCGACCAGGACCACCTCATCGATGTCGCCCGCCGACAGGCCGGCATCCTTCAGCGCCGCCTGGCAGGGTTTGATCGACGCCTTGATCAGGTCGCCGACAAGCTGTTCCAGCTTGGCGCGGGTCAGCTTCATCACCATGTGCAGCGGCGATCCGTCCTTGCCCATCGAGATGAACGGCTGGTTGATCTCGGTCTGGCTGGAGCTGGACAGTTCGATCTTGGCCTTCTCGGCCGCTTCTTTCAGGCGTTGCAGCGCCATCTTGTCCTTGGTCAGATCGACGCCGTGTTCCTTCCTGAACTCGTCGGCCAGGTAGTTGACGATCCGCATGTCGAAATCTTCGCCACCCAGGAAGGTGTCGCCATTGGTCGACTTGACCTCGAACAGCCCGTCGTCGATTTCAAGGATGGTCACGTCGAACGTGCCCCCGCCCAGGTCATAGACGGCGATGGTATGGCTGGTGTCCTTGTCCAGCCCGTAGGCCAGCGCCGCGGCGGTCGGTTCGTTAATGATGCGCAGCACTTCAAGGCCGGCGATCTTGCCGGCGTCCTTGGTGGCCTGACGCTGGGCGTCGTTGAAATACGCGGGCACGGTGATGACCGCCTGCTTGACCTCTTCGCCGAGATAGCTTTCGGCCGTTTCCTTCATCTTGCCGAGAATGAAGGCCGAAATCTGGGAAGGGGAATACTTCTCGCCCCGGGCCTTGACCCAGGCATCGCCATTGCCGCCGTCAATCACCGTGAAGGGCAGGTTCTTCTTGTCCCTGGCCAGATCCGGGTCGTCGTCGCGGCGCCCGATCAGGCGCTTGATGCCGAAGATGGTATTGTCGGGGTTGGTCACGGCCTGGCGTTTGGCCGGCTGGCCGACCAGGCGTTCATCGTCGGTGAACGCGACGATCGAGGGGGTCGTGCGCGCCCCTTCCGAGTTCTCGATGACACGCGGCTGGCTGCCGTCCATGATGGCGACGCAGCTGTTGGTGGTCCCGAGGTCGATGCCGATTACTTTACTCATGTGTTCGATCCCTTTTCACTTCAAGGCGATTGCCCGAGGCCTGAACCCGTTTTGGCATCCCGGCCCCGGTTGGTTTGGCGCGGTCATGTGTGCACCACCGCGCGTCCCGGCGTATATAGGGTCCGCCAAACTGCCCTGCAACCGCCCGTTTGCGCCGGGTTTCACGAATCCGTGATGAATTTTGCAGGGCCTGGCAAAGAAAGGGTTGACGAGTGGCAAGCCCGCTGAACATCCGTGGTTTCGAAATCTGGAAGTGCTGCCTGGACTCTGCCGGGCAGAGAGCGTTGCTTGAGGCATTGCGCCCGATCCTGAAGGCCGCGCCACTGTTTTCGCCCGAGATTCCCGGTGGCGGGCGGATGTCGGTACGAATGACCTCGGCGGGCCGGTGCGGCTGGTATTCCGACCGGCGCGGATACCGTTATGCGGCAGCCCACCCCTCGGGCGTGGACTGGCCCGGGATACCGGGCGAGGTTCTGTCGGTCTGGGACCGGATCACCGGGCTGGAGCGGCAGCCCGACAGCTGCCTGATCAACTATTATGGCGAGGGCGCGCGCATGGGGCTGCACCAGGACCGCGACGAAGCCGATTTCACCTGGCCGGTGGTATCGGTATCGCTGGGCGATGACGCGCTGTTTCGTGTCGGCAACGCGACCCGCGGCGGGCGAACGGAATCGATCTGGCTGCAATCGGGCGACGTTGTGGTCATGGGCGGGCCGGCGCGCCTGACCTATCACGGGATCGACCGGATCCGGTTCGCCTCGTCGGCGCTGCTGCCCGCGGGCGGGCGCATCAACCTAACGCTTCGGGTCGTGACCTGAAGTCCGGCGCGGCGCGTCCCGGGCGCCCGGATCGGGCCGGTCAGGTTTCGGCGTTCACAAGTGCTGCCAGCCCGTCGCGGTAGCTTGGGTATTTGAGGACCACGCCCAGTTCGGACTTGATCCGGTCGTTTCGCACCCGTTTGCTTTCGCCATAGAAGCTGCGGGCCATCGGCGTCAGATCGGCCCGATCGAACGCGATCGCGGGCGGCACCGGCAGGCCCAGCAGTTTGGCGGCATGTTCGATCACGTCCTCGGGCGGCGCCGGGTCGTCATCGCAAAGATTGTAGACGGCGCCGGGGGCGGGCCGGTCGATGGAGGCAGCCAGGACCTGCGCAATATCCTCGACATGGATCCGCGAAAACACCTGGCCGGGCTTGACGATCCGCCGGGCGGTTCCGGCGCGCAGCTTGGCAAGCGGGCCGCGGCCGGGCCCGTAGATGCCGGCCAGCCGGAAGATGTGCAGTGGCAGCCCGGGAATCGCGCGCCATTCGGCTTCGGCCGCAACCCGCCACCGGCCGCGCCGCGATGCCGGGCTCAGGGCGGTATTCTCGTCGACCCAGCCGCCGCCATGATCGCCATAGACGGCGGTGGTGGACAGGTATCCAGCCCAGGTCAGTCCGGGCGCCGCCGCGGCAATGGTGTCGTCCAGTGCGTTCAGCACCGGATCGCCCCGTTCATCCGGCCCCGCAGAGATCAGCAGATGGGTGATTCCCGCCAGCGAAACCGGCGCGTCACTCGCCCAGACCAGCGGCTCGACCCCGCTCGCGCGCAACTCGGCGACGCGTTCGGGGCTTCTTGTGGTGCCGATGATGCGCCAGCCCAGCGGCAGCAGGATTCGCGCCAGCGCGCTGGCGGAATAGCCGTGTCCGAAGGAAAGCAATGTTGCGCTCATACGCCCTTGATGGGTCGGGACGGGGCGGGATGCAAGGCCGGCTGTTCGGGATGGCTTGATTCGAATCCGAACTTGCGCCTTTCTTGTTGCATGAAAGACAAGACACCCGATGTGAAATCGGCCTACGGGCTGAAGACGCCGGAAGACTCCCGGCGCCTCTACGCCGAATGGGCGGGCGATTACGACGACAGCTTTGCCGCGCGCGAGGATTACCAGCTGCACATTCATACCGCGCGCGCATTCGTGTCCGCCGGAGGCCAGGGGCCGGTGCTGGATGTCGGCGCCGGAACCGGCCTGTGCGGCGCGGTGCTGTCCAATCTGGGCGTGGGGCCGATCGACGCCACCGATATCAGCCCCGAAATGCTGGCCCAGGCGATGCGCAAGGACATATACCGCGATGCGATCGAGGCCGATATCAACCACGGCATCCCGGCGCCGCGCGAAAGCTATTCGGGGATCGTGTCATCGGGCACCTTCACTCATGGCCATGTCGGCCCCGAGGCCATCGGCGCGCTTCTTCGGATCGCACGCCACGGTGCGCAATTCGCACTGTCGATCAATCGAGTACATTTCGACAGCATGGGCTTTGACCAGCTGTTCGGGCTGCTGCTGAAAGATGGCCGGATATCCCGCCTGTCCCTGCCCGAAGTGCGAATCTACGGCGATCTGGCCTCGGGCGAGAACAAGGACGACACCGCGCTGATCGCGCTGTTCGAGAAAGCCTGAACCCCGCGCGCCCGCGGCGATCCGCGCCGGCGACGTGTCTCGCCGCCGGCCCCGCTCAGCGCCCTTTCCATACCGGATCGCGCTTTTCGGTGAAGGCGCGCGCGCCTTCCTTCTGATCCTCGGAAGAATAGAGAACATCCACCGTGCGCAACTGCCGGTTGGTGATCCGGTTCATCGCGTCCTGGAACTTCGAATCCTCGGCGTCGCGCACGATCTCCTTTATCGCGGCAAAGACCAGCGGCGGCCCGGCGGCCAGAAGCCGGGCCATGTCGCGGGCTTCCTCCATCAGACGCTCGGGCGGCACGACCCGGTTGACCAGACCCCAGCGCGCCGCCTCCCCGGCATCGATCCAGCGGCCGGTCATCAGCATTTCCATCGCGATATGGTAGGGGATGCGCTTGGGCAGTTTGATGCTCGCCGCATCCGCCACCGTGCCCGAGCGGATCTCGGGCAAGGCGAAGGTCGCGTGTTCGGCGGCCAGGATGATGTCGGCGCTCATCGCCACTTCAAGCCCGCCGCCGCAGGCGATTCCGTTCACCGCGGCGATCACCGGCTTGCCCAGATCGCGCAGTTCCTGCAGGCCGCCAAAGCCCCCGACCCCGTTGTCGCCATCCACCGCGTCGCCACCGGCGGCGGCCTTCAGATCCCAGCCGGGGCAAAAGAACTTCTCGCCCGCCGCGGTCAGGATCGCCACCCGCAAGTCGGGATCGTCGCGGAAATCCCTGAATATCTCACCCATGACGCGGCTGGTCGCCAGGTCGATGGCATTTGCCGGCGGGCGGTTTACCGTCACGGTCAGGATGGCGCCGTCGCGCTCTGTCAGGATGGGTTCGGGCATGTCTTGGCCTTTCGGATCAGGGCATCCACCGCCACTGCGCGCCGGGGCGTACAGATCAGTGGATTGACCTCAACTTCACCGACGCTTCCGGCATTGGCAAGCACATAGGCCTGCACCGCCGCCACGGCCGCCAGGATGGCGCCCGTATCGGCCCCCGGCCGGCCGCGATATCCCCGCAGCAAAGGCGCGCATCGCAGCCGCGTCAGCGCCGCGCGGATGTCTTCGGGCCGGCTCGGAATCAGCAGCGATACCGTGTCCCGCAGAATCTCCGCCCGCACGCCCCCGGCGCCCAGCGTCAGCACGAAACCGTGCGCCGGGTCGCAGACGACACCGATCAGCAGTTCGGCCACCCCATCCGTCACCATCTCCTCGATCAGCACACGCTCAGTGCCGACCCCGAGAGCCGCGGTTCCGGCCTCGACGACCGACAGCCCCAGCCGCACCGCGCCCTGATCGGACTTGTGCGCCAGCCCCAGCCCCTTGACCACCAATGGCCCGCGCAGATCGCCTGCCGCCGTCGCGGCCTGCGCTGCATCGGCCACGCGGGACTCCGGCACCGCCAGACCATGTGCCGCCAGCGCCGCCTTGGCGTCGGCCTCGCTCAGGGTCTCGTCTGCCTCCTGCGTTCCGGGCAGCAGCAGCGGTTCGGCCGCCGCCGGCAGTACGCGCGCCGCCGCCTCGGTCGCGGCCAGCGCCTCGGACAGGCCGTGCAACGCCACCACGCCGCCGGCCATCAGTTCGTGCGCCACCGCCTCGGGCAGCAGTTCCGGCAGGCTGGCCGCCACCGCGAATGGCGCACCGGTCCGTGCCCGCACCTGCAACGCGGCCTGTGTCGCGCAGGCCCAGTCGGTTGCATCCGTGTGCGGATAGTCGACGATGGAAAGCGTAAGCGCGATGCCGTCGCCGGTCATGGCGGCCCAGGCCCGGGCCATGGCGGTTGTGTCGCGCCAGACATAGGTGTGGTAGTCCAGCGGATTGGCCAGCGCCACCATCGGCCCCAACGCGTCTTTCAGCGCGTCCCGCCGCGCCTGCCCCAGCGGCGCGAACTCCAGGTCGCGCCCCTGCGCCATGTCGGCGACCAGCGCCGCCTCGCCGCCCGAACAGCTGATCGAGGCGATCCGGTTCGACGCCAGCCTGCCGGTACAGTGCAACAGCTTCAGTGTCTCAAGGAACTCTGGCAGCCCGTTCAGCCGGGCGATTCCCAGCCGGTCAAGCAGCGCCTGCGCGCCGGCGTCGCTCCCGGCCAGCGAGGCGGTATGCGACAGCGTCGCCGCCCGCGCCCGGTCCGACCGTCCGGCCTTGATGGCGACCAGCGGCACGCCCCGCTCGCGTGCCCGGGCCGCGAGCGCCTCCCAGTCGCGCAGATTTCCGAAGCCTTCGACATGCAGACCGATGGCTGTGACCCGGTCGTCGTCCAGCAGCGCCCGGGCAATCTGCGCCTGGCTGGTCTGGGCCATGTTGCCGCATGTCACCATATAGGCGATCGGCAGGGCGCGGCGCTGCATGCTCAGGTTGATCGCGATATTCGACGACTGGGTCAGGATCGCGACGCCGCGCTCCTGCGGGCACATCCCGTGCTGATCGGGCCAGATCGCCACCCGGTCCAGCGCGTTGACAAAGCCATAACAGTTCGGACCAAGCAGCGGCATCGACCCTGCGGCGGCCACCAGCCGCGACTGGAGATCGCCACCCCCGGCATCTTCGCCCGCCGCCTCGGTGAAACCCGAGGCGAAACAGACCGCGCCGCCGGCGCCCAGCCGCCGCAGCGCCCCGACCGCCTCGATCGTGGCATGACGGTTGATGCCGATGAACGCCGCATCTATCGGCCCCCGCACGTCTTCCAGCCGCCGCAGCGCCGCGTGGCCTGCGATTTCCCTGCCCGACGGGTGCACCGCAACGATCTCGCCGCGAAATCCGATCCGCTGTGCCGCGCCCCTGATCGCGGCGCACCACGGCCCGCCGCCGATCACGGCGATCGTGCGGGGGTTGAACAGGCGGTGCAGATCACGCGTCATTGCCGCGCTCCGGAACGCAGCCGAAGCGCACCGACCCGCCACACCGGCAAGGGGCGGCAACAGTCTTCGCCACGAAACGACACGATCCGTCGATCCCCCAACGACGGACCTGCGGCCACACGACAGGCGGCGTCACAAAGGTATCCACCCTTCTTCTGACCCCAAATATCCTCGCCGAAGGCATCGCGCAGAGCGCGATCTGCGCCCATTGCCGACATCACGCCCCCATCGGCCGCAACAGTTCGCGGCCAATGATGTGACGCTGAATCTCGGACGTGCCGTCCCAGATGCGCTCGACGCGGGCATCGCGCCAGAACCGCTCCAGCGGCAGGTCGTCCATCAAACCCATGCCGCCATGAACCTGGATCGCGCCATCCGTAACCCGCGCCAGCATCTCCGAAGCGTAAAGCTTGGCGCTGGCGATCTCGCGGTTGGCGGGCAGACCCTGGTCGAGCCGGCCGGCGGCGGCAAGCGTCAGCAGGTCGGCGGCGTCGATCTCGGTGATCATGTCGGCAAGCTGGAACGATACCCCCTGAAAGGCGCCGATCTTCTGCCCGAACTGTTCGCGCCGGGCGGAATGCTCCAGCGCGTGGTCAAAGACCCGCCGCGCGCGTCCGACACAGAAGGCGGCAACCGTGATCCGGGTCGCGAAAAGCCAGGTGTTCATCACCTCGAACCCGCCATAGACCTCGCCCAGCACCTGCGCGTCGGGCAGCCGGCAGTCGTCGAAGTCCAGGATCATGTTCCGGTAGCCGCGATGACTGACCGAGCGATAGCCGTCGCGGATGGAAAAACCCGGCGTGCCCCGGTCGACCAGAAAGGCCGTGATGCGTTTCTTCGGACCTTTCGGCGTCTGGTCTTCGCCGGTGGCGGCGAAGACGATGATGAAATCGGCATGGTCGGCGCCGGAAATGAAATGCTTGGTCCCGTTCACCACCCAGTCGCCACCCTGCCGCCTTGCCGTGCATTTCATGGCGCGAATGTCCGAGCCGGCCCCCGGCTCGGTCATTGCCAGGGCATCCATCCGTTCGCCCCGCACCGCGGGCAGCAGGTAACGTTCGACCTGATCGCCGCGGCATGCCATCAGGATGTTCTGCGGCCGGCCGAAGAAATGCGTCAGCGCCATCGACCCGCGCCCCAGTTCGCGTTCGACCAGCGTGAATTCGAGGTGGGACAGCCCGGCGCCCCCGACACTCCGGGGGAAATTGCAGGCGTAAAAGCCCAGTTCGATGGTCTTGCGCCTGATTTCGGCGGCGATTTCGGCCGGCACCTCGCCGCTGCGTTCGACCAGTTCCTCATGCGGATAGATCTCGTTCTCGACGAAAGACCGTACCGTGGCGGCGATCATCTCCTGTTCTTCGCTCAGACCGTATTGCATGTTACCTCCGCCCGGCTTGCATGATCGTTGGCTGCCAGGCCGAAACGGCCAGCAGCGAAATGGCGCGGGTTCGGCGGCCCGGTCCGGCCGAAGGCGGCGTCATGCTCCACCCGTTCCCGGCGTCCTTGGCCGGCTCGGAACCCAGGCATAGCCGTCGGCGCACAGGATATAGCATTCGCGCAATCCGTGCGGCTTGTCGGTCGGCGGTTGCAGGATCGTCGCGCCGAACGCCTGCGCCCTGGCCGCAGCCGCGTCCGGGTCGGTCTCGTAAAGCCGGATCTCTATTCCCGCCCCGCGGGGCGGGTTTTCCGGCAGCAACCCCAGTAGCGGATTCGAATGGTAGGTGCCGTCGGCATGCAGCTGAAAAATCTGCTGGCCATAGGCGAGGATGGCAAAATCCTCCGTCACCTGATGACAACTCATGGCAAACACCTCTCTCAGAAACCCGCATTGCGCCGGCACGTCGCGCACCAGCAAGTTCAGCCCGATGCCCCTAAGCGAGCGTCCGAACGGATCGGCCTTGATGGTGTCGTAGTCCATGACGAAAGCTTGTCCCAGCGCGCCGCCCGGCGCAAGATGCCTGACCGGCCGATCGCCTGTGCCATCCCCGATCGGCCGCACGGCACCTCGACGTACCCGGTCCGGCGTGTCCGCCGCGGTCCGTTTCCGCGCGGGCGGCGAAAACCGCTTGCGCCCGGCGCGCCGAACGCGACAATTGCGCCCATGACGCGCAATACGATTACAGACTGGCCCGAAGCCGCAAGCCGCCTGATCGCCGTGGCCGCGGGCCGCGAACCGGCCGACATGGTGATACGGGGTGGCATCTGGGTGAATGTTCACAGCCGCGAGTGCCTTCCCGGTCACGATATCGCCATCGCCAGCGGGCGCATCGCCTGCGTGGTGCCCGATGCCGGCTATTGCACGGGCCCCGAGACGCGGGTGATCGAGGCCGGCGGCCGCTATATGATTCCCGGCCTGTGCGATGCGCACATGCACATCGAAAGCGGTATGCTGACCCCGGCCGAATTTGCCCGCGCCATCATCCCGCACGGCACCACGAGCATCTTCACCGACCCGCACGAGATTGCCAACGTGCTGGGGCTGAAGGGCGTGCGCATGATGCATGACGAGGCCGCGTTGCAGCCGATCAACATCTTCACCCAGATGCCAAGCTGCGCACCCAGCGCGCCGGGGCTGGAAACCACCGGGCACGAGATCACGCCCGCGGACGTGGCCGAAGCGATGACATGGCCCGGCATCGTTGGCCTGGGCGAGATGATGAACTTTCCCGGCGTTGCCAATGCCGACCCGAAGATGCTGGCCGAGATCGCGGCGACGCAACGCGCCGGCAAGACCGTTGGCGGCCACTACGCCAGCCCCGATCTCGGCCCCGGTTTCGCGGCCTATGTCGCCGGCGGCCCGGCCGACGACCACGAAGGGACCTGCGAGGCCGACGCCATCGCGCGGGTGCGTCAGGGCATGCGCGCGATGATGCGGCTGGGCAGCGCCTGGCACGATGTCGAGGCCCAGATCACCGCCATCACCGAAAAGCGGCTCGACCCGCGCAACTTCATCCTGTGCACCGACGATTGCCATTCCGGTACGCTGGTGCATGACGGGCATATGAACCGGGTCGTGCGCCATGCCATCGCCTGCGGCTGCGACCCGCTGGTGGCGTTGCAGATGGCCACGATCAACACGGCGGCGCACTTCGGGATGGAGCGCGAACTGGGGTCCATCGCACCGGGGCGAAGGGCCGATATTATCCTGTCCCCGGACCTGAAGACGTTGCCCATTGACGTCGTGATCGCCCGTGGCCGGGTCGTTGCGCGTGACGGCGAATGCCTGGTCGAGTGCCCGCATTTCGACTGGCCGGACAGCGCCCGCGCCACGGTGCATCTGGGCCATTTCCTGACGCAAGCAGATTTCGCCATACCGGCGCCCGAAGGCGCCAATACCGCCCGCGCCAACGTCATCGGCGTGGTCGAGAACCAGGCTCCGACCAAAGCCCTGCACGCCGACCTGCCGGTGCGCGACGGATTGGTCGAGGGCGAGGGCGAGGTCTGCCAGATCGCCCTGGTCGAACGCCACCGCGCCACCGGCGGCGTGACCAACGGGTTCGTGTCGGGATTCGGGTATGACGGTGCCATGGCGATGGCCTCGACCGTGGCGCATGACAGCCACCACATGATCGTCGTCGGCACCGACCGCGCCCAGATGGCGCTGGCGGCGAACCGTCTGGCCGAGGTCGGCGGCGGCGTCACGGTCTGGCGCGACGGGCGCGAACTGGCGCTGGTGGAACTGCCGATCGCCGGGCTGATGTCGGACGCTCCGGCCGCCGAGGTTGCCGGCAAGGCGGCCGCCATGATGCAGGCAATGCGCGATTGCGGCTGCACCCTCAACAACGCCTACATGCAGCACTCGCTGCTGGCGCTGGTGGTGATACCAGAACTGCGCATCTCCGACCTGGGGCTGGTCGATGTCCGCCGGTTCGAGATGATCGGCCTGCTGGAAACCGATGCATGACCGAACCTGAAATCCCCGAGATGCCGCGGCCGGAAACCTTCACCGATGCCGGGGCCGCCGTGGACCGGCTGACGCAGATCTATTCCACAGCCACCGGGTTTCTGTGCGACCGGTTTGCCCACGTCATGCGCCACGGCGCCCCCGACCACCGCATCCGCGCCTTCTACCCCGAGATACGCCTGAGCACGAGCAGCTATGCCCGCGTCGATACAAGGCTGAGTTTCGGCCACGTCACCGCGCCGGGCGAGTATGCCACCACCGTTACCCACCCCGAGATGTTCCGCCACTATCTGACGGCGCAGATCGATCTGCTGATCCGCAACCACGGCCAGCCGGTAACGGTGGCCGCGTCCGACACGCCGATCCCGGTGCATTTCGCGGTGGCGGCATCGCCGGGCCTGGCGATTCCCCAGGAGGGCGCCGTCGACTTCACGCTGCGCGATGTGTTCGACGTGCCGGAACTGTCCACCACCAACGACGATATCGTCAACGGGCTGCGCCCGGCCCGCGGCCCAGGGCCGCTGGCACTGTTCACGGCCCAGAGGATCGACTATTCGCTGGCGCGCCTGGCGCATTACACGGCCACCGATCCGGTCCATTTCCAGAACCACGTTCTATTCACCAACTACCAGGTCTATGTCGACGAATTCGAAGCCTATGCGCGTACCATGCTGGCCGACCGCCAAAGCGGCTATACCGCGTTCGTCGGCACCGGCAACGTCGAGATCGCTTCGCCCGACACGCCCGTCGCGCAGCCGCTGAAACTGCCGCAGATGCCGGCCTACCATCTCAAGCGCGCCGACCGGTCGGGCATCACGCTGGTCAATATCGGTGTCGGCCCCTCCAATGCCAAGACCGCCACCGATCATATCGCGGTCTTGCGCCCGCACGCCTGGTTGATGGTCGGGCACTGTGCGGGGTTGCGCAATACCCAGGCGCTGGGCGATTTCGTGCTGGCGCATGCCTACCTGCGCGAGGATCACGTGCTCGATGACGATCTGCCGGTCTGGACGCCGATACCGGCGCTCGCGGAAATCCAGATCGCGCTGGAACAGGCGGTGGCCGGGGTGACGCGGCTCACGGGCTATGACCTGAAGCGCGTCATGCGTACCGGCACGGTGGCGACAATCGCCAACCGCAACTGGGAACTGCGCGACCAGTCCGGCCCGGTGCAGCGGCTTTCGCAGTCGCGCGCCATCGCGCTGGACATGGAAAGCGCCACCATCGCCGCCAACGGCTACCGCTTCCGTGTGCCCTATGGCACACTGCTCTGCGTCTCCGACAAGCCGCTGCATGGCGAACTGAAGCTGCCGGGCATGGCGTCGGATTTCTACAAGGCCCAGGTCGGGCGGCATCTGGCGATCGGAATCCGCGCGATGGAAAGCCTGCGCAACATGCCGCTGGAACGCCTGCACAGCCGGAAATTGCGTTCCTTCGACGAGCCAGCGTTCCTTTGATCTGGGAAAATCGCCAAAAATAGGCGAAATGGGGCCAATTCGCCACCCAACGCCGCTACTACTCGTTGTGCTGGCCTACAATATAACGCTAAACTCGTGCCGCGAGGCCCAACGGTTCGGGCAAAAGATGGAGACCAATAAATGGCAAAACCTATGACCAAGACCCAACTCGTGGCCGCACTGGCTGAAGAAATGGGCAGTGACAAGAAAACCGCCGGCGCCGCGCTTGACGCCATGTCGGGCCTGATCACCCGCGAAGTGTCGGCGGGCGGTGCCGTGACGATCCCCGGCGTCGGCAAGATTTACTGCCGCGAACGGCCTGAACGCATGGTGCGCAATCCCGCCACCGGCGAGCAGTTCAAGAAGGACGCCGACAAGGTCGTGAAGATGACCATCGCCAAGGCGCTCAAGGACAGCGTCAACGGCTGAACTTGCACAACTGCGAAAATTGGTGAAGGGTCGCCCTCGAAGGCGGCCCTTTGCGTTCGGGTGACGTCGCGCGAGGGGGCTCATCATGTCGAAGGCACGGCGAACCGGCGGCAGGTTCTCCCAGACGCGCGATCGCAAGGGCATGCCGGTGCGGCCACGGCGCATCGCGTTCGGCACGGCGGCGGGCTGAAACATGGATCTGCGCGCAATCCTGATGGGCCTGGCCTTCGCGCTGATGTGGTCCTCGGCCTTCACCTCGGCCCGGATCATAGTCGCCGACGCTTCGCCGCTGTTCAGTCTTGCGCTGCGGTTCCTCATCTCGGGCCTGCTTGGCGTGGCGATCGCGCGGGCGATGGGGCAAAGCTGGCGGCTTACCCGCGGGCAATGGCGCGCCACGATCCTGTTCGGCGTCTGCCAGAACGCGCTGTATCTGGGGCTGAACTTCATCGCCATGCAGACGGTGCAGGCATCGCTGGCCGCGATCATCGCCTCGACCATGCCGCTTCTGGTGGCGCTGGCAAGCCGCCTGCTGCTGGGTGAACGGCTGAAACCGCTTGGCGCTCTGGGGCTGTTTGCCGGGTTCCTGGGCGTGGCCCTCATCATGGGCTCGCGGATAGGTGCCGGCGTCGATCTTTTCGGCGTGGCGCTTTGCGGCATCGGCGTGCTGGCGCTGACCTTCGCCACGATGGCGGTGCGCGGCGCCACCTCGGGCGGCAATTTCATGATGATCGTCGGATTGCAGATGCTGGTCGGCTCGGCGCTTCTGTTCGTGGCGGCGCCGCTGACCGAAACCATCAGGGTTGAGCCGACCTGGCCGCTGGCCATCGCATTTGCCTACACCACCCTGATTCCCGGACTGACGGCGACCTATGTCTGGGTGCTGCTGCTGGACCGGATCGGCCCGACCCGCGCCGCCACCTTTCATTTCCTCAATCCCGTCTTCGGGGTTGCCATCGCGGCGCTGCTGCTTGGCGAATCGCTCGGGCTTCTGGACGCGCTGGGCGTGCTGATCGTCACCGCGGGCATTCTGGCGGTGCAGCTGTCTCGCCGCCCGCCCCGCCCGTCGACGACTGCATGAAGCTGCCGCTTCTTTCTGGTCACAAATACTCGATTGCCGCCGCTGCCGCGGGCGCTCTGTCCGGGTTCGCGCGGATACGGCGCGTTTTGCCCTTTGCTTTTCGCCCGCCGCCCCCATCTACTTATGCACACGCCAAGCACGGGGAACGTCCATGACCCGCTATGCCAAAGACCCGCAGGCCATCGCCGCTTTGTCGCCGGAAGAATACCGCGTCACGCAGCAATCCGGCACCGAACGCCCTGGCACGGGCCGCCTGCTGCACAACAGCGAGCCCGGCATCTATGTCGATATCGTGTCCGGAGAGCCGCTGTTCGCGTCCACCGACAAGTATGAAAGCGGCTGTGGCTGGCCCAGCTTCACCAGGCCCGTCGAACCGGCGCATGTGACCGAGATCGAGGACCGCAGCCTCGGAATGATCCGTACCGAGGTGCGCAGCGCCCATGGCGACAGTCACCTTGGCCATGTGTTTCCCGACGGTCCGCGCGACCGCGGCGGGCTGCGTTACTGCATCAATTCGGCCGCGTTGCGATTCGTCCATCGCGATGACATGCAGGCCGAAGGGTATGGCGGCTATCTCGATCAGGTGGAGGATGTGACATGAGCAAGACCGAACGCGCGGTTCTGGCGGGGGGCTGTTTCTGGGGCATGCAGGATCTGATCCGCAAGCGCCGCGGCGTGCTGAAGACCCGCGTCGGCTATAGCGGCGGCGATGTGCCCGACGCCACCTACCGCAACCATGGTACACATGCCGAAGCGATCGAGGTGATCTTCGACCCTTCGCTGTTGTCCTACCGTGGCCTGCTTGAACTGTTCTTCCAGATCCACGACCCGACCACGCCTGACCGGCAGGGCAACGATACCGGCACCAGCTATCGTTCGGCGATCTACTACGCGGACGCCGCGCAGAAGGCCGTGGCCGAAGAAACCATCGCCGATGTCAACGCCTCGGGTCTGTGGCCGGGGCCGGTCGTCACCGAATTGGCGCCGGTCGGCGACTTCTGGGAGGCCGAGCCGGAACATCAGGATTATCTTGAACGTATCCCCAACGGGTATACCTGCCACTTCCCGCGCCCCGGTTGGGTGTTGCCGAAACGGCGGCGCGCGGCGTCCTGAACGGCCCTATCCGGGTTCACGCGCCCCGAAGATGGCAGAGCCGACGCGCACATGCGTCGCGCCCTGGGCGATGGCGGTCTCGAAATCGTCGCTCATCCCCATGGACAGGCCGGTCAGCCCGTTGCGCGCCGCGATCCTGGCAAGCAGCGCAAAATGCAGGCTTGGTTCCTCGCTCACCGGCGGGATGCACATCAAGCCACGAACGGGCAGATCCACGGCGCGGCACTCGGCTATGAAGGCGTCGGCCTCGGCCGGCAGCACACCTGCCTTCTGCGGCTCCTCGCCGGTGTTGACCTGGATGAACAGGTCAGGGCAGGCGCCGCGTTCCTGCGCCAGCCGCGCAAGGGTCATGGCCAGCTTGTGGCGATCCAGCGATTGCACCGTCGCGAACAGTTCAACCGCCTGGCGGGCCTTGTTGGTCTGCAACGGCCCGATCAGGTGCAAATCGACACCGTCGTATCGCCCCGTCAGGTCGGGCCATTTTCCTGCCGCCTCCTGCACCCGGTTTTCCCCGAATATCCGATGGCCCTGATCGAGAACCGCCCTGATCCTGTCCGGCGGCTGCATCTTGGACACGGCGATCAGTTCCACCGAACCGGCGGTGCGGCCGGCGGCGGCCTCGGCGCGTGCGATGCGGGATGTTATCTCGTTCAGCGGCATGTCGCATTCTCCGGCTTCTCCGGACAGGAAAACACCGTTCTTGCGAAAAAGAAAAGGGCAGGCCCGAAGGCCCGCCCGATCCTTGGCATGATGTGAGCCCAGCTTAGAAGCTGAAGTACACACCGGCCTGGAAGGTGTCGTTGTCGTTCGACGCGCGGCGATAGCCGGTTTCGAAGGACGCACCGCCACCCAGGTCATAGGAGTAGTGGATACCGTAGGAGGTACCTTCGCCGTTGTTCGAACCGACGACACCGTCGCGGTTGTCACCGCGGCCGGCAACCACGTCAGCAGCCGAAACGGCTTCTTCGTCAGTCACCCACAGCAGGATGTTGGAGGCGGCGCCGATGTCGTAGTTGCCATAGAGGCCCCACTTGCTGATGCCGTCGTTGTCGGCATAGGCAACGCGAACGCCGAAGTCACCGATGTTGCCCGACACGGTCACGATGACCTTGTCTTCCCAACGGATGTCCGAGTCCTGGGCGCTGATCGACGCGGTCCAGTCGCCGAAGGTGTAGGTCAGCATCGCGGCGAAGCGGTCGACCGACACCGGGCCGTTGCGGGTCGAGTACGAGATGTGGCCCGTGAAGCCGCCCGACGAATACAGTGCTTCGATGCCGTTCACGCCGGCACCGGCGGACGAATAGGCATCCCAGTTGAAGTATTCGTTGTTGACGTTGCTGACCAGCGACACGAAGCCGGCGCCGTCGATACCGGTGCCCGCGGTACGGGTTTCCAGGTACAGGCCGGGGGTGTTTTCCATCGCGCCGATGATGTTGCCGACGCCGACCGTGAAGCCCTGGTAGCTGGCGAAGAAGCGGGCGCCGTTGAAGACCGCGCCACCGGCAACGTTGTCACGGCTTTCGGCCTGGGCACGGAAGCGGGCACCGAACGCAACGCCGGAGTCGGTTTCGGCCGACATGTCGAACTGCAGGCGCAGACGGCTGGTGATGGTGGTCTTGGAGATACCGTTGACGGCGCGGTCGTTGGCGTCGTTGTAGTCCAGACCGAAACGGCCGTAGCCGCTGATCCGAACGTCTGCTGCTGCCATGCTTGCGGTAGCGATCAGCGCAGTCGTTGCGAAGAGAACCTTTTTCATAGTTTTTCCCTCGGTTTCTATTCATCCGCCCAAACCGGGGAATCCGGCGTGGGTATGGACAGGGGTTTCGCTCTTTCCGGCCCGTTTTGGCAAGACTTGCGGATCGCAACGGGGCAAAGCGGTCGTGGATGGTGCAGCTTTGCCACAGTGCGCGGCCCGGGCCAATGCCGATGGGCCGGATTCCGGGCGCAGGTGTGCGGATCAGGCCGTATTCCCGCCAAATCTGCGGCGCTGTCTGCGGGCCGCGAATCCCCCCGATGCTGCGGCGCGACACACTAAGCCCTTGCCCCGTTCTGCGCGCTTGGGTAGGACAGGCTGAGCAGAAGCACCAGGATTGTACGATGACATTCCATAAGCCCTTGCAGGCGATACTGGTCCTGACCGCCTGCCTGGCACTGGCGGATTGCGGCAGGGTCCGTCTTGGCGGAGCGCAGCAGACAAGCAGCGGCACCCCTGCCGGCGGGCAGGAATTCCATAACCGCGACACCGCGCCGGGTTCTTATGAGAAGTCTTCCATATGGGACGTTTTCGGCCCCAACAGGACCGAACAGACCGTAAATGTGAACCGCTATCTCTGGGCTGCCACGCTGGATGTGCTGAATTTCCTGCCGGTACAGTCGGTCGATCCCTTCACCGGAATCATCGTGACGGGTTACGGCAAGCCGCCGGGCGGCGGCCGGTCCTACCGCGCCACGGTTCATATCAAGGATCCCGCGCTCGATGCGCGCTCGCTGAACGTGTCGCTGCAAACCTCGGGCGGGCCGGTCAGCGCCGCCACCACCCGCGCGGTCGAAGACGCGATCCTGTCGCGGGCGCGGCAATTGCGCATCCGGGACGACAAGTTCTAGTCGCCTGAATCCAGAGTTCGCAGCACCCATAGACTGCCCCAGGATCGCTCGCGATCCGGTTCACGCCCGGATTTGGACGTATCGACCTACGGGCCCGCGGCACCGGCGATACGGAATCGTGATTTGATACGCTGACACACGCGGGCAATCGACAGATGTTGCGAACTTTGGATTCGGGTGACCGGAACAACTGGCATCCGGGGCCGAACCGCTCTATCAACGCGCCGGGTCTTTACCCGGCGTTTTTGAATTTTCCAGGGACAGTAGCCGATGTCGCGATACTCCGCCGCCGAAATCGAAGCCAGATGGCAGGATGCCTGGGACAAGGCCGGGATCTTCCGGGCGACCCGCGACCCCGGCAAGGCGAAATACTATGTGCTCGAAATGTTTCCCTATCCGTCGGGGCGCATCCACATGGGGCATGTGCGCAACTACACGATGGGCGACGTGATCGCGCGCTACAAGATCGCCACGGGCCACAACGTGCTGCATCCGATGGGCTGGGACGCCTTCGGGATGCCGGCGGAAAATGCCGCGATGGCCATTGGCGCCAATCCGCGCGACTGGACCTATCAGAATATCGCCGACATGCGCGAACAGATGAAACCGCTGGGCCTGAGCATCGACTGGAGCCGCGAATTCGCCACCTGCGACCCGGAATACTACGGCCAGCAGCAGGCGCTGTTTCTCGACATGCTCGATGCCGGGCTGGTTTATCGCAAGAACGCCGTGGTCAACTGGGATCCGGTGGACATGACGGTTCTGGCCAACGAACAGGTCGAACAGGGCCGCGGCTGGCGCTCGGGCGCATTGGTCGAGCGGCGTGAGCTGACGCAATGGTTCTTCCGCATCTCCTCGATGTCGGAGGAATTGCTGTCCGCGCTCGACGGGCTGGAGAACTGGCCGGCAAAGGTGCGCCTGATGCAGGAAAACTGGATCGGCAAGTCACGCGGGTTGCAGTTTCCGTTCGAACGCACCGATGGCGGCGATCCGATCGGCGTCTACACCACCCGCCCCGACACGCTGATGGGCGCGTCTTTCGTCGGCATCTCGCCGGATCATCCGGTTGCCAGGGCGCTGGAAGCCGAAAACGCGCAGGTGGCCGCCTTCGTCGCCGAATGCCGCAAGGGCGCCACCACCGAGGAAGCCATTGAAACCGCGCCGAAACTTGGCCTCGATACCGGGATCAGGGTGCGCCATCCGCTGAACCCCGAGTGGGAACTTCCGGTCTGGATCGCCAATTTCATCCTGATGGACTACGGCACCGGCGCGATCTTCGGCAGCCCGGCGCATGACCAGCGCGACCTCGATTTCTGCCGCAAGTACGACCTGCCGGTGATCGACACCTTCGTTGCGCTGGACAACCCGCAACCGGTCGGGACCGAAGCCTTCGTGCCGCCCAAGACCGAGCCGGTGCGCTGGATAAACCATTTCGCCGGGCTGGACGTGGCGACCGGACAGGAAGCCATCGACGCCACCATCGACTATGCCGAAGCGCATGGCTGGGGCGAGGGCGTGACTAAATACCGTCTGCGCGACTGGGGGCTGAGCCGGCAGCGGTACTGGGGCTGCCCGATCCCGGTCGTGCATTGCGATGCCTGCGGCGTGGTGCCCGAGCGGAAGGAAAACCTGCCGATCCGCCTGCCCGATGACGTGTCCTTCGACAAGCCCGGCAACCCGCTGGACCGGCACCCGACCTGGCGCGACTGCGCCTGCCCCAAATGTGCCCGCCCGGCGCGGCGCGAGACCGACACGATGGATACCTTTGTCGATTCGTCGTGGTATTTCGCCCGCTTCACCGCGCCGCGTGCGCAAACGCCGACGGTGTTGGACGATGCCGAATACTGGATGAACGTGGACCAGTATATCGGCGGCGTCGAACACGCGATCCTGCACCTTCTCTATTCGCGGTTCTTCGCCCGCGCGATGCACCTCACCGGGCATCTGCCCGGGAAATGCAAGGAACCGTTCGATGCGCTGTTCACCCAGGGTATGGTGACACACGAGATTTATGTGACCCGCGACGACAAGGACCGCCCGGTCTATCATCTGCCCGAACATGTCGAATGGCACGAAAGCGGCGCGCGGCTGGGCGAGACCGGAGAGCCGGTGCAGGTCATCCCCTCTGCCAAGATGTCCAAATCAAAGAAGAACGTGGTCGATCCGGTCAACATCATATCGGCCTATGGCGCCGATACCGCGCGCTGGTTCGTTCTGTCCGACAGCCCGCCCGAACGCGACGTGGAATGGACCGCCGCGGGGGCCGAGGCGACCTACAAGCATCTGGCCCGGGTCTGGAACCTGTGCGACCGGATCGCAGCCATGGACCCGGACGCCGCGGGCGAGGGCGACGACGATCTGCTGCGCGAAACCCACAAGGCCATTCACGAGGTCACGATGGGCATCGAGAGCTTCGGCTTCAACGTGGCCATCGCAAGGCTCTATGCCTTCACCAACACGCTGGCCAAGTCGAAAGCCGGCGCCGCCGCGCAAAGGCGCGCGATCCGCACGCTGGCCCAGCTCATGTCGCCGATGACGCCGCATCTGGCCGAAGACATCTGGCGCCGCCAGGGCGGCGAGGGGCTGGTGGCCACCGCGCCCTGGCCGGTTGCCGACCAGGCCATGCTGACCGACGATACCGTGACCCTGCCGATCCAGATCAACGGCAAGCGACGGGCCGAAATCAGCGTGCCGCGAGACATGGACAAGGCCGAGGTTGAAAAATCCGCGCTGGCGGTGGACGCTGTGCAAAGGGCGCTGAACGGGGCAGCGCCCAAGAAGGTGATCGTGGTCCCCGGCCGGATCGTCAATGTCGTCATGTGATCGCAGAACTTTCGCTCTGTTCCTGTCCGTCATGGCCGTGGGGGCACTGACCGCCTGCGGTTTCGCGCCGGTATATGGTCCGGGCGGTACCGGCACGGCGCTGCGCGGGAAGGTGACGGTGCAGGCACCGCAAACCCCCGACGAATACCTACTCGTGCGCGGTCTCGAGGACAGGCTCGGCCGGTCGGGCCAGCCGGAATACCGGCTTGATTTCGCCCTGACGATGCGGACCCAGGGCCAGGCGGTGACACCCTCGAACGAAACCACCCGCTACAGCATCGTCGGCACCGCCGACTACACGCTGACCCGCAGCGGCACGGGCGCAACCGTTGCCTCGGGGCAGGTGCGCAATTTCACCGGATATTCGGCAACCGGATCGACGGTGGAAACGCTGGCAGGCGAACGCGACGCGCGTGAGAGGCTGATGACGATTCTGGCCGATCAGATCGCCACGCAGCTATTTGCCACGGCGGATCTGTCGCAATGAAACTGGCCGGGCGCGAGGCCGAAGGCTATTTCGCAAAGCCAGCAAAGGACAAGGCCGGGCTGTTGATCTACGGCGCGGATGCGATGCGCGTGGCGATCAGGCGCCAGCAGGTTCTTGCCGCGCTTCTGGGCGCCAATGCCGATGAGGAAATGCGCCTGACCCGGATGTCGGGGGCGGATCTGCGCGGCGATCCGGCGCTGCTGCTTGATGCGATCAAGGCGGTTGGGTTCTTTCCCGGGCCGCGCGCCGTATTCGTGGAAGAGGCGGGCGAGGCGACGGTTCCCGCGATTGCCGCGGCGCTGGCCGACTGGGCTCCGGGCGATGCGCAGATGATCGTGACCGCCGGTGCCCTGAAGGCGGCCTCCAAGCTGCGCAAGACATTCGAAGCGCATCGCAACGTCTATGCGGCGGGTCTGTACGACGATCCGCCGTCGCGGGCCGAGATCGAACGCATTCTTGCCGCTGCCGGTATCGGCGAGGTTGCCCCCGACAGCATGGCGATGCTGAGCGACCTGGCCAATGCGCTGGGTCCGGGCGATTTCGCAAGGACGGTCGAGAAGCTGGCACTCTACAAGATCGGCGACGACAGCCCGCTGAGCCTGGCCGATATCGCGGCCTGCGCCCCGCAATCGAGCGAGGCGGCGCTGGACGAGGTGCTGAACGCGGTCGCGGATTTGCGCGATGACCGGATCGGGCCGCTGATCCGGCGAATCGAGGCGCAGGGCACCAATGCGGTGGGGTTGTGCATCGGCGCGACCCGGCATTTCCGCACGCTTTATGCCGCTGCCTCGGATCCCGGCGGTGCCGCGGCCGGGGCCGGCCGGCTGCGCCCGCCGGTCTTTGGCAAACGCCGCGATGTGATCGTGCGGCAGGCGCAGAACTGGGGGCCCGACAAGCTGCAAGCCGCGCTTGGCCTGCTGACCGATACCGACCTGAAGCTGCGTTCGGCCGGGCAGACCGCGCCGCAGATGGCGCTTGTGGAACGCTCGCTGATCCGGCTGGCGATGCTGGGCAAGTCGCGCTGACGCTTCCCTGCCGATCCGGCCTTGACGCCGGCACCTCGGCGCTGGACGCTGGCATCGGTCCGCGCATGAGGAGAGCGAGATGTACAAGGTTCTTGGAAGCGTCAGCAGCCGGGCGTTTCGCGTCCTGTGGATGCTAGAAGAAATCGGCGAGCCCTATGAATTCATCAAGGCCGGCCCGCACAGCGATGCTGTGCGCGCGGTCAACCCGTCGGGCAAGGTGCCGGTCTTGCAGGTGGACGGCGCGGCGCTGACCGATTCGGCGGCGATCCTGACCTATCTGGCCGACAGGCACGGCAAACTGACCTACCCGGCGGGCACGCTCGAACGGGCGCGGCAGGATGCGCTGACCCATTGCGTTCTGGACGAACTCGATGCCGTGCTATGGACCGCCTCGCGGCACAGTTTCGTTCTGCCGCAGGAACGCCGGGTGCCGGCCGTCACGGATAGTCTGAAGTGGGAATTTACCCGCAATGTCAACGGGCTGGCCGAGCGATTCAAGGGCCCGTTCGCAATGGGCGAGACCATGACGATTGCCGATATCATGCTGACGCATTGTCTGAACTGGGCCTACAATGCGAAGTTCACCATCGAAAGCGAGGCGTTGTTGAACTATGCCAATACGATGCGCAGGCGCGATGCGTTCAGGCGGGTCGTGGCGCTGAACGAGGGCTGATCTCGTTCATCCCGCCCGGCCGCCGTGTGGTGAATGCAACCGGATGCGGCACCCCTACCCGAGGCCCGCAAATCCGGCTCCTGCCCGACCGGCACAGCGCCCGGTGGCCAGGCAGGCGGTCAGAAGATAGCCACCCGTCGGCGCCTCCCAGTCCAGCATCTCTCCGGCGCAGAATACGCCGGGCAGGGCGGTCAGCATCAGCCCGTCGCTCAGGGCGCTGCGCGCCACCCCGCCGGCGGTCGAAATGGCCTCGTCCAGGGGGCGCAGCCCGGCATGGCGCACCGTCATCGCCTTGAGCAGGGCGGCCTGTGCGTCCGGGTCGCGTGGCAGGGGGCGGGCGAATTCGTTCAGCAGCGCGATACGCGCCCGGTCCAGTTTCAGCGATTTGCGCAGACGGTTGGCAAGGCTGGACTTGCCCGGAGGGCGCGACAGGCGTTCCACGACATCCGGCAACGCCAGGTCGGGACAGAGATCGACCGTCAGGTCATGGCCTTCGCGCACGCCTCGGCTGACCGAATAGATGCCGCCGCCTTCCAGTCCTCGCGCCGAGATCACCGCCTCGCCGCGCGAGACCAGCGCGCCCGCGCACCATCTGACACCCTTCACCGGCTGGCCAAGAAGCGGGCGCATGTGGCTCGACCACGCGACGCTAATCCCCGCGTTGGCGGGGGCAAAAGCGGCAATATCCACGCCGCGGGCGGTCAGAAGCGGGGCCCAGGCGCCGTCCGATCCCAGCCGCGACCAGCTGGCGCCCCCCAGCGCCAGCACGGTGACATCGGATGGCCGAAGCACAACGCCCGCGGGCGTATCGAAGGTTGCCGCGCTGCCGTCCCAGCCTGTCCAGCGCCAGCGGGTGCGAAACTCCACCCCCGCGCCGCGCAGCCGCGCCAGCCATGCCCGTAGCAGCGGCGATGCCTTCATGGCGGTTGGAAACACCCGGCCCGTGCTGCCGGCAAACAACTCCTGCCCCAGGCCACGCGCCCAGTCCTGCACCGCGGCGGCGTCGAACTCGGCAAGGATCGGGCGCAGCCATGGGGCGGCCTCGCCGTAGGCATCCATGAACGCCTCGAAGGGCTGATCCCGGGTCAGGTTCAGCCCCGACTTGCCCGCCATCAACAGCTTGCGGCCGACCGAGGGCTTGGCCTCGGCCACGGTCACGGCACACCCCGAAAGCGCCAGCGTCTCGGCCGCCATCAGCCCCGCGGGGCCGGCGCCGATCACCAGCGCGCGCGGCCTGCCGTGGGCGGTCCGCTCAGCCACACATCGCCTTGATCCGGGCGGCGATCTGCGGATCCGCCGCCAGTGTGTCGGCGGCAATGTCGCGGGCGGTGGCTATCAGATCGCCGGGTTGCACGATACGGTCTACCAGCCCGATTTCGTGGGCCTCCCGCGCGCCCAGTTTCTGCCCTCCCATCAGGATCAGCTTGGTTCGCGCGGGTCCGATCAGGGACGCCATGCGCGCCGGGTCGGACGGTTGCGGAAGAAAGCCCAGCTTCATAACGGGATAGAAGAATTTCGCGTCGGGCACGGCGATACGCAGGTCGCAGGCCAGCGCCATGCCGGTGGCGCCGCCCGCCAGCGTCCCGTTCAGCGCCGCCACCGTCAGGCAGGGCAGGGCGGCCAATGCACCCGAAAGCTGCTCCCACAACGGCGATGTGGCCAGCCCGGCGCGCGCCTCGGCCAGATCCGCGCCGGCACTGAACACGCGGCCCGTCCCGGTCAGGATGAGTGCCCGCGCCTCGCCCGCGCTTTCGGCGATCCGGGCCAGTTCGGCCAGCATCGCGCCGGTCAGCGAATTGGCCTTCTCGGGCCGGTCGATTGTGACGGTCCACAGCCCGCCCTCGCGGTCCAGCCGGATCATGCCAGGCCGATCCTGCGGCGGATGGCGCCGTCGCGAAGCGAGATCTCGGTGCCGGCAAACTCGTCGGCATCGGGCGAGCACATCCATAACAGCGCCCGCGCCGGCCAGTCGGGCGGGATATGTTCGGACCAGTCCAGGCGGCTGACCGGATTGACGCCCGACGCCCTGATCTCGCGCTGCATGTTCGTGGCCACGGTTCCCGGCGACAGGCACATGGCGCGAATGCCGTTTTCGTGTTCTTCCGTGTGCAGGCAGGCGGTCAGCATCGCCGCCCCGGCCTTGGCGGCGCAATAGTGGCTCCAGCCCTCCAGAGGGCTGTGCGCGGCGCCCGACCCGACCGTAAGCACGGTGCCGCCGCCGGCGGCTTTCATCACCGGCAAGGCGGCGTGGATGCCGTGAAACACCCCCTGGAGGTTGATGTCGACGGCGCTGCCCCACGCATCGGGTTCAACGTCCTGCATCCTGGCGATCGGTTCGATCACACCGGCATTGTTGATCACGACATCAAGCCCGCCGAACCGCTCCTGCGCCGCCCGCACCGCCGCCGCGACCTGATCGTAACGGGCGATGTCGCAACTCAGCGCCAGCGCCGCGCCGCCGATCCGGGCAGCCAGCGTTTCCAGATCCCCGGTGCTCCGTGCCAGCAGCGCCACATTCGCGCCGGCACCGGCAAACACCTGCGCCGCCTCGGCCCCGATGCCGCGGCTCGCGCCGGTGATCAGCACCGTCTTTCCGGTCATGTCCATGCGTCGTTTCCCTGCCGCGTTCCGGGGCCGTGGTAGATCCCAAGCGCCGTGCGGTCCAGCCCCGGCGGCACAAAAATGCCGGTTCGGGGCGCCGTCGTCTGGCCCGGACGCCGGTTCTGCGGACCGGTGCGAGATTTGCGGTCATCCGGGCTGCGACCCGTGATCGCACCGCCCCCGGTTCCCGAACCGTTTTTGGGGCTGCCGCCAGAACGCGCCGCGACTGCCCCCTTGACGCCTGCGCCGCGACCGCCGACCATGCCGCAATAGTTGAACGAGAAAGGTTCTCTCATGTCTCATTACCTCGTGCGCGGCTGTGGTGCCGCCATCGTCTATGTTGTTGCGGCCCAGGGTGCCCTTGCCGATCTGACGGCCGAGGACGTCTGGACCGAATGGCGCAGCTATCTCAGCGGCGTCGGCTATGCGATTTCGGGCAACGAATCCAGGACCGGAGACAGTCTGTCGGTCAGCGACTTTTCGATGACGATGCAACTGCCCGAGAACTCCGGCATGCTCTCGGTCGACATGAAGGAACTGGCGTTTCGGGAAAATGGCGACGGTACCGTCAGCATCGTGGTGCCGGCCAGCGTGCCGATGCGGTTCGAGGCTTCGGAAGGCGACGAGAAGGTGAACGGCGAGGTCGGCCTGGATCAGACCGATGCGTCGCTGATGGTGTCGGGTTCGCCGGACGACATGACCTATACCTATTCCGCGGCGCAGATGCGGCTCGCGCTCGCCTCGCTTGTCGTCGATGGTCAGGCCGTCCCGCCCGAGATCGGACATATGACGATGGATCTTGGCAACGTCGCCAGCACCACCCGGGTCAAACGCGGCGACACGCGCGACTATTCCCAGACCATGCGCGCCGATCAGGCGACATACGACATGGCCTTTAAGAATCCCGAGACGGCCGAGACGGCCACGATCAAGGGTGCTGCTCAGGGGCTGACCTTCGAGGGTACCGGCACGATACCGATGCAGCTCGATGCCGGCGATCTACAGAAGATGATGGCCGATGGTTTTGCATTCGACGGCACGTTTGCCTATGGCTCGGGCAACAGCAGCATGGCGGTTCAGGGAACCGGCGACGACTTCTCCTATGATGGCTCGTCGCAGGGCGGTTCTCTGAGCGTGGCGATGGATGCCAGCCACCTTGGCTATGCCCTGTCGCAAACCGGCACATCGATTAACATCGCCAGCGCCGAACTTCCGTTTCCGGTATCGTTCCAGATGGAGAAGACAGGGTTTTCCATCGACATGCCGGTGGCCAAGTCGGACGAGGCACAGCCCTTTGCCTTCGGGCTGACGATGGGCGGGTTCACCATGCCGGACATGCTCTGGGGCATATTCGACCCCGGCAAGATTCTGCCGCGCGACCCGGCGACCATCGTGCTTGACGTAACGGGCAAGGCCAAGGTGCTGTTCGACCTGCTGGATCCGGAATCCGCGGCGATGATGGAAGACCAGCCACCGGGCGAACTGCATGCCCTGACCATCAAGGACCTGCTGGTCTCGGCGGTCGGAGCCAGCCTGTCGGGCACCGGCGCCTTCACGTTCGACAACTCCGATCTGCAATCCTTTGACGGTATGCCGAAACCGGCCGGCAAGGCCGACCTGAAGCTGGTGGGTGCGAACGCGCTGATCGACAGGCTGATCCAGATGGGATTCGTGTCGGATCAGGATGCCATGGGCGCACGCATGATGATGGGCATGCTCGCCGTGCCGGGCAACGCGCCGGATACGCTGAACTCGACCATCGAGATAAACGAGCAGGGCCATATCATGGCCAATGGCCAGCGTATCAAGTAGGCGCGTGCCGGTATCGTGACCAATCCGGGGCCGCCGCGTGCGGCCCCTTTTTCCGGCCGGGCCTTGCGGCAGGATGCGCTGGCGGCTAACTCCGGTGCAGCCATCGGACAAGGAGCCGGCCCGCATGACCCGAACGCCGCAAGATCTGTGCCATGCCCTTCTGGATGCCGCCCGCGCCGCCGGCGCCGAGGCCGCCGATGCGATCGTGATGCGCGGGCAGTCGGTTTCGGTTCAGGTGCGCGGCGGCGCGCTTGAACATGCCGAACGTTCCGAAGCGACCGATCTGGGCCTGCGGGTTCTGATCGGGCGGCGGCAGGCGGTCGTTTCCACCTCGGACAGCCGCGCGGCAACGCTGAGCGAAATGGCCGAACGCGCCGTTGCGATGGCCCGCGAGACGCCCGAAGACCCGTTTGCCGGTCTGGCCGAACCGGGGCAGCTGGCGCAGGATCGCGACGCCGGGCCGCTTGATCTGTGCGACCCCGCGCCCGAACCTTCGCCCGAGAACCTCAAGGCCGATGCCATGGCCGCCGAGACGGCAGCCCTGGCGGTCAAGGGCGTTTCGCAAGTGTCGGATGCCGACGCCGGATATGGTGCGCATCAGGTCTATCTGGCTGCCAGCAACGGTTTTTCCGGCGGCTACGGGCGCAGCGTGCGCTGGACTTCCTGCGTGGCCATCGCCGGCAGCGGAACCGGGATGGAGCGCGACCACGACGCAGACAGCCGGGCCTACCAGTGCGACCTTCGCCCCCCGGCCGAGATCGGCGCCACGGCCGGACAACGCGCGGTGGAACGTCTGTCCCCGCGCCGCCCGGTCACAGGGACCTTTCCGGTGCTGTTTGACGAACGCATCGCGTCCTCGCTGATCGGGCATCTCCTGGCCGCTGCGAACGGTGTCGCTGTTGCGCGCGGGTCGTCCTGGCTGATGGATGCCCTGGGCCGGCCGGTGCTGCCCGATCATCTGTCGCTGATCGAGGATCCGCATCGCCCCCGCATCGCCGGATCGCGCCCGTTCGATGCCGAAGGATTGGCGACGCGGCGCCGCGCGATCGTCGATAACGGCGTTCTGACCGGCTGGGCGCTGGATCTGGCGAGTGCCCGCAAGCTTGGGATGGAGCCGACCGGCAATGCCGCATGCGGCGTGTCCTCGCCGCCGTCCCCGGCAAACTGGAACGTGACGCTGACGCCGGGCGAGGCCAGCCGCGCCGACCTGATCCGCGACATGGGCACGGGCCTGCTGGTCACGTCGATGATCGGCACCACGATCAACCCCAACACGGGCGACTATTCGCGCGGCGCGTCGGGGTTCTGGGTCGAGAATGGCGAAATCGCCTATCCGGTCAATGAATGCACCGTCGCGGGCAACCTGCGCGACATGCTGCGCCGGATCGTGCCGGCAAACGATGCGCGCGGCTACCTGTCGCGCGTGGTGCCGTCGATCCTGATCGAGGGAATGACGCTTGCCGGCACCTGATCTGCCGCTGCTGATCGACGCCGCCCGCGAGGCCGGGCGCATCGCGACCGGCTATGCCGGGGCGGATGCGCGACGCTGGGACAAGCCCGAAGGGGCCGGCCCCGTGACCGAGGCCGATCTGGCGGTCAACGCCATGCTGGAACGCAGGTTGCAAGCCGCGCGCCCCGGCTACGGCTGGCTGTCGGAGGAAACCGAGGACAACCCCGCGCGCCTGACCCGCGAGCGGGTGTTCATCGTCGATCCGATCGACGGCACCCGCAGCTTTGCCGAAGGTTCGTCAACCTGGGCGCATGCGCTGGCGGTGGCCGAACGCGGCCGCGTCACCGCGGCGGTGGTCTACCTGCCCAAACGCGACATGCTGTTTTCGGCGGCACTGGGGCAGGGGGCGTTCCTGAACGGTGAACCCATCGCCGCCAGCCGGCAACCGGAACTGGCGGCGGCCGAAATTCTCGCCGCGCGGCCGCTCCTGAACGCCCTGCACTGGCGCGGTGGCCGGGCGCCGCATTTCTCGCGCGCCTACCGCCCGTCGCTGGCCTATCGCATGGCGTTGGTGGCGCAGGGGCGGTTCGACGGAATGCTGACGTTGCGGCCCAGCTGGGAATGGGACATCGCCGCCGGAGACCTGATTCTGAGGGAGGCCGGCGCCGTCTGTACCGACCGTGCCGGCGGCGTGCTGCGTTTCAACAACCCCGACCCCAGGGTCAACGGCGTGATCGCCGCAGGGGTGCATGTACACCGGATGATTCGCGACGCCCTTGCGCCGGAGGATCCGGGCGCCGGGCCGGCCTGATATTGCCCCGACCTTGACGCGCAGGGCATTTGGCGTAGGTTGCCGGCGACCCGCACGATCCGCCCGAGCACAGGAGGCCGCAATGGCCCAACGCCTTCATCTCGTATTCGGGGGCGAATTGATCGACCCCGCAAAATCGGTGTTCCGCGATGTCGAGGACATTCACATCGTCGGCATGTATCCGGACTATGCCTCGGCCTATGCCGCCTGGAAGGCCGAGGCGCAGCGCACCGTCGACAATGCGCATATGCGCTATTTCATCGCCCATATTCACCGCCTTCGCGACGAGGAGGCCGAGGCCTCGTCAACCGAGGAACTGGGTTGAACCGATGAGCCAGCGGCTGGGCCTCGCCGCCTATCGCGCCCTGTCCTGGCGAAAACCGGCGCCGGCAAGCCGTTGCGATGTTCCCCGCCCGCCGGGCGAACTGATCTGGGCGCATGCCAGCGGGCCGGAAAGGCTCGATGCGTTGTGCGAATTTGCGGTGCGGCTGCGCACGCAACGGCCCGGGGTGCGTGTGCTGGCAACACTCGATCGGGACCGGTGCGAAGCGCCGGTCAGGTCGGGATGCGATCTCGTCCTGTGCATGACGTCCGATCATCCGGCTGCGGCGCGTCCCTTCCTGGAGCACTGGCGCCCGGATGTCGTCGTGTGGGCCGGTGGCAACCTGATGCCGAACCTTATCAATGCGGCATCCGAACGCGGCCTGCCCATGGTTCTTCTGGATATCGGCGCGGAGGAGGTCTCGAACCGACGGCATCGCTGGCTGCCCGACCTGACGCGGGCGACTCTGGATCGCTTTGACACCATCCTGGCCCGGGACGAGGCCGCCGCGGCCGCGATACGGCGGATCGGCCTGGCGCCCGGAAAGGTTTCCGCCACTGCCCGCCTGCGCCCAGGGACAAGCCCGCCGCCCTGCCGGGAAACGGACCTTGCGGCCATCAACCGGGAACTGGGCATCCGGCCCATCTGGCTGGCGGCCGGCGTGCAGGCCCCGGAATTCGAGATCGTTCTTGCCGCGCATCGAGACGCGCTGCGCCTTGTGCACCGGCTGTTGCTGGTGGTGGCGCCCGCCGACCCCGACCATGCCGATCATCTGAAACGCGATCTAGCGGCGACCGAACTGCGGTTCGCCGACTGGCGCCCCGGTGATCCGATTGGCGAGGAGACCCAGATGATCGTGTCATCCGACCCGGCCGATCTGGGCCTGTGGTACCGGATCGCGCCGCTGAGCCTGTCGGGAAGCACGTTCGTGCACGGGCCGGGCGGGCGCAGCCCGTTCGAGGCGGCGGCGTTGGGGGCCGCCGTCGTGCATGGCCCCGAGACGCGCGGCTTTCAAACCGCATTCGACAGTCTGGCCGAAGCAGGTGCGGCGCGAAAGGTCGCCGATGCCGGCCTCCTGGGCCGCGCGGTCGTCGATCTGGTGGCGCCGGACCGGTCGGCGCGCATGGCGCTTGCCGGGTGGCGTGTGGCGACCGAGGGCGCCGAACTGACCGACCGGGTGATCGATCTGGTTCAGGATATGCTGGACCTTCGGGAGGCCACCGGTGCGAGCACCTGATTTCTGGAACACCGCCCCCGACCGCCCCGACTGGCGGGCGCGGATGCTGGCGCCGCTGGGCTGGGCCTATGCCCATGCGACCGCGCGCCGTCTGTCCCGAGGCGGGACGGGGGCCGATCCCGGCGTGCCGGTGATCTGTATCGGCAACCTCAATGCCGGTGGCACCGGCAAGACGCCGACGGTGATCTGGGCGGTGGAGAGACTGCGCGCGGCGGGCCACGAACCGCATGTCGTCACGCGCGGCCATGGCGGTACGCTTTCGGGGCCGGTGCGGGTTTCGGAAACGCGCCACCATGCGGCCCAGGTCGGGGATGAACCGCTGCTGCTGGCCGCGTTCGCCCCCGTCTGGGTGGCGCGCGACCGCGCCGCCGGCGCGGCGGCCGCCGTGGCCGCCGGTGCCAGCGTCGTGGTTCTTGACGACGGGTTCCAGAATCCGGCCTTGCGCAAGGATTTCTCGATCGTGGTGATCGATGCGCGGCTGGGCTTCGGCAATGGCCGCTGCCTTCCCGCCGGGCCGCTGCGCGAACCGGTGCGCACCGGGCTTGCGCGGGCCGATACGGTGCTTACGCTGGGCGGCCCTGCGGCACAGGATCTGTTCACCGAACGCTGGGGCGGGGCCATAGCGGTGCCGCGCTTTCGGGGTGCGCTGGACCCGTTGCCCACCGGGATGGACTGGCAGGGGATGCGCGCGCTTGCTTTCGCCGGGATCGGGTATCCCGAAAAGTTCTTTGCCACGTTGCGCGGGCTGGGTGCCGATCTGTTGCGGGCCGAGGCGCTCGAGGATCACCAGCCGCTGACACAGGCGTTGATGGCGCGTCTGGAAACCGAGGCCCGGGCGCTGGGCGCGCAGATGGTGACGACCGAGAAGGACGCGGTGCGCCTGCCGCCCGCCTTTCGCGGAAAGGTGATCACCCTGCCGGTGCGCCTGCAGGTGGACAAGGACGAGGGTTTGCGCGACATGCTGCTGGGTGCCGCGCCACCGCCGGCCGCGGGTTGAGTTTGTCGGGCAAGATGAAGGATCGGCCCGGTTCGCGGCGGCATCCATTGTCTCAGACGCCCGGGTCCGGGTCGTCCTCACCCAGTTTCGGTGCCGGGCGGTGCAGTGCCAGGTCGGCACCGGAAAACCGGAACGGTGCGCGGACGCCCGGCACGCCGTCGAGGTCGATCCGCATGTTGCGGGCAATGACCTGGGGGTCGGCCATCACGTCGGCCAGATCGTTGATCGGGCCGGCGGGCACGCCCCGGGCCTCGCAGGCGGCCAGCAGATCGGCCGTGGTCCGCGCCGCCGTGGCGCCGTTGAGCCGCGCGATCATCACCCGGCGGTTGGCGATGCGGTCGCGGTTGCGGGCGAATTCGGGCGCCTCGGCCATGTCGTCGAGACCCAGAATTGCGCACAGCCGCCGGTACTGGCCATCGTTGCCGGTGGCGATGATGATGTGACCGTCGGCGCAGTCGAACACCTGGTAGGGCGTCAGGTTGACATGCGCATTGCCCATCCGCCCCGGTGCCGTACCGGTGGTCAGGTAGTTGAGGGCCTGGTTGGCCGTGACCGCCACCGCCACGTCAAGCAGCGCCATGTCGATCTGCTGGCCCAGCCCGGTTCGTTCGCGCTGGTGCAGCGCGGCGAGGATGGCGGCGACCGCATAGATGCCGGTGAAGATATCGGTGATCGCCACGCCTGATTTCTGCGGCTGGCCGTCGGGTTCTCCGGTGATCGACATGAGCCCGGACATGCCCTGGATGATGAAATCATAGCCGGCGCGGTGGGCATAGGGCCCGGTCTGGCCGAAACCGGTGATCGAACAGTAGATCAGGCGCGGGTTGATCTGCGCCAGGCTTTCATGGTCCAACCCGTATTTCGCCAGTCCTCCGACCTTGAAGTTCTCGATGACGATGTCGGCATCCTTGACGAGGGCGCGTACCTTCGCTTGCCCTTCCGGCGTCGCGAAATCGGCGATCACCGATGCCTTGCCGCGATTGGCCGAGTGGAAATAGGCCGCCGAGACATCATCGCCCCGGGTGACGAAGGGCGGCCCCCAGGCGCGGGTATCGTCGCCGGCGGGGCTTTCGACCTTGACCACCTCGGCGCCCAGATCCGAAAGGGTCTGGCCGGCCCAGGGTCCGGCCAGCACGCGCGCCAGTTCGACGACCTTCAGCCCGTCCAGCGGCGGCGCTTGCATCAGCCGCCCAGTTCGGCGTCGATGATCGCCTTGAAATCGTTCCAGGACTGGTTTTCGACCTTCTTGCCATTGACGACGAAGGATGGCGTTGCTTCGATCCCGTCCGCTTCGGCGTGTTCCTGATACCAGGCGACCAGCGTCTGCGCCTTGTCGGCGTCCTGAAGGCAGGCGTCCAGCGTGGCGTCGTCCATTCCGGCCAGCCGCCCTATCTTTTTCAGCTCGGCCACGATCTCGGCCGGGCCGCCGGCGCGAACCCAGTCCTTCTGGCTCTTGAAGATCAGATCGGAAATGCCGAAGAACTTGGCGGGTTCACAGCGCGCCACCATCGACGCCCAAAGGCCGTAGCGGTCGAAATACACCTCGCGATAGACAAAGCGCACCTTGCCGGTTTCGATATAGTCGGATTTCAGCTTCCTGAACGGACCCTCGTGGAAATCGGCGCAATGCGGGCAGGTGTAGGAGGCGTATTCGACGATCGTCACCGGGGCGTCTTCCTCGCCCAGCACCATTTCGGTGATTGTCGATGTATCTATTTCGGCTGCATCCTGCGCATGGGCGGCGCCGATCAGCGGATAGGCCGGCGCGCCCGACTGACTTTGGGCGGAGGCAAACATGTATCCGCCAACGGCCAGTATGGCCAATGCGGTGGCGACGGACAGCAGACGGATCATTCCTACCTCTTTCTCAATGGCTGTTCTTCGATAATACGTTGCGGCCCAGACGTTCAAGGGCCGCGCGCAGATCGTCGTTCTCGATTCGGTTGGCCGCCTGCGCGGCCTGCGCGGCGACTTGCGGATCGGGGCGCTCCGCGGATTTGCCCGCTGGCGGGGTGAACGCGGCCTGACCCTCGGCAAAGCCGACCGGGGCGGTCTGGGTGATGCGCACCCGGCTGATGGCGTTGTAGCCGTAGACCGAGTTGACCCTTTCGCGCAGTTTTTCCTTCTGCATCTCAAGCATGGGAGCCTGCGCGCCGGTGGTCAGCACCGTCAATGTCGCGCCGAACCCGCCCTTGCCGTAACCGATATTCACCGGCCGGGCGATGGCGGCGATTTCCGGGCCGGCGATCTCGTCCCAATGGGTCAGGATCCGCGACACGGCAAAACCCCGGCTTTCGCCGGCACGGCGGATCCGTTCACCCAGAACGCTGTCCGTGCGCTTGAACCCGCGGGTGCTGGAGGTACGTTGCTTCACAGGCTGGCTTCCGGTTTCATCGCGGCTATTGTAGTGGGCCCGGGGACGGGCGCCAGCGAAACCCGGCAGCGAGGCCATAAAGAATGCGTGACACGCAGCACGGCAGCGCCTTTGGCGATGCGGCAATCCCGCGTCTTCTGCTGGAATGGTACGATGCCCATGCGCGGGTGCTGCCATGGCGCGTCGGGCTGGCCGAGCGCGCCGCCGGGACGCGCCCGGACCCCTATCGCGTGTGGCTGTCCGAAGTGATGCTGCAACAGACCACCGTGGCCGCGGTGCGTGGCTATTTCCATCGCTTCACCGCGCGCTGGCCGGACGTGCGGGCGCTGGCCGACGCCCGGGATGCGGAGGTGATGGGCGAATGGGCGGGCCTGGGATATTCCGCCCGCGCCCGCAACCTGTTGAAATGCGCCCGCGTCGTGGCCGGGGAACATGGCGGGGTTTTTCCCGACCGCCTTGACGCGCTTGCCGCACTTCCCGGAATCGGCCCCTACACCGCCGCTGCCATCGCCGCGATCGCGTTCGACCGCGCCGAAACGGTCATGGACGGCAACGTCGAACGGGTGGTGGCGCGGCTTTGCGACATCCACGCGCCGCTGCCTGCCGCCAAGCCGGTCTTTCGCGAACGGGCCGCGGCGTTCACCCCGCGCGCCAGGCCCGGAGACCATGCGCAGGCGATGATGGATCTGGGCGCCACCATCTGCACGCCGAAATCGCCCGCCTGCGGTATTTGCCCGCTGCGCGCGCCTTGCCTCGCGCGCCGGGCCGGAACCGCGGCAGACCTGCCGCGAAAGGCGGCCAAGAAACCCAGGCCGACCCGCCGCGGCATAGCCTATATCGCGTGGCGCGAGGATGGTGCGCTGCTGTTGGAACGCCGCCCGCCCCGGGGGCTGCTGGGCGGAATGCTGGGCTGGCCCGGCGGCGATTGGGGCGACGATCCGGCCGGTGCTCCGCCGTTCGCCGCCGACTGGCGGACACTGCCGGGCGAGGTGCGCCACACCTTCACCCATTTTCACCTGATCCTGACGATCAGGACCGCCGCCATTGCCGGTGCTGCGTTGCCGGAAGACGCCATCCTTCTGGCGCCGGATGAATTTCGCCCCTCCGACCTGCCGACGGTGATGCGCAAGGCGCATGATCTGTGGCGCGCCACGGCCGGTCAGCGCGAAGGCCCGTGACGCCCGGCAAGAGCGCCTGCGCCCCGAATCCCGAACGATCGCACCCGGAAAGCCCGCCGTGTCGGCAAGGCGCCGTGCGCAATGCTGGCCGGTTCAGGCCGCCGCCACATGGCGCGAACGCGGTGTGCGCGGGCGCGAGCGCACCAGCAGCGCGGCGATGATGACCATGTTCAGCCCGTTCCAGAGAATACCGTTCAGGAACGCCCACTGATAGCTGCCCGTCGCGTCGAAGATCCAACCCGACATCCAGCCGCCCAGCGCCATGCCGATGATGGTCATCATCATGACAAAACCGACCCGCGCACCGGCCTCGCGGGCCGGCATGTATTCGCGCACCACCAGTGCGTAGGACGGGACGATGCCACCCTGCGCCAGGCCGAATACCGCGCTGACGATGTATAGCGGTACCATTCCGTCCCACGGCAGATATAAGAACAGCGCGATGCACTGCAGCGTGGATCCGGCCAGCAGCGTCATGACCCCGCCCAGCCGGTCGGCGACCAGCCCCGAGATCACCCGGCTTACCACCCCGCCCAGCAGCATGAGTGACAGCATTTCGGCGCCCACCGCCGGGCCATAGCCCAGACCGACGCAATATGCCACGATATGCACCTGTGGCATCGACATCGCGACGCAGCAGGCGATACCGGCCAGGCCCAGCAGGTACTGAAGGGCGCGCGGGCTCAGCCCCACGCTGCGCGCATTCAGGGCGGATGCTGCCTCGGCATGGGCCTGCGCGTCCGGCGGCACGCGGCGGCGCAGCAGTTGCGACAGCGGAATCAGCACCGCCAGGGCGACGATGGCGAGCGTCAGATAGACCTGCCGCCAGCCGCTTTCGGCCAGCATGCCCGCCAGCAGCGTCGGCCAGATCGCGCCCGACAGGTAGTTGCCGCTGGCAACCAGCGCCACCGCGATCCCGCGCCGCCGCATGAACCAGTGCGAGATGTCGGCGATCAGCGGGCCGAACCCCACCGCCGTACCCAGCCCCAGCAGCAGATGCGCCGCCGACAGCGACAGCATGTTCGGCATGAGAGTCGCCACGAAGAACCCCGCCGCGATCGCCGCGGCGGCCCCGTTCAGCGCCAGCGTGATCCCGAACCGGTCCACCAGGCGCCCGATAAGAAGGTTGCCAAGCCCGAAACCGACCATGGTCAGCGTATAGGGCAACGACGCCTCGGCACGTCCGGCGTCGAATTCCGCCTCGACTGCCGGCATGATGACGATGATCGCCCACATGCCGACATTGGCCACCATGGCAATGCCAAGCGTGACAAGAAGGCGTGCCCAGGAATAGGCGCTGTCATGGATGTTGTCGTTACTCATCCGCGGCAAGCTAGGGCGGAATGTGCGCCTTGGCCAGTACCCCGATGCGGCCCTGTCGCGCTCGCGGATTTGCGGGCATCGGTTTGCGTCCGGCGATGCGGGCCGCTGCCGGGTGCGGCGCGCGGCACCCGGAATCGCGCCAACCCCGCCCGCAGGACGCGGCCCTTGCGTCAACGGCGTTGATCCGGGCGGTTTTGTTCTTACAGTTCGGGGCTCGGGAAGCGGCCGGCGTATCAAGGACCGGCGGCGGGAATCAGGGAGGAATGCCATGCACGGCAAGATGATGAACAAGGCGTTGACCGTCAGTTCGCTGATCGCGCATTCGGCGCGCTATCACGGCACCGGCGAGGTTGTTTCGGTGGAAACCGAGGGCGGCACGGAGCGGACGAACTGGAGCGCGGTTGAGGCCAACGCCCGCCGGCTCGCCTGGGCGCTGGAGCGGCTGGGAATTGCGCAGACCGAACGCTGCGCCACGCTGGCGTGGAACAATCGCCGGCATCTGGAGATCTATTTCGGCGTGGCAGGCGCCGGCATGGTGTGCCACACGATCAACCCCCGGCTGTTTTCCGCGCAGCTGATCTATATCATGAACCACGCCGAGGATCGGGTGCTGTTCTTCGACCGTACCTTCCTCGCGGCGGTGGCGGCGCTGCGCCCGCAGCTTGAGACCGTGCGCCATTTCATCCTGATGGGGCCGCGCGACGACGAGGCGTCGGCCGCGTTCGACGGGCTGCTGTTTTACGACGAGTTGCTGGCCTCGGCGGCGGAGTCCTACGAATGGCCCGACCTGGACGAGAACGCGCCGTCCAATCTCTGCTATACCTCGGGGACGACGGGGCATCCCAAGGGGGTCGAATATACCCACCGCACCACTGTCCTGCACACGCTGGGCAGCAACCAGCCCGACGGCATGGGCCTGTCGGCGCGCGACACGGTGCTGGCGGTGGTTCCGATGTTTCACGTCAATGCCTGGGGTGTGCCCTATATCGCCGCTGCCGTGGGCGCCCGGCTGGTGCTGCCGGGGCCCAACCTGGACGGTGAAAGCCTGGTCCGCCTGATCGACGCCGAAAAGGTAACGCTGGCACTGGGCGTGCCGACGATATGGATGGGGCTGCTGGCTGCGCTTGAAACGACCGGCAGCCGGATCGAAAGCCTGAAGCGCACTGTCGTTGGCGGTTCGGCCCTGCCGAAGGTGATGATTCCCGCCTTCCGCGATGGCTATGGCGTCGACCTGGTGCATGCCTGGGGCATGACCGAAACCAGCCCGCTGGGCACCATGAACCAATTGCTGCAAAAGCACGACGCCATGAGCCAGGATCAACGCCACAAGGTTCGCGAGGGTCAGGGGCGGCCGCCATACGGGGTGGAACTGCGGATCGTGGACGACGCGGGCGCCGTTCTGGCCGAGGATGGTAAGACTCAGGGGCGATTGCAGATACGCGGCCATTGGGTGATCGACAGCTATTTCAAGGCCGACGCTTCGGCCCTGACCGATGACGGCTGGTTTGACACCGGCGACGTGGCCACGATCGACCCCGACGGCTACATGGTCATTCGCGACCGTGCCAAGGATATCATCAAATCGGGCGGTGAGTGGATATCGACGGTGGAACTTGAAGATATCGCCATGACGCATCCCGCGGTCGCCAGGGCCGCTGCCATTGCCGCCCGGCACCCGAAATGGGAGGAACGCCCGGTTCTGGTCGTGGTGCCCAGGCCCGGTTGCGATGTGACCGCGCAAGAGATTCTGGATCATTTCGCCGGCAGGATCCCCCGCTGGCAGGTGCCCGACGCGGTGGTGTTCGCCGACGAACTGCCGCTGGGCGGCACCGGCAAGGTGCTCAAGACGCAATTGCGCGAGGAATATGGCGGCATTCTGCTTTGACCCGTGCGGCCGGGCAGTCACCGGCCGGTTGCCGCCAATTGTAGTTGTTAGCCACCTCTTAACCTCCGTCCGGCTATTCCGGTTCCCGGGTGAGAAAAGGTGGTGAGGGATGGGTGCGCCGACAAATGTCGCGCGAGTCATCGTCAAACGGAAAAAGGTCGTTGGTGGCGTGGGCCATCATGGCGGCGCCTGGAAAGTCGCGTATGCGGATTTCGTGACGGCGATGATGGCCTTCTTCATGTTGATGTGGCTGCTGAACGCGACGACGGAAAAACAGCGCAAGGGTTTGGCGGAATATTTTTCGCCGACGATCCCGATCAACCGGGTATCGGGCGGCGGCAGCGGCGCGTTCGGCGGCCACAGCCTGCATTCCGAACAGGTGCTGCCGCAGGACGGATCCGGCGCGACCGACCGCCACCCGACCGAGACACGCGCCGCGCGCGGCGACAACGGACTGGACCCCGAGGGCGCCGAGGCCGAACGCGACGAAGCCTTGCGCGCGGTGCAGGAGGCGCTGATGGCGCGCGGCGGCGAGAGCATGCTTTCCGACGAGGCGCGCAAGCATATCGTCACGCGTGTCACCGACGAAGGTCTGATCATAGAGCTGTTCGACACCCGGTCCGCGAGCCTGTTTGAGGCCGACAGCGACACTCCGACGCCGCTGCTGCGCGAACTGGCCCGGATGATCGCACGGGTGTCGGGGATGGTCACGAACGGCGTCGCGCTGGGCGGGCATATCCGCGCCTACCCGGTTGTTCTGGCCGACAACCCGGTCTGGAACCTGTCTGCCGCGCGGGCCAGCGTCATGCGCAATCTTCTGGAAGCCGGCGGGTTGGGTCCGGCACGTATCCGGCGTGTGACCGGGCATGCCGACCGTGCGCCGGCGGACAGAAACCCGATGGCCGCGCGCAACAACAGGATCGAGGTGACGCTTCTGCGAAGCTGAGTTCGGCGCGATAGGAGAGATTTTATCTGTTAGCAGCGCGTTAAGGGTGCGTGCCTTAGCTGTTGCCCGAGGGCGATTGCCCGCAGCAGCAAAAAGGGCGCGCACATGACGATATCTTCCTCGCTCAACGCCGGTGTGGCGGGTCTGAACGCCAATGCCAGCCGGCTGGCGTCGATCTCGGACAATATCGCCAATTCATCGACCTACGGATACAAGCGGGTCCAGACCGATTTTCACTCCATGGTCAACTCCGCGGCGGGGGGCATCTACTCGGCGGGCGGTACCCGTTCGACCACGCAGCGCCTGATCGACCAGCGCGGATCGCTGGTGTCGACGTCAAACCCCACCGACCTGGCGGTGGGCGGGCGCGGCATGCTGCCGGTGGCCCGCCATTCGGCGATCGCCGCGGACGACGGCGATGCCCAGATGCTGCTGGCCACCACCGGATCGTTCCGCACCAATGCCAACGGGCTGCTGGTATCCGAAGCTGGCCTGGTGCTGCTGGGCTGGCCGGCGGCGGACGATGGAACCATGCCCAGCTATCCGCGCGAGACCTCGGACGGGCTGGAACCGGTGCGCATCAAGGTCAACGAGCTTTCCGGTGAACCCACCACCCGCATGAGCCTGGGCCTGAACCTTCCGGCCACCGAAACGGATGCGGCCGCTTCCGGCGAAACGCAGGAACTCGCGATCGAGTATTTCGACAATCTGGGAATTCCCGAGAGCATCGGCATCGAGTTCGTGCCAACTGTTCCCGCCAGCGGATTGTCCAACGAATGGACCATGCGACTGCGCGACAGCGCCTCGGGAGATGCGGTGATCGGCGAATACACGCTGACATTCGACGACAGCCGTACGTCCGGCGGCACGCTGGCGTCGGTCGCCGCCCTGACGGGCGGCGCCTATGACTCAGTTACCGGAACCATGATCGTGAATGTCGCCGGCGGCCCGATCGAGATCGACATTGGCAAGATCGGGGAAAGCGACGGTATCATGCAGCTGTCGGACCGGTTTGCGCCGGTTTCCATCGGCAAGGACGGTTTCCCGGTCGGCAACATGACCAGGGTCGAGGTCGATGCGAATGGCCTTGTCCATGCGCTGTTCGACAACGGCATCACCCGGACCATCTACAAGGTGCCGCTGGTCGACCTGCCCAACCCCAACGGGCTGGTGGCGCTGGATCAGCAAACCTACATGCCATCGCCTGAAAGCGGAACCTATTTCCTGTGGGATGCCGGCTCCGGGCCGACCGGCGATATCGTGTCCTACGCGCGTGAGGAATCGGCTACCGATGTGGCCAATGAACTGACCGAGATGATCCAGACCCAGCGCGCCTATTCCTCCAACGCCAAGGTGATCCAGACGGTTGACGAGATGTTGCAGGAAACCACGAACATCAAACGCTAATCGCGCGCCGGCGCGACGCGCCGGCAGCCGGCGGAGACGATCGTAACCGCCCCGGGCAGAACGGTGGACAACATGTCCGCCATCACAGGAGGAGACGCGAGCATGACACTTTCCAACGCCCTGCACAGTGCGATGAGCGGCCTGGTGGCGGCCGGCCGGGCATCGGGCGTGGTGTCCGCCAACATCGCCAACGCCATGAATCCGGGATACGCGCGCCGGTCCCTGGTTCTGGCCGCGAATGTCCGCTCCGGCCCCGGCGTGCTGTCGGTCGGGGTTCAACGCCACGCCGACCCGGTTCTGATCGCCAGCCGCCGTGCCTCTGACGCCGCGTCCGCGTCGGCCACGGCCCTGGCCGAGTTCCATGCCCGGTTCGAAACCTTGATCGGCAAGGCCGGCGATCCGGCGTCGGTCGGCCTGCGGCTGGCAGATTTCGAAAGCAGCCTCATCGCTAGCGCAAGCCGGCCCGACTCTGCGCAGCATCTCGATACCGTGGCCGCCCGCGCCCGCGATCTGGCGACCTTCGTCTCCGGCGCCGCCGAAGGTCTTGAAAGCCTGCGCAGCCAGGCCGATCACACCATCGCCACCCAGATCGAACGACTGAATCGCGCACTTGGCGAGACCCGGCAATTGAACGCCCGCATCACCGCGGCAAGCAGCGCCGGAGCCGAAATCAACGCCATGCTCGACCAGCGCCAGCAACTGGTTGACGAGATCAACCGGATGGTGCCGGTCAATGTCGTCAGCCGCGACCACGGGCAGATCGCGCTTTACTCCGAGGGCGGTGCTATCCTGCTCGACGGCTCGGCCGCGACCCTGGACTTTGCGCCCGTGGCCCGAACGGCGCCGCACATGACGGTCGAGAACGGCCTGTTGTCCGGCCTCAAGATCAACGGCGTTCCGGTCAGGACCGACGCGAACGGCGCGGTAGGCGGCGGCTCCATCGGTGCCCTGTTCCAGATCCGCGACGATCTGTCGGTATCCGCGCAGGCCGACCTCGATACGGTGGCCCGCGACCTGATCGAGAGGTTCGAGGCGCCGGGGCTGGATCCGTCGCGTTTGCCGGGGCAGCCGGGGCTGTTTACCGATGCCGGCGCGGCGTTCGATCCGGCCCGCGAAACCGGGCTTGCCGGGCGCATCGCAGTGAATGCGCTGGCAGACCCGACGCAGGGTGGCGAAAGCTGGAAGTTGCGCGCCGGGCTGGGGGCCGGAATGCCCGGTGAGGTTGGCGATGCCCGGCTGCTGGGCGCGTTCGCCCAGACCCTGTCCGAGGGCCGGGCGGTGGCATCGGGGCGATTCGGCACCGGCATGCTGGATGCCGCCGGCATGAGCGCGGCCCTGATGTCGCGCGCGGCGCAGCAGCGCGTCCTGGCCGATCAGGCCCTCGGGTTCGCGTCGGCGGCCCGCACCGAAATGAACCGCCTGGAACTGGAACGGGGCGTCGATACCGATGCCGAGCTGCAGACCCTGATGCTCGTCGAACAGGCCTATGCCGCCAATGCGCGCATGATCGAGGCGGTCGACGATATGATGCAAACCCTGCTGAGGCTGTAACCCATGACCATGACTTCCATCGGCGATCTCGCCCAGGGCCTGATGCTGCGGGCACGCGGCGGCGAGTTGAAGACCGCGCTCGCGAAGCTGACGGGCGAGTTGAGTTCACGTCAGACCTCCGACATCGCCGGTCGGCTGGGCGGCGATCTTTCGCATCTTGCCGATATCGACCGTACCTTGCGCCAGTTGGACGGCTTTGGCGTGGCCACCCGCGAAACCGCGCTGATGGCCGGCGCGGCGCAATCCGGCCTGGGCCGGCTGCACGATCTGGCGGCCGGTCTGGCCACCGATCTGATCGGGATCGGCCCGTCGAGTCTCGCGGCCTCGCGCGAGCACGCGTCCGTTCAGGCGCGCAGCGGGCTGGAGAGTGCGCTGGGCGCGCTGAACCTGCGCGCCGGCGGCCGCAGCCTGTTTGCCGGCGCTGCGCCCGACCGGACACCGCTCGGGTCGTCCGGTACGCTTCTGGCCGGGTTGAAGGCCGCCGTGTCGGGCCTGGTCACGACCGAGGATATCAGGGCCGCGGCGCGTGCCTGGTTCGACGACCCCGCCGGCTTTCGCGCGACGATGTATGCCGGGTCCGACCTGCCCCTGTCGCCGGTGCGGATCGGGTCTGCGGAAGTTGTATCGCTGAACCTGCGGGCCGACGATCCTGTGTTCCGCGACATGCTGCGCGAAACGGCGCTGGCCGCGCTGGCGAGCGACCCGGACCTGGGCCTGGACGCGGCGGTGCAGGCGGGGCTGTTGCGCGGCGCCGGCGAAGGTCTGATCGGCACGCAGGACCGGCTGACCGCATTGCGCGCCGATCTGGGCTTTGCCGAGGCCCGGATCGAGGAAACCGCCGCCCGCAACGCGGCCGCGCGCACCGGGCTGGACTACGCCCGGGGCGAACTGCTGGAAGCCGACCCCTACGAGACCGCGGCACGGCTGCAGGAGGTTCAGCACCGCCTCGAAAGTCTCTATGCCGTGACGGCACGGACCGCGCGGCTGTCTCTGCTGAGCTATATGAAATGATGGTTCTCAGGCTCCTGCTTTTCTGCCTGGCGCTGCCGTCTCTGGCTTTGGCCGGTCCGGTCCGGCTGAAGGATCTGGTCGAGTTCGACGGGGTGCGCGGCAACGATCTGGTCGGCTACGGCCTGGTGGTCGGGCTGAACGGCACCGGCGACGGGCTGCGCAATGCGCCCTTCACCGAAGAGATCATGACCAGCATGCTGGAAAGGCTGGGGGTCAACGTGACCGGTGAGCAGTTCCGGCCAAAAAACGTCGCCGCGGTCTTCGTGACCGCGAGCCTGCCCGCCTTTGCCCGCGTGGGCGGCCAGATCGACGTGACAGTGTCGGCGATCGGCGATTCCAAGAGCCTGCTGGGGGGTACGCTGGTCATGACACCGCTCAATGCCGCCGATGGGCAGATCTACGCCGTGGCGCAGGGCACGATCCTGTCGGGCGGTGTCGCGGCCGAAGGCCGCGCCGCATCGGTGGTGAGCGGTGTGCCGACCTCGGGCGTGATCCCGTCGGGGGCCCGGATCGAACGCGAGATCGAATTCGACCTCGCCGAACTGAACACCGTGCGGATGGCGCTGCGCGAGGCCGATTTCACCACCGCGAGCCGGATCGAGACCGCCGTCAACCGGGCCTTCAACCGCCGCGTCGCGGTGATGCGCGATTCCGGCACCGTCGAACTGGATATCGCGGCCACCGGGGCGGCCTCGACCGCGCATGCGATCAGCCGGATCGAGAGCATCGCGGTTGAGCCCGAACGCAAGGCGCGTGTCGTCGTCGACCAGCGATCGGGCACCATCGTGATGGGTGACGATGTGCGCCTGTCGCGGGTGGCGGTATCGCAGGGCAACCTGACCTTGCGAATCGAGGAAAGCCCGCTGGTGGTGCAGCCCAACCCGTTTGCCGATGGCGATACCGTTGTGGTGCCGCGCAGCAGTGCCGCGATCGACCAGGACAGCGGCATATCGCTCGCCGAGGTGCCCGAGGGTACGTCGCTGTCACAGGTTGTTGCGGGTCTGAACGCCCTTGGCGTTTCTCCGCGCGACATGATCGACATCCTGAAAAGTCTGAAGGCGGCGGGGGCGCTGCATGCGGAATTCGTCGTCAGATGACCGCACGCGCTGCCGGCCCGTCCCGCGCCGCCTGCCGGGCCTTGTGGCCGGTGCGCGGCACCGGGCGGGCCGGTGACGGGCTATCGGCCCGGCCGGTTTTCGCGGGGCGGTTCGCGGTCGCCCCCCCGATCCGGCCGGGTGCCGCTCCGGGGCGGGTCAGCTCAGCGCCTCGCGGAATTTCAGAAACCGCGCATCGCTCATCACCCGCGCGTTCATCGCGTCGCGAAGGGCGCCAACCGTTCGGAACGGGCGCATCGCCACTTCCAAAGTCTCGATCAGCCCGTCGCCATTCAGCGTGATGAGATCGACGCCGACAGCGTCCAGATCGCCGACCTTGCACTGGAACTCAAGCGCCCAGTCGCGGCCGTCGCCCATTACCCGTCGATAGCTGAAATCGCTGAATACCTGCCCGACATGTCCCAGCACCGCCGCCACCGGCTCGCGCCCGGTCCAGGTTTTCCAGTAGGTTGGCGGCAGGAACTTCACGTTCTCGGCCAGCAGGCCGGCAATCAGGTCGTGGTCGCCGCTGGCTACGACCTCCTGCATCCTGGCGATCGTGGGGTGCATCTGGTCTGGTCCTTTCCTCGTTGCGTGACGGGCCGAGCTTTGCCCGGCGCGCCGGAACGGGCAAGGCCGACGTGGCGGGAATTCGCCAACAGACGCTTTGGCGGATGCGGGTCTCGCGCGCTACCTGACGATCAGCCGCGCGCGGGGCGAGATTCGGGCCGCGATCCAGTGCAGGTGATCGCGGCGCAGGGCGATGCAGCCCTCGGTCGGGTATCGGGGACGGCGCCATTGATGAACGAATATGGCAGAGCCGCGCCCAGGCACCGCGTCAGGCCAGTTCCAGTCGGTCAGCAGCACCAGGTCATATAGCGGATCGGCGCGCCGCAGGGTTTCGTGGCCAAAGCCGTGCGGCGCACGCACCAGATGGTTGTAGGCCGGATCTGCGACATCGTCCGACCACAGGTCGCGTGGTGCAATCGGACGCGCCCATTCGACCGGCGCCCGCAGGCGGTCGGGCCGGTAGAACATGCCGCTGATCCGGTGATTGCCGGCAGGGGTGGCGCCGTCGCCTTCGCGTTTCTCGGCGCTCACGCCGCCGCGCCCGATGGAACAGGGGAAATGGCGGCCCAGAAAACGCAGCCCGCCCGGCACCAGGATCAGATCATGCGGCGTCATCGCGCACCAGGCCCCCTAGGTTCGTACCGTCGTCTGCGGCTTTGCTGCATCCCGGTGCGGCGGCGTCGGATGGGTGGCGAAGCATCACAGAAGATGCCCCGACTTGGCCGCCTTGGTTGCAAGATAGGCGCGGTTGTGGGCCGTCTCACCAGCTTTCAGCGGCACCCGTTCGACGACCTCGATGCCGCATTTCCGCATCATGGCGATCTTGGCGGGGTTGTTGGTCAGAAGCCGGACCGCGGAAAACCCCATCGCCCGCAGGATGTCAGAACCAAGCCGGAAATCGCGTTCGTCATCCTCAAAGCCGAGGCGGTGATTGGCCTCGACCGTGTCAAAGCCCTGGTCCTGCAACGAATAGGCGCGCATCTTGTTGGCCAGTCCGATGCCGCGCCCCTCCTGGTTGAGGTAAAGCAGGATGCCGGCGCCCTCGGCCCCCATCTGGGCCAGCGCAGCCCGCAGTTGCGGGCCGCAGTCGCATTTGAGGCTGCCCATAAGGTCGCCGGTGAAACAGGCCGAATGCAGCCGCGCAAGAACCGGACGCGACCGGTCGGGGCGGCCGATTTCCATGGCAAAGTGTTCTTCGCCGCCGTCTTCGGGGCGAAACACATGCAGGCGCCCGGCCTCGCTGACCTGCATCGGCAGGCGGGCGCTGACCACCTCGTGCAGCGGGCTGGAAACGGTCAGGTGCGGCGCGGCGCGGCCGCTGTCGATCGCGGTCAGCCCGTGGGCGGCGGCAAAGCCTGCACCGTCGGCGACCGGCGACACGACAGCCGCCGGCAGCAGGCGGGCGGACTTGACCAGAAACAGGGCGAGACGATGCAACCGGGCATCTCCCTCGCGCTCGGCCAGCAGCGGCCCTTTCATCGGCACGGTCAGGTCGTCGGCGGGGTCGGCCACCGCGCGCACCCAGTCGGCGCCTGCATCGTCGGGCAGGATCACCCGCGCCAGATCGCCGTCATAGGCTCGGGCGCGCAGAGTTTCGGCACGCCGCGCGGTAATGGCGACCACCGACCGCCCGCCCAGCGCGCGCAAGGCCGCCAGCCGTTCGGC
>JBKEDD010000090.1:0-72368 GCA_047975215.1 Jhaorihella sp.
CCGATATCGCCTATGAGGCCCCGGTCCGCGAGCTGATCGACGAGGGGTATCTGAGCCCTCTGGTCTCGAAACAGCCTGCAACCCGGCTCGACGTCTCGAAGGTCGGAACCCGCGCAGGCGATTTCATTGCACGCGATCTGGCAGCGGCGGTCGACCAGGACGCCATCACCCGCGCGGCCGTCACCGAGATCATCGAACATGGCCGCGACCGGAAATCCTGGCTGGCCTTTTGTTCGGGCGCCGAGCATGCGCGCCATGTGGTCGAAGAATTCGGCCGCCAGGGCATCAGCTGCCGCACGATCTTTGGCGACACGCCGAAGGACGAGCGCGATGCGATCCTCGGCGCCTTCAAACGCGGCGAAATCCGGGCGCTGGCCTCGATGGGCGTGCTGACCACCGGCTTCAACGCACCCGGTGTCGACCTGATCGCGCTGCTACGCCCGACGCAATCGGCCGGTCTCTATGTGCAGATGGTTGGTCGGGGCACCCGCCTCGCGCCGGGCAAGGAAAACTGCCTGGTACTCGATTTCGCGGGCAATGTCCGGCGTCACGGGCCAATCGATCTGGTGCGACCCAAGCGCCCCGGTGATGGCGGCGGGGGCGAAGCGCCGACCAAGGTCTGCCCGGATTGCGACAGCATTGTCGCGCTCTCGGCGGCAGAATGTCCGGATTGCGGTTATGTCTTCCCGCCGTGTGAGGTGAAGATTGCGCCGACCGCAGCCACTTTGCCCGTCCTGTCGCCCAAGGCACCCAAATGGGTCGCCGTGAGCAACCTGTCCTACAGCCGTCATGACAAGCGGGGCGGTCGGCCCTCGCTGAAAGTGACCTATCGCTGCGGGCTCACGACCTATCAGGAGTGGATCTGCTTCGAGCATCAGGGCTACGCCCGGCGAAAGGCAGAAGACTGGTGGCGCAAACGCGCGTCCGGTCAGCCCGTGCCGCGCAGTGTTAACGAGGCCCTGACGCTATCCCGCAGCCTATCCCGTCCCAGCCACATCTCGGTCCGTCCGTCGGGCCGCTATTTCGAGATCACCGGTTACAGGTTTGACCCATGCACGCATTCCACAACGGCCTCTGCGCCGTCTGCCACCGGCAACCTCGTGGGCTTGGCTGGTTCGACCCCGTCTTCCCCGTCTCGGACCCGCGGCGAGACGAAAGCCGCAAGCCCTTCTGCAGCAGGGCATGCCAGGACATCTGCCATGGGAGCAAGGGCATGATCGATCCCACACCCAACGAGACCGAGGCGATGGCTGTCGGCGGCCAAGAAGGCGGTGCTTTTCTGGAAAGCATCGGCAAATCCGATCTCGCGACCTTGAGCTTGACCGAATGGGATCAGTTCATTGATGTCGTGGTCACCGGGTATTGCGATCACTTGCGTGAGCTTGCCGCGCGGGATCGCACCCGGCTCGACGGTATGGTGCCGGAGGTGCCGTTCTGATGCAGAACTCCTCCCACATGGCGCGCTACGGTACGCGGCTTGTCACCAATGGCTACGCCATCCTGCCCATTGCGCCGGGGACCAAGAAGCCCGGCCGTTTCCAACGAGGTGCGTGGGTGGATTACCCGGAGTGGAACCGCCATGCCGCGCGCGCCACGACCGAGGTTGAAGTCGCGACATGGTCTGCCTGGCCTGATTGCGGTGTCGGACTCGTCGGCGGTGCGGTTGCCGCCATCGACATCGACATTGCCGAAGATGCTGAGCTCGCTTTGAAGATCGAGAAGTTGGCACGCGATCGCCTTGGTGACACACCGGCGTTGCGCATCGGACGCGCCCCCAAGCGTTTGCTGCGCCGGGAGATGGTGTTGTCGCTGTGCTTCAACATGCACATGACGAAGACGTTCGGGTTGTCCCACCCCTCGCGCAGCGCCGAGTGTGAGAAGATGAGCCATGAGGACCAGAAGGAGGGAGAAGGTCGAATTCATCTTGCCGGGCTCCAGCATGGTCGTAAAAAAATTGCCGCCATGTCAATGTGATGAGGCGTGCCTACATTTTGGCACCCCTCTCAGAGACCGCCCAGAATGCTCAGGCCGAAGGTAGACGTCAAGAAAGCCCGGCTGGGGCTTCGATGAGCACTCGGACGCGGACTGTTCTCGGAATATTACGATCAAAAGTTGATGCGCAGGTGTTCGCGGCGTTTCCCTGTCGCGCGCTACAGGGCGAGAAGAGAGTTGGGTGCCAGGTTGGTTCCCTCCGGTTGTCCCCCGAGGAGCAGAAGGGCCCAGACCGGCAACTGCGACTGATGCGTCAGCGCCGGCTCCCCTCCGTCGGCGTTGCAGCGTCAATCAAGTCCGGGACCGGGCCGCCATGTGCTCCAAAACTCGCTGGGGCAGGCCTGCACGGCTTGTTTCGTGTTCGATTTTGGTTATATTGAACACAAGGAAAGACGCAGGAGGAGCCATGCCCCGCACGACCACCATGACAGTCCGTGTCAGCGGCGCGCTCAGCGATTTCGTCGCCGCAAATACCGGTGACGATGGCGCCTATGAAAACGTCAGCGAATACATCCGGGACCTGATCCGTCGCGACAAGGAACGGGTGGAAGCGGAAGCCTTCGACCGCCTGAAAGCAGAACTGACCCACGCATTTGCCGCGCCGGAGGAGAGCTATCAGCCCCTCACGGCCGGTGATGTCATCGCGCGGAACCGGTCCTGAAGCTCGTGCCCGCCATTCGCATCCAGGAGGCGGCATCCCATCGCCTCGATGACATCTACCGCTACACCCGCGACCGATGGGGCGAGGATCAGGCCGAGAAATACATCACCGGCCTGTTCGCCGCTTTCGATAAGATCGCGGACCACGGTGTCCTGTCAAAACCGATCCCCGCCGAATTTCGCGTGGAAGGCTTCTTCTTTCGATATGAGCGCCACTTCGTCTATTGGCGCCACTTCGTCTATTGGCGCCATCTCTCGAATGGCGACATCGGGATCGTCACGATCCTGCACGAGCGGATGCATCAGATCGACCGCTTCCGGGATGATTTTGGGCTTGGCGAATAGGGCAGGTTTCAAAAGGGCGTCAGATTTGCGCAGGGTTTCGCGTTCGTCGTGCGGGGCCGACACTGGCACGGGAGAGAGTTCGGCATTTGTCGTACTCCCTCCGCCACATTCAGATACTGAATCCGTCCAAGGGCCCCGATTGGGGCCTTTTTTCTTTTTGTTTCAAAGGGCGTTGGCAAAGTCATCCGCCCTTCGGAGACTCAGCGGTTGACGCAGAATGGGTCTCCGACTGGCCCGTGTCTCTCTTCGAGCGCCCCTCGGTGGTTACGGGACGGCGTGAAATATGTTCGCATTTCCAATGGGTTGCCGCGTTCATGGGGTCGTCCCGTTCGCGACATAATCTGATTGGCGGAGACCTACACGAAAGCGCAGGACGGTCGGGAGGACGGTTCCGTAGCGGCCGATCCCGAAGGCAGGCGGCAGCGTTCGAAGCGAGCCAGAACCCTGTCAGAAGTCTCTGATGACAAACAGACTTCACGCCCATAGCCTGGCGCGATGCCGAACGGGGCGTGGACAGATGAAGAGAACGACCTGATCGTCGCGGATTGCTTCGCGATGCTGGCCGACGACATCTCCGCGCGCCGCTACAGCAAACCTATGCCCTTCTGGCTCAACAATACGGGGTCGAATGGAAGCGCCGCAAATACGACCCCGGCACGTGGGAGGCCGCAGACGTTCCCAACCGCTGCCTGTCTGCCACCACGGCTTGCCTGCATGGCCTGTCCGAAGCGGCGGTGCTGGCGGCTGGCTATGCCCCCGCCATCGGGTTTTTGCACACCGGGAAACCGCGCAGTTTCGTCTATGATATCGCGGACCTGTTCAAACTGGACACCGTCGTGCCTGAGGCGTTCCGCATCGCTGGCCAACACGCCAAAGGCAAGCTGGATATGTCACCCGACCGGGCTGTGCGGCGTGCTTGCCGCGACGCGTTCCGGCGCACCGGCCTACTCGCCCGCATCATCCCGCAAATAGAAGAAGTCTTGCGCGCGGGCGACCTGCCAAAGCCGGACCCGCCTGCCGATGCTGTCGGTCCCGCCTTCCCCGATGCTCCCGTAACGGGCGACGAGGGTCACCGCGGATGATGGTCGTCGTCGTCTCTAATGCGCCGCCCCGCCTGCGCGGACGCCTCGCCGCCTGGCTGTTGAAAGTGCGCGCGGGGGTTTATGTCGGCAACTACTCGGCTCGCACCCGCGCGGCGATCTGGGAGCAGGTCGAAGCCTACATAGAACAGGGCGACGCGGTGATGACTTGGAAGGCACCTACCGATCAGGGATATGACTTTAAAACGGTCGGCACAAACCGCCGGATGCCCGTCGCGTTCCATAGCGCGTTCGGCGAGGGCGCGGAGACCGAGATCGCGTTGAAGGTCGCTTCGAGCCCGGGGAACGGATCGTGGTTCCGCGGCGCGGAGACGAGGATGTCCTCGTCGGTGATCGCCAGTGCCGGGCCGACCTGTATCCGCCAGACCCCGCCCAGTTCGCCGATCTGGGCGTTCGCGGCGGCCTGCAGCTCCTCGATGACATCCGCCGGTTCCTCGGTGAAGCGGATCTCGAAGCCGGTGCGGAACTGCGGCCGTACCGGCGCGCCGACGCCTAGATCGCAGGCGTTCATCGCCGCGCTCCAGCTGTCGGGCGGCCGGTCGTCGGCGGCCGCGTCCCCGCCCCAGACCGACCCGCAGGGCAGGGTGATGCCGCGCAGGATGTTGTAGATGATGACGACGGGGTTGGTCGTCGGTTCCCAGGTGCCCGGCGCGCCCCATCGCTGCGCGCCGCTGCCCCCGGGAGAATGGGAACGCCGCCGCGGCTTGCGTTTGCGCTTCGTCTATCGCCGTCACGGTCCGAGCCTTCTGGTGGCCGAGGGGCGGCTGAACAAGAAGGGTCAAGCAGTGGTTTCGCGCTCGAAGACCGGACGCGGCAAGGTCACCGCGCCGATCTTTCTGCTGGTACCACAGGTGAAACTGCCGAAGCGGCTGAACCTCGCGCGAGACGCCGAGCGGGCGCGTGATGCGGTGCCCGGGTTGATCGTGGCGAATTGGGTCGAGGTGAGATTGTGATCGTGCTGGTCGGATCAGCCGAGGGTCGCCCGGACATTCGCCATCGGGATGAAGACACGGTGCGGGTTGTCAGGGTCGCCCAGTGGCTGGAAGCCGAGATCGGCATAGAACGTCCAGCGGCGCTCGAAATGCTCGTCTTCGAGCACGTCGAGAACGATGGCCGCCGCGCCCAATTGGTCAGCGATGCCGAGGCAGCGTTTCATGGCGTCCACCAGGAGGGCGGTGCCAAGTCCCTTTCCCTGCATGTCGGTTCGCACCGCGACGGCGCGGACGTAGATCACCGGAATATCCGGCATACCGGCGCGTTGCCACCTCGGTGGGCCGAGGTTGGCTTGGACCGCCATGGCTCCGAGAGTGTAGAACCCCAGAACGGCCTGATCACCCTCGGCGGTGGCAATCCACGCGGCCACCATGTCGGCCTTGATCTGGCCTGAGAGCGAGGATTTCAGGAAGTTGTCGATTGGCCCGAACCCGCAAGAAAAGGCGCTGCGGTCGTGCAGCGCCTTGTCGAATTTGGCGATGGTCAGGGCGGCTGTCTCCGCCGCAGTTTCAACTGGCATCCTTGATGAGGCCTTTCGACGCTTCGGCCGCGCGCGCCAGACCCGGCACCACCTTGCCCGGGGCCTCGACGGCCGCTTGGAATGCCTCGAAGGTTTCGGCGGGCAGGATGGAAAGTGACATGCGCTGCTCCACCTCCTGCGCACGCAGAAGGGCGGCCTGACGGATAAAGTCGGCTTCCTGCAGACCGGTCGCAGCCGCAGCAGCCTTGATCCGCTCTTCATCGGCGCGATGCAGGCGCAGTTCCTTGCGCGCTTCCATCTTGCCCGCTGTGGGTGTCGCTGCTGGGATGGCAAACATGATTGGTCTCCTTTGTCGTATTATGTACGGTATAACGCCGTACATGTCAAGATTTGTGCTCGACAGGAGAACGGTGACCGACCTGCCGATCATGGCCGATACCGCAACTTGAGCCACAAGGCGCATCATGCCCACCCTACGCGAAACCATTCTCGCCGCGCTGCACGCGCGGCTTTCGGCGCTGCCTGCCACCGCCCTGCGCGGCGAGGTCCTGCCCGAGCGCGTGCCGGCCGGAGGTCTGCTGATCCTGCGCGATGGCGAGCCGGGGGAGCCGGAGGGCAGGCTGTCGCCGCTTGCCTACCATTACCAATGGCGATGTCGTGGTGCCGCTCGATGCGGAAGCTCTCGGGTTCTGGCTGAAGGCTGCATTTGGCGCGCCGGCGACCACAGGCACCGGCCCCTGGACCCATGAGTTTCAGTCGGGAGCGTGGACATTGCCCAGCCTTTCCATCAAGACCGACATGCCGGAGGTGCCGCGCTTTGCCATGTATTCCGGCCGCGTTCTCGACCAGATCATCTGGCAGATGCAGCGGTCGGGGCGGGTGACTGCGACCGCCCGACTGGTGGCGCAGGGCGAGAACCGAGCCGCCGCTCTGGCCGAGTCGCGCGGTCTCTGTGCGGCATAAGGGAAAGGTCTACTGTCCTTGTGGAGACTGGTTAGAATTGGTCTGGCAGCACCCCGCCAGGGTTTCAAGCCGCGTCTTGCTCAGGTCGAAATGCGGGCGTAACGTTTCCAGCAAAGGGGCGAGTAGGCGTTCGAACATCGTGAAGATCCTTTTGACGAAGAATCTTCAAATCGAGTCCAAACCACCCCTCAATGCAACTGAGTCGTGTGCCGTGACAGAAGGGAGCCGGAAGGATGCGCAACGCTGTGATTGCGGCCGATGACAGGCGCCGGTCTCGCCGGCTTCCGCGGCACGGGGCGGGCAGCTACACTTGCGGCGAAACGTTCGCGGTCCCGCGCTTTGGCCGGGCACGCCCTGGCCGGCCGTTCCGAACCAGCGAACCGAGGAGGAGCCGTTGATTTCACACCGGCAGATGGAGGCAGTCTACTGGGTGAACCGGCTCGGCAATTTTCATGCCGCGGCCAGCCATCTCAATGTCTCGCAATCCACCGTCTCCAAGCGGGTTCAGGAATGCGAGACGCTGCTTTCCTGCAAGTTCTTCGACCGGAGCACGCGCCATGTGCGGCTGACGCCGGCCGGGCGCAGCATCATCGACCTGATCGAGCAGATATTGCACCTGCAGGAGGAAATCCGCCATATGGCGCGCGACCCGGAGCATTTTTCCGGGCGTTTTACCTTCGGCACCACCGAGATGGTGGCGGTGAGTTGGCTGCCCCGGCTGGTCTCGGCGATCAGGAGCGCCTATCCGAAGGTGGTGCTGGAGCCGGTGATCGACGATGCGGCCCCGCTGTTCCGGGGGCTGCGCGACCGCTCGCTCGACCTGGTCATCGCGCCGCGGCTCAGGGGCGAACTCGACCTGCCTCACTTGCCCCTCGGGTCCGTCGCCACGTCCTGGATGTGCGCCAACTCGCTCTATGACGGGCCGGACATGCTATCGGTCGACAGGATCGTGGCCTTCCCGGTGCTCATCCAGTCGGAGCAGTCGTCGATCTACGACCTGCTGACGCAATGGTTCCGCGAGTTCGACGTGTCGATCGATCGCACCATCATCTGCAACAACACCACCGCCGTGGCCGAGCTGGCCAAGGCGGGCTTCGGCATGGCGTGCCTGCCGACGGTCCATTTCATGCCGCTGGTGGATTCCGGGGCCCTGCGCATCATCCGCACGTCGCCGCCGCCGCCCCTCGACTTCGTCGCCGCCTGGCGCAATGACCGCATGTCGCCGATCTGCGCCCGTATCGCCGGTATGGCAAGGTCGCAGAACGATTTCCGGCCGCTCGGCTCGACAATTATTGCATAAAGTTCATTAATAGAACGTCAAAAATTTCGCTTTTTTCAATATGGTGATGCGGTCTAGTCTCTTTTCCTGAAACGGGAGGAGGCAAGATTGGTCCAGCTTGGCAAAGGCCGCCCCGCGGCTTGCAACGATCCCACACTGAACGGCGCACGCCCTGCGTGCAGCGCCCGGAGGCGACCGGCATGAGCTGCCGCAAGGCCGGGATCGCCGTTCTCGGCGCCGGTGCCATCGGCGTGTGCGCGGCACTTTACCTGCAGCGCGACGGCCATGATGTGGTGCTCGTCGACCAAGACGAGCCGGCAAATGGCTGTTCTTCCGGCAATGCCGGGCTCATCCAGTGCGCCAGCGTCGTGCCGGTAGCGACACCGGGCGTGGTACGGGCGGTGCCGCGCATGCTGCTTGACAAGACCCAGCCGCTCCATATCCGCTGGCAGCACCTGCCCACGCTGATGCCTTATCTGCTGCGTTTCCTTGCCCAGTCGCGGCCCTCGCGCGCCGAACGCAACGCGCGTGCCCTCGCTACCATCGTGCCGCGCGCCTATGATGACTATCTGCCGCTCATCGAGGCGGCCGGCATCGGCGCCATGGTGCGGCCAACCGGCGAGTTGCACGTCTTCGAGACAGATGCCGCCTTCGGGGCGGCGTGCGCCGGCGGCTTTGCGATGCGGCACGCCCATGGCGTGCGGGTCGAGAAACTCGACGCCGCGCAGGTCGGCGAGCTCGAGCCCGCCCTCACCCGCACCGTGCGCCACGGCCTGTTCCTGTCCGACTGTTACCAGACCGTGAACCCGAAAAGCTTCGTTGTGGCGCTGGCCGCCCACTTCATCGCCAATGGCGGCACTTTCGTGCGGGCGCGGGTGGAGGACCTGCAGGCCGGACGGCAGGAGGGGGTAACGGTGACGACGACCGCCGGCGCCATCGCGGCCGACCGCGTTGTCCTTGCCTTCGGTGCCTTTTCCGCTCCCTGGGCCCGGCGGCTGGGCGTGCGTGTGCAGCTCGATTCGGAGCGCGGATATCACGTGATGCTGCCGCAGCCTGGCGTCGCCCTCAACCGTACCGTGGTGTCGGGCGAGTACAAATTTGCGCTGGCACCGATCGACGGCAATGTCCGCATCACCGGCACGGCTGAACTTGCTCGCGTTGGCGCGCCGCCCGCCTATGAGCGCGCCACCCGCCTCATCCCACTTGCCCGACACATGCTGCCGGGCCTCGACGACACGGGGCGCACGCTGTGGATGGGGCACCGGCCCTCCACACCCGACAGCCTGCCGGTGCTGGGTTTTCTGCCCGACCATCCCGGCGTCATCTTTGCTTTCGGCCACAACCATTCCGGACTGACCCTAGGCGGCACCACCGGGAGGATCGTCGCCGATCTGGTCGCCGGCCGGCCGGCCATCACCGACCTATCGCCCTTCAGGCCGACCCGTTTTCATTCCTGATGTTAAGAGCCGGACACGCATCGAACATGAACCAGCATCCTGTCTCCATCTATCGCAGGCTCGGCGTCGAACCGGTCGTCAATTGCGGCTCCTCGCGCTCCTTCTATGGCAGCAGCGTCATGAGCGATCCGGTACGCGAGGCCATCGTCAGCGCCTCGCTCGACTATGTCATCATGGAGGAGCTGGCCGAGGCGATCGGCCAGCGGCTTGCCGACCTGACCGGAGCCGGATGGGGCACCGTCACTGCCGGTTCATCGGGCGGGCTGGCGCTCGCCGCCGCGGCATGTGTGGCCGCTAACGATCCGCTGCGCATGCTGCACATGCCGCAATCCTTCCATGGCGAACAGCGCGTGGTGCTGACACCGAAGGGGCAGCGCTTCGCCTATGACCAGGCCATCCGCCTCGTCGGCGCCATCATCGTCGAGGTCGGCAGCCTGGAGGAACTGCACGCTGCGCTACGCGAGCGGCATGTCATCGCCATCTCGATCTTCGGCGAGCGCGATGCCTGCGCCCCGGTCAGGTTCGACGACATCCTGCCCGTAGCGCGCGAGGCGGGCGTGCCCGTGCTGGTCGATGCGGCCTCCGAGCCGCTTGGCCGCCCCGAAAGCTGGACCGCGCGCGGCGCCGATCTCGTCGTCTACAGCATCGGCAAGCTGATCCGCGGCCCGGCCGCCGCCGGCCTGCTGCTCGGCCGCAAGGACCTCGTCCGCGCCGCATGGTTCAACGGACCCCCTCATCAGGGCTTCGCCCGCGCAATGAAGATCGGCAAGGAGGAGATGGTGGGCGCCATCGCCGCCGTCGAATACTGGTTCTCGCGCGATCACGAGGCCGAGCGCCGTGGCTGGCGCCGCCGGCTTGAGGTCATCCGCGATTGCCTGCGCCCGATCAACACGCTCCGGCTCGACCTGTCGGAACTGGTCGGCGGCGTGCCGCGGTTGAAGATCGACTGGTCGCAATGCCAGCCGGGCCTGTCCTTTCTGGAGCTGCGCGCCGAGCTGCTGGCGCGGCGGCCGCGGATCCTCATTGACGACTATGGCGGAAGCGACAGCTCCACCATGCTCAACCCGTTTGCGCTGCGCGACGGCGAGGAGGTGCTGGTCGCTGAGGCACTCCACGAAGCGTTCTCGGCCGTCCGCCCTGTCGTTTCGCCGCTGCCCGTCACCGATGCTGACGTCAGCGGCGAATGGGTGGTCGAGCTCGACTTCGCCAATGGTCCCGTCCGCCATCGCCTGCAGTTGCAGCGCCGCGGTGACCGGCTTTCCGGCGTCCATCTGGCGCCTGGCAACCGGGCCAAGGCCAGCGGCGCAATGAAGGCCGGCGGCTTCGAGTTCCAGGCGTTCCACATGGTCGAGGGCAACACCGTCAGCTACCGCTTCGTGGCGCAGGAATGCTCGGCCACCCGCATCGCCGGCTTCGTCGAACTGGGCGCGGCGGCCAGCCACACCAGAGGGCCGACGACATTCGGCCAGTTCGGGACCGTCCGGTTCCGCGCCGCACCCGCATCCGAAGGGGTTTCGCCGCCGCGCGGCTGACGCCGCGCCCACATCCGATAAGAGGTCTCATGACACCGCACTACATCAATCCGCAAAACCTGCGCCACCGCTCCGACACCGTTGTCTTCAACGGCGTCGCTTATGTCTCCGGCGTCGTGCCGGGCGACAACGCCCTGCCCGTGACCGAACAGACCTGGCAGGCGCTGGAACAGATCGACCGGCGGCTGGCCGAGGCGGGGACCGACCGCTCCCGCCTTCTTTCGGCGACCATCTGGATGCAGGACGTCAATCGCGACATCGGCAGGTTCAACGAGGCCTGGAACGCCTGGTTGGCGCCCGGGCGGCAGCCGGCCCGCGCCTGCGTGCAGGCTGTGCTGCAGGGCGGCGCCATCCTAGAGGTTGCGGTCGTCGCAGCCATGCCATGAGGCCTGCCCGCCCCCGCAGGCTGGGGCCGGAACAGGGGCGGGACGGCCGGGCAGGAACGGCACGAAGAACGCCGCTGCGCCGGCGTGAAGGGAGAATGAGATGAAGAAGGCCGCAATCGCCCGCCACAGATCCGCCACAATGCCGACGAAGGCCGCCGGCACGGTCCGGGAGCCGGCGGGATCCGGGTATCGAGATGAGTGATTTCGTCATCGTCCTGTCGCCTCCTTATCTTCAGGAATTTGCGAACGGGCTCCTGCTGACGCTGGTCATGACTACCGCCTTCCTGGTGCTGGGCGGCTTGTGGGGCGTCGTGCTGACCATGCTGCGCATGGTGCCGGGGCTCGACCCGCTTGTAGCCGCCTATATCTCGATCCACCGCAACGTGCCCCTGCTGGTGCAGATCATGTTCTGGTATTTCGCGGCGCCGGAATTCATGCCGACTTTCGTTACCGAATGGGTCAACCAGCGGTCGAGCGAGATCTATTTCGCCATCCTGGCCATCAGTCTGGCCTTCGGCGCCTACGTATCGGAAGACCTGCGCAGTGGTATCCGCTCGCTGCCGCCGGTGCAGTATGAGGCGGCGCGCGCCGTCGGGCTCAGCTATGTCCAGACGATGCGACTGGTCATCATTCCGCAGGCAGCACGGGTGTCGCTGCCGGCGCTCACCAACCAGTTCCTGCTTTACTTCAAGGGCACCAGCATCGCCTCCGCCATCGGCGCGGCCGAGTTAACCCATGCTGCCTATTCCGTCAACAATACCACCTATCTGACCTATCAGACCTTTGCGGTGGCGACGGTGCTTTATCTGGCGATTTCGCTGGCGATCATGGCCGTCAGCGCCCGGCTGCAATCCTCCGGCAGGGAGTGGCCGCGATGATCGAGATCATCGACAAATACTGGCTTCTGCTTCTCATCGGCCAGTATCCGCATGGCCCGCTGGGTGGGCTGGCGATGACGATCATCATCGCCTTCAGCGCGCTGGCGGCGTCCCTGCCACTGGCCGTCCTGCTGGCGCTTGCCCGCACCAGCGGCATCTTGTGGTTGGAGCGGCCGGTGCTGTGGCTCGCCACCTTCGTGCGCGGCCTACCCTTCCTGATGTTCGTGTTCTGGGTCTATTTCGGCGTGCCGGCGCTTTTCGGCGTCTCTCTGGACGGCATCACCACCATGGTGGTGGCGCTCATCATCTATGAATCCGCCTATATATCAGAGATTGTGCGCGCCGGCATCGAGGCCATTCCGCGCGGTCAGATCGAAGCGGCCAATTCGCTGGGCCTCAAATATGGCGTGCGCACCTTCCGCATAGTGCTGCCGCAGGCACTGTTCAACATGCTGCCCAGCCTCATCACCCAGTTTGCCTCGATCGTGAAGGAGACCTCGATCGGCTACATCATCAGCGCACAGGAGCTGACATTCGCCGCCACGCAGGTGAACAATCTGGAACTGACAAAGCCGCTGGAGATATTCGCCATCCTTGCCGTCGCCTATTACCTGCTTTGCGGCGGCGTAGTGCTTGCGGCGCGCATGCTAGAGCGGCGGGTGATGCGGCGGCGCGAGCAGGCGGCCGAGGCGGTGCAGCCCTTGACACCGGCGGTGGCGGAATGATCCGGCTTTGCGATGTCAGTAAGTCCTATGGCAACCTGCCGGCGCTGCGCAATGTCAGCGGCTCTGTGGCCGCGGGCCAGGTGGTGGTGGTATGCGGCCCGTCCGGCTCCAGCAAATCGACCCTCATCCGCACCATCAACCGGCTGGAGCCGATCCAGGGCGGGCGCATCCTGATAGAAGGCCGCGACATTCACGAGCGCGGCTGGTCGGTCAACGACTTGCGCAGCAAGGTCGGCTTCGTCTTCCAGTCCTTCGGCCTGTTCCAGAATCTGGATGCGCTCGGCAATGTGGCGCTGGCGCTGGTTCATGTCCGGCGTATGCCGCGCCGGGATGCGGAAACGGCCGTGATGGACCAGCTCGAGCGCCTAGGCTTGGCCGACAAGGCCCGCCACATGCCCTCGCAGTTGTCGGGCGGCCAGCAGCAGCGCGTCGCCATCGCGCGTGCACTGGTGATGAAGCCAGCGGTGCTGCTTCTCGACGAGCCGACTTCGGCACTTGACCCCGAAATGGTCGGCGAGGTGCTGCGCACCATCGAGCAGCTGGCCAGCGCCGGTCTGACCATGATGTGCGTCACCCACGAGATGGGCTTTGCACGGCGCGTCGCCGACCGGATCTGGCTCATGGAGATGGGCGAGCTGAAGGTCGATGTCGACGCCGCCACCTTCTTCGCCGGCAAGACAGGTCCCCGCGCCCGCGAATTCCTGAACGATCACTACGACCCCAAGCGTTCCACAGGAGGAGACGGAAAATGAAACACTCGCTACAGGCAGCACTTGTATTCGCCGCCGCCACGCTCGCGCTCGCCGCGCCGGCCGCGGCCGACCAACTCGAGGACATTCAGGCCAAAGACGAACTCGTCTGCGGCACCATTGGCACGGTGCCGCCCTTCAGCTTCCAGGACCCGGCTACCCGCACCACCGTCGGCTACGACGTCGACATCTGCAATCTCATCGCCGAAGGTCTGGGCGTGAAGGCCCGGATCGTGCTGGTAGCGGGTGCGGCCCGCATCCCCGAGCTCAATCAGGGCCACCTCGACGTCGTCACCGGTTCGCTGGGCTGGACGCCGGAGCGGGCCAGGCAAGTCGACTACAGCTATTCCTACTATTTTTCTAACCAGATGGTCGGTGTGACGGAAAAGTCGGGCATCGACTCGGTTAGGGAATTGGAGGGCAAGCGCGTTTCGGCGCAATCGGCCTCCACCTCCGAGGCGATCGCTAAGGAGAAGCTGCCGGGCTCGCAGATCGTGTCATTTCAGGACGTTCCGCAGGCGCTGCTGGCCCGCAATCAGGGCCGCGTGCAGGGCCTCGTCCTGTCGGAGCTGATGCTGCGCAATTTCGCCGCCACCAGCGCCGGCACCGACACCGCGATCAAGGTGCTCGAGGATTCGACGCTGATGGTCGAGAAGGTGGGCGTCGGCGTGCGCAAGGGCCAGGAAATCCTTCTTGCCCGGGTCAACGAGATTCTCGCCGGAGCCGACGAAAGCGGTGCGCTCAACGCCATCTATGACAAGTGGCTCGGCAAGGACTCGCAGTTCAACATGCCGCGCAGCTTCCAAGTGGCGCCGATCGAGTAGGATGCGAGGGCGGCGATCCGGCTACCGGATCGCCCCGGCAGGACGCCGCTTGCCCGGAAGGCGGGCGGCACCCTGCTTTTGCGCTGACGCGTCAGCCGACGACGGTCAACTCGCGGACAAGGCCGGTTAGCGAGCGGGCGGGTCATGTCAAAAGAACCTGGCTTGCGGCGGGGCAGGGGGCTGGATAGCGTCCCGGTATTACGAAACGCGATCCATTCAAGCACTTCAAAACCAGCGGCGAGATCATCTGTCTGGACGTGATGCTGTATGTCAGGCTTCCGTTTCATTGCGGAACGTCGAGGATCTGCTCCATGAACCGGGTAAGGGACAGGTCTGCTGTCCTTGTGGAGACTGGTTAGAATTGGTCTGGCAGCACCCGGGGAAAGCCTCGCGGACCCGTCGCAGCTGGTTGCGGCGGAAGGCGATGGCCTGGATCGTCGACATCGAAATCCGCGCCACCCGAATGCCGTTCGGATCGCCGTCGAGCAGGAAGATGTTGATCGAGCGGGGTTTCGCAAAATCGCCTTGCGTCCATGGCCACTTTGGCCACTATTGCCCGATCGTTAGCAGGTGGCGCACCATGCAGGCAATATCGGCCAAGGACGCAAAGTACAATTTCGGCAGGCTGATCGACATGGCGCGGGCTGAGCCGGCCACGGTTCAACTCGCTGTTCGCTGTGGCCTCGATCGAGGCGGCCAAACGCTATTATCTGGAGTTTGCCGCGCAGCAGGCGGCCTTGCCCGAGGCACAGCGGCTGAAGGTCGGGCTGATCTTCAGCTTTGCCGCCAATGAAGACGATGAGGGCGGCCTGCTGGGCGAGGAGGAGTTCGAGACCGAGGGGCTGGACCAGTCATCGCGCGATTTTCTGGATGCGGCGATCAAGGATTACAACGCGCATTTCGGCACCAGTTTCGATACCTCGGCCGACAAGTTCCAGAACTATTACAAGGATCTGTCACAGCGCCTGAAAAAGCGCGAACTGGACCTGGTGATTGTCGTCAACATGTTCCTGACCGGTTTCGACGCCACCACGCTCAACACGCTCTGGGCCGACAAGAACCTGAAGGCGCATGGGCTGATCCAGGCCTATTCGCGCACCAACCGCATCCTCAACTCGGTCAAGACCTACGGAAATATCGTTTCCTTCCGCAACCTGGAGCAGGAAACCAACGACGCGCTGGCGCTGTTCGGCAACAAGGATGCGAAGGGCATCGTGCTGCTGAAACCCTATGGGGAATATTGCCAGGAGTATAAGGAGCGGGTCGAGGAACTTATTGCCGGGTTTCCCTTGGGCAGCACGATTGTCGGCGAGACCGCCCAGAAGGCATTCGTCTAGCTATTCGGCTCGATCCTGCGGCTGAAGAACATCCTTGTCGTATTTGACGATTTCGCCGGCAACGAGATCCTGAGCGAGCGTGATTTTCAGGACTATCAGAGCCAGTATCTGAACCTTCACGCCGAGTTCCGCGCTGCATCGGGGGCCGACAAGGAGGCGATCAATGATGACGTGGTGTTCGAGATCGAGCTCATCAAGCAGGTGGAGATCAACGTCGATTACATCCTGCTGCTGGTGGAACGATACCTGAAGAAGAGGGGCACGGGCGAAGACAAGGAGATCCGCGCCACCATCGATCGTGCGGTCAGCTCGAGCCCGTCCCTGCGCAACAAGAAGGATCTCATCGAGCAGTTCGTCGACACCGTTTCCACCAAGGCCAGGGTGGATGCGCAATGGCAGGCCTTCGTGGCGGCGAAGAAGGCCGAGGAACTGGAACGCATCATCGCGGAAGAGAACCTGAACGCAGAGGCGACCCGCAGCTTCATTGACAGCGCCTTCCGTGATGGCAGCGTGCCCGCCACCGGCACGGCAATCACCAGGATCCTGCCGCCGGTCTCGCGGTTCTCCAAAGACAACGGCCATGCGGCCAAGAAGCGAACAGTTCTGGACAGGCTGGCAGCGTTCTTCGAGCGCTATTTCGGGCTGGCCTGAGGACACAAGCATCTCGCGCGCAAGGCCACTGAGGCCGTCAACGCGCAGCCGAGCCATCTACCGTTGATGTACAATCCGCGATCGTGTTCGACGATCCCGTCTCCTCGCTCGACCATTTGCATCGAGACAGGATGGCGACCCGGTTGGGATGTGGTTAATTCATATATAGGTCATGGGATCGTCAGAGATCGTCGGCCGATCGCTTTTTCGACCTCGGAATATTTCAATAATATACGGCAAAACAATGTCTTGGTGTAGTTTCCCCGGCTTCGGCAAAATTTCTTTACTGGAGCGAGCTTTCCAGGTTACGTGGCGTGAAGGGCATGATTCCAATATAGGAGTTGTCCGAAGGGAGGTCCGGCGATGGACGAATCCGGCATTACGCGGAAGACGCGCGCGATTGTGCCCAAACACCGGCGCATCTCGGACCGGATCCTGCGCGACATCGAAAGCGGCAAGTGGACGGCCGGGGCGCAGCTTCCGGCCGAAGACAAGCTGGCCGACGATTGCGACGTGTCCGTCGGCACCATCCAGCGGGCGCTGCGCAACCTGGTCGACAGTGGTGTATTGGTACGCAAGCACGGAAAGGGAACTTTCGTGTCCGGCGCGCGGGCGCCACGCCAGCATCTGCGGCATTTCCGCTTCCTGGCCGATGACGGCCGGACCCTGCTGCCGATCTATTTCAATATCCTGACCATAGAGGCGTGCAACCTCGATGGCCCCTGGGCCGGTTTCCTTCAGGATCCGTCGGACGAATATGTCCGGATCACCCGGCTGGCATCGGTCGCGGGCGAGTTCGAAGCCTACAGCGAGGTTCTGCTTCCGGCTGGCCGGTTCTCGGCGCTGCTGGATCTCGGACGCGACAGGCTGGACGGGGTATCGATACGCGACAAGCTGGCCGAGGAGTTCAACGCGCCCACGCTGTCGGCCCGCCAGACCCTGCTGTGCCAACCGCTTCCGCCGCGGGTAACCCGGATCATCGACGTTCCGACCGGTCAGTACGGCACTGTCTGGACGATCGAGGGCATGAGCTACCGCGAAACGCCGATCACCTGGCAGCGTGTCTTCGTTCCGCCAAGCGACCGCGCGCTGGAGCTTCCGCCCGTCTATCCCGACGCGAGGACGCGGCAATGAGCGAGCCGTTCGCCTTCGTGCCGGTGACACCGGACCGGTCGCGGCAAAAACCCCGTGATACCGGTCTGACGATGATCATAGATGACGGTGTGCCTCTTGGCGCGCAGCGCGATCTTCTGAACACCGGCGCGGCCTTCGTCGATATCGCCAAGATCAAGACCGGCTCGGCGCGGCTTTATGACGAGGCGGCGCTGATGGCCAAGATCGCGCTGTATCGCGAGCATGGGCTCGAGGTGTTCCCCGGCGGGCAGTTCCTGGAATATGTGCTGCACATGATCGGCCCCAAGGCGGCGGCGCGATATTGGGACGAGGCCCGGCGGCTGGGTTTCGGCGCGGTCGAAGTGTCCGACAACGTGGTTGCCGTCGATGACGAACTGCGCCGCGACCTGATCACCGGCGCCCGTTCGGCGGGCTTGCGGGTTTTTGCCGAGATCGGGTCGAAAGAGGACGAAACCGCGATCGAGACGCTGATTGCCCAAGGGCGGCAAAGCCTCGATGCCGGTGCCGACCTGCTGCTGGTCGAGGCCGCAGAGCTGATCCATGGTGGCCGGATGCGCCGCGACCTGTTCGACGCACTGGTCGCGAGCTTCGATCCGGCGCGGCTGCTGTTCGAACTGCCCGGCCCCTGGATCGAGGGCACATGCCATCACCGGATAGAGTCGCTGGCGAAGATGCTGGTGGCGGAGAACGGCCCGGATGTGAATCTGGGCAACGTCGCCCCCGACCGGATCATCGACCTGGAAGGGATACGCTGCGGATTGGGGGTCGCGGGGCCGCCGACGATACTGGCATCAGAAAAACAATAGGCATGAGGCATATCCCGAGCCAATCACACGTTAGCAGGAGGTACTGCACATGACATATCCACTACTCACATCCTTGGGCGCCGGGCTTCGCGGGCTTGTCCAGGGCGCCGTCATCGCGAGCGCGGCGACGCTGACCGGCTTCGGCGCCCTGGCGCAGGACATGCCCCAGATGACATTGAAATTCGGGCATCCCTATAATGAGGATCACCCGCTCGCCCGCGGGGCGCAGCGCTTCGCCGACACCGTGGCCGACCGCAGCGGCGGCAACATCGAGATCGAGGTCTTTCCGAACTCGACGATCGGCTCGTCGCGCGACCTGGTCGAGGCGATGCAGATCGGGGTGGTCGATTTCGCGCTCGTGCCGACAACCAATGTCGCCTCGTTCTATCCGCCGCTCGACATCTTCTACCTTCCCTTCGTGTTCCGCGACCGCGAACACGCCTATGCGGTGGCCGACGGGCCGGTGGGCCAGAAGCTATATGCCGACATGCTGGAAAAGATCGGCATCCGCACGCTGGCGATGTTCGAAAGCGGGTTCCGCACCATCACCACGCGCGACAAGAGGATCGATGAACCCGCGGACATGGAAGGCGTCAAGTTCCGCGTCGTCAACAACCCGTTGAACGTGGCGACCTTCAACGCGTTGGGGGCGAATTCGACGCCGATGGCCTTCAGCGAGGTCTTCACCGGCCTGCAGCAGGGCACTGTCGACGGCCAGGACAACCCGATCGGCAACGTGCGTGCGATGGGCTTCGACAAGGTGCAGGGAAACATCACGTTGTCCAACCACCAATGGGCCGGGATCATGTTTCTTGTCGACGAGAAGGAATGGGCGAACTTCCCCGACAACATGAAGCAGATGATGACCGAAGCCGCGCGGGAGGCCCAGGAATGGGAGCGCACGGAACTGAACGCGCAGGAGGCCGACTATCTCAGCCAGATGGAGGCCGACGGCATGGTTGTCACGCGGCTGACGCCCGAACAGACCGAAGCCTTCCAGAAGGCGATGCAGCCGGTCTGGGACGAGTGGGGCCCGAAACTGGGTGAAGAACTGGTCCAGAGCGTCGTCGATACCAAGTAACCGCACCCGCCGCCAAACCGGCCCCGGGGCATGTTCCGGGCTGGAGGCCGGAGCCTCGGGCGCCGGCCTTCCCCACCGCACCGCAACGGAGTCGTCATGCGAATATTGCGCCGCGTCCTCGACCTGAGTGAGATCCTGTTGATGGGTCTGTGTGTCCTGGGCTTCATCCTGATGTTCGCCCTCGGTGTGGCAACGGTGTTCTTCCGTTTCGTCGTCGAGCAATCGCTGACATTCCCCGACGAGCTGATCCGATACATTTTCATCTGGATGGTCCTTCTGGGGTCGGCCATCGCCTTCCGTCGGGGCATTCATGCCGCGATCTCGATGTTCACCAGCATGTTGCCGGTGATGCTGGAACGCGTGGTGCTGGTTGGGGCGACGCTTGCCTCGGCGCTTTTCTTTCTGGTGCTGCTGCGCGACGGAATCGCGCTGACCCGCGTGGTGCAGCCGCAGATTTCGCCCGCGCTCGAGCTCTCGATGTCTTGGGTCTATGCGGCGATGCCCGTGGGCGGTGCGTTCCTGCTGATCTACGCGCTCGAATTGCTGGTCAAGCTGATCGTACTGACCCCCGAAGAGGCGATGGCCGAACGGCGCGGGCCGCCACAAGGAGAGACGCGATGACGACTATCCTGATCTTTGGTGCCCTCGTCATTCTGATGCTGATCCGCACGCCGATCGCGGTTGCACTTGGCGTGGCCAGCATCGTCGGGCTGTGGTCGTCGGGCATCGACCTTCAGATCGTCATTCAGCGCGCGATCTCAACCAACAATTCCTTTCCATTGCTGGCCATACCGTTCTTCATCCTGGCCGGAGAGATCATGTCGACGGGCGGTATGTCCCGGCGGCTGGTGGATTTCGCCGACGCGCTTGTCGGGCATTTCCGCGGGGGACTAGGCGCGGTCGCGATCCTGGCGTCGAGCTTCTTCGCCGCCCTGTCGGGGTCGAACGCGGCGACGGTGGCGGCGATCGGCGGCGTGATGAACGCGCCGATGACCGAGAAGGGATACCGCCCGGCCTATACGGCGGCCACGATCGCGGCGGCCGGTGTGACGGGCATGATCATCCCGCCCAGTATCCTGCTGATCCTCTACGGCGTCGTCACCGGCGTCTCGATCGCCGATCTTTTCATCGCGGGCATCCTGCCGGGCGTGCTGATCTGCCTCAGCCTGCTGGCTATGAACTGGTTTCTGATCCGCAAGGAAAATGTCGTGCAGGAACCGTTCCGGGGAAGCGGCCACATCTGGGTTACCTTCCGCGCCGCGTTCTGGCCGCTGCTGATGCCGGTCATCATCCTGTCGGGCATCTATGGCGGCATCTTCACACCGACAGAGGCAGCTATCGTCGCCGTCTTCTACGGCCTGATCGTTGGTTTCGCGTATCGCGAGATGTCGGCGCGGTCACTCTACCGCGCTTTCACGAAGGCGGTCCTGTCCACCGCAGTGGTGATGTTCATCATGAACAGCGCCGGCGTCTTCGCTTGGCTGATCACGATCAACCAGATCCCGCAGGGTATCTCGGCCTATCTGGCCGCCACGGCGGCGAATGACATCGTCTACATGATCCTGGTCAACATCTTTCTGCTGATCGTGGGCTGCATGATGAACGCCGCGGCCGCGATCGTGGTATTCACGTCGATCCTCTACCCGGCCGCGATGACGTTCGGCATCGACCCCGTCGTGTTCGGTATCGTGATGGCGGTCAACCTCAGCATCGGCACGGTGACGCCGCCGCTCGGGGTCGACCTGTTCATCGCGTCCGCGATCACCAATGTCAGCATCGAACGCATTGTCGTGCGGATGCTGCCCTACATCCTGATCCTGGTCGTCGACCTGCTGCTGATCTCGTTCTATCCGCCGCTTTCGACCTTCCTGATCGACATCATCCGCTGACCATCGTCAAAAGGAACATCGCCATGACCGATACGATCGCGCCCTCCGGAGGTGCAGCCAATACAAGCGGTGTCATCCGCAGCCCGATCGCCGACCGCGACCTTGGCCACGCGACGATCACGCCCGACGGCGCGCATCAGGCGGGCACATGGGCGTCGTTCACGCTGACCTATACCGCCGGCACGTTCGGCATCGACGATTCCGGCAGCCTGAGAGTCTGTTTCCGATTTGCCTCCGATCAGAGCAACCCGCAATTCGACGACCCCAAGGGCGCCGGCTTCACCATCGTTGAGGCCAGCAACGGCGCGGTGCTTCAGACCCGGTTTGATCCCAAGGGCAATGTGCGGCCATGGGACCGCACCTTGTGGATCAAGGTGGTCAAGGGGTTCCTGTCGGAAGGCGACACCATCACCATCCGTTTCGGGGTCACCGATCACGGCGGGCCTGGGATGCGGCTTCAGACCTTCTGCGAGGACAGTTTCGAGTTTCGCGTTCTGGTCGATCCCATTGCGACATTCAATTTCCAGACCCTGCCGGTACAGCCTACGATCGCCATCGTTTCGGGCCCGCCCGACCGCTATGTCGCCGTGCTGCCGACCCGGTGCAAGCCGGGCGCGCGCTTTTCACTGAAGATCAAGGGCGAGGATGCCTGGGGCAACCCCTCGGACCGCTGCGACACGCGCCTGTGGCTGCATGCCGACCGCCCGATTGAGGGCCTGCCTGAAACCGTGGCGCTGAAACCGGGCGATTTCGCCGCCCGGATCGACGGGCTGTCCGTCGCCGACGAGGGATTCGTTACTGTTGAGTTGCGCGATGAGGCCGGCGGCGTTGTCGCCGTGGCCAATCCGCTTCAGATCAACAGCGACGAGGTCCAGCATTTCTGGGGCGATCTGCATGGCCAGTCGGAAGAAACCATCGGCACCGGCAGCGCGCGCGACTATTTCGCCTTCGCCCGCGACCGCGCCTTCGTCGACGCCTGCGGCCACCAGGGCAATGACTTCCAGATCACCGATGCCTTCTGGGCCGAGCTGAACCGGCTTTCCTCCGAGTTCGACGAGGCCGGCAGCTACGTGGTTCTGCCCGGCTATGAATGGTCGGGCAACACCGCCCTCGGCGGCGACCGCAACGTCTTCTATCGCGACGAGACCCGGGCCATCCGCCGGTCGTCGCGCGCGCTGATCGAGGATGAAAGCCACCCCGAAACCGATTGTCCGACGGCGCACGACCTGTTTGCCGCCTTCGAGGCGGCGGGCGAGTTCGACACCGTATGCTTCGCCCATTGCGGCGGGCGCTATGCCGATATCGGCTATGCCCATGACGGCCGGTTCGAGCGATCGATCGAGGTGCATTCCTCCTGGGGCAGCTTCGAATGGCTGCTGCATGATGCCTTTCGGCTGGGTTACCGCGTCGGGGTGGTCGCCAATTCGGACGGCCACAAGGGCCGGCCGGGCGCCAGCTATCCCGGGGCGGGCAAGTTCGGCGCCATCGGCGGGCTGACATGCTACCTGATGCCTCGACTCGACCGCGCGACGCTGCTCGATTGCCTGCGCAAGCGGCACCATTACGGCACCACCGGCGGGCCGACGGGGCGCATGATCATCGACTTGGTCGTGCGGTTCGATGCAGAGGGCACACTTTACCACGACGACCCGGCGCTTGGCCCCGCAGCGGGGCGGCCGGCGCGCGAGGCGATGATGGGCGATATCGTGCATCTGCCCAAGGGCGGCGTCACGCTGGACTTCTCAGTCAGCGCCGCCGCGCCCATCGAACGGGTCGAGCTGTTCGATGGCGAAACGCTGCTCGAAACCTACCGCCCCTATGCCCAGGCCGATCTGGGCAAGCGCATCCGCGTCATGTGGGAAGGCGCGGAATATCGCGGCCGATTCCGCCAAGTGAGCTGGGATGGTACCGCCACCCTGGACGGGGCGACGCTTGTCGATGCTGCCCCGGTCAATTTCCTCAATCGCGACAAGATCCTGCGCTGTGACGGTGATGACAGGCTAAGCTGGGAGGCTCTGACGACCGGCAATCAGGGTGGCATAGACCTGTGGCTGGCCAACGCGGCGGCGGGTCGGCTGTCACTGAAAACGCCGCTGATCGACGCAGAGGTCGATATCGCCGACATTGGTTTGCAGGACACGGTTTTCGATAACTCGGCGGAACTGCCGCGGTTCCTGCGCCTATACCGCCTGCCGGACGTCAACCCGCATAACAGCCTTTCGGCGACCTGCCATCTGACGCCCACCGAGCGCGGCGACAGCGCGATCTACCTCCGCGTCACGCTTGAGGACGGAACCCGCGCCTGGACAAGCCCGACCTACGTCACCCGGAGCCTGTAGCCGCCGCCCTTCCGGGCGCACTTGCCAAGTTCCGGCTGTCGGTCATCATCCGCGAATCTCCCGTCGATACGGTCTTGGTCCGTGCCGATGGATGGGGGGGGCCGAATAAGAAATTTGAAAAGTGAAGCCGGCATCGGAGATGCGAATAATGGCAGGCAGCGTCAACAAGGCCATCATGATCGGCAGCCCTGGCATGGATCCTGAAACCAGAGTTCCACCAAGTGGTCAGAGGCGCCTCCACAACCCCTCGGATGCTAGATCGTGGACAGACTGGAGGAGGATACTCCCTACCTCGGACATGGCTTGAGTCGTAGGTCGCCCGGACAACTGGTGAATAACCAGGCGGCGTCGAAGTGGCGGATCGATGATGCGCCGCGCATTCAATTCACCTGCCAGTTCTTCGTGCTGAAGGGATGATCGGCTGAGAATGGCGGCACCAAGGTCTTCGCGTACCAATGCCTTGACGCTAATGATCCCATCTACTTCGAAAAGTGGTCGGATCTGGGCGTCATTTTGCAGGGCGCTCCATTCAAGGAGCATGCGCAGCCCATGCTGAGATGAAGGTAGGATGAGCGGCATCGCCAGAAGGTCTCTAAACGGCACGTCGTCAGACGACGTCACGCGGGTTGGGCGGCCCACAAGATAGAAATCTTCCTCTACGATCGGATGGATCTTTTTGCGCAGGACTGTCGCGAGGTTGATGGCCAGATCATATTCGCTGGTCTCGATCCCGGTTTTCAAAGTGTGGCTGTTGCCCTCGACAAGCCGAACGCGGACGCCCGGAAGTTTGTCTTGACAGGCGCGCAACAGCGGCCCTGCCAGTGAAATCGCGATGGAGTTGAGCAGGCCGACCACGACATCCCCCGACACGCTATTGTCACTCTTGCGGGTTGCAGCCTCGGCCTCTTCGAGTGACCTCAGGATCGTTGACGCATGTGACAGAAGCACTTGCCCGGCTTTGGTTACAACCGCTCCACGAGCATTCCGTGTTAGTAGAGACACGCCCAAATGCTGCTCAAGTGCCGTCATGTGATAGCTGAGCACCGGTTGGGCGATGCGCAATTGCGTTGCGGCTTGGGTGAACGAGCCTGCTTCAGCGATGGTGACGAATATTCGCAGCTTGCGCAGGTCTAGGGTCACGGCTCAACTCCCGGGTCAGACATATACACCATTTCTATAGGTCGAGATAGTAAAGATATATTGGACCAATCACACCGACATTGGTAGGGTTCATGGGCCAAGAAAAACTATCACTTTCGGGAGGAAATCATGCTTCGTATTGTTCTTGGTCTCGGCGCGATTGCCGTCGTGGCTGGAAATCCCGGACTTGCGCAGGCGCAAGCCGATATTCCCTGTCAAACGGCGCGCGTGGTCGTGCCATTCGGCGCAGGCGGTGGGTCGGACGTCCACGCGCGCATTCTCGTTGATGCCGCCAACCGCCTTGGTAGCGAACCGCAGTTGCAGGTGGTCAACATCACTGGTCAGGGCGGCAACACCGGTGCGCGCGAAGTACACGAAGCCGCTCCGGATGGCTGTACGCTGTTGTTTCATCACGAGGCAATCCTGAGTAGCTATCTCACTGGACGTGCGGGCTTCAACTGGGACGGGTTTACCCCGGTCGCCATGGCCACCATGGAACCCGTCATCTACGCAGCGAGTCCCAATGCGCCGTTCGATTCACTTGTAGAGATGCGCGACTACGCTTCCGAAAACCCCGGTGAGGTCCTTGCCGCAGCAAGTCTTGGGTCCAACTCGCATTTCTTTTTGCTGCTGATGCAGGACAAGTTGGATATAGAATTCAACATCATCGGGTACGAGGGATCGCGTGAGCGGATCACAGCGATGCTGTCTGATACTATTCATTTTGGTCAGGTTGGTGAATCCGACGCCCATCAGTACTTTGGCGGTGATCTGAAGCCACTTGCCTATTTCGCCGACGCTCGCAGCGCGACGCTGCCGGAGGTGCCCACGGCACGGGAACAAGGCGTCGACGGGTTGGAGCTCGCCAACGTCCGAGGCTTCTTGCTGCCGCCCGACGCCCCGGAAGAAATCACCATTCACTATGGCGAGATTTTCGAGGAAGTGCTTTCGGATGAAACAACCGTTGCTGAACTGAAACGTCTGGGCGCGATCATCGATCATAGGGGCGCTGACGAATACGCGGCTTGGTGGCAAGAACAATCCGATGCCTGGGAGCAGATCGCCCGCAAGCTCGGCATCTACAGGGCCGACTGACCAGGTTCGCGTACCTGCCAAATGAGGGCAGATGCGCCGAGAAATGGAAGATAGGCAATGCCCTTCTTACCCAAGGATGTCGGTTTGGGCATCGGGATCTTGGCTGCTACAGCAGTCCTGATGCACCAAACCACTCTTGTGCGCAACTTTCCATCCACCCGCTTTGGTGCCGAAATCTGGCCGCAGATCATTCTGGGCGTCATCGGCATTCTGGCGCTCGTGATGATCGTTGGCGGATGGCGCAAGCGTAATAGCCCAGAGACCGCGGTTACTCATGAGATGGGCGGCAAGGTGGGGGGGCGGGACGTGATCGCGCTGGCTGTCTTTGCAAGCTTTGGCTTCTTCGTCTGGGGGGCCCCGCTAATCGGAACTCCTTTGGCGGGATTTCTTATGGTGATGGCCATCCTGACGTTCATCGGAGAGCTTACTCCCCGAATGATCATGATCCATACGGTTATCGCGCTCTCTTCGGTGGGGTTGATGTGGGTTATTTTCACCAACGTTTTGAGAGTTATCATGCCGACTGGCGCCTTGTGGTGATCGGCAGCAGGACGTGATCACCGGAGCTTCACATGATTGATGGTCTAGTAGTGGGTTTCGCCGAGGCCTTCCAGATTTGGAATTTGCTCATGATGGCCGGCGGCGTCTTTGCCGGGTTGGTTGTCGGGGCGATCCCCGGGTTTTCGATAACCATGGCGATAGTGCTGGTCTTGCCGTTTACTTACGGGATGGACGCGGGTGCTGGCCTCAGCCTGATGATCGGCGTCATGGTCGGCGGTCTGTCTGGCGGCCTGATCTCTGCCATGCTGATCGGCATACCGGGCACGCCTGCATCGGTCGCGACAACGTTCGACGGCTTGCCAATGGTACGTTCAGGGCGCCAGGGATTTGCCTTGGGCCTGGGCATCTGGTCGTCAGCCATTGGCGGGCTGCTCAGCGGCCTTGCGTTGCTTGTGTTGTCGCCCTACCTCGCGCGGATCGGACTGGAGATTGGTCCGTGGGACTACTTTATGATGATTGTCTTTGCCCTAACGATCACCGCAAGCCTGTCTGGTGACAACATGGTCAAGGGCTTGCTTGCGGGCGCGTTTGGCCTGTTGATCGCCGCGGTCGGCGAGGAACAGGTTAACGGGGTGTCGCGGCTGACATTCGGCAACCGGTCGTTGGACGGCGGGTTCGACTATCTGCCGATCCTGATCGGTGTTTTTGCCTTCAGTCAACTGCTGCTGGATATGCCCAGCCGCTACGTCGCTCGCCGATCGTTGTCGACCAACAGCGAGGCAGGCAGCCAGCACATTCCTCACCTGTTGGCCATCCGGACTATCTTGAAGAACTGGCGGACGACGATCCGCTCCACCCTCATCGGCCTTTTCGTCGGAATTCTGCCTGCAACCGGCGCGTCGATTTCGAACATCATCGCGTACGATCAGGCCAAGAAGGCGTCGCTCAACCCCAAGGAGTTCGGCAAAGGAGCCGTCGAAGGCATCATCGCGCCCGAAACCTCGAACAACGCCACCCAAGGGGGGTCGCTGATGATTTTGATGGCGCTGGGCATTCCCGGCGACGCGGTCGCCGCGGTCGTGCTGGCGGCTCTCCTGATCCACGATGTGGCACCGAGCCCAACCTTTATTCTTGAGCAGCCCGCGATCGCCTACTTGATCTTCGTGACGTTCATTGTGGCCCATGTCGTGATGGTGGTGATGCAGTCGATCACCCTGCGCGTCTTCGTCATGTGCATCCGTGTTCCGATCTACATCCTGGTCGCAATTATTCTGTTCTATTGTGCCATGGGCGTGTTTTCGGTCAACAACACGATGTTCGACGTCTGGACGATGTTCCTATTTGGTGTCGTCGGATACATTATGGCACGCGCCAACTTTCCGCTTGCGCCGCTGATATTGGGCGTTGTCCTGGGCACGATCGCAGAAGTAAACCTAATTCGCGCGATGTCGATCAACTCCGACATCGTTGTCTTTGTGACGCGACCGTGGTCGCTGCTGTTTTTGGTACTGGCGGTTCTGTCGGTACTTTTCCCGATCTACCAAAACCGCCGCGACGCCATCTGGGGACCATACTTTCTACCTGTCGCGGCTATTCTGGTGGGGATCCCGATTGCGATCATGCCAGGTTTGATCCGGCCGGCAATAGCGGTGCTGATAGCGGCGCTGGGCATCTATCACCTTTACCGCGCAATGTCTCACTCGCCGAAACACCGGACCTGAAAGGAAATCAAACCATGGCTCATATAGTTCGATCGATTGTTCGCCCTTCTCTCGAACAACAAAAGATGGTTGCCGAATACCCTCCTGCGACTCTCCACGAGGCTCAAGGCCGACAAGGCGCAATAGACAGCACCATCCGCCCCATCTACAAAGGAATGCACCTGTGCGGCCCCGCCGTCACTGTGAGTTGCGCACCCTGCGACAATCTCATGCTAATTGCGGCTCTGGATGTCTGTCAGCCCGGCGACGTGCTGGTTGTCTCAGCCGGTGGCCTTGCTGAGCAGGGCGGCTTTGGCGAGATACTGGCAACGGCTTGTGTGGCTAAGGGTATTGCTGGCCTGGTGGTCGACGCGGGCGTCCGTGACGGCGAGGCTATCAACAAGCTCGGCTTTCCAGTTTTCGCGAAAGGCCTTGCGATGCGCGGCACCCTCAAGGAAGCTCTCGGATCGGTCAACGCGCCGATCGTCCTGGGCGGTCTTACCATAGAGCCGGGAGACATGATCTCTGGCGACGACGATGGCCTTGTAGTGGTGCGCAAGGCCCGGATCGAAGATACGTGCAAGGAAGCGCGCATCCGTGAGAACAAGGAGGCTGACCTGATGCGTAGACTTCGCGAAGGTGCCAACATCCTTGAGTTGACCGGCCTCGCTTCGGTTCTTGAACAGAAAGGATGCGTCTGGGAGTAGCCGATAACGTAGGTTCTGCCAGGCTGCGGTGTCAAACCGATGAAAACCGGTCTTCGCCAATCGGGTTGCATACGTGAAGTGGTCCCAGAAAACCGGGCGGTCGGCTAAGGTGTATCCCGAACCTTTGAAGGGTTCTTGTGAAAGGAACTTGGCTTGAGGCCGTGCAGGGGGATGCGTAGCGTCGCCGGACGAAGAAACGTGGCCCGTTCAAATACGTCAAGACGAGCGGGGAGACGGCCGCCAGATTGCATGGTCTGGCGCGTCTCATCTCGACGACGACCAGATGCGAAACCTGACGCGGCTGATTGTCGACCGGCTCTACACCTTTCACCTCAAGGCAACTATGGGGCCACAGGAGTTGTCAATCAAGATGGATGATAGAATACACGCACTGATACTAACTGTTGTGCCTATGCCGGCATGTCGTGTCTGGCCTGAATTGAGCCTGGTCGGGTGACTTCGGAGCTTATGCGCCTGATGCGCATAGCAATACTGACACCGAACGCCTGAGGCAGCCGGAATAGTCCAGCTTTCGGGGGTCAAAGGTTGGGGATACGCCCCAAACAAAATGCCTGTGCGTTTGACACCGGATGCTCGAGTTGCTAGACGCCACCCTAACCGTTGGGGTGCCTTTGCAAAGGCTGAGAGGCGTGAATGCGCTGACCCATCGAACCTGATCCGGGCAATTCCGGCGTAGGGAACGGTCTTCGTGCAAACAGACAGTTTCCGTACCCGGGCCCAATTCGAAGGAGCACCGTTTTGGCGTCTGTTGCATTGACAATTGCCGGGTCCGACAGCGGCGGTGGCGCGGGCATTCAGGCCGATCTGAAAGCTATGTCGGCTCTTGGCGTTTTTGGCGCATCGGTGATCACGGCGGTAACCGCGCAGAATACGCAAGCCGTTACCGCCGTTCACGGGATTCCGCTGGACGTGATCCGCGCGCAGATCGACGCGGTGCTGGATGATCTCGATGTCGGCGCGATCAAGATCGGCATGCTGGCAACGCCGGACATCATTGAATGCGTGACGCGGGCCATCGAAGAATTCACCGGCCCTGTCGTGCTCGATCCAGTGATGATTGCCAAATCGGGAGATGCCCTGCTGGCGGGAGAAGCGGTGGCGACGTTACGCGATATGTTGCTGCCCCGCGCCACGGTGCTGACGCCGAATCTGCCCGAAGCCGCCTGCCTGCTGGAGGCACCCTCCGCACAGGACCGGGACGCGATGATCGCGCAAGGGAAGGCCTTGTGCGAACTGGGCGCCAAGGCGGTTCTGATGAAGGGCGGGCATCTCGAGGGCGCGTACTGTCATGACGTTCTTGTTTCAGGAGGGCAGGTGGTGGCCAAGTTGACCGCGCCGCGACGTCAGACGGTGAATACCCACGGCACAGGATGCACTCTGTCGTCTTCCATTGCCGCAGGGCTGGCCAAGGGTCTGCCGTTGACCGATGCGGTTTCTGAAGCGCATGAATACCTGCAGGCCGCGATAGCCGTGGCGGACGATCTGAATGTCGGTCGTGGCCACGGGCCGGTCCACCACTTCCATGCGTTTTGGCAGGCATGACGGTCTGGTCCGTCATAGGGGCCGGTGTGGCGGGGCTCGCGGTCGCCACGGAGTTGGTGGAGCGCGGGGCTGAGGTGCAGGTGTTCGACCCTGCCGGCCCGCCCGGTCCGCATGGTTGCTCCTGGTGGGCGGGCGGTATGCTGGCACCGTGGTGCGAATATGAAAACGCCGAAGAACCGGTGTTGCGGCTGGGGCAGGAGGCGATCGACTGGTGGGCGGGCAGGACAGCGGTGCAGCGCCGTGGAACGCTCGTGGTCGCCAATCGCCGGGATCTGCCCGATCTGCGCCGGTTTGCACGGCGGACCGAGGGGTTTCGCGAAATCAGTACCGGGATCGCGGAGCTGGAACCCGATCTGATTGGCTTTGGCAAAGCCCTGTTCTTCGAGGCCGAAGCGCATCTTGATCCGCGCAAGGCGCTGCAGGATCTCTACAAGGGGCTGCTGGACAAGGGCGTCGCCTTTCACAGGAAACTGGCACCGGCACGGTTGCGAAACGCCATTGATTGCCGGGGCCTGCATGCCCGCGAAATCCTGCACGACCTGCGCGGCGTGAAAGGCGAGATGCTGGTCATCCGCTGCCCCGATGTTACCCTGACCCGCCCTGTGCGCCTGCTGCATCCGCGCATGCCGCTCTATGTCGTGCCGCGTGGCGACGGCATCTACATGCTGGGGGCGACAATGATCGAAAGCGAGGACAGCAGCCGTATCACGGCGCGGTCCATGCTGGAACTGCTCAGCGCCGCCTATGCGCTGAACCCTGCATTTGGCGAGGCCGAAGTTCTGGAGATCGGCGTCGATCTTCGCCCCGCCTTTCCCGAACACCTGCCGCGTATCAGGCGGTTGGGGCATGTGATTTATGCCAACGGGCTGTTTCGCCATGGTTATCTTCTGGCCCCCGCTTTGGCGCGGGGGGTGGCCGACCTGGCGCTCGACAACACACATTCGGAGATGGTCGATGAAGATCGTGCTTAACGGAGACCCTTGCGAGGTCGCAGCCGCAACCCTGTCCGCCTTGCTGACCGAGCGCGGCTTCTCGGGCCGCGTCGCTACGGCGGTGAACGAGGAATTCGTTCCCGCCGCCATGCGTGACAGCCACGGGTTGAACGCGGGCGACCGGGTCGAGGTCGTCGCGCCGATGCAGGGGGGCTGATGATGAAACGGTTTTACGGCACGGAACTGCCCAATCCCTTGATGCTGGGCACGGCGCAATATCCCAGCCCCGCGATTCTGGAACGGGCGTTCCGTGAAAGCGGCGCGGGGGTGGCCACGGTCTCGGTTCGGCGCGAAGGGGCCGGGGGCGCGGGGCAGTCTTTCTGGCGGATGATCGCCGATCTGGGCGTGCTGGTGCTGCCCAACACCGCCGCCTGCCACACCGTGAAAGAGGCCGTCACCACCGCGCACATGGCGCGTGAGGTGTTTGATACGACATGGATCAAGCTGGAACTGATCGGCCACACGGACAGTCTGCAACCGGATGTGTTCGCCTTGGTCGAAGCCGCCCGCATCCTGACCGGGGAGGGTTTTCAGGTTTTCCCCTACACCACCGAAGATCTGGTCGTCGCCGAACGACTGCTGGCGGCGGGCTGCGAAGTTCTGATGCCCTGGGGGGCGCCGATCGGGTCGGGCCGGGGGCTGAACAACGCCTACGCATTGCGGGCGATGCGGGCGGAATTTCCCGATGTGCCCCTGGTGGTCGATGCCGGGATCGGCCTGCCCAGCCATGCCGCCCATGCGATGGAGTTGGGCTATGACGCGGTGCTCCTGAATACCGCCGTGGCCCGGGCGGGGAATCCGGTGGCAATGGCTCGGGCGATGAGGGGCGCGGTCGAAGCAGGACGCCTGGCGTATGAGGCCGACCCGATCGAGGCCCGCGACATGGCCGAACCCTCGACCCCGGTGATCGGAAAGGCTTTCCTTGCATGACACTCGACCGGTTCTATCCCATCTTCGACCACACCGACTGGCTGCGCCGGATGCTGCCCCTGAAGGTGAAGCTGGTGCAGCTGCGTTTGAAGGATCAACCCGACGCGGTTGTCCGGGAGCAGATCGCGCTTGCGCGTGAATTGTGCCGCGATCATGGTGCAGTGCTGGTGGTGAACGACTATTGGCAGGCGGCAATTGACCTGGGCTGCGACTGGGTTCATCTGGGGCAGGAGGATCTGGACGGGGCAGATCTGAAAGCCATGCGTGGCGCCGGTTTGAAACTGGGTGTTTCGACCCATGACGATGACGAGCTTGAAAGGGTTCTGTCGATACAGCCGGATTACATCGCCCTCGGGCCGGTCTATCCGACGATCCTGAAAAAGATGAAGTGGCACCAGCAGGGCCTGCCGCGTGTCACGGAATGGAAAGCGCGGGTGGGCGACATTCCTCTCGTCGGTATCGGCGGGATGTCGGTCGAACGTGCCGCAGGCGTGTTCGAGGCCGGGGCAGATATCGTTTCCGTCGTAACTGACATCACCCTGAACGACGACCCCGAGGCCCGGGTGCGGCAATGGATCGATGCTACGCGATGAGCCGCTATGCCCGCCAGACGATCTTGCCCGAGATCGGCGAAAAGGGACAGCACCGTCTGGCCGAGGCCAGGGTTCTTGTGGTGGGCGCGGGTGGTTTGGCCGCGCCGGCCTTGCCCATTCTGGCCGGGGCGGGGGTAGGGCATCTGACGATTGTCGATGGCGATACGGTCGCGCTGTCCAATCTGCACCGTCAAACCCTGTTCACCGAGGCGGATAGCGGCCAACCCAAGGCCGTTGTGGCGGCAGAACGCTGCCGGGCGATCAATGGCCACATTACCGTCAAAGCCCTGGTCAACAGCATCACCCCGGCGAGCGCCGCAGATCTGATACGCCAATTCGATGTCGTGCTGGATTGCGCCGACAGCTATGCAGTCAGCTACCTTCTAAGCGACCTGTGCCTGGCACGGACGATTCCGCTGATCAGCGCCTCGGTTCTGGGGCTTGGCGGCTATGTCGGGGGCTATTGCGGGTCCGCCCCGTCTGTGCGCGCCGTTTTTCCCGACGCGCCGGACAGCGGGGCAAGTTGCGAATCCGCCGGTGTCCTGGGCCCGGTGGTCGGGGTCATCGGCATGATGCAGGCGCAGATGGCGCTCAACTTCTTGCTGTCGATCGATCCTTCACCCCTGGGGCAAGTGGTGCACTATGACGGGCGCGGCCTCCGCGCGTCAGGCTTCCGCTTTGACCATGCCCCGGAACCCAACGCGCCGTTGCGCTTTGTCGCGGCATCGGACTTGAGCGATCGGGACCGGATCGTTGATCTGCGAGAAGATGGCCCGCTGTTGCATCCGCAGGCCCAACGCCTCACCGCCGAGGACATCGCAGGCGATCTTCCTCTCACCGACACACGGCTGGTCCTGTGTTGTGCCACGGGACTGCGGGCCTGGCGAGCGGCCGAATATCTCCGTGAAACATGGCCCGGCGAGATCGTTCTCGTCGCGGCTTCGGCCTCATGACGAACAGAAAGGACTCAACATGAAGCACCTGATCACGGCCATTGCTCTGCTGGCCGCCGCGCCAGCCATGGCGGCCGACAAGATGACCGTCCTGCTGGACTGGTTCGTCAATCCCGATCACGGGCCGATCATCATCGCGCAGGAAAACGGCTATTTCGCCGATGAGGGTCTTGAGGTCGAGGTGATCCCGCCCGCCGATCCCTCTGCTCCGCCCCGTCTGGTAGCCGCCGGGAAGGCCGATCTGGCGGTGTCCTATCAGCCCCAGTTGCACCTGCAGATCCACGAGGGCCTGCCGCTGAAACGCGTCGGTACGCTGGTGGCCACGCCGCTGAACTGCCTGCTGGTGCTCAAGGACGGGCCGATCGCCTCCCCCGCCGATCTGAAGGGCCGGAAAATCGGGTTCTCGGTGGCGGGTGTCGAAGAAGCGATCCTGAAAACTGTTCTGGGCAAATATGGCGTGACGCCGGACGATATCGAGATGATCAACGTCAATTTCTCGCTGTCACCGTCGCTGATGTCGGGGCAGGTCGATGCGGTGATCGGCGCCTTCCGCAATTTCGAACTGAACCAGATGGAGATCGAGGGCGTCGAAGGCCGGTGCTTCTACATCGAGGAAGAGGGCGTGCCATCCTATGACGAGTTGATCTATGTCGCCAATCCTGCCCGCATGGAGGCAGACAAGGTGGCGCGTTTCCTGGCGGCGACCGAGAAAGCCACCCAGTTCATCGTCAACAACCCGGAGCGAAGCTGGAAGATATTTGCCGCCACCTCGACCGAGTTGCAGGACGAACTGAACGCGCGGGCCTGGATCGACACGCTGCCACGTTTCGCTCTGCGCCCGGCAGGATTTGACGCGGGCCGCTATGCCCGGTTCGAGGAGTTCCTGAAGGATAGCGGCATGATCGACAGCGTGAACCCGGTGGATGCCATCACCCTCGATGTGACCGCGCGATGAGCGGCGATTATGGCCGCGCCTTCGCGCTGATGCGCGACCGGGCATCCGGGGTCTGGCGGGATTATACCCGCCACGCCTTTGTCGAAGGCATGAAGGACGGCACGTTGCCGCGCGCCGCCTTCCTGCATTACCTGCGGCAAGACTACGTATTCCTGATCCACTTCTCCCGGGCCTGGGCGCTGGCGGTTGTGAAATCGGAAACCCATGACGAGATGCTGACCGCCGTCGCTACCGTCAACGCACTGGTGGCCGAGGAAATGCAGCTGCATATCGGTATCTGCAAAGCGGCCGGAATCACGCACGAGGCGCTCTTTGCCACCGCCGAGCGGGCTGAAAACCTGGCCTATACGCGCTATGTGCTGGAAGCGGGTTACAGCGGCGATCTGCTGGACCTGCTGGCGGCGCTGGTGCCTTGCGTGATGGGGTATGGCGAGATCGGCATGCGGCTGATGGCCGAGGCCACGTCGGACAGATATGCGGACTGGATCGCCACCTATGCCGGTGACGAATATCAGGGCGCCTGCAAGGCGGTGGGTGCGATGCTCGACGCGGCGCTGGTCCGCCGCCTGGGGGAGGATTTCGACGCTTCGCCGCGTTGGGACCACCTCTGCGACCGGTTCCGTACCGCAACCGGGCTTGAGGTCAATTTCTGGCAGATGGGCCTGACCCCGTGAGTACCGCGCCCGGCATCACGGTGAAAGGGCAGGCGTCGATCCATGGCGCGCCGCTCTTCGCACCTCTGATGCTAGTACTGAATGCCGGGCAATGGACTTGCCTTCTGGGCGGGTCCGGCGTGGGAAAATCCACCGTCCTGCGTCTGATCTCGGGTCTTCCCACCGGGGCGGACTTCGACGGCGATATCAGCGCCACGGACGGCGGAGAGGTGGCGGAACGGGTCGCCTACATGGCGCAGGACGATCTGCTTTTGCCCTGGGCCAGCGTGGTTCGAAATATCCTTCTGGGATCGCGCCTGCGTGGCGAGGCAGAAGATACAGACAGGCTGGATCGCATCCTGAAACGGGTCGGGCTGAGCGATCATGCCGACAAGAAACCGGCAGAGCTTTCGGGGGGGCAACGCCAACGGGTGGCGCTGGCGCGCACGTTGATGGAAGATAAACCCGTCATCCTTCTGGATGAACCATTCTCGGCGCTGGACGCGCAAACCCGCGCCGCGATGCAGGATCTGGCCGTGGAACTCCTGCATGGCAAGACCGTTCTGATCGTCACCCATGACCCGGCCGAGGCCGCGCGTCTCGGGCAGGCCATCATCGTCATGCACCCGGACGGGTTGCAGCCGTTTCCACTCCCCAAATCCGCAATTCCCCGCCCGATTGATGATCTGGAAACCTTGGAATGTCAGGCGTTGTTGTTGCGCCGACTGCGGCAGGGCGCCCAATGAAACTGTTGCCCGCTGTCGCCGCGACCGCCTTTGCCCTGCTTTTGTGGCAGATCGTTGTCAGCGCGACCGGTCTGCCGAAATTCATCCTGCCGGGTCCGGCGCTGGTGGCCGAAACCTGGTGGCAAAACCGCGCAGTGATTGCTGAGCATACGCTGATTACCGCGATGGAAGTCCTGATCGGTCTGGCGATCGGATCGGCGCTGGGGGTGGTGACGGCCATTCAACTGGCGACATCGCGCATGGCACGCGTGCTGGTGCAGCCGATCCTCGTGTTCACACAGGCCCTGCCGGTCTTTGCGCTTGCCCCGATCCTGACCCTCTGGCTCGGCTTCGGATTGTGGTCGAAGGTCTTCATGGCGGTGCTCATTATCTATTTCCCCGTCACGTCTGCCTTTTTCGACGGGCTGATGAGAACGCCACAGGGCTATCTGGATCTTGCGCGAACGATGCAGGCCAGCCCTTCGCGCGTTCTTTGGCATATCCGGGTGCCCGCAGCGTTGCCCTCATTGGCATCCGGTCTCAGGCTGGCAGCCGTCTACGCCCCCATCGGTGCCGTGATCGGCGAATGGGTCGGCGCGTCGCGTGGGCTAGGCTATTTGATGCTGCTGGCAAACGGACGGGCCAAGACCGAGCTGATGTTCGCCGCCATGCTGACTTTGGGTGTGTTTTCAGTCCTTCTGCATTTTGCCATTGTCCAGCTGACCCGTGGGTTTGGTGACAAGAACTGCAAGTGACAATGTGGCTGAAAGGTACAAAGGTACTCGTGTCGGCGGCGAACGCCGGACGAGGCATATTGGACCGGCTCGGAAGGGCAAAAAGCAGCACGAGACCTAAACCCGAAACACCTTGGATCAGCCGCTGGGATGCCAGGAAAATCGGGGCCACTTCATCGAGCGCGCCAAACATCGCGCCGCGAACGGTATGTGGTTGCCATCCGGTGGCTGTGACGATCTCGTCGATGGTGGCACCACCGTCGGCGCGGAGCATCTCGATCAGCTTGGCATGTTTCGTTCCGAGTTGGCTCGCTCCACGAATTACCTGTAGTGGAATATTCTGACTATACGTCGAATAGGCTCAGTCATTCGCCAAGTGGTGCTGCCCAAGAGGGCCTGATTTAAGCCCTCACTCACTTTTCTAGCTTCGATTTCCGCTGCATTTTTTTCTTGCAAGCTTTGCATTTCTTTTTTTGCAGTGGCCAGTGCCTTCTCCAGTTCGCCGACCCGCGCCTGCGCAGAGGTTCGGGCCTGAGCTTCTTTCGCCTTGTGCGTCTGTACCTTCTGTAGCTCATCGCGCGTATCGGTCAGGGCCTTCTCCAGCTCGCCGACCCGCGCCTGCGCGGCGGTTCGGGCCTGGGCTTCTTCCGCCTTGTGCGCCTGCACCTTCTGCAACTCATTGCGCGTATCGGTCAGGGCCTTCTCCAACTCGTTTGCGCGCGTTTGGGATACGCGTCCTGCTTCTATGCCAAGGTTATTTTTCTGTAACTTCAGTTCTATTGTCTCTGAAAGTTGGGTTGAGATGAACCTTGTCATGGCGGTGAGATGCCGCTTTTCGAGATTTGACCGCTTTGTATTTCTATCATTTTCGTTTTTCATATTCTCAAAATCAATTTTGAGGTTTGAAAACAACCGGCCCGCCTCTAGGAATTTCTCGTGGTAGTCGTCTGCTTCCGCGCGTTTTTGCGCAAGCTTGCTGCGCAGTTGATCATTTTCACTTTCACTTGAACGAGCGACCCGCTCCAGGGCGTCATATTCGCGTTGCAAGGCTTCTATTCGCTTCTCGAAATCGCTGGATAGCTCCGCAGCCTTTGCCTCGCGACTCGCGATATCTTCTCTTGCGCCAGCTCGCTCAGTTTCGATCTCTTTCTCCAGTTCGCCGACCCGCGCCTGCGCAGCGGTTCGGGCCTGAGCTTCTTCCGCCTTGTGCATCTGCGCCTTCCGCACCTCGTCGCGCGCATCGCTCAGTGCCTTCGCCAGTTCGCCCACCCGTGCCTGCGCGGCGGTTCGGGTCAGTTGTTCCATGCGGCTGCTTTCCGCATTGGTTGCTGCCGTCGCCTCGGCCTCTGCAGAGGCGACCTCAAGTTCTGAGATGCGCTTGTTCAGAATGTCGATCCGCAGGTGCTGTTCCTGATTGTGCCAAATCGCTGAGCCGACGGTCGCACTTGCCTCCTCAATCGCCTTGCGGAGCCGGTCGAGACGCTCGTAGTCATCGCAGTTCTCTCCGTCAGAGGCCCAACCTTCGAGGATCTCGAAGGTTTCCGCGACGCCTTCGGGAAGCGCGGACAGGCGGCCGACCTCGGTCGTCGATTGCGGGAAATGCTGCAGGTCCTTGGTCAGGAAGTCCTGGACATCCTTGAAGGCGGATTTCGGGTTGCGTGGCCATTTCAGGTTCAGTGTCGAGCCGACCTGCGTGACAACGTCGACCCAATCGGTCATCAACCGCTCGTAGGAGGTAAACATGCGCGCCTGCCCGCGGCTTGCCGCTTCGGCTTCGAGAACGTGGCGCAGCCACAGGAGCAGTGCATATTCCGTCTCGTAGTTCGCCCAGCGGTTCAATGAGGCCGCAACGTCGAGCGGGTGCCGGTGCGTGCACACATGAACCGGTGTACATCCTGCTTCGGCAAGGGCCTTGTGCCAGAACGGAAGCAGGCGGCACACACGAGGATCCTTCATGACAAAGAGCCGCGAGCGGCCATATTCCTCGTGGATGACCTCAACCGCGCGCTCCAGAAATTCCGCAGCCGTGGGTGAGGCGAACCAGTCGGATGGAACAGGATTGTAGCTAAACCACCTGTGACCCGCTGAACCGAGAAGCTCTTCATTGAGATATGTCAGCTTGGTCGACTCGAAAAACCCCTTCGGGTTTATTTCGTCTGGTTCCATTAGGGCCCGCGGCAAATCCGCTCCCATCTGGGCCAGTACGCCCGAGAGCGCCGAAGTACCCGAACGGTGCATGCCCAGCACGATCAGCGCCGTGCGCGAGGAAGGGTGGGTTTTCTGTTTCTTTGCCATGGTCTTGATTCCAGTCGTGACCGCGTCAGAGGCCCGGGAAGGGGGCACAAGCCGGTTGTCGAAGCAGTTCCGGCGTGCTGGCCGTATTGTCGATGGGCGGGCGCGAACTCATCCGGACCAACACAGTCATTTGTCCTGCTTTCCTGCCTCCAGCGTTCTGACGAGATGCTCCAAATGGGTGATGCGGTCGGCCTGTTGCATGACAATCTGTAGGACATGATCCAGTGCGCGATGTCGCATCTCTTCGGTATCAACCGTTTTATGCCCGGGCGCCGGGCCGCTGAGCAGGTCAATGCCAAGATGCTTCTTTAACTCTTCGAAAGTTCCGGCTTTCTCGGCCACGATGGCCTCGGTTTGCGTATAGGTGAAGCTGCTCTGGACCAGGTCTGCTATCTTGGGAGAGCGCGTGAAATCGAGCTGCCGAAAGGCGTGATTGAACAGGTCCGGAAGTGCTTGCTCCGGGAGGCGGGTGTTATAAATGGCGCGCAGAAGGCTTTCGCTGGTCTCGAGTCGTTCCAAGGAACGGCCTTCCGGAACCCGCATAGTGACACCGAGTACGTCGGCGAAATCCAGAACCACGTTATCAGACTTCGAAAACGACCGAACGGTCATGATATCGCTGTATTCCCGATGCCAAGCGTGCAGATCATCATACATTTCCAGCAACTTGCGCCCACCTTCAACATAGGATGGAAGTGGGCCGGAACAGGTCTTGTGATACACAAACCACTGATTGTAGGCGGAGGGCAGCCAGTCTCTCGGATCTCTGACATAGGCGATCAATCGAACCGCTACTTTCTGTCTCAGGCTCGAAATGAACGGAATCAACGTACGATGCTGTTGCAGCAAGGATTCATTTGACAACAGAAAGCGCGGTATTCCGCTGCTAGCCTGTTTCTGTTGCAAGGCATCTAGAAACAGATCCGCCACAGCATCAGGACGTTCCACAGACGACGCGAAGAAGGTTCGCTGCAGGTCGTTGCTGTTCAATTCGGGGTCGATCAGATCGAACAACATCCCCAAATAGTCGACTCCCTGTGCCCGCAAGCTCTCGGCGTTCTCACGGATGGCCTTCTGGATCGACGTTGTTCCCGTCTTCCCCATGCCGATATGTAGGATGAGTTCCATGGTTCGCGTCAAATCCTCTGCTCGTCCAGCTTGTGCACAAAGACCTGGTCCAGTTCCAGCTTGGTGGCCATCGTGGGCCAAAGCCGTTCGATCAGGTGGTATTCCGAGCCGTCATTGGCGATCGGTTCGTCCGGCCAGGGATAATTGGGCCCGAAAAGGGCGTTCATTTCCTCCACGACCTGTCGACGCACCCAGAACATGTTTCCAACCGGGAACAGAAGCGGGTTTTCCGGCATCGGCCCCGGCAAGCGGTCGGTGAATTTCGGCAGCAGGCGGCGGCTCTCGTTCCAGCCCACGAAATGCGGATCGAACGGTGCCACAAGGCCAACCCCGTCCTGGGCGAGAGTCGTGACGGCATCCGAGACGGTCTCTTCATCGCCAAGCAGGATCCGCATCAGGAACCGGCGCCAAACATCACCGCCATCCGTCGATCCGATCGACTTCTTCTGATGCAGGTGGCACCAGAGCTGATCACGATCCGATATCCCGCCCGGCTGAAACAGGTTCATGAAGGGCAGGATGTCGCGCCCGGTATTTGGAACCAGCTCGATTTCCGGCTTCAGCCCCTCGGCGGCCATGATCCTGCGAATTGCCTCGCCCTTTTCGTCGGTGTCGGTGGTCACGACGATCCGGCGGGCGTGGTGGTAGATCGCGAACTTCCGCACGTCCTCGGCAAGGTCGTCGGTATAATAGGCATGCAGATGGATCGAGAAGGGTGGGAGCGTCACCGCCTCCGTGATCGTATAGGGGGCCAGCCGCATCCGGCTGTGTGTCCAGTTGTCGGAGGCGGCGATTGCCTCTTCGACATCCTCGAGATCACGCCACACGCGGCGGCGACCATAGCGCAGCATCTTCTCGCGCTCGCGGATGCGGGCCGCGTCAAACTCGGCGTCCGAGGAAGACATGATCGGAACATCGATCTGCGACGCACCGCGCACGAAATATCGCTGGGCGGCAAGCCGTTCTTCCAGGCTGGTTCGAATCGTCTCGAACAGGTCGGGTTCCGGCTTTTCGGGCGCGTCATCCGAAGTTTTCTTCGGTGGGAGCGCGAGGATCGCCGTAGCCGCAGCTTCGGGATTTCCATATTCAACCGAGATGAACCTGTCAGAACTGCGGTAGATCTCGTCACCAAAGCCGGATGCCCCCTCGAACTGAACAATTTGGCATCCGTGCTCAAGCGCATCGAATACAACATTGGGCAGCGGGTCCAGACGCGAAGACATGAACATCGCATCCGCAGCACTCAGCACGTCGAAATAGGCGGGTCCGGCGGGGATGAACACCATGTTGGAGTCTGGTGACCCCATGCCGATCTCGTTGAAATGATAGGCAAGATATGCTCCGAACGTGAGTTCGTCCGCAACAACGCCATGCCCGATCCAGATGAATACCGTGTCGTCACTTCGCGGCCGGCAGATCTGGGCCGTCATCGTGAATATGTCGGTGCCCTTGCGCCAATGCGGCTGTCCCGCACCGCATACGACACGTGACTTGCTCAGATCACGCCCGAGCAGCTCCGACAGGCACGCTTTGGCCTCCGCCTGCCTCTCGGCGCTGACGCTCCCCGGAATGAAGGGCCGTTGCTGGATGATCATGCTGTCCCTGGCGATGTCAAACTTGACGTCCTTCATGCGCCCGGCCCAGCTGTTGCGCACATGTTCCGAGGAGAAGATCAACAGATCCGCGAACATTGGAAACAGACTGACATGAGATGCCGGGAGAGAATACTCGGAATACTCATGCAGATAAGCGGCGAAAGGAATTTCGCGTGCGACAAGAAATGGGATATAACTCCAGGCGACTGCAGAATTCACGATCGCAAAGTCGATCTTCTTCAGCACCTCTCCCGGAAACAGGTCGAAGTCATGATTGAGCGAACTGCTGATCAGGACCTGACAGCTCGTTTCCCTGAACTCATTCAGAAGTGGGCCTTCGAGTAGCGTCACGATGATAACATTATGCGTTTTCGCGGCTTCGCGCGCGAGATCGCGTGCTACAATCGGTGCCCCTGTGCGCGATAGCTCGTGCACTGCAATCAGACAGGTCGGTTGGTCTGGGTTGTATCGCAGCCGACCCTTGTATTGGCCCTTGCGAATATCCCGCAAGATGCGCCGGCCTTCCTTGGCACCATGACAGGCGTAGTGGATCAGCGGATCGACACCTGCCTCTCGGATGTCCTTGTTCATCTCGAGATAGCTTTCGAGAGAGAAATCCGAAACCTCGGCATCGACAGGTGCGCCAAGATTTATCAATTCGAACAACAGTTCCACCGCGCCCGGTGCGCCCGCCTTTATGGCGGCTTCAAGTTCGAGGTCCGTCACCAGATCGCAAATGGGCTGGGAGACATCCGGCCAGGCCGCGATCGTATGGTTGAACGTGTTCGCCGGTTGCCCGGCCGTCCGGCCAATCTGCTCGAAATGCGACCGCAGATCCTCCGGGCTCCCGGAAACGCCGGGATTGGACCGGGCATAATAGTCGGGGTCGAAACGGAAAGAGGGTCGGATCTCTAGCAAACCAGGAATGGCCGCGGCATGTTTTTGCCACAGCAGGTCCAAGTCAGACATCATTTCCCCCAAGCCAAAATGTCGGCCAGCAGTCCCACCACGGCCGCATTATCCAGATTGCGCCCCTCAATATTCCGCAGGAATTCCGGCAACAAGGGGCTGGTTGCGATCATTTCCCCAAGAATGAGCCAAGACAGGTGACCCGCTGGGTCAAGCTTGGAGCGCACATCATAGTGCGCGATGTCCTCGTGGGGCAGCGGGGTGTTCTCCTGCGCAAGAGGCGCATCGAGATACAACAGCGGACCCTCCCCATGCTCGAGCCGGCTATGTCGCAGCCAGTTGAGGACATCCGACAGCAAAGCAACCGTATCCTTGGGCGGCTCAAGCCATTCCACGACGAGACGGTCGGGCGCCGCTTCGATCTGTTGCGCCGTGACGCCCCCGCCAGGTAGAACGACCAGAACTTGCCGCCCGGGCCATTCCGGGAGAGAATCTGTTTTCTCCATCGTTTTCAACGCAGTAGTGGTGAAGATAAACACTTTTTCCCCGTTCAATTGGTAAAACTTGCGACGCGGCCATCAGCTTTGAATCTGGTGTAGTACCCAATCCCAGCTGCGGGCTATTCCGCTTAGCAAATCGAGCTCGGGCGCCCAGTTGAACGTCGTGCGCGCGCGTGTGACATCCAGCACGGACCGCGGCACATCAAAAGCCTGACCCGGCTTGAATACGGGGGTCAGTTCCTGTCCGGTCGTCTTCTGAACCATCTCGATAACATCCAGAACAGATGCTCCCTGGCCTGAGCCTGCGTTGAACACACCGCAAGCCTGTGAATAGAGCGCCAAGACGCAGAGTTCGGCAAGGTCGGTGACATAGAAGAAATCACGCACCACGCTGCCGTCGCCCCAGACTTCGATCGGTTCGTTTCTGGCGACACGCCACAGATAGGTTCCGATCACGCCCTGCACGCCTCGATGCCCCTGCCGCGGCCCGTAGGGGTTTGAAGCACGCAAGGCACAATAGCGAAGCCCGTGCAGTTGGTTCTCCATGAACAGGTATTTCTCGATCGTCGCCTTGACGATTCCATAAGAACTGATCGGTTGCAGGGGATGGTCTTCGGGAATGGGATCGGCCTTCGGGATACCGTAGACCGTGCCGCCCGAAGACGAATAGATGAGGTTCTTCACGCCCACATGCCGCATCCCCTTGATCAGCTTCATCGTACCGATCAGATTGCCCATGATATCCCCAACCGGATCGAGGTTGGAGGTCATGGGGACTGTCGTGCTTGCGAGGTGAACGACGCCGTCCATCCCAAGCAGCGCTTCGTTGATCAGTGAACTGTCCGAAAAGCCGCCTTGCACATACTCCACCGATGGAAGCGGATCCCGGTACTGTTCCTTGCTACGGTCCAGAACCCTGACGCGGGCCCCGCGCGCCAGCAGCGCGTCAACCACATGCGACCCGATGAAGCCGCAACCGCCTACTACCAATATCTTCATTCCAATAGTCCACGAAGGTAACAACCATACTCGTCCTTGGTGAACTTCCTGGCGCGCGTCTCTATCTCTGCACGGCCTGTCCAGCCCCGGCCGAACGCAATCTCGTCCGGGCTGCCGGGCTGCATCCGCTGCCGCTGCTTGAGCGTGCGCACGAAGTTACCTGCGTCCAGTAGACTGCGGGGGCCACGATGTCGAGTCAGGCATATTGCCGCCCCCTCCGCTTCACCATCAGATTGGCGTTTTTTCCCGGCAGGGCATTGCGCGGCAATGTCCCGAGAGGGCGGGGCAGGTGCAGCGGCCCCTTGGACACGCGATACTCACGGCCAACGTCTTCTGGAGGCTCGACAGCGTGCTGAAGTCAGGCACCGTCCAGTCGAGGCCGACCAAATGTGGCAGGCTCTCAACGAGAGGAGATCTGGCGCCATGTCCACCAGAAGAAATCTCCCGGCGTCTCGTCGTCGGGCGAAATCTGGCGCCGCTTCCTGTTGGCGATACTGCTGGGCGGCGGTGCCTGTCGTTCCTCGGCGCTAGCCCATATCGCCGCCCTCGGTACGGGTCTTGTCACCGCCTATTGATCCTTACGCTCTTGATTGGGCAAGCTCGCGCCGTTTGATACCGCAGATCGTGCCCAAGCTGCCGGGACCGATTCGCGAGCATGTGCTTCTGTTCCCGGTCTGCAGCATGTTCCGGATACGCGGAAACGTGGTTGCCAAGGTGAACAAGATAACTAAGAAAGGCTACCCTTGGCCAAACGAGTCCATCGGGTGTTCCATTTGAATGCTCGCATGTCAGCATTGGAAAAGCAGCCGCGGGAGAAAAAGTAGCGTGAAGATCATTATCCATGTCGGGATGCCCAAGACCGGGTCGAGTTCGATCCAGCAGACCTTCGCCGGTCTCCAACATCCCGAACTTGAATATGTCGACTGGATTCCTAGCGGCAACCACTCTGCACTGTTTGTCCTGCTGTTTCACGATTTGGACAAGCTCTCCGAGTATCACGGCTTCAAGGCGCGCGGTGCGGCGTTCATCCAGACATTACCAGCCTTGCGCGCAGACTGGCATGCGCGGGTCTCGCAACAGCTTGCCAGAACGGGCGACAAGACGGTGATCTTTTCAGCAGAGGCCATTTCTCGCAAAGACGTCGAATACGCTAGACGACGGTTGCGTGATTTCTTTGCTGGCTGGTCAGACGATATCTCGGTCATCGGCTATGTCCGCCCGCCCGCGGGTTTCGCGCCCAGCGCCTTTCAGCAAAGGCTGAAAGGCGGGATGATAAAGAATCCTTGTCGTGGTGGTGTATCGCCGAACTATCGTCGCCGTTTTGAGACGTTCGACAGAATATTCGGGCGTGATGCCGTAAACCTGAGGGAATTTTCGTCTGATCGTCTGTTGGGCGGTGACGTGGTGCAGGATTTTGCGCACCAGATCGGCGTAGGGCCACTGGCCGAAGATCAGAACCTCCGCGCCAATGAAAGCCTGAGCCTTGAAGCGGTCGCACTGCTCTATGCTCAAAGGAAACTGGGGCAGGGATTCGTTGCGGGTTTTGATCGTGCACATGTCGCGAACAATTCTTTCGTTTCCGGTCTCGCGACCATCGGGCGCCGCAAATTCGGCTTCTCCCAAAAGTTGCTCGCTCCGCTTCTGGAAAAGGGGCGCGACGACATCGCCTGGATGGAAAAGCGTCTCGGCCATTCGTTTTCCGAACCCGGGGCGGCAAACCCGGATGCGATCGACTCGCTGGACGACCTGGTTGACATCGCTCTTGGGCAATTCGATGCGGTACAGGACTTGCTGGGCGAAGATGCCGTGGACGGCCCCGTCACCACCGAAAATCTTGTTCGCGGGCTGGAGCGCCTGCGCGAACGATATTATGAAAAAGCTGCCGCCGCATATCAGGCGGCACAGTCCTCGCGAAAGAAAGGAAATTCGGCAATGGTGAACAGGGCCGACCGGGCGGAGCCCAGCGAAGAAGAACTGCGCTTGCGCGGAATTCTGGCCAGGATTCTCTGGCACATCGATCACCAAGACGACATGCCGAGCGACCCGGCGGAGCGCAAGGCGGCATTCGAACCGGTCAACCGAGAGTACCAGAAAAAGGCACACTATCTGACCCGTCATCTGAGAAACAATAACCTCATGATAGGCGAAACTGTTTCGCGGGAGTGACCCTGTTCGGTTGCCCCGTGGCCGCCCTTGGGTGAATGCACGTATCAGAATGGCCGCGACACGCGCCAGAACAAGGGCTTACGATCTAGAGGCATTCAGGCCACGAATGTCTGGCAGTCCCGGCTTGTCTCCGATTCCGGCTGCTTGCCTGACAACCCGCGTCTATATCCACTCAGGCAAGGCGGCGCTTTCGCAACACTAAGCGTTCGCTTCGGCGGGGTTCCGATGATGTGACCGCACCCCGACGGCATCGATGTGGCAAGGTGGGTCTGCGATGACCCGCGGACGACAGGCTTCGTCGAGAGCCTGCTGCATCTGGTCGGCCCTGACTGGACGGTGCCTGACTTCGGCACTCGATAGCGCCGCCTGCCGCCACAGGCAGGTCGAGGCGTTCGCTCAGATCGACGCAGAGGAGAGGGCCCTATTCTCAGCATCAAAGCCGCCTGATCGCGCGGCCCCGGGCCATCCATTCCAATACCGGCTTGACGGACGTGACCGATGCGGCTGGATTTCACGAACTTCGGTCTTCGTGCTATGAACTCACGTTGACGTTCAGGGAGTGGCAGGCGTGGACACGATACTGGTAGCAACCGATTTTTCCAATCGCTCGGATCTTGCGCTGGCACGGGCAGGGCTGATCTCCACGCGGACCGCTGCCCGGCTGCATCTCGTTCATGTCGTCGATGATGATCAGAAGCGGCAGATCGTCGATGGTGAAGTCGATGCCTCCCGACAATTGCTGACGGAAGAAGCCGAGCGACTGATGGAAACCGGCGTGCCGCGCTGCACCTTTGATGTCGTTCTGGGTGATCCGTTCGCAGGGATCATTTCCGCCGCTGAAGGGCTGCGCCCCGATCTTGTCGTTCTGGGCGCGCATCGCCGGAAACTGCTTCGCGGTATTTTCGTCGGCACTACCGCACAGAGAACCATTCGCCGCACGAAATGGCCGATCCTGATGGTTAATGCGATTCCTCAACAGGACTATCACAACGCTTTGCTGGCGAGTGATCTTTCAAAGATCTCGCGTGACGCGGCGGCGCAGCTATTGGAACTGGGTCTTGTCGATCCACGCTCCATTGCGCTGCTGCATGTCTTCGACGCACCAGCCCAGAACCTGATGATGCGAGGTACGATCACGACGCTGGAAATGAACAGCTATCTTGATTCGTTGCAGGTCGAGGCCGATAAAGCACTTGCCGGGTTCGCCGCCGCGCTCGGCATGGACGGTGCCGAGCGGATCGCGCGGCATAAGAACGCGGGCATATTCACGGTGATCCTCGATACCGCGGCGATGATACTGGCCGATCTCGTCATCGTCGCCAGCCAGGGAAAGGCCAGCTTTCAGAAGGTATTTCTTGGCAGCGTCGCCGAGGAAGTCCTGCGCCACGCCGACCGCGACGTCTTGGTCATTCCGCCCCGCCCGGGCAACTGAAACGGCGGCAGGCGACCGGAGTGCCGCCTGCATGCGATCGGGCGGCCCGGTTGCGCACTGCATCGGCCCGATCCACCCCAATATCGGGAAATTCTGACCGGGATCAGCGCGCACGGTACTTGGTGCTTTCTCGGGGGCAATGATTTGGTATTTCGGCATCATGGACATTATTCTGATCACGACGATCGTCGCATCGCTTTTCCTGCTGATCGGTGCCGCCGAGCCGCTCGCGCACCAGCTGAGACTGCCATACGCGGTGATCATCGCCTGTCTCGGTATCCTGATCGGCGTGACAGCCGCCTTCCTATTGCGGACAGACTATACCGATGCGTTCAATCCGGTTGCGGATGTGATCTTGGCACTGCCGATCCGCTCCAACATCTTTCTCTACGTCTTTCTGCCCACGCTGGTGTTCCAGGTCACGCTGGGTCTGAACTTGCGGCGAATGATCGACGACTGGGTGCCGATCCTGGTACTGGCGGTGGTCGCGGTATTCGTAGCCACATTCGTGATCGGTTACTCGCTCGCTTTCGTCAGCGCGATGAGCCTCACCGCGGCGCTTCTGGTCGGTGCCATCGTGTCCACCACCGACCCCTCGGCGGTGGTCAGCATCTTCCGCTCGATCTCGGCGCCGCGGCGTCTGGCGCGGATCATCGAGGGTGAAAGTCTGCTCAACGATGCCGCGGCGATTGCATTGGCCGCGCTCTTCATGGAGTACATCAAGACCGGAACGCCCGACCCTACGGTACATGACGCGCTGGCACGGTTTCCCATCCTGCTGCTTGGCGGCGTGATTATCGGCTGGATCGCGGCGCGCGTCGCAATCTGGACTATGGCACTGTTCAGTCGCTACGAGCTTGCCGTGATATCGGTCTCGATCGCTTTGCCCTATCTTGCTTATATCGTGGCTGAACAGAGCGTCGGTGCCTCGGGCGTGATCGCCGTGGTGGTCGCCGCGATGACGCTGCAACTGGCCGGTCCCGGACGATTGCCGCCGGCCACATGGCAGTATCTACGCGAGGTGTGGGATCTGCTGGCACACTGGGCGGGGGCGCTGATCTTCATCCTTGCCTCGCTGCTTGTCCCGCGGATGCTTGAGATGGTGCGCTGGGCCGATCTAGGCCTGATCGTGGTGGTGGTCGTTGCGGCAATCGTAGCGCGGGTGATTATCCTTTACGGCCTGTTGCCGTTGCTGACCGGTCTCGGGCTGTCGCCGGTGGTCGAGCGCCCCTACCGCATTGCAATCATGTGGGGCGGCCTGCGCGGCGCGGTCACGTTGTCGCTGGCGCTTGCGGTAACCGAGAGCTATCTCATACCCCCCGAGATCAAGCGGGAGGTCGCGGTTCTCGCCACGGGGTTCACGCTATTCACGCTGCTAGTTCAAGGCACGACCCTGCGCTGGGTGATCACTCGGCTGGGGCTCGACCGGCTGTCAGCACTCGACAGCGCGCTCTACGATCAGGCGATCGCCGTAGCTCTCCAGACCGTTCGCGAAGATGTCGCGAGGTCGACTGAGACCTATGGCTTGGGCCATGATATCGTGCGCCAGGAGGCCAAGCGCTTCGGCGAACGTCTGGACCGGGCGGTGAAATCGGCCGAAGGGCACAGCGATGTAACCGACCGCGACCGGATCACTCTGGGGCTGATCGCGCTGGCCAGCGCCGAGCGCGAGTCGATCATCGCGGGCTTTCGCGACCGGACGATATCCGCCGTTCTGTCTGACCGTCTCCTCTCAGACGTCGATGCGCTGATCGAGGCCACACGCCTGAACGGGCGCAACGGTTATACCAGGGCCGCAGCCCGCAGCCTCGGCACCGGTCGGTGGCTGCGCCCGGCCGTCTTCGTGCACAACCGGCTCAATGTGTCTATGCCGCTCGCTCGCATCACTGCGACGCGGTTCGGGCTGCTGCTGTCACAAAGGTTGATCCTGCGCGGGCTCCATCGGTTCATTGACGGGCGCATCCGGCGCATCCACGGTCGGCGAGTGGCGCGGCTGCTTCATTCGCTGCTCAAACGGCGAATCGAGCAGGTAGAACAATCGGTCGCGGGGCTGCGGCTGCAATATCCCGGATATGCCGAAGAGATGGAGCGCCGCTTTATCCGCCGTACCGCACTGCGGCTTGAGGAACGCGAATACGATGCCCTGCTCGAGGATGGGCTGATCGGTGAGGAGATCCACGCCGTCCTGGCCGCCGATATCGGTGCGCGTCGCGATCATGCCGAGGCGGCGCCGCGGCTCGATCTCGCGATGCAGAAGGTCGAGCTGGTTCGGCAGTTCCCGCTCTTTTCAGACATGGAAGACGCGGTCGTCGCACGCCTATCCCGTTCACTCGTCACGCGCTATGTCCATCCGGGCGAGCGGATTCTGCGCCGTGGCAGCATACCGCGAAGTGTCTATTTCGTGGCCTCGGGTGCAGTCGAATTGGACGTGGCAGGACAGAGCTGGCGGCTCGGACGCGGTGATATGTTCGGCTATATGGGGCTGTTGATGCGCGCGCCCCCGCGCGCCGAAGTCCGCGCCATCGCCCCCTCGACGCTGCTGGTACTCGACGAGGTTCGGTTTCTGCGGCTCTTCAAGCGCAGCAAGATCATCCAGGACGCGGTGCGCACCAGCGCCGCCCGGCGCGGCATCCCGTTTGAAGTATCCGACGTCAGCGCCGACGGGACAGACTTGAGACACTCGTGACGGAGAAATTGAGAGCGCCGGTGCCACCAGCTGCCATGCTGGTTTCACGAGGTGAATCCCTCGCCGCCGTTGTGCTGTAGAGCCGTTGGAACAAAGCGAATTTTGTTGACTTGAGAAAGTACATCGCCAGCCAGGATATCTGAATAGGTCTCTGTGCGTATTCTCGGAGTCGCGGCATCTGCGGCTTCGACGGGAGCTTCAAGGATTTCCCATTGTCCCGTCTGTTCAGACCCGAAATCCGCGACGGAGGCCGTGTTCCACTATCACCGCCTCGGGCACTCCGGTCTCACCCCGTTGGAGTATCGCCAACGGTCAGGAGAGGTCCAAACCCCGAGCAGAGCTGCCCAATCAACGCGGACGACAAGAGGAGCAGGCCAAATTCTCTCGCACCCGCCGCAATCTCGCTGACCTGCTCGACAAGAGTTGGCGAGGATTGGTTTGGCATGGCTGCCACATGCCGCCTATAGGAAAAAGATATCACTCCGCAAGTATTTTGCAATTAGGCGTACGCCCCGCTGAAGCATCACACTACCGGCTATCGGGAAAGCGCCAGCCAATGGCGTACCTGATGGGGAGGATGACAAGATGAGACTCAGTGGACGGCTGAAGAATATCTCTCAGGAGAAGATCGTATTTGCGATCACGTTGGTGATGTTCTTGACGTTCACCATCTTTCTTGATGGCTTCATGGGCGCGAACAACCTGCTGGCGTTGCTGCGCAGCGTTGCGGTTCTGGGGATTCTCGGCCTCGGAATGCTGATAGTCGTGCTTGGCCGTGGGATCGACCTTTCAATGGTCGCCAACATGGCGATCTCGGTGGCATGGACGATTCAGCTTGTGGGCACCGGAATGCCCTTGGGTTGGGCGCTTGCAATAGGCTTTGCGTTTGCGCTGGGGATGAGTGTCATAACCGGGATCCTGGTGGCCTATGCGGAGATTCCGGCGATTTTCGCAACGCTGGCGATGGGGACTTTCATCTACGGGTTCGGTCGTGCGCATCTGATCACAGGCACGGATGTCGTCTATCTGCCTGCCGATTTCGGTTGGGCCGCCCAGATTGGTCAGGGGAGGCTTCTTGGTGTCCCGATCCCGATCATCCTGGCCACGGTCCTTGCCATACTGGTCTATCTGTTCCTTCGATTTTCGAAGCACGGTTGGAATACCTTCAACATCGGGGACAACACTGCGGCCTCGCGTATCACGGGGATCGCCGTTCGCCCCACTATCGTCTTGCAATACATGCTCAGCGGGACGGCTGCCTATCTTGCGGGGCTGATCACGTCGACGGCTGTGCAGTCCATGAATACGCGGATCGTGAATTCCAACATGATCTATGATGTCATCCTGATCGTCGTTCTTGGCGGCGTAAGCCTTTCAGGCGGGCGCGGCAACGTCCGGAACGTGATCGTGGGTACGCTTCTGATCGGTGTTCTCGTCAATGGCATGACCATCATGGACATCCAGTACACCATCCAGAACGTCATCAAGAGCCTGATACTGCTGCTGGCCATCGTGGCCGACAGCGTCATCAACCCTCGCGACGAACAGACAGGGCAACAGGGCGATATCTGACGCCGACCCGTCACGCCAAAACAATGACCAAACATTCTACCAACCAGGAGGAAAGAACCATGAATTGGAGCATTATGAAGAAAACCGTGATGATGGCGGCCGTGGGTGTCGGCATCGCCGGATCGGCCTTGGCACAAGAGCCAAACGACCCGTTCCGCGGCCCGGCACTTGGCGCGCTCGAAGGCAAGTGGGTCGCCTACCTGCCGATTTCAGCCGGTTTCGACCTGGCACAGGCCTGGGGTGGCGTGGTGAAGAAGGAGGCCGAGAACTACGGTATGAAATTCACCATCCAGGACCCCAACTGGTCGACCGATGCGATGGCGCAGGGCATGACCTCGCTGATTGCCGAGCATCCCGATGTCATCGTGACGCAGAACCCGGACACGCAATCCCTGGCGCGTCTGATGATGCAGGCGAACCGCGCCGGCATCGCGGTGGTTCAGATGAATATGCAGGGTGCGGTGCAGACAGACGCATTCGTCGGGCCCGACTATATCGCCATGGGCCACGAGATTGCCAACATGGCGATCGAGAAATGCGGCGCCGGTACCGACACGTCGCACAAGATTTCGATCGTTCAGGGCGTGATCACCGGCGGCGTGAGCTATTTCCAGGTGCAAGGCATCATGGAAGTTCTGGGCGAGCGCGACGATATTGAAATCGTTTCGAGTCAAGCGGCCGATTGGGACGCCTCGAAAGCGCGCGCCATAACCGAAACAGTGCTGCAACAGCACCCGGACCTCTGCGCTGTTCTCGACATGTGGGACGGCCAGGCCATCGGTACCGGTGCCGCCGTCAAGCAGGCCGGTCTTGCCGACAGCGTACTGGTGATCACTTCGGGCGGTGGTGCGGCCAGCACCTGTGACCTGATCCGTGACGATACCTTTGATATCGTGGTGAATTACGACGCGCCCGGCATGGGGCGCGATGCATGGACTGCAATCATGATTGCAATGCAGAATGGTGGCGGTGGCAATCTGAAAACGCAGATTTTTTCGCCCACATACGTGATGACCAAGGACAATGTGGATGAGGCGTCCTGCTGGGAATCCGAAATCTACGCCAGCCGGCTGCGCTGAGGCTTGACCGAAAGGTTGCGGGCCGTTGGCGACCTGGCCGCGGCCCGCAGTCACAATACGATCCGGTTGCCCGACAATTCACCGCCATCATCGGAGGAACGCTTTCGTGTCGCTTGCAAGCAGCATCAAAAAAGCCCGATACCGCTTTTTCCCCGACCATGTCGTCGGTGAACTTCTCTCGAAGAACTGGATCGACAATGCCATTCCCTTCACGATCATGGTGATCGTGGTGGGGGTGATCGGGGTACTTCTCCCGAATTTCTTCACCGGGAGCAACATCTCGATCCTCGGACGCCAGTACGGTGAACTTGCGCTTGTCGTGCTGGCGATGACGACGGTGATCCTGGTTGGCGGAATCGACCTGTCCGTTGGCTCAAATTTCGCGCTTGCCAACTTCATGATGCTGTACTTTCTGAACCTCGCGCATTTTTCGGTGGGGGCATCGGCCTTGCTCGTGGTGCTGATCACCGGCGGCGTAGGGTTGATCAACGGGATTCTCGTTGGCTATCTCCGGCTCAGGGCATTCCTGACTACGCTGGTAACGCTGATCATAGTGCGGGCCATCGTCGATCTGCTGTTGCTCGAATTCGCTCAAGACATGTCGATGTCGTTTTACTCGTCGCCCCTCTGGGACGTGATGGGTATGGGAGGGGTGTGGATATTTCCCTTCAGTTTTGTCGTGCTGACGGTCGTTGCCATCGTTGCGCACGTTGCCTTCAGCCGCTCCGGCCCGGGCTGGAGGTTGCTGGCGATCGGGGGATCGCGTCGTTCCGCCTACAACATGGGCCTTCCGGTAAGGCGGATCGTCTGCTCGGCCTACGTGATTTCCGGCGTTCTTGTGGGGTTGGCGGGCATTCTTTACGCCGCGCGCCTCAGTGGCGCGGGAACGGATACCGGAATTGGGCTGGAGATTTCGGCGCTGACGGCGGCAATCCTCGGAGGAAACTCGCTTGGCGGTGGCCGCGGCTCGGTGGTCAAGGCGTTGATGGGGGCCGTGACGGTTCTGGTACTTACGAACGGAGTGCTTCGCCTCGGGCTGAACAGCGGATCAGGGCCAATGGTGCTGGGGCTTGCACTTCTCTTTGCCGTTTTTGTCGATGTGCGATGGATGAAGAACCGCCACAAGCTTCTCAACAAGGTTTACGTTTCTCCGACCCTCATGGAAATGCCCGAGCCGCGGCCAACGGATTCTGGCCCGTTCGAGGTCAATGACCGGCTGAGCGAGGTCGACGTTATCGCGCTGGGCGAGGTCGAAAGCCCGGAAGACGTGATCCTCGACGAAGAAGATTTCCTCTACAGCGGCAATCGCCACGGAGACATCATCCGCTATTTCCCGCCGGACTATAAGACGCATGAAGTCTATGCTCATATCGGCGGGGCACCGCTGGGAATGAGCTTTGACAAGGCGGGCAACCTTCTTGTCTGCGTTGGCGGCATGGGCCTCTACATGGTGTCCCGCGAAGACCGGAAGGTGAGCCTCGTCACGGACGAGACCAATCGTTCATACCTTTCGATCGTCGACGATAGCCGCCTGCGCCTCGCCGACGACCTGGATATTGCGCCGGACGGAAAAATCTACTTCTCGGAGGCCACTGTGCGCTACGAGATGCATGATTGGCCGGTAGATGCGGTCGAAAGCCGGGGCAACGGAAGGATCATCTGTCATGATCCGGCCACGGGGAAGACCCGCACACTGATCCGCAACCTGGTTTTTCCCAATGGCGTTTGCACAGCACACGACGGCAAGTCGATCCTGTTTGCCGAAAGCTGGGGATGCCGGATCAACCGGTATTGGCTCGAAGGCCCGAAGAAGGGCAAACTGGAAGTGCTGGCAGACAAACTCCCGGGCTATCCAGACAACATCAACCGGGCCTCGGACGGCACATATTGGGTGGCGATCATGGGAATGCGCTCGCACGCGCTCGACCTGGCGCTGAGGATGCCGGGCTTCCGACGCCGCATGGCAAGGCGGATCGCGGGAGATCAGTGGCTTTATCCGAACCTGAATATCGGTTGCGTTGCGAGATTCGACGACAAAGGCGAGTTCATCGAATCCCTTTGGGACCGCAAAGCTGCCAATCACCCGATGATCACGTCCATGCGCGAGCACAAGGGCTGGCTCTATCTGGGGGGAATAACCAACAACAGGATCGGCCGAATTCGCCTGAACGGGATGGACGATGGCTGGAGCGGCTATTCAAGCTATTGGGGCAGGAATGCCAGGGGGCAGGCATGAAACCGACATTCCTGACCCGGATAGTTGACAATTTTCTTGGCCGCGGGCCGGCGGCGGTGACGGTGCCAGCATTGGACGGGGCCCTGAAACCGAACAACCGGCTTGAAGAACTTGAGGCAGGTATTGCTGCTACTTCTCCCGATGATCTCGTTCTCTGGGAGCGCAGACTTCTTTGGTCGGATGGTGCGAAGCTTGTTTCAGAGCAAGGGGTAGTGGCCGAATTCGGCTCGGAGATAACGGCATTGGCAGTGGCCGGCGACCGGCTTGCTTTGGCCACCATCGCGGACGGGTTGTTGTTGCTTGATGGCGAATTTAAGCGCGTCGCGCCGTCCTGGAGCCGGCCGGTGAAGAACGTTACCGCGCTGGCCGCGGGTCCGAAGGGGGGAATCTGGTTTTGCACAGGCTCGGAGTTGCGTGCGCCAGACAAATGGCGCCGCGATCTGATGGAGTTGAACCGAAGCGGGCTCATCGGCCGGGCCGATCCCGATACGGGCGAGGTGCGTATCGTGAAGCGCAGGTTGGGCTATCCCAGCGGGATTGCCGTTATGCCCAATGGTGCCATTCTATATAGCGAGGCTTGGGCGTCGCACTTGGTCGAGATGGCGGCAGACGGAGCAACCTCGCGCGTCGTTCTCGACGAAATCCCGGGTTATCCAGGCCGTATCCGCCCGCGTGAAAGCGGCGGTTACTGGCTCTGCGTCTTCGCGCCACGCAACCCCTTGATCGAGCTCGTGCTCAGGGAGCCTGGTTATCGCAATGCGATGATGCGCGAGATACCGGAGGATCTGTGGGTTGCCCCAGGCTACTCGAGCGGCCGTTCGTTCCACGAGCCGATGCAGGGTGGCGCCCTTAAGCAGATGGGTATTCTCAAACCCTGGGCGCCGACCCGTTCCTATGGGCTGGTGGTGGAGCTCGATGCCAGTGCCAGCCCGCTCCGCAGTTTCCATAGCCGGGCAGGGGGTCGGCGGCATGGTATCACCAGCGCGCTGGAGATCGATGGCATGCTCTGGCTGGCGGGGCGTGGCTCTGGAGAGGTGTTGAACATGAAACCGACGCCGGAAGGGATCATGGCATGACGAAACCAGTTGTCGAGCTTCGCAGTGTCACCAAGGAATTCCACGGCAATCCGGCAATCAGGAATGTGACATTCGATCTTCACCCCGGAGAAATCCATTCGCTCCTGGGAGAGAATGGGGCCGGAAAATCGACCCTGACCAAAATGATTGCGGGTGTCTACGAGCCGACCGCGGGAGAAGTGCACTACCTTGGCCGGAAGGTGCAGTTTTCAAGCCCGCAAGAGGCGCTGGAAAACGGCATCGCCATGGTGTTTCAGGAAACCAGCCTCGTGCCTTCGCTGACCGTGGCACAGAACCTCGAACTCGGGAATGAGAAATTCCTGTCCCGGCTGCGTGGCCTGTACATCTCGGCGCAGCAGTTTCTGCAGTCGCTGAGTTTCGAAGTCGATCCAACGGCTCTGGTATCGCAACTCGGGGCGGCACAGAAGCAGATGGTCGAAATCGCTCGTGCGGTGCGCCATAATGCAAAGGTCATCATCTTCGATGAACCGACGGCGACGCTGACGCCGGAAGAGAAATATCACTTCTTCAACCTTGTGAAGCGGCTGAAGAGCGAAGGCGTTTCCATCGTCTTTATCAGCCATGCGCTCGAAGAGGCGCTGAATATTTCTGACCGGATCACGATCCTGCGCGATGGCGAGCATGTGATTACCGACCACGTTTCGTCTTTCGACCGGGACAAGATCATCAGCCACATGGTTGGCCGAAATCTGACCGATGAACTTTATGGTGGCGAGGCAGGCAAGGCGCGTAGCGCGCGGGCTGCCGGCAAAAGGGTTCTGTCGGTTCAGAACCTTTCGATGGGTTCGTTGGTGCGCAACACCTCGTTTTCGGTGTTCGAAGGGCAAGTGACCGGTGTGTTCGGGCTTGTTGGTTCTGGCCGGACCGAGACATTCAAGATCATTGCGGGTGTCGTGAAACGTGATTTCTTTCATGGCGGCGAAGTCCGCCTGAGCGGGCGCCCGGTGCGCTATCGCGTACCGCGCCCGGCGATACACGACGGGGTCGTCTATGTCACCGAAGACCGCAAGGTCGAAGGTTTCTTCGAAACGAAGTCGATTGCTCAGAATATCTACTCCGGGCTCTTGGGGGCAGGCCTGAATGAGAAATTGGTGATCAGCTATGCCGAAATGACGGAACTGGCGCGGACGTGGACCGAGCGGCTGAACGTCAAATCCATCGACAACAGTTCCAAGGTGATCGAGCTTTCGGGAGGCAATCAACAGAAGGTGGTGCTGGCCAAGGCCCTGGTCCAGAAACCCAAGCTGATCATTCTCGACGAGCCGACGCGCGGCGTCGATGTCGGGGCGATTGCCGAGATTCATGAAGTGATCAACGAGCTTGCCGACGCGGGTCTGCCCGTAGTGATGATCTCATCTTACCTGCCAGAAATCCTTGCACTGTCCGACCGGATACTGGTTTCCCGGCTTGGGCGGGTTGTCGAGGAGTTTTCCATCGACGAAGCCACCGAAGAAAAGATCATGTACGCAGCGGTGCACTAGGTCAGCGCAAAGGGAGAATGCCATGAAGATGAAAGCCGCTGTTCTGGAAGAAATCGGCCGCCCCGGTCCATACGCGCAATCCCGGCCGATATCGGTTTGCGACGTCGATCTGGATGGACCGCGAGATGGCGAGGTATTGATCAAGGTCGCCGCCGCCGGGCTGTGCCATTCCGACCTGTCCGTCATCAACGGCGACCGCCCCCGTCAGCTGCCCCTTGTCATGGGCCATGAAAGCGCCGGCGTGATTCAGGCGGTCGGCCCCGATGTGGACAGGTTCGAACCAGGCGATCACGTGATCACGGTCTTCGTGCCAAGCTGTGGGCATTGCGGACCATGCCGCCAGGGACGCCCTGCATTGTGCGAGCCGGGCGCGGCCGCGAACGGATCTGGTATGCTGATCGGTGGCGGCTCGCGGCTCAGCCGCAATGGCGAAAAGGTCTTTCACATGACAGGTGTGTCGTGTTTTGCCGAATATGCCACCGTGTCCCAGAATTCGCTGGTGAAGATCGATAGCTCGATCCCGCTTGATATCGCGGCGCTGATGGGTTGTGCCGTGTTGACAGGGGCAGGGGCGGTTTTCAACACCGGCGACGTATGTCCGGGGTGCACGACTGCCGTGGTCGGCCTTGGCGGCGTCGGGCTTTCAGCCGTGATGGCGGCCCGTGTTGCCGGTGCCGAGAAAATCGTTGCTGTCGATATCCTTCCCGAGAAACTGGAACTCGCCAAAGACCTTGGCGCGACGCATGTGTTCGATTCCTCCAGGGAAGGAGCTTTGGAAGAATTGCGCGACCTTACGTCGGGTGGTGTCGACACGGCGATGGATTTCACGGGCAATGTGAACGCCCTGCGCTTTGCCTATGATGCCACGCGGCGGGGCGGGGTGACTGTAACGGCGGGCCTTCCCAATCCGATGGCGACACTTCAGATCCCCGCTGTGGGCCTGACCGGCGAAGAGCGTACGCTGAAAGGTTCCTATCTCGGTTCGGGAGTTCCCGCCCGGGACATTCCGCGATTTCTCGGGCTCTACAACCAGGGGCGGCTACCGGTGCAGCGACTGATGACCGAAAAGATACGTCTGGAGGATATCAACCAGGGCTTTGACCGGCTGCATGAAGGCAAGGCGATCCGCCAGGTCATCGACTTCAGCTAGGAACGAGAGGAATATCAATGGAGCGCGCGAAAGGAATCCAGACCTACAGCTGCTACATCAACGGCGCATGGGTGGAATCGGCAACCGGCGAGTATTTCGAAAGCGATGATCCGTTCACATCGAAGGCCTGGGCGCGAATTCCGCGTTGCGGCAGCGAAGATGTGGACCGAGCGGTCGAGGCTGTGAACAGGGCGCTGATCGCGGGGGAATGGGCGAACATGCACCCGACGCAGCGTGGGCGCTTGCTGAACCGCTTTGCCGACATTCTCGAGCGCGAGGCAGACTTGCTGGCGCGGGTAGAGGTGCAGGACAACGGCAAGCTATATGCCGAGATGCGCGCGCAAACCGGGTATCTGCCGCAGTGGTACCGGTATTTCGCCGGCCTTTGCGACAAGATTGAAGGTGCGGTTGTCCCGATCGACAAGCCCGACATGTTCACCTACACCATGCATGTTCCTGTTGGTGTCGTGGCAGCGATCACCCCATGGAACTCTCCGCTTCTCCTCACCACCTGGAAGCTTGCCCCGGCGCTTGCGGCAGGCTGTACTGTGGTTCTCAAACCATCGGAATTCACTTCTGCATCTACTCTGGAGTTCTGCAGGCTGGCCGAGGAAGCGGGTTTCCCGCCGGGCGTCATCAACGCGGTGACCGGTTTTGGTGCCGAGGTCGGCGCGCCATTGGCCGAGCACAAAGGAGTGCACAAGATCGCTTTCACCGGCGGCGATGCCAGCGGAAGGCACATCGCCCGGGCGGCCATGGGCACGTTCAAGCGCATGACACTCGAACTAGGCGGCAAGTCGGCACAGCTTGTCTTTCCCGATGTGAATGTCGAAAGCGCCGCGCGCGGTGTTGTCTCGGGCATTTTTGCCGCTACCGGGCAGACCTGCATCGCAGGATCGAGGGTGCTCGTGCATGAGGATGTGCATGATGCTTTCGTGGAGTCCTTTCTCGACCTGGCGAAAACCGCGCGTATCGGGGATCCGATGGATAGCACCACGCAGATCGGTCCGGTTACCACGAAGCCGCAGTTCGAACGGATACTCTCCTGTATTGAAACCGCACGCGCCGAAGGCGCTGAATGCGTGCTTGGCGGCGGCCCGTCGGAAAGGCCAGAGTGTGCCGACGGGCGGTTTATCGAACCGACCGTGTTTACCGGTGTTTCAAACACGATGCAGATCGCCCAGCAGGAAGTACTCGGTCCCGTCCTGTCGGTCATCAAGTTTCGTGAAGAGGAAGAGGCTTATGCGTTAGCCAATGACACCGACTACGGATTGGCCGCCGGCATCTGGACCACAAACCAAGGGCGAATGTTCCGCGCGGCCAAGGCGCTGCGCGCGGGCAATATCTGGACCAACTGCTATCGCGCGGTGTCCTATATGGTGCCGTTTGGCGGTTTCAAATCATCGGGCATTGGCCGCGAAAGCGGCCAGGAGGCGATCCACGAGTATCTCGAAACGAAATCGGTCTGGATGGATTATGGCGCCGGTCCGGCCAACCCGTTCATCCTGCGTTAGTTGCCCGCCCGGGTGGCAAGTCCCGCTATAGGCAATACCTATATCTGTTGAATGGCGTTGCCATGTCTGGTCTATAGTCGGATCAACGGTGCATCGGCTCGCGGTCCATGTGCCTTTGCACGCACGAGGCCAGTTTGGACATACGCCAACTTCGTTACTTCGTTGCCATCGCCGAGGCGCGTTCGCTTTCCGAAGCCGCGCGCAAGCTGCATGTCGCCCAACCTTCGCTGTCCCAGCACCTTTCCAATATGGAACGGGAACTGAATGTCAAACTGGTCGAGCGTTCTCCGCGCGGATCGGTGTTGACTGCCGAGGGCAAAATCCTGCTGCGAAACGCTCAGGAAATCTGCGGCAAGCTCGAACAGTGCATTTCCCAGATCAGGGAACTCTCCGGGGAGTTCAACGGAAATGTGAGGTTTGGAATGCCGCCATCGGTATCCATGGTCATGTCCGTTCCACTGGCCGAAACCGTTCGGCTCGATCTTCCCAAGGTGCGGCTTCGCGCGAGCGAAGCCATGAGCGGGTTTATCAAGACCTGGGTCGACGACGGAACCGTTGAGATAGGATTTCTCTACGATCTGACCGGGGCCGAGCATTTCTCGGCCACGCATATCCTGAACGAGCATTTGTTCTTTTTCTCAGCGCCCGATGCCTGGCCCTTGGAGACTGACCCCGGGGCGCCTGTGGCAATGGGCGATCTGGAGGGCATTGAGCTTGTCCTGCCGGGTGAACCGCATGGCTTGCGAAGAATAATCGAAAACGCAGCGCAGAGGGCGAGAGTGAGCCTGAACGTGACGACGGAACTGGATGCCATGACCCAGATCAAGGAACTGGTCGCAAGGGGGTCGGGGCATTCGATCTTTGCGCCCGCGGCCTGTCGCGATTTCGTTGATGCGGGTCGTTTGCTGAAAGCGCCGATTGTGAACCCAATCATCGATCGGCCGGTCTATCTGGTGCGAAATCCGTTGGTGGTTCAGAGCCGGGCCTGCGCGGCGGTGGAGAAAATCACTCTACAGGTGGCCCGTGAAATGGTGCGCAGAGGCATCTGGGAAGGCCAGCTCGTCGAGGAGAGCTGACAACAATGCGTTTCCATCGTCATGGAAATCCGTACCTGATGGCGATGATCAGGTATTCCGCGCGTATTACCGGTCGAGTCACGATTCGACGCTGCTGTCTTGGGCCCTGACAATCGTTCCGATCTCTGAAGCACGCATCGTTTCCAGCCTCTCCATGACCTCGTGCAGATTGTCGGCGTTCACGCCCAATACTGCTCCGGCCTTCTCACGCAGCTTTGCCTTGAGAATGGCATGGGTGGGGCGCAACGCGAGGTCATGCGAGAAAGGGATCGTCTGGCCATCGGCAAAGACCACTTCCCCTTCGGCCTGCATGTCGGAAAGGTTCTCGTCGCCGGTCACGACAACCTTTTTCGCAAGGGCCGCAATAGTTGGATCATTGGTGATCGCATCGCTGTAGGTCGAAAGTGCGCTTGTGTTGTGCCCCTTGACTACCATGCCGGCGAGCCACGGGTAACTGAACTTTACCTCGAGCCCCGTTTGAGGTGCCGGGATATTGCACACTTTCAGCCAGCGCGGATTGGTGCGCAAACGAAGTACGGAAATCTTGTCTGCAAGTCCTGCAATGCGAGGCTGGATTTTCAGCAGCGCTTCAATCATTGCGTGCGTGCCGTGGCAGCAAGCGTGAAACTTGTAGCTGATATCGCCGAACATGAACGTCCCTGCCGGTACGATGTCACAGCCTGCCGCGTCGCTATGGGTGGCCACGAATCCTTGATCTCCCATCAGACCGTCAACGCAGGAAGACATGCCCAGTTGTGCGAGTTTGGCGCATTCAACCCCGTTTGATGCTGCGATTCCGGCGTTGTAGGGCTTGCCCATTGTCCCGAACTGCGATTTCAATCCGGATGCACGAGTGCTGCAAAAGCCCAATGCCATGCGCATCTCGTTCGGGTCGAGCCCATATAGCCGCCCGGCCGCCACGGTTGCGCCGAAGGCTCCTGCCGTCGCTGTCTGGTGATATCCACGGTTGTAGTGAGCTGATCCAAGTGCCATTCCGATACGGATCGAGGTTTCGGCACCCAGGAGAAATGCCTTGATCATTTCCTGTGCCGTTGCCCCGGTTTCTTCCGCCACGGCAAGGGCGGCCGGGAAAATACCCACAGAAAGATGCCCGATATGAGCGAAATGAGTATCGTCGTAGTCGAGCGCATGGCTGGTTGAGCCATTGACCAACGCGGCCATCCGGGTGGGTGCCATACCGCCGCCAAAGATCGAGGCGGCAGGTTCGCCGGCTTCCGAGGCAGCCAGTTTTCGAAGTTTGCCAGCGAGCGGTTCTTCCACGCCCGCAAGGCCGCAAATCATCCAGTCATATAGCGAAAGCTGCGCAGTTGATATCGCATCGGGCAGTAGGGCATTGTCCGGCAGCGCGGCCATGTCCAGAACTGTGTCCATCAACTTCGACATACTGGCCCCCCAGTCTTCGCATCCTGTTGAGGACTGGCTTTGACGGCAGGTGTTGTCAAGCCAAACGGTATCGTCGGGGCAGGGGAGACCACCAGCAGCAGATTCACGCCTTCACCGATCACTGGAACCACCGGGTCTGCCATGAAAGCCTGCACAACCTCGCATCCGCCATGTCTGGTTCGGGCGCGGCCAGACCGTTTTGAAACAACGCGAAACAATCAAACGCAAGACCATCGAAAACCGGCGCCTGTCTCACCGCGAATCCGCCGCGGGAAAATGCCTGCTTGCGAAGCTCATGGCGTGGATTAGATATCTCCCGGACACACCATGTTTCGTACCAGGAGATCCCATGACGCGTATCGGTATTATCGCACTTGCCATGTTCGTCGGCGCCGAGATGGCAACGGCACAAGTCGGCCTGTCAATTCCCTTGGGAACAGGCGCCACCAGCAGTCTCAACTCGAAAATCTATACCTGCGACGCGGGAGAGCCGTTTTCCGTCCAGTATGTCAATTCGGGCGCAAATGCGCTTGCTATCCTTCCGGTCGGCGGCGAAGCAAGGGTATTCGTGAACGTCGTTTCCGGGTCGGGTGCGAAGTATGCCTCGGGTTCGCATGTGTGGTGGACGAAGGGTGAAGAGGCGACCCTGGAAGACGAAATGGAAACGGGAAGCCGTATGACCTGCAAGGTGACAGATGCCCTGCCGTCGGACTGACGGGGCGAAAGCGGACCTGTCGCTGCACGTTTAGGCGCGACCTTGTCAGATTCCGGCAGCGTCGTATTCACGGGCCATGGCGGCGCTGCGCGCGAGGTTTGTGACCGTCGGAAACGGGGCAGGCGCGCCCACCGCGTCCGGGAAACCGCGCGGCCTTGCGTCAGCCGAGGGCATAGCCGGCGCCGCGGACGGTGCGCAGCGGATCGTCACCGCCGTGCTGGCGCAGTGCCTTGCGCAGACGGCCGATATGGACATCGACGGTTCGGGTTTCGACATAGATGTCGCGGCCCCAGACCCGATCAAGCAACTGCTCGCGGCTAAGCACACGCCCGGGCTTTTCCATCAGGCTCGCGAGTAGCCGGAATTCGGTCGGGCCGAGGGTCACATCCTTGCCCGCACGGGTGACGCGGTGGGTTTCGCCGTCAAGTTGGATATCCTCGAACTCCAGCAGGGCGCCGGCCGCCAAGGGCCGCACCCGCCGCAGAAGGGCACGAACACGGGCCATGAGTTCGGCCACGGAATAGGGTTTGGATACATAATCGTCGGCGCCGGTTTCCAGACCACGGACAAGGTCGGGCTCGTCCGAACGGGCCGAAAGCATGATGACCGGAATGCCTCTTGTCTCGCGGCTGGCCTTAAGGCGACGGCAGACCTCGATCCCCGAAAGCCTGGGCATCATCCAGTCGAGGATGATCAGGTCGGGCGGATCTTCATGGGCCAGCAGCATAGCCGCCTCGCCGTCAACCGCCTCGGTCACGCGGTAGCCTTCGGCGGTGAGGTTATAGCCGATGACCTCGCGCTGCGCGGACTCGTCCTCAACCAGCAGGATAAGGGGGCGGCTCATGGTGGTCATGCGCTCCCGCGTGCGCTGGCGGTGTTGTCGGCCTTCGGACGGTCGCCGTCCGGCAGCGCGCCGGTCGCGAGATAGATCACCTGCTCTGCGATGCCGGTGGCATGATCGCCCATGCGTTCGATATTCTTGGCGATGAAATGCAGGTGCATACAGGCCGAGATATTGCGCGGATCCTCCATCATGTGGGTGAGGAATTCGCGGAACAGGGTATTGTACATCTGGTCCACGTCGTGATCGCCCAGCCGAACCTCTTCGGCCAGTTCCGCGTCGCGCTGGATATAGGCGTCGAGCACCTGTTTCAACTGTAGCTGTACCGCCTTGCCCATGCGGCGGATCGAACCTGTCGCCCCCTCGACCGGGGGCATGCTTGACAGCACGTCCGCGCGTTTGGCGAGGTTCTTGGCATAGTCGCCGCAGCGTTCCAGCGCGGCGGCGATCTTCATCGCGCTCAGCACCGTGCGCAGGTCGTCCGCCGTAGGTGCACGCAGGGCGATCAGGCGGGCCGCCTCGATGTTTATCCGCTCTTCGAGCGCGTCGATTTCGGCGTCGCCGCTGCTCACCTCGGCCGCCAGATCAACGTCGCGGGTTTCCAGCGCGCGGACCGCGCCGAGGATGGCGGCTTCGACCAGCCCGCCCATGCGTGTGATCATTGCCTGGATGGCCTCGAGGTCATGGTCGAAGGCGGTGGCGATATGCTGTCTGGTTGTCATGTCGGGTTCCTTCAGCCGATGCGGCCGGTGATATAGCTTTCCGTGCGCGCATCAGAGGGATTTGTAAAGATCTCGGCCGTATTGCCATATTCCACCAGCTGGCCCAGATGAAAAAACGCAGTGCGCTGGCTGACGCGGGCGGCCTGCTGCATGGAATGGGTGACGATCACGACCGCGAAACGGCTGCGCAACTCGTCGATCAGTTCCTCGATCTGCGCTGTGGCGATGGGGTCGAGCGCCGAGCACGGCTCGTCCATCAGCAGGATCTCGGGCGAGGTGGCGATGGCCCGCGCGATGCAAAGACGCTGCTGCTGCCCGCCGGACAGGCCGGTGCCGGGGGCATCGAGGCGGTCCTTGACCTCGTCCCAAAGCGCGGCGCGGCGCAGGGAGTGTTCGACCACCTCGTCCAGTTCGGCCCGCGTGCGGGTCAGGCCGTGGATCTTGGGCCCGTAGGCGACGTTGTTGCGGATCGACTTGGGGAAGGGGTTCGGTTTCTGGAAAACCATGCCGACCTTCGCGCGCAACTGCACCGGGTCCACGCGCGGGTCGTGGATGTCCTCGCCGTCGATGCGAATCTCGCCCGTCACGCGGGCGGCGGGGATCGTGTCGTTCATACGGTTGAGGCAGCGCAGGAAGGTGGATTTCCCACAGCCCGATGGCCCGATAAGGGCGGTAACGGCCCTGCCGGGAATATCGACATCGACATCGCGAAGCGCGTGCGTGCTTGCGTAGTGTACCTGCAGGTCGCGCACGGCGATCTTGGCGGTGTCGGTAGCGGTCTCCCGCCCCCGTGTCGGCATGTCCTTCATGGCGGCTCCCCTACCAGCGGCGTTCGAAGCGGCGGCGCAGGAGGATGGCCGCCGCGTTCATTACGAAAAGAAAGATCAACAGCACGATGATCGCGCCCGAAGCACGCTCGGCAAAGGCGGGATCCGCGCGTTGGGTCCAGTTGAAGACCTGTACCGGCAGGGCCGAGGCGGGATCGAACAGACCCGCAGGCGGTGCGGCGGGAAATTCCCGCACGAAAGCGACCATGCCGATCAGCAATAGCGGCGCGGTTTCGCCCAGGGCCTGCGCCAGCCCGAGGATCGCGCCGGTCAGGATACCGGGTGCCGCGAGAGGCAGGGTATGGTGAAATACCGCCTGCATCCGCGAAGCGCCCAGCCCCAGTGCCGCTTCGCGGATCGAGGGGGGCACGGCATTCAGGCTCGCGCGGGTGGCAATGATGATCGTCGGCAGGGTCATCAGCGTCAGCACAAGCCCGCCCACCACCGGCGCCGATTGCGGCAGGCCCGCAAAGTTGATGAAGACGGCAAGGCCGAGAATGCCGAAGACGATAGAGGGTACGGCGGCAAGGTTGGCGATGTTCACCTCGATCAGGTCGGTCAGGCGGTTCTTCGGTGCGAATTCCTCAAGGTAGATCGACGCGGCAACGCCGATGGGCAGCGCCAGTGCCAGCACGATCAGCATCATGTATGCAGAGCCGAGGATGGCGACACCCAGCCCCGCGGCCTCGGGCCGCTGGTCGGACGCATCGGGCGCGGTCACAAACGCGGGGTTGAAATCAAGCGACATCAGCCCGCGTTCCTCCATCGCATCCGCCAGTTGCAGTTGCGCAGACGAGACGTTGCTGTCGAGCGCGGCCGAAGCAGCGGTCACGCGGCCTTTCAGATAGCCGTCTATCCGGCCGCTGGCGAGGAGTGACAGGGTGATCGTTCGGCCGATCAGATCGGGATTTGACAGCACCAATTCGCGCACTCGCGCGGGTGCTTCGCGGGAAATGATGCCAGAGACATCCGCCTTGGTCAGGCCATCGATGGCGATGCCCGCTTGTGCCACGGCCTCGGTTATCGCCGCGTCGATCACCTTGCCGTAGCCGATGGTCGTGACCTTCTTCAGCTCCTCGACATTGCGGTTGCCGGACTTGTCCAGCGCCGCCGCGTCCAGGTGGATGGGAAGATGGATATAGGTCTGGCGAAACGCACCAAGGCCCGAACCGAGGACCGAGGTCAGCAGCAGTACCAGCGCGGCAAGGCCGATCAGGATCGCGCCGAGGCCGAAGGCGCGGAACCGGGCCTCGGAGGCCCGGCGCCGGGCGGTCAGGTTGCTGCGGTCCAGCAGGGATGCCGGATGCGGGCGTTGAACGCTCATTCGTACTGCTCCCGGTATTTGCGCACGATGGCCAGCGCCAGCACGTTCAGGCAAAGCGTGATGGTGAACAGCGTCAGACCGAGGGCGAAGGCCACGAGGGTCTCGGGCGCGGCAAAATCGCTGTCGCCGGTCAGTTGGCTGACGATCTTGACGGTGATGGTGGTCATCGCCTCGAACGGGTTGAGGCTGAGCTTGGCGGCGGCACCGGCGCCGAGCACGACGATCATGGTTTCGCCGATGGCGCGGCTTGCAGCCAGCAGCACGGCGCCGACGATGCCGGGCAGGGCGGCCGGCAGGATCACCTGGCGGATCGTTTCGGAGCGTGTCGCACCAAGAGCGAGCGAGCCGTCGCGCAGCGATTGCGGCACCTGGGCGATGATGTCGTCGGACAGGGACGACACGAAGGGGATCAGCATGATCCCCATGACCAGCCCGGCGGTCATCACCGACGATCCGCTTGCTCCCAGCCCGAGCGGCAGTGCGAAATAGTCGCGCAGCATCGGACCGACTGTCATAAGCGCGAACAGGCCGTAGACGATGGTGGGAATACCCGCCAGCACCTCGATGCCCGGCTTGACGATGGCGCGAAGGCGGCGCCCGGCATACTCGGCCATGTAGATCGCAGCGAAAAGCCCCACCGGCACCGCGAAGACGAGCGCGATCAGGCTGACATACAGCGTGCCCCAGAGCAGCGGCAGGACGCCAAGATCGGACCCGCCCTTGAACCGCGGCGCCCAGGTGGCGGAGAGGAAGAACTCCCGCCAGTCGTACTGGGCAAAGAAATTCCGCGTCTCGAGCAGGATCGACAGCACGATGCCCGCCGTGGTGGCGATGGCGACGCACGCGGCAAGGACGAGCAGCGTGAGCACCCCGCGCTCGACCGTCTGGCGGGCGCGCAAACCGGGGGCGATCCGGCGCATCAGGAAGGCAAGGCCGGCCAGTGCCAGCGCGACCACGGCAATGGCCCCGGCCGGCGCCAGGGGCCTGGCAATCGTCAGCAGCGCAAGAAGCAAGAGCGCGGGAACCAGCGTGAAGAGTGCAGTGGCCCAGCCGTAGTGGCCGGGTAACGAATGCAGTGCGCGGATGTCGCCCCCGGCGCTGGCGAGGGCGCGCGCGCGACCAAGGGCAAAGCCCGCGGCGGCTATGACCAGCAGGGTCGACAGGGTCCAGGTCGCGATCATGGGGCCTCCGGCTTGTGTGATGCGGGCGATCCGGCCGAGACCGGATCGCCCAGATGTGCGCGGAGCGTCAGTTCATCAGCTTCTCGTCGGCCAGCCTGGCCTGGGTTGCCGCCAGTTCCGGGTCGGGAACCAGGCCATAGTCGGCCAACGGGCCGCCGGGTCCGGCCATGTCGTCCGAGACGAAGAACTCGGCATAATCCTTCAGGCCGGGAACCGCATCGAAATGCGCCTGTTTGACGTAGAAGAACAGCGGGCGCGACACAGGGTATTCGCCCGACGCGATGGTGTCGGTCGAGGGCACGATGCCGTTCATCGTGGCGACCTGAAGTTTCGCGGTGTTGTTCTCGTAAAACGACAACCCGAACACGCCGATCCCGTCCGTGTTGCTGTCGATGCGGGCCAGCGTCTCGGTATAGTCACCGTCGATCTCGACCGCGCGGCCATCGGTGCGCAGCGATGTGCAAAGCTTGCCCGCGTCCTCGCCAAGACGTTCCAGTTCGGCCGCGGCGCCGCTGTCCTCGCAACCCTGTTCGATCACCTTGATGTCAAAGACCTCGCGGGTTCCGTGCTTGGTCCCCGGAACGAAGGCCATGATCTCCTGCGCGGGCAGATCCGGGTTCACCTCGTTCCACCTGGTCGCAGGGTTGGGCACCAGCTTGCCGTTCACGACGACTTCGGCAGCCATGGCCTTGTACCAATCAGCGGGGGTGAAGGTGAAAGATGCGCCGCCGATGTCCGAGGCGAAGACGATTCCGTCATAGCCGAACTGCACCTCGACGATGTCCGTGACCCCGGCGGCCTTGCAGGCAGCAATCTCCGCCTCCTTGATCCGGCGCGAGGCGTTGGCGATGTCGATGGTGTTCTCGCCGACACCTTCGCAGAACTTTTTCAGGCCGGCGGACGATCCGCCGGATTCGACCACCGGCGTGGGATGGTCGAAATTTTCGCCGAACAGTTCGGCAACGATCGTGGCATAGGGCAGCACGGTGGACGAGCCCGCCACCTGTATCTGGTCGCGCGCAGCAGCGGCGGTGGCCGAGACGGCCAGGATGGCGAGGGTAGAGGTCGTAAGCGTCATGCGGGACATGGATCTTCTCCTGTTGTGTCGCAGCGGGTCGCCCAGGAACGATCCGCAGCGCCGCTCTACCCGCCGGGCGCTACAGTTTTGCGACAATCATGTAACAGTTTGATGAAACCGGTTCGCGCAGGTCAGCTTCTTGGCAGGAAAACCGAAAAGCGCGCACCCTTGCCAGGTGCGCTGCCGATATCAAGCCGCCCGCGATGGCGGCTGACAATATGCTTGACGATGGCGAGACCCAGCCCCGTGCCGCCCTTTTCGCGCGAACGGTGATCGTCGACGCGGTAGAACCGTTCGGTCAGGCGCGGCAGATGCATCGGTTCGATCCCGTCCCCTTCGTCGGTCACGTCGATGCGCAGCATCGGCTCATCTTCTGGTGCATGGAGGGCGATCGTGACCCGGCGTCCGGCCGCGCCGTACTTGATCGCGTTCTCGATCAGGTTCTGTAGCACCTGCATCAACTGGTCGCCATCGCCGGGGATATGAGCGGCGGCATCGGCCCCGAGGATCTTGAGGTCGAGCCCCGCCGCCTCGGCGGCGGGGCGAAGACCGGCGGCGGCGGCATTGACCAGTTCGGCGATATTGACCGGTGCCGTGGGCCGTTGCCGCGCCTGCGCCTCGAGCTTGGAAAGCGACAGTAGATCCGCGACAAGGCGGTTCATCCGTGCTGCTTCGCGCTCCATGATGGCGAGAAACCGGGCGCGGGCTGCCGGGTCGTCCCTTGCCGCGCCTTTCAGGGTTTCGATGAACCCGACGAGCGTCGTCAGCGGGGTGCGCAACTCGTGACTGACATTGGCAACGAAATCGCGCCGGAACTGGCCGATGAGTTCCCGCTCGGTGATATCCTCGAAGGCGCAGAGGGCGCCGCGCGAAGCCCCGAGCGAGACCGGCGAAACGGTGACGCGATAGCTCACCTCGTGCGAGGAGCCGCTTATCACATAGGGCGCCTCGGTACGGGTGCCCGCGCGGAGCGCCGCTTCGATCACCGCCAGCAGCGCGGGCTGGCGCAGCGCGAGTGCATGATGGCGCCCGATCTGCCCCGGCCCCAGTATCGCCTCGCCGGCCGCGTTGGCGGCGACGATCCTGTCATCGGCGCCGATCAGGACGACGGGAAGGGGAATGGCGGAAAGGAAGGAGTCAGTCCATTGGGCTTTCATCTCAACTCTCTCCGACGCGGCGCCCGTCCTGGTCGATCAGCAGCGTGCCGTCCTCCTTTGCGAGCGGACCGGGGGGCAGCCGCTCGAGAAGTTCCAGCACCGTCTCGCTCGGACGGCAGAGCCTGACGCCCCTGGGCGTGCAGACGATCGGGCGGTTGACGAGCACGGGATGTTCCAGCATGGCCGCCAACAACGTCTCGTCGTCCACCGACGGATCGAGCAGGCCGAGTTCCTCGGCCGGGGACTTCGTTGTCCGCAGGGCCGTGCGGGGAGTGAGACCGGCAGTGGCGAAAAGTGCCAGAAGCTGCGGGCGGGTCCAGCCGGTTTCCAGATAGTCGATGATCTCGGGCACCTCTCCTGACGCCCTGATGATCGCCAGTACATTGCGGGAGGTGCCGCAAGCGGGGTTGTGATGAATGACGATGCTCATTGTCCGTCCGTTTCGTTCGGGAACCAGTGTCGTGTCCGGTTGGCGAACGCGACGAGAGACAGCATTACAGGCACCTCGACCAGCACGCCAACGACGGTGGCCAGTGCCGCACCGGACCCCAGGCCGAAGAGGCTGATCGCCACGGCGACCGCCAGTTCAAAGAAATTCGAGGTTCCGATCAGAGCGCACGGTGCGGCGACGTCGAAAGGAATGCGCCAGGCCCGCGCCGCGCCATAGGCGACAAGGAAGATGCCGTAGGACTGGATAAGCAGCGGAACCGCGATCAGCACGATTACGAAGGGACGGTCAAGAATGACCTCGCCCTGGAACCCGAACAACAGAACCACAGTCACCAGCAGCCCAAGCATGGAAAACGGCTGCACGCGGGATTTGAAGGAATCCACCGCCGCCTCGCCACCCTTTCTGACAAGGTTGCGGCGCGTCACGAACCCGAACAGCAGCGGCAGCATGACATACAGGCCCACCGACAGCAGCAGCGTATCCCATGGTACGGTGATCTCGGTCACGCCCAGCAGAAAGGCGACGATCGGCGCGAAGGCAAAGATCATGATGACATCGTTCACGCTGACCTGCACCAGGGTATAGGTGGCGTCGCCGCGCGTGAGGTTCGACCAGACAAATACCATCGCCGTGCAGGGTGCGGCGCCCAGCAGGATCACCCCGGCGAGGTAGGCCTGGGCATCCTCGGGCGGGATCAGTCCCGCAAAGACGTGTTCGAAGAACAGCACGCCGAGCGCGGCCATGGTAAAGGGCTTGATCAGCCAGTTTATCACCAAGGTCACGATCAGACCTTTCGGCTTGTCGCCCACCTGGCGCAGCGAACCGAAATCGACCCCGACCATCCTCGGGTAGACCATCGCCCAGATCAGCACCGCCACCGGCAGGTTGACCGACGCGAGTTCAAGCGAGGC
>JBKEDD010000091.1:0-3421 GCA_047975215.1 Jhaorihella sp.
ATGGGCCCGTAGCTCAGTTGGTAGAGCAACTGACTTTTAATCAGTGGGTCACTGGTTCGATTCCTGTCGGGCTCACCAGTGTATTCATTGTTGACAGGTGACACCTGAGTTGGCCATTTGGGACAGCTTTCTGTCCATTTGAGACAGAAGTTCTGTCCATTGGCGCGTCTGATGCTCGGATCAGCGGCGCTTTGGTCCGAAAGTCGCGGATTCCGGTATCGTGGGGTAAAGATGCGCTGTTGACGCCCATATCAGCGTGATCATTTGTTATTGGCGGGCCGCCAGACATTCCTTGGTGCTCGTTCTCGCACAGATCGACACCCGGATGCACTGAGCCTTGAAACCCAACCGCATGGCCTTCAGCGCCAGAAATCACAGAACTGATCTACGACGACCTTCTGGCCGCTGGCGCACGATGCCTAGGGCAGATGTTCTCTCGTCCCGTGCGGGCAGGGTGGCACCGAACATCAAGGACCGGAATCACCCGTCAGGCGGTGAACATTAGATGTATCGGCGATAGTCCGGGCTAACAGGCATATTCTCAGGGATATATTTCAGAACCTCCCCAACCTTTCGTGCTGCACGAATCGGTATGGGAAGTTTCTGATTCATCTGGGTCGAATTCCAGTTGACCTTGGTCAGCGAGAAGATTTCGCGGGCAATCTTCTCAACAGGGCTTTCGCCATTTTCGTGAGGGCAAAGAAGAAGCGGGTTTGGCACGTACAGGCCGGGATATGTACCGTAGTAGGGAATGCTGCCATTAGTATAGAGCAGACCTTTTCCATCCAGTTCCACGAATGTGCCGCGCAGCACTGGATAATCTCCGTCTCGTAAAACTTTGACAGAGTAGGATTCTTGCACCCACACCAGATCGCGCAACTCGACCTCTGCCGCATCCAGCGCGCTGGCGATCCCGTCTGCTTCTTCATCGCGGAATCGCGAAGTCTTGAGGACAATGACACGCGCCGGATAGTGCTTATGGTAGTTTTTGTATGCTGTGAGCGCGCTTTGTACGAGGCTTTCGGCGTCCTCTTCCGTCAGATAAGGATGCCGCCCGCGCGTCTCGGTGTGCGCACGCGATCCTTTGAGTATGAAGCCGCGACCGCGTTCATCGAACATCTGCGCGGCGCTCGTCCAGAGTTGCTGACCGCTCGTATCGCGATAGAAGCTAATGCCAATATAGCAGGCGCGGAATTCGTCTTCGTCCGGCAACCGCCGCCAGGGCACGCGCCCGCTGCCCTTGTAGTAAAGCGTTGATAGCAGATTCCACGCGGTGATCCTCCCCCACAGAAGTGGTCCGCCGTTATGTTTAGGAAACGGAGGATCAGAAATGGGAAACAAGCGACCGAAGCCGGAAGAGATTGTGTCGAAGTTGCGGCAAGTTGAGGTTCTGATGGGGCAAGGGATGTCCCGTCTGGACGCGATCAGGAAGATCGGGGTTGTTGAACAGACCTATTACCGCTGGCGCAAGCAGTATGGTGGCATGGGCGTGGATCAGTTGAAGGAACTGAAGCGGCTGCAGCAGGAAAATGAACGGCTGCGGCGTGCGGTTTCGGATCTGACGCTGGACAAGCTCATTCTGACCGAGGCCGCCCGGGGAAACTACTGAGCCCCGCTCGCCGCCGGGCCTGCATTGATCATGTTCGCAGCGAGCTGGGTATCTCCGAACGCCGGGCCTGCCGGGTGCTGCGGCAACATCGCTCGACCCAACGCAAGCTGCCAAGAGGCCGGGCCGACGAAGACCGGCTGGTCGCGGACATGATGGAACTGGCGCGCCAATATGGCCGCTACGGCTATCGCCGGATCGCCGCCCTGTTGCGTGATGCTGGCTGGCAGGTGAACGACAAGCGCGTCGAACGGCTTTGGCGGAGAGAGGGGCTGAAAGTGCCCGCAAAACAACCAAAGAAAGGTCGGCTTTGGCTGAATGACGGGTCTTGCGTCCGGCTGCGACCGGAATACCGCAATCATGTCTGGTCGTATGACTTCGTCCACTGCCGGACTGATGACGGCAAGGCGTTCCGGGTGCTGAATATTCTTGATGAATACAGCCGCGAATGCCTGACGATCCGGGTGAAGCGCAAGCTGAACTCGACCGATGTGATCGACGCCCTGAGCGATCTGTTCATCCTGCGGGGCGTGCCGGCCTTCATTCGTTCGGACAATGGGCCGGAAATTCATCGCCCAGGCAGTCCGCGACTGGAGTGCAGCCGTCGGGGCGAAGACGGCCTATATCGAACCCGGATCACCGTGGGAGAACGGTTACTGCGAGAGCTTCAACGCCCGCTTTCGCGACGAGTTATTGGACGGAGAGACCTTCTACAGCCTCCGCGAAGCGCAGATCATCATCGAAGCATGGAGGAAGCACTATAACACCAAACGCCCACACAGCGCATTGGGCTATCGCCCACCGGCCCCGGAAACCATCGTCCCGATGGATCAGAGGCCGGTCATGCACTAACAATCAAACTGGACCACTCAGGTGGGGCTGATCAACCCCGCCCATGCCGAAACCCTTGCCCACTTTCGCGCAATGGCGGATGCCCGCTGGGATCTGGCAGCCTATGACGCAGAGGTACGGCAAAGTCAGGCCCGGCGCTGGGTGGTCTATGAGGCCCTGCGCAACGGCAGCTACTACCCCTGGGATTATCAGCCACTGCGCGCCGCGTCAGAACGTTACATGCGCAACCATATGGATCTGAACATACTGGAGGACAGCAAACGCTTCCCGCGCGGTGAATAGGTGGGGTTGTCTGGCCCTGTTCACAAGAAAAGGCCCGGTCGTGGAGACCGGGCCTTTCGATTGTACGATGCGGTTACCCGCCTCCAATCAGACAGCGCGTTTCAGGGCGTCGATCAGATCGGTCTTTTCCCAGCTAAAGCCACCATCGGCTTCGGGGGCGCGGCCAAAATGGCCATAGGCCGAGGTCCGGGAATAGATCGGGCGGTTCAGTTGCAGATGCTCACGGATGCCGCGCGGGGTTAGATCCATGCACTCCGCAACCGCTTTCTCGATCTGTGCCGCCTCGACTTGGCCGGTGCCATGGGTGTCGACATAGATCGACAGCGGCTTGGCCACGCCGATCGCATAGCTGACCTGAAGCGTGCAACGATCCGCCAGACCGGCAGCCACCACATTCTTCGCCAGATAGCGCGCGGCATAGGCGGCAGAACGGTCCACCTTGGTCGGATCCTTGCCGGAAAACGCACCGCCGCCATGGGGCGCGGCGCCACCATAGGTATCGACGATGATCTTGCGCCCGGTCAGCCCGGCATCGCCATCCGGCCCGCCGATCACGAAGGTTCCGGTCGGGTTCACATGCCATTCGGTCGCGGCGGTGATGAAGCCCTCGGGCAGCACGGCGCGGATATGCGGCTCCACGATGGCGCGGATATCGGCGCTCGACTGCGCCTCGCTCTTATG
>JBKEDD010000092.1:0-10454 GCA_047975215.1 Jhaorihella sp.
GGCGGGCCATAGCGCTCCTCCAACTGCGCGATCAGCGCGGCAGGTTCGGGCAGGTTCTCGTTCGGCTCGCGGATTGTGCGCCGGATTTGCAGCACCCGCCCGCCCATGGCCTCGGTCGCCAGCGTGGCGTTAATCTCGGCATAGGGATTGCGGCCCATGCGGGTGTGCAACCCCACGCCCTGCGTCACCAGCTTCTGATCGAAGGTCAGCGCAAAGGCGCGTCCCTCGCCATTCTCGACCTGCAGCGCAACCTGCTCAGGCACAAGGATCAGCATCATCCGCTCCCCGAACATGCTGCTCGCCTCCATCGCCTCCGCCCCCGGCTGAATGTCGAGGATCGCGTAGGGGTAAGGGCGCGGCTCCGGTGTCAACGTTTCGGTCAAGCTGTCTTGGGCGTGGGCGGTAACCGCCGCACCGGAAATCAGTAAAGCCATGAAAGATTGGCGGGCAAATCGCACGAAACTCATCGAAATCTCCTCTGTCATCCAAAATGATACGATTAGTCCGTGGACGATTAAACACCTTTTTTGCGCTACAGCGGTATGGAGCGCACGTTTACAGTCGAGGATTTCGGGAAGCGCTTGCGCGAGCTGCGCAAGGCACAGGGCTATTCACAGGAAGGCTTCGCCCTGACAGTGGAACTTGACCGAACCTACATCGGCGGGATCGAGCGCGGGGAACGGAATCCAGGCCTCAAGACAATCCTTCGGATCGCTGAGGCGCTTGGGGTGCCTGTGGCGGAACTATTCAGAGTCTCATGACATGACTGGCGTGTCGCTGTTATTCATAGCGCGCGCTATAAACGCCAAATATTCTTACGATGCCAACTTCCTGACAAGAACCACAGCCTATGCGGCTTCCTATTAACTGGCGGATCAAATATATCCGATTATCAACTATCCATCCTAAAGAGGGGCTAAATGGGGCTTCCACGCACTTTCGTCGGATTCAGCAGCACCGACATTCATTACTATCGCTTGATGCTCGCATGGAAGCAGCACGAGCGTATCGACTTCAACTTTGCGAACTGCCAGCTTGCTCAAGAGATCAATTCGGAGAACGAAGCGTATATCAAGCGAAAGTGCCGCGAGAGGATTGATTTGGCCGGTACGTTTGCCGTTCTTATTGGTCAGGATACCCGATCCAAGCATAAGTACGTCCGCTGGGAAATGGAGGTCGCGAGAGAGAAGGGGTGCCGCATCATTGGTATCAATCTCAATGGATCACGTTACATGGAAGTGGCTACGTGCCCTCCTATTATCAAGGGTATTGGGGCCATATTTGTTCCGTTTTCTCCAAAAATTGTGGCACATGCTCTCACCAACTGGACAATGGAAACCAAGGATGATTGGCACTATCAGGAGCCGGTTTATCAGCGGCTCGGTTACAAGTGACAGGATTGCGGACGCCAATTCATATAGCTGGAGGGCTTTATCGGGAGATTTGCCTTCACCCGGCGTGGAACACCTTGCTTGGCTCCGGTGGACGCGCGGCACAGGCGCTTACCGCTCTTGGTGACAAAACAATCCTTCACAGCTATTTTGAAGATGATCAGTCGATTGCTTTAGAGCCGTATCGGGACAGCGGCATCACCTTGGAGCTCATGAGGCGCCAATCGCCGATAGCGTTTGCTTACTTTCATCCTCTATCCACCCCCCACCTTGAACCGAGCGATATAGCGCAAGAAAGCGCGTTCCATGTGAATGCGGAGACGGTGTTAAGGTTTGGCCTAGTCGAGGGGGACGCCGTGGTGCGCGCACGGCGTGCTATCTTTGACCCCCAAGGCACGTGTGGGTCCCTCCACCTTAGGAGGAATGGCTCGGAAGCAGACGAGACAACGCTCATCCTAAATGCCCGGGAGCTCATAAGTGGGACCGGAATCTCTGACCTCGAAGATGCAGCGCGCAGTCTTGTCAACACGGGCGCCGCCTCAGTTGTCATAGTAAAGCGAGGTGTGTTCGGAGCTCTTGTCATCGAAAGCGGCAAGCGGACAACGTTCGTACCAGCCTTTCGGTCTCCTAACGTCTTCAAAATTGGCACCGGTGACGTTTTCTCTGCGACCTTCGCACATTACTGGGGGCTTGCAGGCGAGGATGCAGCAACAGCGGCAGAACAGGCCTCGCTCGCCGTAGCATACTATGTGCAAAATCGTGACTTTCCGACAGAACGGCAGCATCCAATATCAGAACCGGTTGGAGGTGTGCTGCGAGGCCCCGTTGCAGTCTTGGCTGCATCAAACACGTTGGGGAACAAATACGTACTTGAAGAGACGCTTCACCGCTTGGGGGAGTTGGGCGTCCATGCTGAACATGTTCATACGCCTCCGACTGAAAAACAACACGCAGCTGTGTTGGTGATTGTCGATGGCCTTTCCCGCGAATGCATCGCTGATGCAGTAGCGCTTTCAATTTCGGGTCAGTCAATAATCATGCTCGATGAAACGCAATCCTTGGAGCTTGAAAACCTACGCTCGAAGGTCATTCGGACCAGAGATTTCACGAGTGCTCTCTACCAAGCGGCTTGGGCCGCCTCGACACCAAGAACAATCTGAGGTTTAGCTTGTATCTATCCGCTTTCTGACATTTTACTGGCAACGGTAAGGTTGGGAGATTTGTTTGGCGGATATTTATGTCATTTACGGACGTCAAGACGAAAGCCGCACCGAAAAGCTGGTCGAGCTATTGTCTCGACGCTGGACTGTGTGGTGGGATAGGCTCGTCAAGCAACGCTTTCTAGATGAGATGCACGCGGAACTCGCAGCTGCAAAAAGTGCCCTCGTACTCTGGTCAGCAGAATCGAATACAAAAGACACTGTGATTGACGAGATTCGACTCGCTCAGCAACATAACGTACCTATCATCTGCGCAAGTCTTGATGGGAGCGGCCCGGCATACGGGTTTGGTGGGTATGCTACGATCGACCTCTCTGCATGGAACGAACGGGAGGATCACGAAGCTATTTCGCGTCTGTTTAACCGTTTGACTGCAAACCTTCCGCCTACCAAACGGTCGAGGCGCCCCCCTGATATTGCAAATGGGCGTCTTCCATTACCTAGCGTCTTCCTTTCAGTCTCTTCGTTTGAAACACAGCTCGTTCCTCATGGTGCCGTCAAGGCGCTTGCGTTAGCACGAGCGCCAACGTTGCTTGTCTCGGCTTGGGACTTAGTCAAACGGCGCAAACCGGATGCGCTGATCGATGCACTCAATGAATATAAAGACACTGGAGGCTTCATCCTGCTCGATTCAGGAAATTATGAGGCGAGCAGGCTTGCAGCCAAGCGCTGGACAACAAGTGATTTCGAAGAGGTCCTTGGTACGGCCCCGTTCGACTGGGCGTTCGGCTTCGACAAACCTAAAACGAGACTGCCCAGTAAGTCTTCGCGCTTGGCCGATGGCATCATTGAGAACACTAAACGCGATCAAGCGCTGACGGATGCACCAGTGTTGCCGGTGGTCCATGTGCCACGCTTGAAATCTGGAGGGTACAAGGCTGAGCTGATACCAACGGTTACACGACTAGTAGCCGAAAGGCTCCATCCGCCCATGATCGGAATTCCAGAGCGTGAACTTGGCGCTGGTATCCGCCAGCGTGTCGCCACAATGCAAGCAGTACGTCGTGAACTTGACAAGCTGTCCTTTTACCAGCCAATTCACTTGCTCGGCACCGGCAATCCATGGACGGTGGGAATTTTAGCCTCTGCCGGCGCTGACTGCTTTGATGGTCTTGAGTGGTGCCGGACCGTTGTGGACCACGAAACTGACAGGTTGAATCACTTTCAGCATTTTGATCTGTTCACCGACCAGACGCGGTTTGCCGACTTGGCAATTGCCAGCCAAGCGCTTGACGATCCTGGCGTCGATTTCGCTGGGAAAGTTGCTTTCCACAACATCGACTATTTCAAACGCTTCAATCTGAAGCTACGAGAAATGGCAAAAGAAGATAGATTGGAAAGCTTCGTCACTAGTCGGCTTGGGAAGGCAGCAACCGAGATGCTTCTCCGACTTAACCCGGAGGTGTTTAAGACATGAGCTTTGAAGGCCAACATTTGCAGTCTGCGGTGGCAAGTATTTGTCCTGACATCGAAAGCCGTGTCTCCCAACGCAGAGATGCAGCAGACGAACGCGCGTTGTGGTGGGAGTTGTCGGCCTGTGTTTTGAGTAGTCAGGTTCCTTTTTCGTTGGCCACCGCCGCAGCCGACGCGATCGACAAATCAGGAGTTCTGTACGGCAATAATCACAGCAGCAACATTGGAAATTCGATCCACGGCATACTGCATACGCCCTTAAAGGTAGGTGGTCGCGAGCGGCTCTACCGGTTTCCATCAGTCAGAGCGGTTCAACTTGAACGCATTCACTCCAGTGTTTTGAATAACGCGGATAGTCTCTCGACCCTACTTTCAGGGTTCGCAACAGCGAGCCACGCGCGCACTTGGCTCGTGGACAACGCACAGGGCATTGGCCCGAAACAAGCAAGCATGTTTCTGCGCAATGTCGCGCTCACATATGACCTGGCGATAATTGATCGACACGTCCTCGATTATATGTTGTCGACTGGTCTTCATTCGAAGGGGAGCAGCGCAGTCAGTTCACTCAAGCACTATCAGTCGCTTGAGGATGTGTTGCGCGTTCACGCGGAAGAACTGAAATGTCCAGTGGGCATACTCGATTGGGCAATCTGGATTGTAATGCGCATCGCAAAGCAACATAAGAGGTACGCGCAATGAGCATCGTTACACTGGTATCAGGCGGCCTTGATTCCACGCTGGTTGCCGTGCTTGCTCGCGAGGAGGGGCTGGAACAATATCCATTGTTCGTCGACTATGGGCAGCGTTCAAAAGACAAGGAGCTTGCCGCTTGCCGTGCGGTTCTTGCCCGATTGGGATTGCCAGAGCCAAAGGTGGCCGAACTTGGTGGTTTTGGGAGCTTGATCCGTTCAGGCTTGACTGATCCGTCTCTTCGGGTGCTAGAGGATGCCTTCACCCCAGGGCGCAACCTACTATTTCTTCTGTTGGCCTCGTCTTATGCCATTCAGCGTGGAGCTGATGCCATTTCCATTGGTTTGCTGCACGAAGATGCTAGCCTCTTTCCTGACCAGACCAACGCCTTCCTAGCTCAAGCTGAAGCCTTGCTTTCAGTGAGCATGGGAAGATCAATTCGCGTGATTGCTCCACTCGCAGAATTTCATAAAATTGACGTCGTTGCGCTGGCACACGAAAAAGGTATCGTCGGAACTTATTCCTGTCACTTGGGCAATGACGAGGCATGCGGCGCATGTATCGCTTGCAATGAATTTAGCTTTGGGGAGGCATGACATGGGTGGTGGTGGCGGTGGTGGCTGGAACCAATTGGGAAATATTAGTGCCCTTGAGCAAAAAGCACGCGAGGCGCTTACGAGTGGGAAGCGGAATGTTTTCATTAGTTTCGCAACCGAAGACCTCAACGAGGTCAATCTGTTGCGCGCTCAAGCTAAGAACGAGAACAGCGACATTGAGTTCAATGACCACTCAGTCCGTGCCCCATATAACAGCGAACGTGCAGAATACATTCGCCAGAAGATTACCGAGCGGATCAACCGCTCCTCTGTGACGGTTGTTTATGTCTCCGATAAGACTGCAGAAAGCCAATGGGTTAGTTGGGAAGTACAAAAGAGCCTTGATTTGGGGAAAAAAGTGGTCGCCGTTCACGCAGGCGACCGGTTTACCGGAAGCCAACCGAGTTGGTTAAAAAGCGGAATCAAGATGGTCCCTTGGTCCAAACTGGCACCCGAGATCAAATGACTATTCCAGCGATTGCATGTCTCGCCGGTCGCCGGATCGACCCTGTCGATAGCGAAAAATCGACTTTTCCACTGAATCGTGCTCCTGCGGTAGGAGAGGCAATTGTGGCGGCGCTGATGGAGCGAAAAATCGCACGACTTGTGTGTGCAGCTGCATGTGGCGCCGATATTTTGGCACTCGAGGCTTGCGAAGCGCTAGCCATACCCGCCACAATCATTCTGCCATTTCCGGTGGATGAGTTTCGCGAAGTGTCTGTCATCGACCGTCCCGGAGATTGGGGGCCACGCTTTGATAAAGTGATAGCTCGGGCCCGCGCTCAATCGGATCTTATCGAACTCGGCTATGAAAGCACAGGCCAGGAAGGGTTCTTAGAGGCCAATCAAGAAATCGTGTCACGCGTATTGGGGACAAATGCCCGTGAGAAATTCGCATTTGTAGTATGGGATGGGTCTGCACGCGGGGAAGGCGACTTTACGGCTGATCTGGCTGAACACGCCGGGGCTGAAGGCCTAACCGTCATTGAGATTCTTACCATGGAGCATACCCGATGATGGGGCTGAGGCAGCTAATAGGGGGGTACTCAAAAAAAAACGGTCCAGTACCCGATCCGAATACTCTGGAGCTGCGTAACAACGGCAGCCGAACCGCCCTAATCTTCTTGCATGGCTTTTCGGGTACAGCCGATGGAACGTGGACGGACTTTTCCAGATTGTTCATTGATGACCCCGACTTTTCCGATTGGGACGCCTTCAGTCTTGGATATCCATCGCGGCTGTCGCTCGATTTCCCACTGTGGGAAGCAGATCCCGGCATCCGGCTATGCGCACGTAGCTTAGCTACCAAACTGACCTCGAGTGGTTTTGCGCGATACGATTGCATTGCACTCGTAGCCCACAGCATGGGCGGTCTTGTCGCGCAGCGCGCAGTGCTGGATTCGGGATGTTTTGGCGGTCGCCTCTCACACCTTGCCCTCTTTGGGACGCCAAGCGCGGGCTTAGTAAAGGCTGGCCTAGCACGACTGCTCAAATTTCAGCTTCGCGACATGGATAGTGGGGGAGCGTTTATCTCCCAGCTACGCTCAGACTGGACGCGCCAATTCGGAAACAAAAGTCCGTTCGCGTTTACTTCGGTGGCTGGCGAGGTCGATGCCTTCGTTCCCTCGATGTCGTCTCTCGACCCGTTCCCAATTAGCCAGCAGGCAGCGATCCCGGGGAACCACCTCGAGATTGTCCGCCCCACCACGCGTGACGACTTGGCTTACGACATTGTGCGGCGGTTGCTGCGCGGCAATGCCCCCTTACATGCGGTAACCGATACGGCGCGGCTCGCCGTCGAGCGCCGGGAATTCCAAAGCGCCATCGACCTACTTGAGCCAATAGTTTCTGAACTCGACGACAATGCCATCGTAACCTTGTCGCTCGCCCTCGAAAGCCTCGGTCGATCACAAGCTGCCCTTGATGTTATCGAGACTTGGGTGGACGATCGGGATCAACTGGACCCACGCGGTGTTCTCGCCGGTCGGCTGAAGCGGCGATGGCTGCTCGAACGTCGCCAGGCGGATTTTGATCGGGCATTGGCACTTTACACCGAAAGTCGAGCTGCGGCAATTTCGACGGGGAATTACGCCCAAGCATATTATCAGGGAATTAACGTCGCATTTTTGCACCTAGCGTCAAGTGCAGATCATGATCCAATCCCGCAGGCCGCAGTTGAGGCGGCACGCCTTGCGCTTGAGCATGTAGAGTTGGCTCCTCCCAGTCCTTGGGGGATAGCGACACGCGGTGAGGCCCTGCTTGTACTGGGCTGTTTAGAAGATGCTGTCGCAGCCTATCGTGACGCGATTGCAGCGGCCACGTCGGTACGCGCTAAGAATTCGATGTATGTCCAAGCGGCAGCTGTGACTGTGCGCATTTATGGAGCTGATGCGCGCGGTCAAATCGATCACGCTTTTGGCATAGTGCGGTCAGAACGGCACGCGGAGACAAACGCCACAGGCCCAATGAGATGAAAATGTCCGACGACCGTAAAGTTTGTTTTGTTGTCATGGGGTTCGGGAAGAAGACCGACTATGAAAGTGGTCGGACGCTCGACCTGGATGCGACGTATGAGGCAATCATCCGCCCCGCAGTAGAAGACGCTGGCCTTCGCTGCATACGAGCCGACGAAGTTACCCATTCGGGCGTAATTGACCTCGAAATGTATGAAATGCTGCTGCGATCAGACCTCGTCGTTGCAGACATCTCAACCGGAAATCCCAATGCCATCTACGAACTCGGCGTCCGCCACGCGCTTTGCCCAAATTCAACTATTGTTATGAAAGAGGATGCTGGTCGCCTCTATTTTGACCTCGACCACATAAGTACTTTCCAGTACCGGCACCTCGGAGAAGATATCGGTGCACGAGAAGCTGGTCGAGCCTCACGCGAGCTTCGGCTTCTTATTGAAGCCGCACTAGCTTCTGGTAAACCCGACAGCCCCGTATACACGTTTCTTCCGCGATTGCGGCGCCCTATGTTGACCGAGGAGGAATTTGATGAGTTGGTCGATGAGATGGAAGCTGATCAAAAACGACTGGCAGACCTGATCCGCCAAGCCGAGACGCTGGCTGAGGAAAGCGATCATGCCGGAGCAGCGGCAGCCTTCCATGCAGCTAATACGCTCAAACCGAACGACCCCTTTATCGTGCAGCAATTGGCGTTAACTACTTATAAGGCAGCGCAGCCTGATCAAATCTCCGCACTAATCGAGGGCATCAAAATCATTTCTGCGCTAGATCCAGACCAATCGAATGATCCAGAAACACGCGGAATCACGGGAGCAATGTATAAACGGCTGTGGCTTGCGACCAACCAACCTGGACAGTTAGACATGGCGATCCGTCATTACCGTCGCGGGTTTGAAGTGCGAGGCGACTATTACAACGGTGAGAACCTAGCTACCTGCTACGATATGCGGGGAGCACTGCAATCCGATCCAGACGAAGCGCTATTCGACAGGATGAGTGCACGAAAAACACGCGAAAGCATCGTTGCCAATCTTGAGCGCCTATTAAGAGATCCGACCTCAGCTGAGCGAAGTGACATGAAATGGATCCACGCCACGATGGCCAATTGTCTTTATGCCCTTGGCGATAGCAATGTAGCCGCGGATCATGAAAAGCATTTTCGTGAATATGATCCCGCACTTTGGGAGATCACAACTTTTGAGGAAGGACGAACACATGCGTTGGCAATTGGTGCTGCGCATGAAGGACAGCTGAGAGATGAATAGTTACTACCGGCAGATCCTATTTGAAGAACGCGAAGGCGGAATAGAACACACTGCGCCCCGAGGTGTTGCGCTAGTGAACAGAAAGCACCTCAATAGAGCCTTGTGAATATACGCGCCTCTGCCCTACGCCTGCAAAGCCGCCATCACCTGCGCCCGCACCTCCTTCGGATCGCCGCGCTCCATGGTCGCCATGACGAAGACAGCTTTGCCCTCTGACGCTTTGGCCCACTGCTGGCCGATCAGTTCCTTTTCGCGGCTGTCCCGGCTTTCTTCCGGAGACAACTGCTTGCCCTTGTATTCGACCACCAAGAGGCGGCCAGCAGAGCCTTCAGCGCCTCAAGGTTGTCGCCCTGGAGCAGCATATTCCCCGCATCCCGGTCGCCATAACCCAGCCCCTCGACCTCCTCCAACAGGCGGTAAGGTACCTTTTCAGCGGCGCGCACATCGTCGTCTCGGGTCAACCAGCGTAGGGTGGGCATCTGCTCGGGTCTTTCATTCTTGGGCGCGGCTGCGCCGGTCTTGTATTCTCAAATTTCAATCAATGCCAAAGTCTTACACATCTTCGGCGGGGGCGTCACCCAGGCCAGCGTCAACACGGGCCTGCCAGTCGGCCATATCGCGGTCAAACTGATCCTGATCCTCGTAATCTTCCCAGAACGGCGGGGCGGGAATGCCTTCTGGGTGATAACGGTATTTTGTCGTCAACCGAACCGCATCCCGGATCACACCGGGATGGGCGCGCGGCAGGCCCTGCCAATCATGGGTCAGAACAAAGCGCGCCACGCTCATGCGGGTGTGCATGTCCATTTCCGGGTATTCCTTATCAAGGAATTTCAGGACAACGCAGAAATCACTGATCGCACTGTTGATCGTCTCGGGACGCGGTGTGGCGGGGCTACCCAGCAAAATCTCGTTCAAATCCCCGCTGGTCAAAATGGCTAGCCGGACAAGTGCGTCAGACGGGATCGCGCGGGTGCCTTGTTCATAGTCGTAATAGCTGCGCGTCGTGACCTCCATCATGGCGGCCATGTCCTGCTTCTTCAGATTGCGACTGATTCGAAAGCGGCGAAGGTTTTCATGCACCGCGCTACTTGGCATAGCGCTAAGGCGCGCGTCCTCGCGGTGGCGCTCCAATTCTTCCTCAACCTCATCCGTTACGTCATCTGCAACCGAATTTTGCCGCTTCATCACACTGCATCCAAGCCATACCGGAAATATGCTTCCGCTTTTCATTTATCTACAAGAAGCGCGTGACTTGCAACCTAAACCTGTAGTTTAATGCAGAAAAGACAACGATTGCCGAGGACAGCATGTCAGATTTGCTCACAGAGGGACAAACGCCAGAAGCGTGGAGCGAACAGCTTGGCGCGCATGGCGTTCACGTCTCCCCCCGCCTGATCCGCACCAA
>JBKEDD010000093.1:0-6262 GCA_047975215.1 Jhaorihella sp.
CGACCACCCGAGATGACCCGCCCCTCACGATCACAGTGCACGATGTGCTCGGGTGTCATCACGTCATAGGCGGTCGAGGTGGGGGTGATCAGAAACCCGTCTTCACACCGCACCGACAGGTTCCCGGACAAGCCCTGATTTATGCCGGTCGCATTCATCTCGCGACAAACACCCACCATCCGCGTCGCAAGCGCATGGACCTGTTTCTTGGTTAATGCAGACGACTGCGGCACGTCGCTCCTCCCGACCGGACAAATCCCCTCCGTTCAGAAACCACGAAGGCTTCTGTCCATGCTGAGACTTGTCGGCTTTCTCCCTACGCACTCCTCCCGCGCAAGAATGAGAGTAACGATAAAATCCGTTCTGTCAATCTGGTTATACCCAGAAAGATACAGATGATTTCGTCATACTTTCAGGTGGATACGCGCCACGTTGGAGTCATAGTAGGAATGATACATCTCGATCGGTCGGTCGTTCTGATCATAGGCGAGGGAATCGATGATGATCATCGGCATGCCCAGCGAAACGCCCATATGCGCCGCCACCTGTTCGGTCGCCGGCCCCGCCGCGAACCACCGGTCCGCCCGCTTCACTTCAAAGCCGAAATGCTGGCGGATTGTCTCGTGGATCGAACGGTTTTCGATGTCGAGTTTCTCCATTTCCGGAAGCCGCTCACCCGGCAGGGACAGCTGGGTGAAGGTGATCGGCTGCCCATCGACGATATAGACCCGGGCAATCGAGATCACACTTCCGCCCGGCTCCAAATCAAGCATCCTGATTTCGTCATCCGACGCGGGACGCCGGGTAAAGCTCAGAGTCTTGGTGTCGACTGAATGCCCCTTGGCAACCATGTCGCCGAACACGCTCAGATTGGTGCTGAGAAAGTCCGTGCTGCCCCGGTTCGGTGAGACGAACATGCCCTTGCGCGGCAGACGCCGGACCAGACCTTCGTCCGAGAGGGCGCGGATCGCCGTGCGGATCACAGGGCGTGAGACGTTGAACAACTCGCAAAGCGATTGCTCGGACGGCAGGCGGCTGTCGGGTTTCAAATCTCCAGAGCGGATGAAATGCGCGATCTCGTCCTTGATCACGGACCAGATCGGGTCCGGGGCATTTCGCTTCAGGCTGACTTCGCGCCGGATCGAGTGGAAAAGTTCTTCTTCGCGCCCATCTTCGAATTCGAACCCGGGGCGCCCGCGCCGCTTTGCCTTTTCTGTGGCAGTCTTTGTTGCCAAGTCACGTACCCTTTTGATAACGACCAGAAATCGATCCAATCTTTTACACAGAAGGTCGGTGAGTCAACCGCTGCGCCAATCCGACATGCCAGACTGGCGCAGGTTCCGTTACGTTACAAGGCTTCCGCGAAGGTCCGCAGGAAAATGGAGAACGTCATCGCACCCGGATCGGGGTGGCCCACGGCGCGATCACCAAGGCTCTTGGCCTTGCCCGTCGTCGCCTTCATGTCACGCGACGCCTCGACGCCGCCTTCGGCCGCAATGGCGGCCGTCAGCAACGCCGCCGACAGCTCCGAACCGTCCGACCCCTTGAGGCTTTCGGTCGCCGGATGCAGCGCGTCGATCATCGTCTTGTCGCCAGGCTTCGCATTGCCGCGCCGCTGAACGGAATTCAGCCCTTCCTCGAACGCGGCCGCCATATCGGCAACCGACGGCGTGTCGGCCTCGGGCAGAACACCCCCGGCCGCGCGAAAGAACGTGCCGAAGATGGCCCCGGAGGCACCGCCCGCCTTCATCATCAAAGCTTTGCCCCCGGTTTCGAACAAGGCGCTCACCGACACTTCTTCGCTGCTTTGAAGCGCTTCGGCGAAGGCCGCGAACCCGCGCGCCATGCCGATCCCGTGGTCACCGTCGCCGATGGCCTGATCCGCTTTGGTTAACACGTCCTTGTTGGACACGACCGCATGCGCGGCGGCGATCATCGCTGATTTAACTGCTGTGTTCGTGCTCGTATTCATGTGACCTCCGCCGATCAGGGTTTGAGATAGCTTTCATTGCTGGCAGGACGCTCCAGCAGTTTCTCGATTTCATCATCCAGACGCGACAGGGTCACAGAAAAGCCGGTCATCTCCTGCGTCGTGCAATAGGGGCCGACCCATGTATCCGCCACGGCGATATTCAGTTCGGCCAGCCGTTGGTGAACGCGGCGCGTCACGATGAACTGCTCCATCTGGGTCGTCGCCCCCATGTTGTTGATCAGAACGGCAACGCGCTCTCCGCCCTTGAGCGGGAAATCCGCCACCACGCGATCGACCAGTTCATCGGTCAGCGGGTCCGCCTTCATCATCTTGTGGGTCGCCACGCCCTTTTCGCCATGCGCACCCATGCCGATCTCGATCTCGTCGTCCGCGATCTCGAACGTCAGCTCCCCGGTTTCAGGCAGCGATCCGGGCGCAAAGGCCACGGAAAGCGACCGGGTGTTGTCGGCCACCCGCTGCGCCAGCGACGCCGCTTCGTCGAGCGAATAGCCCTCGGCGGTCGCCGCCCCAGCGGCCTTGAGGATCAGGAACGCACCGGCAATACCCCGGCGCCCCAGATCGACCGGCAGCGAAATATCGTCGGTCGAGCGCACGACGCGGGTTTCGATGCCCTCGTCCTGCGCCATCTCCATGGCGATATCGTAGTTCATGTTGTCACCGGCATAGTTGCCCTGAATGTAGAGAACACCCTTGCCCTGATGCGCGGCCTGCGTGGCCTCCAGAATGACATCCGGCGTCGGTGCGGCGAACATGTTGCCGCAGGCGACCGCATCCGAGAACCCTTCGCCGATCAGGCCTTGGTACATCGGCTCATGGCCGCTGCCGCCACCCGTGACGATGGCCACTTTGCCGTCCGGGATCCCGTTGCGCACCAGAACCGGTGCCTGGTCCAAAAGGCGCACCCGACCCTGCGAGGCAAGCGCGACGCCTTCCGCGATTTCACGGACCAGATCGGCCGGATCGTTGATCGCTTTCTTGATCATCGCCATCACGTATCTCCTTTCACGAGCGACGGAGACACCTTCCAGTCGCGCAGTTTGTAGACCGTCCCCGGGCGCTTCACTTCCGGTTTCGGGTTTTCCAGACGCCGACGCAGGCTGTGGATCGGCGTGGCATCAGGGTCGGTTCGGACTTCGACCACCGAAGGTCCATCATAAGCGAAGGCCTCGTCCAGCGCGGCATCGATTTGGTCTATGCTCTCCACAAGGATACCCTTTAGGCCAAGCCCCGGTGCCGCCGCCGCATAGCTCGGCTTGGCGTGGTTGGATTCAAGATCCACCGACATCCGCAGACCGTTGTAGTAAATCTGCTCCCAGATCTTGAGCCAAGCAATGATACCATTGTTGAAGATCAGGTTGACTACTTTCATGTTGTGCTGCGCCTGCGTCGCGAGTTCGCCGATATAGAACGACGACCCGCCGTCACCTGCAACCGTCAGAATGCGCTGATCAGGCTTGGTCTTGGCCGCACCAAGGCTGGCAGGCACCGAATAGCCAAGGCTGCCCTGCCCCCGCGCATAAAGGAAATGACGCCCCGCGCTTTTCGCCAGCAGATACTGTCCGATCCAGCCCGACGAGAAACTCGCGTCAGAGATCACGATATCCTCCGGCGTCAGCTTCTCGGCGACCTTGCGAAGAACCCGGCCCGGGTGGATCGGCAGGCTCTCGTTCTCCCAATCCGCGCGGATGATATCACGCTGCGCATCGCGCACGGCGTCCATCTGATCCTTCCACGCTTTCCGCTCCTGCTTCTCCACTTTCGGCAAAAGCTCGGTCAGTGTCTCGCGGATATCGCCGAACAGCGACACCGTCGGGCGGAAGGTCCGGCCATGTTCCTCCGGGTCGTCGTCGAGAACGATGGTAGACTGCTCAAAGGTTGGCAGCGTCCAGTTGTTCGCGGTATTCTGGCTCGCCTTGGACCCGATCCAGAAGATCAGGTCGGCCTCCGGCGCGATGTCGAGCGCCGCCTTCGAGCCCATCGGGTTCAACACACCCATCGCCATATCGTCATGTTCGTCGATCACACCTTTGCCCGACAGCGACGTGACGATCCCGGCGCCGGTCTTGTGCGCCAGCTCCTTCAGCTGGTCGTAGGCACCAGAGGCATGCACACCGCCACCCGCGACGATCAGCGGGCGTTCGGCAGCGGCCAGTTCGCGCGCGGCAGCGTCCAGATGATCGGGCAGCGCCCGCGCCCGGTGCGAGGGTGCCCGGATATAGCGGTCGTCGATCATGATCGGATGCGCTTCGGGATCCCACGGATGGTCCATCACATCATGCGGCACGATGATCGCAACCGGGCCGGGGCGCGGCGACGTCGCGATACGGAACGCGGTCCGGATGATCTCCTGAAAGCTTTCCGGCGTCGGCACCCAAAAGGCTTCTTTCGAAATCGACTTGAAGAACGTCAGCTGATCGAACCCCTGCGAGGCGACTCCTTTCGCCTTCAGCGGCGCCCAGTCCCGCGGCAGTTCGCCGACGATCCCGATCAGAGGAATAGACGCGTTCATCGCTTCGACGAACCCATCCGTCAACTTGGTCGCGCCCGGCCCCACGGTCACGTCACACACGCCCGGCTTGCCGGTCAGACGCGCATAGGCATCCGCGGCGTAGACCCCGTTACGCTCATCGCGCACCAGAACGTGGTCGATCCGGTCCCGGCGTGCGCCGATCCCTTCGTAGAGCCCACAGGTCTGGCCACCCGGCATCCCAAAGACCACTTCGGTCTCGTAGCCGATCAACATCTCGGCCAGCATATCGCCCATGTGCATTCGTTTTCTCCCTTATACCCTTTGGACGTCGCCTCATGGCGCACGTCGCCTTTGCGACCCACCGCCTCCGCGCGGGGTGGTCGCGTCACAGTCTCATTAGGCCTGAGTCCGTTGCGCCTTGAGCGCTGTGGCCATCGCGTCGACCGCCTTGATCGCTGCGAAGATCGCCTCAGCGGTCACCTCGCCAGCGGTCGCATGCGTCGGCTCGCTCGGGTCCATGGCGGCTTCGGCCCCGGCCCGCAGCGACGCGTCGCTCACCCCGGCCATGTTCATATCCGCCAAGGTCGTCGGAAGCCCGACATCCAGACAAAATGCCATGGCTTCGTCGATCTCCGCCTGGGGCCGATCTTCCATCACCAGCAGACACAGCGTGCCGAAGGCGACCTTTTCGCCGTGCAGCATTTCATGCTTTTCCGGGATCGCGGACAGACCGTTGTGAATGCCGTGCGCGGCGGAACAGGCACAGTTCTCGAACCCGAGCCCACTTAACAGCGTGTTGGCCTCGATGATATTCTCGACAGCCGGGGTCAGTTGCCCTGCCTGTGCGGCCATCAACGCCCCGCGCGCATCGCGCATCAGCGTGTCGTGGCACTGGCGCGCCACGGCCATACCGACAAGGGGCATGTGATACCCGCCACCGATATAATTTTTCGACCGCGTATCCGCGTTGGAGCGCGCCTCGTACCACGTTGACAGCGCATCCCCGATGCCCGCGACCAGAAACCGAACCGGCGCTGAGACCACGATTTCGCTGTCCACGATGACAGTATCGGGGTGATAGGTCATATAGACCGGCCCATCGGTCGACCCGTCTTCGAAATACCGCATCGCAAGGCCTGAACACGGCGCGTCGGTCGATGCGATGGTCGGTACCGAGATAAGCCGGAGGTTCAATTCGGTCGCCACCAATTTGGCGGTATCGATGGTCTTGCCACCCCCGATCCCGCAGACCGCGACAAAGTCGCCGCCGGATCCGATGGCCTCAATCAGACGATCCACCTCACCTTGCCAGCATTCACCGCCAAACAGCTCGCGCCGGGCCGAAACACCGGCCGCGGTAAGGCTCTTGTCGATCCGCTCGCCGAATGCATTGGCGACGAACGGATCCTCGATGATCAGAACCGACCCGCCGAAGCGAACCAGATGCTCGCCGATCCGGTCGATCTCACCCGCGCGCTGCACGTAGCGACCGCAGCCGCCGTACCCTCTCTCCGGCATGATTGTCCTCCTAGGGATGTGTGCAAGCGCCACCCTCCCCGGCGGCGCTCTCCGGCCTCAGACCGCTTGCAGAATGTCCAACTTGCCCTCGACCGGCACACCATGTCGGGCGGTCATCGCATTGGGGCTGAAGTTCACGGCAAGCTCCGCGATCTCTTTCAGGGTCGCCTCATCCGCGTCCGCATCGACATGGATCGTGTAGTCCAGCCCGTTCATCTTGATCTGCGCATCTTCACGGATGTTCATGAACCCCGCGAGGTCCAGTCCACCTTTTATCGACA
>JBKEDD010000094.1:0-7498 GCA_047975215.1 Jhaorihella sp.
GCTGAGTGCGCAGAAGGCCGTCGATGATGGGCAGATCCGCCAGAACAGGATGCGCCTGGCCATGGCCGTGGATGGCCATTACCGGATCAACGAGGTGGTGCCGCGTCACTTTCTGCAAGCCGCCAAGGCGGCGGGGTTCGGCGTGACGCTGGCTGAGGAGGTGTTGGCGGACGTTGCCGGGCGTGTGGAGGGTGCGCTGGCGAAAATGCAGGCCAGCCTGCCCAAGGAGTTTCCGACCGCACTGGCGGAGGTCGTTGCTAATGGCATTCGGGCGCGAGCGGCGAGCCTTGACCTAAGATGATCCATCATGACCTATTTCCCACTTTTTAAGTGGTAACGCACTACCACTTATCCGGCGAGCCGGACCGCTCCGCTTAAGTTCATGCGCCCTGCGGGGCGGCTTGCGCTGCTAATAACGGGGATTCGATATTCATTCATTGGTGATTTCTGCTGCCGCCCCCGCCTTCCCCTGCCATGTGAGGGGCGATGTCTGGCGGGGTCGGTGTGTGCAACGGTAGCCGGAAAATCCACATGAGCGAGACGCCAGGGATCGAGCGATTGTGGGGTTTCTGGCGGGCGTCAGAGCATGGCCCCAAAAATCATCGTGGCAATTTAGTTAGCGGACGCGCGGCTTCAAAGATCAGCCCAGCCAAAAGTGCGGGACGGCAGCAATGTTGACGATGCTACCGTTCACCGGCAGCCTTCCAGCCAGACATCTCCATGATCCAGAGGCGTGCACTCGTCCGCGATCATGCGCTGGATCCGTTCCACCCGCGCTGCAAGCTCCTGGTCGGTTCGCAGCAGATCAAACGCACCCGGAGCGATTAGCACGGCCACCAGACGGAGGAATTCTTGTTCTGTAATCTGCGACGGCAGGGCGCCATAGACTTCTATGCTCGCCTCGAAGAATCCGGTCATCCAGCCTTCCGGTCCGGGGCCCATTTCCACGGTGTCGAGCCAGAGAGCAAGGATCTGATCCTTGGTAAGGTTCTGTTCCAAACCCAGAGCGTAGCCGGTCTGCCGAACCTTGCCGATACCGGGTTGGAAGTGCTCGAAGGCTAGTCTTTTCGAGACGGATTGGGAAATGGTTGTAGCGCCAGCGCCGATAGTGCTTAAATCCACACCACTGTGTACGCGAAAAGCAGGGTCCTGAACGCGCAAAAGCCACTGAAGACGTTCTGCACTCAAATCAGCGCCGCCTCGGCCTTCCCCGATCAATTCGTTTGCACGACTGCGAAGGTCCTCTGAGGCCAACTTGGCATCAAGATATCCTTTTCCTCCATAGGCCGCGAGAGCTGCAACGAGCAAGAGGACCACCAGGCAAAGATACTTAATAATGCGCCACATGCGCTTAGCTATACAACGGCCCCCGGCGGCGTGGGAAGGTCAAACCGGGCTGGAAGCGGTCATGCGGCAGCGCGATAGCACTATCGCCCCATCCCGCCACGCTCAGACCTCCAGCACGAAGGCCGGATCGAACGCCACCTCCTCGCCCGGATATCCCCGCTGGTTCGTGACGAAGCGGATCAGGCCGTGGTCGCCCTCAATCGTCCGGCTCTCTCCCTCGTGGCTGTGGCCCCAGATCCATGTGTCGATATCGAAGCCCCGGATCTCATCCCATAGATCGCAGGCAAACCCGTTGTTCATCGCGCGCTTCTCGTGGCCGCCGATGGTGCGCCACGGGGCGATCAGCTCGCGCAGCGGCAGGTGGTGGGTCATGACCACGGTCGGGTCGTCGTGCGGGGTGCGCAGGGCGGCGAGGATTGCATCCTTGTCCTGCGCGTGGCGGTCAAGCATTGCGTCGATGGTAAAGCAGGTATCGGGCGCGGTGCGAATGGCGCGGTAGTCCTGCATATAGGCCGAGACCATGATCCGCGCGAGGTCGTCGAATTCTGGATAGAGCCGCAGATCCGTCCAGAGCGTCGCACCGATGATGCGCACGCCCGCGATCTCGGTCATTGCCCCATGCAGAACACGGATGTCGAGACCTTCGGCGCGCAGCTCGACAAGTTGACGATCTTCGTCGGCCAAAAGCTCCGACCAGACTGAGCCATAGGGTTCATGATTGCCCCAGATCACCACCACCGGGCAGCCATATTTGCGCGCCGCCCGCGCCGGAATCTCCAGATTCCGCCCTCGCGTGTGCGTATCGCCCGCGATCAGAACCCCGTCCACCGGCGCGGACAGATCGGGCAGATCAAAGCCGCCCCAGAATTCGTCATGCAGGTCGCTCCAGACCAGAAACCTCGCCATGCGGCGCCTACGTAGTGTGACAGGGCGATAGTGCCATCGCACGTCACCCTGGTATCAAGCCGCCCCGCATGGCATTGCCATCAAGTAGCAAATGCACCCGCGATCAGCCGGTTCAGGCGCTCCTGATCGGGGGTGGCACCATTCCTGACCGCCTCGACATAGCGCATCAATTCGAGACGGCGCTGGCTCGGCTTCTCCACGACCTCGATCCCATGCCCTGCGTCATACATATGCCCGTGGTCGAGAAAATTCTGCCGGGCCTGAGTAAGGGAATATTCATAATTCGGCCCGCCCCAGACCTCGTCGGCATGGGGATCATCCTGCCCATCGTCTTCCCACCAGCAGATGACACAAATGTCATAGCCGCCCTGATCGGCGAGCGTGATGAAGCCGCAGCATGGGCAAGGAAAGAAAGGTTCTCGGGTCATGATTGAATTGCCCCAGTTTTCAGCGTGTTCACAGCGCCATAGTGCTATCGCCCTATATCACTATCGCGCGCCTGGTGCAGGTAGGGCTGGATCACATCCAGCGCCTTGGCGCCGATCCCGTAAGGCTGAACCTGTGCACCCGCCCGCCGAAACTGACCTCAACCCATTCCGCCGCGCGGATGTTTTCGACGAACAGCGCGGTCGCGCCCATGCCTGCGGAGGAATAGTTGTCGAGCAGAACCTCGCCGCCGCGTGCCTCGAAGTCGAGCGATTGACCGTTTGAGAAGGTGATCCGCACTCGGTCCCGTGCCGCAGGAACTTGCCCGTCCAGCATCACTTTCACGGCGCAATTGTCGAAGGTGCAGGCCCCGTCCGGCCCCAGCCCGTTCACCTCGTCCGAGCGGATGATCCAGATTTCATCGCCCATCTTGCGGCGCGGACTGACTTCGCCCGTTGCATTTGTGAAAGTCCAGAATTCGGCCCCGCCTTCCAGTGATGCCTCGAAATACCAGCCCCCGGCCATGACGGGGGAGGCCAGCACGATCAGCGCTGCGGCAAGAACGGCTTTCATGATTTCAGATCCTCTGGAGGAAGATCGACGCCCGCCTCAGCCAGCGCCTGAATGATCAACTGGCTCATGGTGATGCCGCGTTTCAGGGCTTCGATCCGCAGCGCCTTGTGTCCCTCAGCGCTGATGTAGAACGAGGTGTGTTTCTGCTTGCGCGGGACGGTCATCGGTAGGGGCTGGCCAGTCGCAGATTGGTAAAGCTGTGGATCAGGGTCGTGATAGCTTCCGGCGTCAGCCCATGCTCGACGAAGGTTTTATCCTCGAAGCCGATCCGGATGTTCAGCCCGCCCTCCGGGTTTACTGACAGATCAAACACCCCGCTATTTTCCGGTGCGGTGAGCCGGCGCGGGCCGGACCATTCCACGATCTCATCTGCCGGAACCAGTTTGCGTTGAACACCGATGCCGCTGTCCTCCAGAATGTCGATCAGCAGATCCAGCACCGCGGCGGCACGTTCGTTGTCCTCAATCGTCCGAGGGGCATTCGCATACTCTATCCAGTCCGGCTCAAGGATCGGTCGCACCAGCGCCCTGAGCCGCCGCTCTAGGCCCTTTGGGTCATCCCGCGTCAGCGATACCATTTCTCTTTCCCTTCCGAGGCGACAAAGATTGCGGCGGCAATGGCGAAGGGGATGACCGCAAGGCCTCCCAGCAGCATGAAGCCGATGCTGTCACCGTTGATCAGAAAACCAAGCCCGACGAGCAGCGGCAGCAGGCCAATCGCGGCCACGATGCCCGCCCGCACCTTCAGATCGCGCCCGGTGAACCCTGCACCCAGAACGCCCTTCTTTGCGCCGCAGGACGGGCAAACCCGCGCCTCTTCGTGGATATCAGTCATGCAGTGGGGGCATTGGGGCATGGGAACTCTCCAACTCGTTGAATGTATGTTAAAACAGGTAGAGTTAAAAGCGTCAAAGCACAATAGCATTGTGCATGAAGACGACGCCCAAGAGCCCCCTGCGAGACATCGTGGCGCGCAACATGCGCAAGTTGCGCGCCGAGCGTGGCTGGTCGCAGGAGTATCTGGCCAATGAGGCCGGGCTGAACCGGACCTATCTCAGTGCGGTCGAGCGCTCGGAACAGAACATTTCGATCGACAACCTGTATCGGGTGGCCGAGGGGTTCGGCGTTGAGGCTTGGACGCTGCTGAAGCCTTGATGCTTGCCATCCCGTGCAAACCTGCGTCATCGTGATCAAGTGCCTTAGTGCTGAAGTGTCATGAAATAACCTGAAATGGGATAATCCTTAAGCGGGATTATCCGAATTCAGGATTTATTCGGAGTTCAAGTCATGGGAAAAACCCTACGCAGTTCGGGGCACTTGGTCCTCATGGCGGCATTGAAGCAGGCGCGGTTGGACGCGGGGCTGACGCAGACCGAGCTGGCAGATCGCCTCGAACGACCTCAGTCATTCGTCGCGAAATACGAGAACGGTGAGCGGAGGGTGGAAGTCGTCGAGTTCGTGCAGATCGTGAGTGCTATCGGCTGTGATGGTCGTGCGATCCTAGACGATGTGGGGCGTGCCGAAGCCGGAAGGTGATACAATCACTGGTGGATTTAGTCTGTCGTGCCCACTAGAAGTATGAGTGGTAGGGGAGAATCCTGCCCACGAAAAACACTTTGAGGCAAATGGGCAGATGTCGCTACAGGATTTATTGAACTCATACCGGAGCGCCGCGCGAACCGAGCGCGACAAGGGAACCTACTTTGAACGCTTGGCAGTTGCATTTCTTGCGCATGATCCGGTTCAGGTCGAGCAGTATTCCGACGTCAAACCTTACGCCCAGTGGGCGCTCGAAAATGGCTGGGATGGCCGTGACACAGGTATCGACCTTGTAGCGAAATTGCGTGACGAAGACGGTTTCGCGGCGATCCAATGTAAGTTTTACGACGCGAATTATCGCATCCGCAAAGAGGACATCGACAGCTTTATCTCTGCCTCCGGCAAGGATCCGTTCAAACGCCGCGTTGTCATCGACACGACGGAAAAGCCTTGGAGCGAAAATGCTGAGGCAATGCTCCGTGGCCAGAACATCCCGACAATTCGCATTGGATTGAACGATCTTCAGGAAAGCCCGATCCTTTGGGAGCGCTTCGGCGATCAGGGGACGGTCGTTCTGGCCGATAAAAAGCGCTTGCACCCTCATCAGGAAGAAGCGCTACGCGATGTTCGTTCCGGGCTGACAGGTGCCGATCGGGGCAAGCTGATCATGGCCTGTGGGACGGGTAAGACGTTCACCAGCCTTAAGATCGCAGAAGATCTTGCCGGTGCTGGCAAGCAGGTTCTTTTCCTCGTGCCTTCCTTGGCCTTGATGGCGCAGACCGTTCGGGAATGGACTGCGGACACCGAAACGCCGCTTCGATCCTATGCTGTTTGCTCGGATACGCAGGTCGGAAAGCGGCGTGTTGGAGCCGATGATATTGCCGAGATCGACGTACTTGATCTTGCCTTCCCCGCGACGACTGATCCGCGCAAGCTTGCCGAGGGCGTCCTGCACCCCGCATCTGACAAGATGAAGGTCGTCTTTACGACCTATCAGTCTATTCAGGTCATCGCTGACGCCCAACGTGATCACGGGCTTCCTGAATTCGATCTCATCGTTTGCGACGAGGCACATCGGACAACCGGCGTGACGCTGGTGGGCGAAGACGATTCCAACTTCGTCAAGGTTCACGACAACAGTGTCATTCAGGGCAAGAAACGCCTCTATATGACTGCCACACCACGGATTTTCGGTGAGAACGCCAAGTCCAAAGCGGATGATGTTGGGGCTGAACTCTGCTCGATGGATCGAACGGACCTGTTCGGGGAAACGCTGTTCTATCGCGGGTTCTCGTGGGCGGTGCAAAACAACCGGCTGACCGATTACAAGGTCATCGTGCTTGCCATGGACGAACAACTGGTTTCGGACAGCGTGCAAAAGCGCCTGAATGATGGCGGCAGCGAACTGCGCCTTGATGACGCTACCAAGATCGTGGGGTGCTACAAGGCGCTGACCAAGGCCGATTTGCAGGCCGATGTTTCGACCGATCCGCACCCGATGCACCGTGCCTTGGCTTTCTGCAAAGATATCAAAAGCTCGAAGTTGATCGAGACTGAATTCGCAGCTGTGGTCGATGAATTTCTGGGGAACGATCCGGTGCTGGATGACGGCCCGGACGATGACAGCCTGCGCTGCGAGATCGAGCATGTGGACGGCACCTTCAACGCCAAGGAGCGCGGGCGCTTGCTCGATTGGCTCAAGGCCGATGTCCCGGACCATACCTGCCGGATCCTGACCAATGCGCGCTGCCTGTCCGAAGGCGTGGATGTGCCCGCGCTTGATGCGATCATGTTCCTGCATCCGCGCAAGAGCCAGATCGACGTGGTGCAATCGGTCGGGCGCGTGATGCGGAGGTCGGACGCTACGGGCAAGAAGATGGGCTATGTCATCCTACCTGTAGGCGTGCCCGCTGGTATTCCGCCCGAACAGGCGCTGACCGATAACGACAAATACCGCGTCGTCTGGCAAATCCTGAACGCCCTGCGCGCCCACGACGAAGACGGCATGGGTGCGACCATCAACCAAGCCTCGCTGGGCCAAGACATCAGTCACAAGGTCGAGATCGTCGGAATTACCGCCAACCACCCCGAACTGGCGGCCGTCACCGCCGTGGTCGATGATCTGCCGATCCGCGCGCAGCCTGCCAGCGCCAGCATTGGTACACCTGGGCGCGACCCCGTCACGACAGGGCCGGTGCAGGCCGAGATGGTCTTTTCCGTCGATGAATTTTCGCGCGCTATCATGGCGAAGATCGTCAAGAAGTGCGGAACCCGCGACTATTGGGAAGACTGGGCGGGCAATATTGCCGAGATCGCAGGCAATCACATCGTCAGGCTGAAAAGCCTGCTGGACGCGCCTGACACCCGCGCGCGCGAAGCCTTCGACGCCTTCCTTGAAGAGCTGCAAGACGATCTGAACGAAACCGTCACCCGCGAAGACGCGATCGAGATGCTGGCCCAGCACATCATCACGCGCCCCGTCTTCCAGACCCTGTTCGAGGGCCACCAGTTCACCTCGGAGAACCCTGTTTCCCGCGCCATGCAGCGGGTTCTGGATGTCTTGGACGAGGCCAATCTGGACAAGGAATCCGAAGACCTCGACAAATTCTACGCCGATGTTCAGCGCCGCGCCAAAGGCATCACCGATCCGGCGGCCAAGCAGAACCTGATCAAGGAGCTTTACGAGAAGTTCTTCAAAAAGGCCTTCC
>JBKEDD010000095.1:0-2142 GCA_047975215.1 Jhaorihella sp.
AACCATCCGGCAGGCTTTTGGCCCGGATGCCCTGCTGATCATCCCGCCTCCGAAGACCGTCATTCCAAGCAATTGCGAGGCGCGCAACGCCCATATCAAGATGATCGCCGAGCATGGCCGGATGGCTTGGCAAGGTGCCACCGACTACGGTCAAAGGTCACGCGGCGAGGCCCAGATCGGGCGCTACAAGCAGGTCAAGGCCGGCTTGGTCTGATATTCGGGATGCACGGCATCGGCGAAATAGACCGCTACCTCGGGGCCGAGCCGGGTCATAAGGCGCTCATCTATGGCGATAAATTCAGCCTGCTTATCGAGGGATGTGATGCGGGGAAGGGCTAGGGGCTTGCGGTACTCATAGCCCAGCCGGGACAGGAGCTTGATGCAGCCGGAATGGGAGTAATCGAGGCCAAACCGGGCGGCGATCTGTGCCCTGATCTCGGCCGTTGACCGGCAGAAACGCCCGTCCAGCCAGGCACAAAGCTCCGCTTGCTGAGCCGGTGTCATCCGCGATTGGCCACCCTTCCATCCGTCGGTTGCAAGCGTATCCCAGCCGTCCTGCCGGTAGGTTTTGTGCCAGCTTCGGATCGTGTCGTCGTCCAGATACAGGAACTTCGCAATCTGCGCACAGCTTTCGCCATCATCCAGCAGCAGGATCGCATTTGCCCGCCGCGCAATCCCGTGATCCTCGCGATGGCTGCGCACGCAGGACATGAGTGCGCTCCGTTCTGATGGTGACAGGAATTTGGGCTCAATGCGCATGCTCATATCTGAATCGGCTTGGCGCGCTGCGTCAAGGAAAACACGGATGCCACAGGACTCGGGGTATATTCCTCTTTCTCTTAACCTCTGCCCAGAGCCAATGCTCTGCGAATTGGGAGGAGAGATATGACTGTATCACGTCTTTTGCATATGGCAGCCGTTGCGGTGGCGGCGGGTTTGGTTGCCGGGGCCGGTTTGGCGGAACCGAAGCTGACCATCACGCTGGACACGCCGCCGGGGCATATGCGCAATGTCTATGTCGGGCAGTTTGCCGAGGCGTTGAAGGAACGTTCGGGCGGGGCACTGACGGCCGAGATTTTCGATTCCGGCCAGCTTTATTCCAGCCGTGATGCCGGGCGGGCGGTGGCGCGGGGGGATGCCGGGATGGCGATTGTCTCGACCGCGCCGCTCAGCCGGATCGAACCGAATCTGGTGCTGCTGGAATTGCCGGTCTTTGCGGGGCTGACAGCGGATGAGATGAACGGCGTGGTCGATGGTCCGCTGGGTCAGCGCCTGACGGCAATGCTGGGTGAGAAGATGGGCGTGGTGGCCTTGGATGGCTGGTATATCCTTGGCGAGATCAATACCTATTCGACGGATATCGAACTGAATTCACTTGAGGGCCCCTCGAAAAATTGCCCTGCGCGGGCGGCTATGGCATGAGGCAGGGGAAGTTCGACGGCTTTGGGTATGACGATGGCGCAGATGGGTTTCTTTGATCTTTCAGACCGCTACGCGAGCCTGGACGCCAAGAAGGACCCGCTGGTCGAGATCGACGCGGTCGTGCCGTGGAAGGAGTTTCGTCCGACGCTGGAACGGGTCTGGCGCCAGCCGGAAGCAGAGCGCAAGTCCCGCGCCGGGCGCAAGCCTTGGGACGTGATTGTGATGTTCAAGACGCTGGTTCTGAGCGCGCTCTACAACCTGTCGGACGACCAGATCGAGTATCAGGTGCGCGACCGGCTGTCGTTCATGCGGCTCCTCGGCCTCGGGCTGGAGGATCGGGTGCCCGACGCCAAGACCGTCTGGCTTTACCGCAAAGCTTTGGCGCAGGCGGGCATGGTGGAGGCGCTGTTCAAGCAGTTTGACGGCTATCTGGCACGCCAGGGCTCCATCGCGCGAGGCGGTCAGATCCTGGATGCGTCCATCGTGCCTGTGCAGCAGAACCACAACACACGAGATGAGAACAAGACGATCAAGAACGGCGAGGCGCCGGAGGACTGGGGCGACAAACTCGCCAAGCGGTCACAGAAGGACAGCACCGCGCGTTGGACCAAGAAGCATGGGAAATCCCACTACGGTTACAAGAACCACGTGAACGTGGAGCGAAAGCACAAGCTGGTGCGCCGCTATCATGTCAGCGACGCCGCCTTGCATGACAGCCAG
>JBKEDD010000096.1:0-93179 GCA_047975215.1 Jhaorihella sp.
ATAAAGGCGCGCCTCGATGGCATGGCCGCGCAGAACCACATCCTCTTGCGCAAGGCCCAGCGGCGCACCCTGCGCCACCGCGATCTGCATGGCCACCAGATCCAGCCCCGTCACCAGTTCCGTAACCGGGTGTTCGACCTGAAGCCGGGTGTTCATCTCGAGAAAATAGAACTCGCCCGAACCGTCCAGCAGAAACTCGACCGTACCGGCGCCGACATAGCCGATGGCGCGCGCCGCCTCGACCGCTGCCGCCCCCATCGCCTCGCGCAGTTCGGGCGATACCACGGGCGATGGCGCCTCCTCGATCACTTTCTGGTGGCGGCGCTGCACCGAACAGTCGCGCTCGCCCAGATGGATGGTGTGCCCGGCCCGGTCGGCGAATACCTGCACCTCGACATGGCGGGGCCGCTCGACCGCCTTTTCCAGGATCAGCCGGTCAGACCCGAAGGCCGAAAGTGCCTCGGAACGCGCCAGCCGCAACGCCGCCTCCAGATCGCCGGGCGCATCCACCAGACGCATACCGCGCCCGCCGCCCCCCGCCGACGCCTTGACCATGACGGGAAAGCCGACCCGGCCGGCGGCATCGCACAAGGTCGCGTCGGACTGGTCATCGCCCTCGTACCCCGGCACGCAGGGCACACCGGCGGCGATCATCCGCCGCTTGGCCTCGGCCTTGTCGCCCATCGCCTCGATGGCATCGGCGGGCGGGCCGACGAATATCAGCCCGGCGGCCTCGACCGCGCGGGCAAAGCCTGCATTCTCCGACAGGAAGCCATAGCCGGGATGGATGGCATCGGCCCCCGTGGCGCGCGCCGCCTCGACGATGCGATCGCCCAGCAGATAGCTTTCGCCGGCCGGGCCCGGCCCGATCTCGACCGCGTCGTCGGCGAACGCCACATGGGGCGCGTCGGAATCGGCATCCGAATGCACCGCGATCACCCGCAGCCCCAGGCGGCGGGCGGTGCGCATGATGCGCAGCGCGATCTCGCCCCGGTTGGCAACAAGCAGGCTGCGGATCGTTCTCATGGGCGGACCTCGTTTCGATATGGCGGGTAAGCGGCGGGCGGCGCGGTCACATCCGCGCCACGCCAAATGAATTGGGGCGCAGGTCGCGGCGGCGCGCCTCGTCGGCGGTTTCCAGCGCGAAGGCCAGTACGCGGCGGGTGTCGCGCGGGTCGATCACGCCCATGTCCAGCATCCGCCCCGATGTATAGAAGGCATCCGACTGACGGTCGAAATGCGCGGTGATGCGGTCGCGCTGCGCCGCAAGCCGCTCCTCGTCTATCGCCACGCCGCGCCGCATGGCACCGACGCGGGCGACCTGATCCATGGTCAGCGCCGCCTGTTCGCCGCCCATCACCCCGGTCACGGCATTGGGCCAGGCAAACAGGAAGTCGGGTTCATAGGCATAGCCGCACATGCCGTAATTGCCTGCCCCAAAGCTCGCCCCGATATAAAGCGCGATCTTGGGCACCGAAACGTTGCTGACCGCCTGGATCATCTTGGAGCCGTGCTTGATCATGCCGGCGTGCTCGTATTCCTTGCCAACCATGTAGCCGGTGGTGTTGGACAGAAAGATCAGCGGCGTGCCCGACTGGTCGCAAAGCTGGATGAAATGCGCCGCCTTGGCGGCGCCGTCGGGGTCGATCGGGCCGTTGTTGCCGATGATGGCGCAGTCGCGCCCGTGGATGCGCGCCTGCAGGCACACGGTCGAGACGCCATAGCGCGGCTTGAAATCGGCGAAATCCGACCCGTCCGCCAGCCGCGCCACCAGTTCGCGCACCTCGTAGGGCTTGCGATAGCTCACCGGCACGATTCCGGCAATCTCGTCGGGCGCATGGCGCGGTTCGTCAAATCCTTCGGCCGCGGGGCGCGAAACGGCCCGGTTCCAGCCCAGGCGCGTCATCAGATCGCGGGCGATCTCGATGCCGTGGGCGTCGTCCTCGGCCAGGTATTCGACCAGCCCGGTGGTCGAGGCATGCATCTCCGCGCCGCCCAGTTCGGCATCGCTCGATTTCTCGCCCGTGGCCGCCTGCACCAGCGCCGCACCGGCCAGCGCCGCCATGCCGTTCTTCTTCACCCCGATCACATAGTCGGACATGCCCGGCTGATAGGCACCCCCCGCCGTCGATGGCCCGTGCAATACGGTAATGACGGGAATGCCCGCCGCCGACAGCCGCGCCAGCCCGTAGAACATGCCGCCGCCATGGGCCCAAAGCTCGACAGCGTAGTCCATCAGGTTGGCACCCGCGCTTTCGACCAGATGGATGAACGGCAGTTTCTGGCGCCTCGCGATCTTCAGGCATCCCAGCGCCTTTTCCACCGATTTGGTGGTCACGGCACCGGCGCTGATGCCGCTGTCATCGACAAAGACCAGCGCCCGCACACCGCCGACGAACCCGATACCGGTAATCATCGACGCGCCGGGTACCGAGGTTTCGGGGTCGGGATCGTCCACCAGGTATCCGGCGAGGTTGTACAGTTCAAGCCACGGCATCCCCGGATCCAGCAGCCGCGCCAGCCGGTCGCGCGGGGTTAGCTGGCCGCGCGCCTCGAACCGGTCGCGCCGCCGTTCCGAACGCGCGCTCGCCCGCGCCTCGATATCGCGCAGCCGGTCGACCAGCGCCAGCATCTGCGTGCGGTTCTGCGCAAAGTCAGGCGATGCGGGCGACAGACGAGAGGCATAGACGGTCATTTCAACTCCCCGGTGGTTGTTGCCATCTTATCGGCGGCCGTTTCCGCGGTCGGGCGAGGCGCGGTCGCGAATCTCTTGAAACAAACCGACTGGTCTGTTTATTATCAGTGGCGCGTCTGTCGCGCAACAGCATTCGCCGAGTTATCGCATGAACGGTCTGCCATCCTCCGACCCCGCCCCGAACCGGCAGGAACAGCGCAGCGCGCAGACCCGCCGCCGCATCTGCGCCGCCGCTATCGCCTGCCTTGACGAACACGGCTATTCCGAAACCAGCATCCAGCGCGTACAGGAACGCGCCGGTGTCTCGCGCGGGGCGCTGATGCACCAGTTCGCCACCAAGGAAGACATGATCGTCGAAACCCTGACGCGCGTGCTGGCCGCCACCCGTCACGGACAGGGCCTTGCCGGGGCGGAACGCGGCGCGGATGCCCCGGCGGCGCCCATCGAACGGGATCTTCTGTCGCTCTGGTCGCATCTGGTGGACCGGCCCGAAGGCCGCGCCATGGTCGAAATCCTGGTCGCCGGTCGCACCGACGCAAGGCTTCGGGCCAAGATCGAGCCGCTGCTACGGACCTACGAGGCCGAGATCGGCCAGGACGTGCTTGAGATCTACGAGGCAACCGGGGGCGACGACGAGGACGTGATCCGCATCTGGACGATCTGCCGGATCTTCATGCGCAGCCTGCATTTGCAGGAACGCTTCAACCCCGACCCCGAAGCCGCTCGCGCCATGGTGCGCCGCTTTGCCGAACTGGTCGCGCCGCATCTGCGCCGGCGCGATCCCGGCCCGCCGGACGGGGGCTGACCCCCGCCCGCTCGGTCCCGGGGCCGCGCGTGCGCGCCCCGAAGGATGCGCTCAGCGGTCTTGCGGCAGCACCCGCACCCCGCCCCTTGCGGCCGAAGAGGCCAGCAGCGCATAGGCGCGCAGCGCCGTGCTGACCGCGCGCTTGCGCGGCTCTGCCGGGGCCCAGGGCAACGGCCCCTTGGCGGTGCGCCGCGCCAGCAATACCGCATCATCCACCGCCAGGTTTATGTAGCGCCCCGGAATGTCGATCTCGATGGTGTCGCCGGTCTCCACCAGCCCGATCAGCCCGCCCTCGGCGGCTTCGGGCGATACATGCCCGATCGACAGGCCCGAGGAACCCCCCGAAAACCGCCCGTCGGTCAGCAGCGCGCAGGATTTTCCCAGCCCCTTGGATTTCAGATAGCTGGTCGGGTACAGCATTTCCTGCATACCCGGCCCGCCCTGAGGCCCCTCGTGGCGGATCACGACGACCTCGCCGGCGCGCACCTGCCCGGTAAGAATGCCGTTCACGGCATCGTCCTGGCTTTCGTACACCCGCGCGGTGCCGGTAAATTTCAGGATCGACTCGTCAACCCCCGCGGTCTTCACGATACAGCCGTGTTCGGCGATGTTGCCCGACAGAACCGCCAGCCCGCCATCCTGCGAGAACGGATTGTCCGCCGCCCTTATCACCCCGCCCTTGCGGTCGCGGTCCAGATCCTTGTAGCGCCGCTCCTGGCTGAAGGCCTGCGTCGTGCGCACACCACCCGGCGCGGCGCGGTAAAAGCTCTCGACCTCGGGGTCGTTGGTCTGCATCACGTCCCATTTCGCGATCGCCTGCGCCATGGTGTCGGAATGCACGGTGCGGGCATCGCCATGGATCAGCCCGCCGCGATACATCTCGCCCAGAATGGCCATGATACCGCCGGCGCGGTGAATGTCCTCCATGTGCACATCCGCCACCGAAGGCGCCACCTTGCACAGCACCGGCACCTTGCGGCTCAGCCGGTCTATGTCGTCCATGGTGAAATTCACCCCGCCCTCATGGGCAATGGCCAGCAGGTGCAGCACCGTGTTGGTCGAACCGCCCATGGCGATATCCAGGCTCATGGCGTTCTCGAACGCGTCGAAATCCGCCACCTCGCGCGGCAGGAACCCGGCCTCGCCGCCCTCGTAGTGGCGCTTGGTGATCTCGACGATGCGCCGCCCCGCCTCGAGAAACAGCGCCTTGCGGTCGGCATGGGTCGCCAGCACCGAACCGTTGCCGGGCAGCGCCAGCCCCAGTGCCTCGGCCAGGCAGTTCATGGAATTGGCGGTGAACATGCCCGAACACGACCCGCAGGTCGGGCAGGCATTGGCCTCGAATTCGTCGACCTCCGCGTCGGTATAGTGTTCGTCGGCCGCCGCCACCATCGCGTCGATGAGATCGACAGCGCGTTCCAGTTCGCCCTCTGTGACCTTGCCGGCCTCCATCGGCCCGCCCGAAACGAAGATCGTGGGCACGTTCAGACGCATCGCCGCCATCAGCATCCCCGGCGTGATCTTGTCGCAGTTCGAGATGCAGACCATCGCATCGGCGCAATGGGCGTTCACCATGTATTCGACCGAATCGGCGATCAGCTCGCGCGAGGGCAGCGAATACAGCATCCCGTCATGGCCCATGGCGATGCCGTCATCCACCGCGATGGTGTTGAACTCCTTGGCCACGCCGCCCGCCGCCTCGATCTCGCGGGCGACCATCTGGCCCAGATCCTTGAGGTGAACGTGGCCCGGCACGAACTGGGTGAAGGAATTGACCACCGCGATGATCGGCTTGCCGAAATCGCCGTCGCCCATGCCGGTGGCGCGCCACAGCGCGCGGGCTCCGGCCATGTTGCGGCCATGGGTCGAACGTCTTGAACGGTATTGCGGCATCTGTCTGGCTCCGTTGGCGTGGGCTGCCTGCGGTTTCCCCTTTCGGGCGGCGGATTTCAAGCGAAAGCTTACGCCGGGCGAAACGGATCGACGATGCGCAACCGCTCCTCGACGCGCATCCCGTGCTGCATGTCCTCTGAATAGAGCGTTTCGCAGCCGCCATGCAGCGCCGCGGCGACGATCATCGCGTCGTAGACGGAAAAGCCGTAGCGCGCACCAAGGGCAAGCCCGGTTTCGTGCAACTCCGGCGTCAGGTCGACGACCCGGCACAGGCTGCGGATACCGGTCAGGAAATCGCCGGTCTCCTGCCAGCTCATCCCCGCCTTTCGCCGGCAGTTGACCAGCGTTTCGTTCAGCACCTGCACACTGATCGCGCCGCCGGTGGCCAGCAACGTTTCGGCGGTGTCCGCCTTGCGGCCATCGTCGAGCAGGTAGAGAATGACGTTGGTGTCGAAAAAATCACCGCGCATGCGCTGAATCGCGACCCAGCCGGTCGGCGGCGGGCAGACGGTTGCGGTACTGTCGCAGCCGGGCCAGCACCTCGTCGGGGCGGGGGTGGCGCGCCACGGCCAGACCGTCGGCATCGGCGCGCATTTCGATACTGTCGCCTTCTTTCAGGCCCAGTTCGCGCACCAGTTCCGCCGGCAGGCGCACAGCCAGCGAGTTTCCCCATTTCGCGATCTGCATGGCAGCCTCCGGCCCGGTCAGGATATACAAGTGCAAATGTATATCCTGAACCCCCCGCTTTCAATACTCGCGCGGCATGGCCGGGTCCGTGAACACAAGACGGAGCCGACAGGGGTTCGCGGCCCGCGACTCGGGGGCGCGGCCCGGATCGCGAGCGATCCGGGCACAAGTGACAGATGTTGCGAACCCTGGCTTCGGGCGGCTATCCGATGATCGCGTTCAGCGTCTTGCTGGGGCGCATCGCGGCTTCGGTCTTGGCCGGGTCGGTGTTGTAGTACCCGCCCAGATCAACCGGCTTGCCCTGCGCCGCGGCCAGTTCGGCCAGGATCGCGGCCTCGCCCTCGGCCAGCGCCGTGGCGATGGGCGCGAAATGCGCCGCCAGCGCGGCATCACCGCCCTGCGCGGCCAGCGCCTCGGCCCAGTAGCGCGCAAACCAGTAATGGCTGTCGCGGTTGTCGGGCTGGCCCACCTTGCGCCCCGGCGAACGGTTGCATTCCAGCACCTTCGTCGTCGCTTCCTCGACCGCGCGGCCCAGCACCGCCGCCTTGTCGTTGCCGGTGGCCTCGGCCAGGAAATCGAAGGATTCCCCCAGCGCGCAGAATTCGCCCAGGCTGTCCCAGCGCAGATGCCCTTCGGCGACCATCTGCTGCACATGCTTGGGCGCCGACCCACCTGCCCCGGTCTCGAACAGGCCGCCACCCTGCATAAGCTTGACGATCGACAGCATCTTGGCGCTGGTGCCCAGTTCCAGGATCGGGAACAGATCGGTCAGATAGTCGCGCAGCACGTTGCCCGTGACGGCGATTGAATCCTCGCCCTTGCGGATGGTTTCCAGCGTCAGCCGCGTCGCCTCGCGCGGGGCCATGATCGCGAAACGGTCGGCCACGCCCTGCGCGGCGAGGATCGCGCTAACATAGGCGATCAGTTCGCGGTCGTGGGCGCGGTTCTCGTCAAGCCAGAAGATCGCCTGCGCGCCGGTGGCCTTCTGGCGGTCGATGGCCAGCTTTACCCAATCCTCGATCGGCGCCTGTTTCGCGGTCGAGGACCGCCAGATATCGCCCTTCCTGACCGCGTGTTCGTGCAGCACCTCGCCATTGGCCAGAACATAGCGCACGGTGCCATCCTCGGGAACCTCGAAGGTGGTCGGGTGGCTGCCGTATTCCTCGGCCTTCTGCGCCATCAGCCCGACATTCTGTACCGCGCCCGCGGTCGCCGGGTCCAGCGCGCCGGTTTCCTTGAAATAGCGGACGGTCTCGTCATAGACCGGGGCATAGGAATTATCGGGGATCACGCACTTGGTATCGGCCTCCTTGCCGTCCGGCCCCCAGCCCTTGCCGCCGGCCCGGATCAGCGCGGGCATGGACGCGTCGATGATCACATCCGAGGGCACATGCAGGTTGGTGATGCCACGGTCGGAATTGACCATGTACATCGGCGGACGCGCCGCCAGCGCCGCCTTTAGGCCGGCCTGCAACGCCGGCTTGTCGGCGATGCGCGCCTCAAGATCGCCGATGCCCGAATTCGGGTTCCAGCCAAGCGCCTTAAGTTCGTCGCCATGGCTGGCGATGAAATCCTCTAGGTAGACCGACACGAAATGGCCGAAGATGATCGGGTCGGACACCTTCATCATCGTCGCCTTGAGATGCACCGAAAACAGCACCCCCGGTTCGGTCGCGGCGATCTGCGCGCGGATGAAATCGCGCAGCGCGGCCGCGTTCATGAAAGTGGCGTCGACCACGGTGCCGGCGGCCAGGTCGATGCCGTCCTTTAGCACGGTTTGCCCGCCGGCGCCCTCCAGCACGATGCTGGCCTTGCCGGCCTGCGCCGCCGTCAGGGTCGCGGATTTCTCGTTGGAATAGAAATCGTCGCCCGGCATGGCGGCGACATGGGTGCGGCTGTCGGCTTTCCATTCGCCCATCGAATGCGGGTTGTTGCGGGCGAAAGTCTTGACCGCCCTGGCGGCGCGGCGGTCGGAATTGCCCTCGCGCAGCACCGGGTTCACCGCCGACCCCTTGATCGCGTCATAGCGGGCGCGAATGTCGCGTTCCGCGTCGCTTTGCGGGTCTTCGGGATAGTCGGGAATCGCATAGCCCTGCGCCTGCAACTCGGCGATGGCGGCGTTCAGCTGCGGGCCCGAAGCCGAGATGTTGGGCAGCTTGATGACGTTTGCCTGCGGCGTCTTTACCAGATCGCCCAGCATCGCCAGATCGTCGCCGGCCTTCTGGCCGTCCTTCAGGAAATCGGGGAACGCCGCCAGAATGCGGCCCGCGACCGAAATATCCCTGACACCGACATCGACCCCGGCGGCGGCGGCAAAGCTGCGGATGATCGGCAACAGCGAAACGCTGGCCAGCTGCGGCGCTTCGTCTACCTTGGTATACACAATGTCGGGGGTCTGGGTGTCGGCCATGTTTTCTCAACCTTTCAGCGATCCGGGAGGCGTTGGGTTCAAAGGCGCGGCGGGCCGGATGCGGCCGGCGCCGGTTCCCGCGCCGAATAGGCCATGACGCGCCAAAGATCAATTCGCCAGATACTCGGCGCCAGGGACATGATGCCACGTCGGCGCCTCTCAGATCCCCCGGATCAGCTGATTGACCGCGAACGCGGTATGATAAAAGCCGGTCATCAATGTCCGTGCCGGAACCGGCGTCAGCGCGCTCGGGGGCATGGGCAGGTCGGCCTCGGACCCGCCCGCGATCAGGCCCGCCAGCGCCCGCCCGAACACCGTGCCCGGCGCGATGCCGCGCCCGTTGTACCCGATCGCCGAGTATAGCCCCTCGGCCAGCCGGTGAATGCGCGGCAGATGGTCCGGCGTCATGGCGATCTGGCCGTGCCAGCCGCTTTCGAATTCCACCGGCCCGAGTTCGGGATAAAGCCGGCGCAGCCGCTTTGCGGCCCAGCGGCGCGACAGACCGCCGGTACCCCCCAGCAGCGCCCCCATCGAACCGATGATCAGGCGCCCCGCGGCATCGCGGCGCAGGCTGAACATGATCGGCGCGGTATCCCAAAGCCCCTGCCCGCCCGGCAGGATATGCGCGCCCTCGTCGCCCAGCGGCGGCGTCGCAAGCTGAAAGAAATGGATCATGGTATAGCTGCGCCGCAACCCCGGCCACAGATCGTCGGAATAGGCGTTGGTGCCCAGCACAACATGGCGTGCGCTCAGCGTGCCCGCAGCGGTGCGCAGCCGCCATTGCCCGCCCTCGCGGTGCAGGCCCGTGACCCGCGTTCCCGTGCTGATTTGCGCCCCCGCCGCCCGCGCCGCCCGCGCGAGGCCGCGGGCGTATCCCATCGGGTTGACGGTGCCGGCGCGCCGGTCCTCCAGCCCGCCGAAGAAGGCGCTTGTTCCGGTCTTGCCGGCCACCGCGGCGCGGTCCAGCAGTTCCACCGGCGCGCCCAGCCGCGCCCATTCGCCGGCGCGGCGCGCAAGATCGGCCTGGCCGCGCGGCGAATGGGCCGCGTGGATGGTACCGTTGCGCGTGGCCTCGCACTGCATCTGGTGTTTCTCTATCAGGGAATACACAACATCGGGTGCTTTCCCCAGCAATTCGATCAGCGCCGCGCCTTGCGCCTCGCCCATGCGCGCACGCACGTCCTGGGGCGGCAGCCAAAGCCCGGCATTGACCAGCCCGACATTGCGCCCCGACCCGCCGAACGCGACATTGCGGGCCTCGATCACATGGCAGCCGATCCCGGCCTCGGCCGCGTGCAGGGCGGTCGACAATCCGGTGAACCCGGCCCCGATGATGGCCAGATCGGTGCTTTCGTCGCCCGTCATCGGGCTGACGATGTCGGCCTCATCGGCCGATGCGTCCCACAACGAAACCGGCTCTCGTTGCATCATGTTCCCTATCTCCCCGGTCAGCGCCCGCGCGACCTTGTGCCGCCGCGGTGCAGGCGTCAATATGCCCAAACGACCATTGCAGCAAGGAACCGGGGAATGGCCACACTCACGACCACGGCGGAACGGATGGTCGCCGATGCGCGCGCACGCATACAAGAGGTCGAAACCGCCGATCTTATCGCCATGCTGGACGATCCCGCCCTGCTGACCGTCGATATCCGCGACGTGCGCGAACGCCAGCGTGGCGGCTTCATCCCCGGCAGTTTTCACGCCCCGCGCGGCATGATCGAATTCTGGGTCGATCCCGACAGCCCCTATTTCAAGGAGGTGTTCGGCCAGAACCGCCGGTTCGTGTTCTACTGCGCCTCGGGCTGGCGGTCGGCGCTTACGGTGGCGATGCTGAACGACATGGGGTTTCCCGCCGCGCATCTGCGCGAGGGGTTTTCAACCTGGGCCGGGCATGGCGGCCCGGTCGCCTTTCCCGAATCCCGGCCATAGCCGCCCCTTCGCGCCGTCAGGCCAGCACGATGAGTTCGCTCACCTCGTCATCCACCGACCGGCACGCATCCAGCAGCCGTGCCAGCAGATGCGTGTTGACATAGGCGGCATGGAACCGGCTGGGCGCGGCCAGCGTCAGCCGCCCCCCTGCCCTGTCGCGGCGGCGCAGCGTCCGCACCCACGAACCGTAGACCGCCGGATCCTCGGCATGGATCAGTGCCTGCGCAAGCGACCACTCGTGCCCGTCGCCCGGGTCGGGGGCCGGGACGTGCCCCTTGACGGGCAGAGGCACCACCTCGGCGCCGCCGGGGGCGCCCTCAAGCCGTTGTCGGAAATCCGGACCGACCGCACCCCATTGCCCCCGCGTGTCGTCAAGTATGCGCTCGATATCGAGGCGGTATTCGCTGACCCGCCCGCGTGCGCCCTGGCGGCGGATCACCAGCCAGCCCATTGCGCGCAACCGCGCCATCTCGCGCTTGACGGTACGTTCGTCGACCGACCACAGCCGCGCGATCTCGCGCTGACCGACCGCCAGTTCGTCGCGGCCCCAGTTGTAGCGTGCGGTTATCAGCGTCATCAGCCGCAGGGCCAGTTTCTGCACCGCCTTGGGCTGAGAAAGCGCAAATGCCCCCATGGCGGTCAGCAGATCGTACTTGCGCGCCGCGGCGCCGGGGCCGGTCGGCCTTCGCCCGGCGGCGGCGGCGGAATTCACGTCTGGGTACATGCTGCCCCTCGTTTCACCTGACACGGATACGGTGATCCGCTATGCCTCGACTGGTCCGGGTCTGTTGCCCGCGATTTATCGGATCGCCATGGTTTCCGTTCGGTTAATGCACCGAACTCCGCGTTAATCCGATCTTGGGAACGATTAGCGTCCGGGCGGCCGATTCTGTCAAGGGCTGGCATTGGCGATCCGGCGCCAGAACCGTTCATTTATCAAATGAACCGGTATAATAGGTATAGGGGGACAACCAGTATGTCCCCCATTCGTGCAAAAATGTCCCCCATTGCCGGGCCGAGGGGCAAAACCTGTCCCCCTGTCGGGGTTTAGTGGCCAGATCGGGGGTTTTCACCCCCGGCGCCGGCCTGGCAGGCAAAACGAAAAGCGATTGTTCAATGAAATCAACGCTGTCCCCGCGGGGACAGCCGCGCTGCACCTGGGCCAGTTTTCGCTTTGCGATTCCGGCAAATCGGCGTAAATCGGATATGAGCAGAAATCAACGTCCGCGAAACGGGCAAGGAGGCAGGATGTTCACCCATCAGGATCTGGCGCGGCTTCAGGCGCAGTCGCTGAAAATGCAGGGCTGGATTCGCCAGCAGACCTATTCGCCCGAGATGGAAAAGACCTTGCGCCGGTTCTCCAGCTGGGAGGTCGCCGAACTTATCTTTCGCGTCAACCAGTCCACCCTGCGCGGCCGTCTGGCCGCCGACCCGTCCCTGCCCCAGGGCCAGGTCGAGGAGGACGGCCGCCAGCGGTGGTACAGCCTGGACGAGATAAACGAACTGCGCCGCCGCCTGCGCGTCAACCGCCGTTCGCTGATGCCGGCGCGCCCGCGTGGCAAGCGTGCCATCCGCGCCGCGATTGCCAATTTCAAGGGCGGCGCCGGCAAGTCCACGGTGGCGCTGCATTTCGCCCATGCCGCCGCGCTCGACGGCTATCGCGTGCTGTGCATCGACTTCGATCCGCAGGCGACGCTCTCGCATTCCATGGGGCTTTCGGACGTGGCCGAGGAATTCACCGTCTGGGGCATCATGGCGCGCGACCTGATCGCCGAGACCACGCGCATGAACGCGGCCGCCAGCGGCGCCGAAAGCGGCACCGCCCTGCCCCGCCGCCGCCTGCCCGAGGCGATCACCGGCATGGGCCTTGGCGATCTGCGCAACGCCGACTTCGTCAAGGCAACCTGCTGGCCCACGATCGACCTGATCCCGTCCTGCGCCAACGCCGCCTTCGTCGAGTTCGCCAGCGCGCAGTACCGGCACCTGAACCCGGAATGGTCGTTCTTCGCCGCCGTATCGCGGTTTCTCGACGGCCTGGCGGACGACGCCTACGACCTGATCGTGTTCGACTGCCCGCCCGCCATCGGCTATCAGTCGATGAATGCGGTGTTCGCTGCCGACGTGCTTTATATCCCGTCCGGGCCGGGATACTGGGAATACGATTCCACCACCTCCTTCATCGGTCAGCTTTCCGAGGCGCTGGAGGATCTGTCGCGCTTTTCCGGCACTGTCCCCGCGGGGACGATGACCTTGCCCAAGGCGTTCTGCGACATCCGCTTTCTGCTGACGCGGTTCGAACCCGCCAACGAACTGCACCGCGCGATGCAGCAGGCATTCGGCAAGGTTTTCGGCGACAGGATGACAACCCACCCGATCGAGATGACCCGCGCCGTCGAACAGTCCGGGCGGTTCCTGTCCTCGATCTATGAAATCGACTACCGCGACATGACGCGGGAAACCTGGCGGCGGGCGCGGGCGTCCTTTGACGGCGCCTATGGCGAGTTTCGCGACAACCTCGTCGCCGCCTGGGATCAACTGGAGGCCAGAGCATGAGCAAGCGACGCATCTTCGACATCGACTTTCCCGAGGGCGCCGACCCGGCGCCCGAACCGGCAGCGCATCCGGCGCGCGAGGCGCGGCGCGGCCCGATGGCGGCGGCAATCGGCGAAAACGCCGAGGCACTGCGCGCCCGGCACGAGGCCGAGGCCGCGATCCGCGAGGAAAACGACCGCCTGGCGCACGAACATGTGCGTCTGAAGAAGGCCGGGCTGATCACCGATCTGGTGCCTCTCGATTCGATTGCCTGCACCAAGCTGACCCGCGACCGCAAGCCGGGGCGCGATGCCGATCTGGACGAACTCAAGGCGTCGATCCGCGAGGTCGGGCTGTCCAACCCGATCATGGTCGAGGCGGTGGGCGAGGGCGCCTACGAACTGATCCAGGGCTATCGCCGGCTGGCGGCCTTTCGCGAACTCCACGCCGAAACCGGCGAGGACCGCTTTGCCGCCATTCCCGCCGGGCTGATCGCGCATGGCGAGCAACTGGAACTGCTGTACCGCCGCATGGTCGATGAAAACCTTGTGCGGCGCGACATCTCGTTCGGCGAGATGGCAGAGCTCGTGCGGGCCTATGCGCGCGATCCCGAAACCGCCGCCGACACGGTTGATGAGGCTCTGACCGCGCTGTTCGGGTCTGCATCGCGGCAAAAACGCAGCTATGTGCGCCATTTCGTGACGGTGATCGAGGCGCTGGGGTCGCGGCTGAAATTCCCCGAGGCGATTCCCCGCGCGCTGGGTCTGCAACTGGAAAAGCGCATCAGCAACGAACCCGGCGCCGCGGGCCGCATCCGCGCGGCGCTGACCGCGTCGATGGCGACCACGCCCGAGGCCGAGCTAGAGGTGCTCAAGTCACAGGCGGTGGCGCCCCGCCAGACCGGCGCGCCGCGCCCGCGGGCCAGTGCGGCCAAGACCACGTTCCGCCAGGAGGTGAAGGCCGGAAACGTGCGCTGCGCGGCGGCGCAAGGCCGGGTCGAGATGCGCATGGACCGCGACTTTTCCAACCTCAGCCGCCGTCGCCTGGAGGCGGCGGTTGCCGCGTTCTTCGACGTGCTGGACGCGGACGGGTAGGGGGCGTTCGCGCTGCGGAACGAAAAGTGAATTTCCTTTGAAATCAACGCTGTCCCCGCGGGGACAGTCAGCCGAGCAGGTCTGTCGCGGGGTTTTCGGACAGATCCACATCGTCGTAGTAGCGCAGCGCCTGCGCCATGGAGCGGTGCAGGCTGAGGCGCATGGCGGCCTGAATCGGCGCGCCGTCAAGCGCTGCCTGGGTCAGAAAGCCCGAGCGCAGCCCGTGCGGCGTGGCGAAACCGGGCGGAAACCCCGCCAGCGCAAGCCGGTGGGTCACGATCTGGCGGATGGCTTCGGGCGAGAGCCGCCGTTTCAGCACCCTGTCGGCTTTCGATACGGGCCGGAACAGCGGGCCGTCGTCGATGCCGGCGACCTCGATCCAGTGCGCCAGCGCCTGTGCCGCCCGCCCCTTGAGCAGCAGCCGGGGGGTTTCGCCGCGCGCCGTGGTCTTGGTTTCCAGCAGCGATATCCAGATCCGGCCCCGGGCGTCGAATTCCTTCAGGTCGACATCCTCGCGCATAAGTCCCGCGATCTCCGAACGCCGCCGCCCGCCCGAGGCCCAGCCCAGCATCAGCATGGCACGGTCGCGGCAGTCGCGCAGCGAACCGCGGCAGGTGCCAAGCATCGCCGTCAGCACCTCGCGGGTGATCGGGTGTTTCGATTTCGGCGAAGGCACGCGTGCGGCGGCGCGGCGCGCCTTGGTGCGGGCCTGGCGCAGCAGCGGCGCCTCGAAGGGGCTGGGCAGGTTGCGCATCCGGTGAAAGGCGCGCCACGAGGCGATGCGCCGGTCGAGCGTCGAGGGCGCGGGGCAGGCGAGGCTGCGGCGCAGGCCCTGCGCGATCAGGGTCATGGCGGCCTGGCGCGCGGCGTCGGTTTCGCCGGCGCCGCTCAGGTCGCGGGCATGATCGAGGATAAAGCGCAGCGCCACGTCCTCGGCCTCGGGCCAGGCCGGGGCGGCGCCCATGCGCGCCCGTTTCCATGCGGTGATATAGATCAGGTCGCGTTCATAGGCGCGCAGCGTGTTTTCCGGTGTGCCGCGCACATAAAGATCGCTCAGCGCGGCGCGGTCGGCCTCGGGCTGGGCGGGCGGGGCGGCGGGAAAGGGGCGCGTCGGGGTCGTCATGGCCGGCAGATTCGCCGATTTGGCGGGCCAGCGCAAGAGTTTTGATAAGCGCATCTTATCGGGTGCGACGGGGCGGCGGGCAGGGCGCCAGGGTGGCGAACGGAATCGGGAAATTATGCGCGCAAGCGGTGTTCACGCCCTTCGTTCGCGGGCGTGAACCGCTGTAGTCCCGGTTTGTGATGTTCCGTATTCAGAACCCACGCCACGAGGGCAGGGGGGTCAGGCCGCCTTGAGCGCCTTGGCGCGTGCGGCGTCCGAATCCGCATCGGCGCCCGCGATAAGGGCGGCGTGCAGTGCGGCGGTGGCGTCGTTCATCGATTCGGCGTCCAGCACGAACTGCACGTCCACGTTGCGCGGCGTCTGGTGCGCTGCGATCACGGCCAACCCGGCGCGTTCCACCGCCTGAAGGCCGCGGGTCAGCGCGCGGGTGCCGGTCAGGTCGCGCCCGATGGCCGAGACGATGCACAGCGTCCGTGTGCCGATATCGGCCGTCGGGTAGGTCCGTTCCAGATCGCACACCACGCGCCGCACGGTCTTGAGCGAGGCCTCGAGGTAGTGCGTGATCGTGTTGGCGTTGGAGGTCTTGGAGACGATGCGCACCTTGTGCCGGGTGAGCGCGTCGAGAATCGCCGCGTCATAGCCCTTGACGCCGACCATGTCCTGTTCGAACACCTCGAGCGCGACGACCTTCAGCCCGGTCACGATTTCGACTCCGGGCGCCTGCGCCGGCTGATCGTCGATCAGCGTGCCGGGGTCGTCGGGTTCGAAGGCGTTGGTGACGCGCAGCGCCACATCGGCCTGGCGCAGGGTCTTGGCGGCCTTGGGGTGGATCGCCTCCATCCCCATGTTCGAAAGCTGGTCTGCCACGTCGTAATTGGTGTGGCCGAGCTTGCGCACCTCGCCCTGCCCGACCAGCCTGGGGTCGGCCGAGGAGAGATGGAATTCCTTGTGGATGATTGCCTCGGCGGCGCCGGTATGGGCGGCGATATTGGCGAATGTTACCTCGGAATAGCCACGGTCGAATTCGCGCATCAGGCCCTCGCTGCATTGCGCATAGCCGGTGACGATGGGCAGTTCGCCCGTCAGGTCCACCCGGTCGAGACCGGCGGCGATACGTTCGGACAGCGTTACTTCTTTCTCGTCGCGCCAGCCGCTGAGATCGACGAAGCGCGCGGCGATGCCGGCGCGCTGCAACATCAGCGTGGTGACGAAGGCCGAGTGCGCCTCGCCGAGGCCCGAAAGCAGTTCGCGGATCACCGCCATGTGGCTGGACAGGCGGAAATGGCCGTAAGAACACAGCCGTTGCAGATCGAACAGGCACGAACGCGCGCCCTCGATGCGTTCGCGCACGAATTCGTCGGCTGCCGTCAGGTCGGCGGGGTGGTCCAGGACCGCGGCGTGCGCCTTGCCCATGGCCGCGCCGACCCCGCTCAGCGCATCGAGCCAGCCGTGGTTGTTATCGTCGTTGGCAAACAGCGCATAGACCCCCGGCGCGCCGGATTTCTTGTGTTCGAGAAGCAGGTCGGTAATGCCGCCAAAGGCCGACACAACGAAGATGCGGCGATAGGGATCGCCACCATTGCGGCTGCCGGCGAACAGCGTGTCGCGCAACTCGCGCAGGCGGCTCATCGAGGTGCCGCCGATCTTTTCGACGGAATGTTCGGGAAATGTCACGTTGGCTTGCCCCGGCGGGCCGCCGGGCCTTTCTATCTTGGTGTGTCAGCTTTCTGCCGGGGCCGGCGCATAGGATCCGTCCTCGCGGTGGACCTCGGTGCCGGTCACGGGCGGGTTGAAGACGCAGGCCATGACCAGTTCCTCATTGGCGCGCACGGTGTGGCGGTCGTGCCGGTCGAGCGCGTACATAATGCCCGGCCTGATCTCGTGCGTCTCTCCGGTGGCCAGGTCGGTGATCGAGCCGGTGCCCTGCATGCAATAGACGCTTTCGAAGTGGTTCTTGTATTCGAACGTGTGTTCCGAACCCGGTTCGAGAAAGGTGATGTGAAAGGAAAACCCCATCCCGTCACCGGCCAGCAGCATCCGCACCGACGACCATTGCGCGTCGCTGACCACGCGGTCGCGTTCATCCTTCACGATTTTCTCGAAATCTCTTACGATCATGTTTTCTACTCCGCTGCGATACGGCTGGCGGCGGCGGCGTCGCGCGCCGCGTCCAGCATTATGGCCAGCCCCTTGCGCAACGTCGCCCCGGACGTTGTCAGTGGCGCCAGCACCTTGACCACCTGATCCTCGGGCCCCGAGGTTTCGATGACAAGCCCCTTGCCGAAGGCGCGGGCGCAGATTTCGGCGGCCAGATCGCCGTTGCCGACATCGACCCCCTGCATCAGCCCGCGCCCCTTGAGGCGGGCGCCGGGGATGATGCCGGCCAGATCGCGCAGGCCCGCGGTCAGGATTTGGGCCTTGTGCGCCAGTTCGGTCTGGAAGGTGTCGTCCGACCAGAACTTCTCGACCGCGACGCGGGCGGTGACGAAGGCATGCGTGTTGCCGCGGAAGGTGCCGTTGTGTTCGGCGGGGCCGAACACGTCGCGTTCGGGGCGCACCAGTACCAGCGCCATGGGCAGGCCGAACCCCGAGACGGACTTGGCCAGCGTCACGATATCGGGGGTCACGCCCATGCCCTCGAAGGAAAAGAACGTGCCGGTGCGCCCGCATCCGGCCTGGATGTCATCGGCGATCAGCAGCGCGCCGTGCTTTTTCGCGATCGCGGCCATCGCGCGCACCCAGTCGGGCGAGGCGGCGTTCAGCCCGCCTTCGCCCTGCACGGTTTCGAACATGATCGCCGCCGGCGCGTCGATGCCGCCCGAGGCGTCCGATAGCATCCGGTCGAGCAGTGCCGCGCTGTCCACGCCATCGGCATAGCCGTCATAGGGCATGCGGGTCACGCCATGGGTGTCCATCGCGCCGCCGCCGCGGTGATAGCCGTTGCCGGTGGCCGCCAGCGCGCCCATGGTGACGCCGTGAAAGCCGTTGGTGAAGGCGATGATGTTGGTGCGCCCGGTGGCCTTGCGCGCCAGCTTCATCGCGGCCTCGACCGCATTGGCGCCGGTCGGGCCGGTGAACATGACCTTGTGGTCCATGCCGCGCGGTTTCAGGATATGGGTTTCGAACGCTTCAAGGAACCGCCCCTTGGCATCGGTGTGCAGATCCAGCGCGTGCGCCAGCCCGTCATCGGCAAGATGTTCGATCAGGGCGCGTTTCATGTCCGGGTCGTTATGGCCGTAGTTCAGCGACGAACAGCCGGCGAGAAAGTCGATATAGCTGCGCCCGTCGGCGTCGGTCATCTCGGACCCCCGGGCCGAGACGAACAGCGCCCCGATGCCCCGGCAATAGCTGCGGGCCTCGGATTCGCGGCGTTCGAAAATGGCGGTTTGCAATGTCGTTTCGCTCGACATGGGGACTCCTGTCTTCAATGGGGTGGCAAGGACGGGCGGGCGCGGCGCCGTGGCTCAGGCCGCTTTCTTCATCCGCTCCGGCAGGTCGATCGTGACCATGTGTTCGGTTGCGTGGCGGCCATCGAAATGGCCCTCGCGGGTGTAATGCGCCGTGTGGCCCAGCTCGCCCTTTTCGAGGCGGGCGAGCTTGCGGAACAGCGCCCAGGATGCCTTGTTGTCCGAGGTGATGGTGGTTTGCAGGCGCTCCACCTCGTCGCAGGCGTCGCGGCGCAGCAGGTGTTGCAGCATCTTCGCGCCCAGCCCGGTGCCGCGTGCGGCGGGGGCGACGGCCACCTGCCAGACGAACAGCGTTTGCGTGGCTTCGGCGGGTACCACATAGGCGGAAATCCAGCCCGCGATCCTGCCGTTCAGTTCGGCCACGACGCAGGTATCGCGGAAATGATCGCACTGGATCAGGTTGCAATACATCGAGTTCTCGTCCAGCGGCTTGCACTCGCGTACCAGGTTCCAGATCGCGGCGCCGTCCCTGGCCTTTGGCGTGCGCAGGCTCGGGGCGGGGCCGCGAAACATCTCTCTGGTGTTGGACATGGGCTGTGGTTCCTCCATTTGCTTCGCTAAGCTAACTAATGAAATTCTGCTCAGATTCAACCGGAAATGCGCACTAGGCGGCGTTTTGCCCATATACGCCACGTTACAAGGCGTGGATTCGTCAAATGCACTGGCGGGGTATGTTTAGCTTTACGATGGATATTGCGGTGGCTTGTCGAGGTTTGGCGCCGGTGCCATCATGCGGGGCGTATCCAGTTGGCGCATATCGAAAGGGGAACACCGTGGACCGTATCGATGCATGTCTGATCGCACTGCGCCGGATTCTCCGCGCGACCGAGATCTATGGCCGCGAACTGGCGCAGGCGGCGGGGCTGACGGCGGTGCAATTCCGGGTGTTGCAGGTGGTGGCCGAACGGGACGACTGCACCGCCAAGGACATCTCGGCGCGAATGGGCGTGGCCCAGGCCACCGTGACGGCGCTGGTTGACCGGCTGGTGCGTCAGGGCATGGTGGTGCGCAGAAAGTCCGACAGCGACCGGCGCAAGACCCATATCCTGACGACCGGGCAGGGCCGCGCGGCGCTGGCCAGCGCGCCAGATGCGCTGCAACAACGGTATGCCCGCCGGTTCGAGGCGCTGGCCGACTGGGAACAGGCGATGCTGGTGGCGTCGCTGGAGCGTGTGGCGGCGATGCTGGACGCGGGTGATCTTGATGCTTCGCCGGTGCTGGACCTGGGCGAGATCGTGCCGCCGCCCGGGCCGCCGGGGGTCTCGTGACGCGGACTCGTAGTTCGGTACATCGGCATCCGGGCGCGAACCGGATCGCAAGCGATCCGCGGGCCATTGGTGAACGTTGCGGACTCTGGATTCGGGTGACTATGCCCGCGCCCGGCGCGGGCCTCTCAGTCGGCCGCGATCCGCATCGGCAGGTTCTTCGAAGCGTTGCGGTACCAGTCGATGACGGTCCGGCGTTCTGCGGGTTCCATGAAGGTCACGTTCGCGGGGGGCATGGCACCGGTCACGCCGGCCTGGATATAGATCTGGCGGGCGGCGCGGGCGATGTCGGCCTCGGTTTCCAGCAGGATGCCCCTGGGCGCGCGGTGGATGCCCTCGTAATAGGGCTCGCGCGCATGGCACATCGAACAGCGCCCGGGCACCACGGCCATCACATCCTCGAACCCCTCGGCCTCGGCAAAGACCTGTTCGGTCGGGCTTAGTGCGCGGGCCTCGGATTCGTCGTATGTATCCTGCATCAGCGGCGCCGTCGAAAGCCACATGATCGCGGCGAACAGCAGCGCGGTGACTGCCCATGTCCACCATTTCAGGCCGCCGCCCGCGTGCATGGTGTTGAAGAAATGCCGGATCGTCACGCCCATCAGGAATACCAGCGCCGCGATCACCCAGTTCCATTCGGTCGCGAACGCCAGCGGATAGTGGTTGGACAGCATCAGGAACACGACCGGCAGCGTCAGATAGTTGTTATGCGTCGAACGCAGCTTGGCGATCTTGCCATACTTGGCGTCGGGCGTGCGGCCTTCCTGAAGATCCTTAACCACGATGCGCTGGTTGGGCATGATGATGAAGAACACGTTGGCCGTCATGATGGTGGCGGTGAAGGCGCCCAGATGCAGCATGGTGGCCCGGCCGGTGAAGATCTGGTTGTAGCCCCAGCCCATCGCCACCAGCAGCACGAACAACAGAAGCATCAGCAGCGTCGGCTTTTCGCCCAGGCCCGATTTGCAGAGGAAGTCGTAGACCAGCCAGCCCACGGTGAGCGAGACTGCCGAGATCGCGATGCCCTGCCACAGCGCCAGATCGGCCTTGGCCGAGTCGATCAGGTACAGCTCGCCGCCGATCCAGTAGACCATCATCAGGAGAGCGGCACCCGACAGCCAGGTGGCATAGCTTTCCCATTTGAACCAGATCAGGTGGTCGGGCATGTGTTCGGGTGCCACCAGGTATTTCTGGATATGATAGAAGCCGCCGCCATGCACCTGCCATTCCTCGCCATGCGCGCCGGCGGGCAGGTGCGGCGCCTTGCGCAGACCCAGATCCAGCGCCACGAAATAGAACGACGATCCGATCCAGGCGATGGCGGTAACGACGTGCAGCCAGCGGACCGCGAAGGCCAGCCAGTCCCAGGTGATGGCGATGTCCAGCATGGGGTTCTCCTGTCGGTTGGTGCCGGCAACGCTATTGCAGGCGGCGATTATCGTGTATTGGAGAAAATGTCCTAGCTGCTTCAAATAATGCAGAAGAATAACCGGAATGGCCTATCTGGAAAACATCCAAACCTTCGTGCGGGTCTATGAACTGGGCAACATGTCGGCGGCGGCGCGCGATCTGCGAATTTCGGCGGCGGTGGCGTCCTCGCGCATTTCCCAGCTCGAGGAACATCTGAACGTGCGCCTCTTCCAGCGCACGACGCGGATGCTGAACCCCACCGAACAGGGCAACCTGTTCTATCGCGGCGCCACCAAGATACTGGAATCGGTGGACGAGGCCGAAGCCGAGATCACCCAGGTTACGCGGATGCCGCGCGGTTCGCTTTATGTCGCGGCGCCGCTGGGGCTGGGGCAGCGGCTGATCGCGCCGGCGGTGCCCCGCTTCCGGGAACGCTATCCGCTGATCAACATCCGCCTGCGGCTGTCCGACCGGCGGCTGGACCTTGCTGCCGAAGGGCTGGACGCGGCGTTTTTCCTGGGCGTGCCCGAGGATTCGACCCTGCGCATCCGCAAGATCACCGATTGCCCGCGCATCCTGTGCGCCTCGCCCGGATATCTGGCCGAACGCGGCCACCCGGCGCATTCGGGCGAACTCAAGACCGACAAGCACGATTGCCTGAACCTGCGCTATCCCGGCGCGCCGGAATTCCAGTGGCCGCTGATGACGGGTGACGGGGTCAAGCGCGTCACCGTTACCGGCCCGTTCGAATCCGATCACGGCGATATCCTGACCAACTGGGCGCTTGACGGGTACGGTATCATCCTCAAGCCGGTGTTCGAGATTTCCGAACATCTGGATTCGGGCCGTCTGGTGCCGGTGCTGGAGAACGAACCGCCGCTGCCGATCCAGATGGCCTGCCTGTACATGCACCGGCGCCGGCAGGATCCCAAGGCGCGGCTGTTCATCGACTTCATGGTCGATCACATTCTCGCGTCGATGCCGCGCCGGGGGGGAAGATAATTGCCCCCGGCCGCACCCGCGCCAGAAGTGCGGGGTCGGGTGCGAACCGGATCGCGGGGCGGTCGGTCCTTGCCGCGCCGGGCGGGCGTCGGGGCCGCTTAACTGCCGCGATAGGTGGAATAGCCGAACGGCGACAGCAGCAGCGGCACATGATAATGCGCGGCCTGCGACATGCCAAAGCGCAGCGGCACCCTGTCCAGAAAGCGCGGGCTTTCGGGCGCCGCGCCGCTGGCGTCCAGATAGGCGCCCGCGTGAAACACCAGTTCATAGACGCCGGTGGCGAACTCGGCCTCGGGCAGGATCGGGGCGTCGGTGCGCCCGTCCTCGTTGGTGGTCAGGGTTCGCAGATGGGCGCGGCTTTCGCCCTCGATGCGGTAAAGGTCGATCTTCAGCCCGGCAGCGGGGCGGCCGCTGGCGGTGTCGAGAACATGGGTGGTCAGGTATCCGGCCATTGCGGTGCCTCCTTTGCGGGTCCGCCCTGTCTTAACGGGTACCGGGGCGGATGCCACACAGGGAAGGGGCAAACAACACTTTCAGGAATATAGAGAGAATAAGTCGCATTATTCTGTTCTATAAGCGCAAGACCTTCAGGAGGACGGATGTGAAACGCTATCCCCGCGACATGCGCGGCCACGGGCAGAACGCCCCCGCCGCCGACTGGCCCGGCGATGCCCGGGTCGCGGTGCAGTTCGTGCTGAACTACGAGGAGGGCGGCGAGAACTGCATCCTGCATGGCGACGATGCGTCCGAGGCGTTCCTGTCGGACATTCCCGGCGCCGCGCAATGGCCGGGCCAGCGCCACTGGAACATGGAATCGATCTATGAATACGGCGCGCGGGCCGGGTTCTGGCGACTGCACCGGCTGTTCACCGGCGCCGGAATCCCGCTGACCATCTACGGCGTGGCCAGTGCCCTTGCGCGCAGCCCCGAACAGGTGGCCGCGATGGTGCAGGCGGGCTGGGAGATCGCCAGCCACGGGCTGAAATGGGTGGAGCATCGCGACATGCCCGAGGCCGAGGAACGCGCCGCCATCGCCGAGGCGATCCGCCTGCATACCGAGGTCGTGGGCACGCCGCCGCGCGGCTGGTATACCGGCCGGTGCAGCGCCAACACCGTGCGCCTGGCCGCCGAAACCGGCGCGTTCGACTATATCAGCGATACCTATGACGACGATCTGCCCTACTGGGTCGAAATCGGCGAACGCGACCAGTTGATCGTGCCCTACACGCTGGAAGCCAACGACATGCGGTTCGCCACCGCGCCGGGCTGGGTCACGGGGCAGGATTTCTTTCGCTATCTCAAGGATGCGTTCGACACGCTTTATGCCGAAGGCGAGAACGGCGCGCCCAAGATGATGAGCGTCGGCCTGCATTGCCGGCTGATCGGGCGGCCCGGCAAGATCGCCGGGCTGAAGCGGTTCCTGGATCATATCAGCGGCTTTGACGGGGTCTGGTGCCCGCGCCGGATCGACATTGCCGAACACTGGGCCGCAACGCACCCGCACCGGCGCACCGAACGGCCCAGCCGGATGGAGCGGGCGCGGTTCGTCGAACAATACGGCGGCGTTTTCGAACATTCGCCCTGGATCGCAGAACGCGCCTTCGATCTCGAACTCGGCCCGGCGCATGACTGCGCCGCCGGGGTCCACAACGCGCTGTGCCGGATATTTCGCAGCGCGACGCGCGAGGAACGCATGGGCGTGCTGACGGCGCACCCCGACCTGGCCGGCAAGCTGGCCGCCGCCGGGCGGCTGACGGCGCAAAGCACCTCCGAACAGGCCGGGGCCGGGCTGGACCTGCTGACCGACGACGAACGCGCCGCGTTCCAGAAACAGAACGCGGCCTATGTCGCGGCGCACGGCTTTCCTTTCATCATCGCGGTGCGCGATCATGACAAGGCGTCGATTCGCGCGGCGTTCGCGCGGCGCATCGGCAACGACAGCGAAACCGAATTCGCCGAAGCCTGCCGCCAGGTCGAACGCATCGCCGAATTCCGCCTCGCGGATCTGTTCGCGTGAGCGGTACGCCCTCCCGCCGGCTGACGCCGGCCGCCCTGACGGGCGAAGCCTTTGCGCCCTGGGGCGACGTGATCCAGACGCGCGGCGACCCCGACCGGATCATCAATCAGGGCATGTGCGGGCGCTTTCACGATCTCGCCCGGCTCGACTTTGGCGATGGCCGCGCCGGGATCAGCCTGTTCGACGCGAAGGCGCGGGCGCTGCCCCATCCGGTCGACATGGTCGAACGCCACCCGCAAGGCAGCCAGGCGTTCATCCCGCTTGACGGGGTGCCGATGCTGGTGGTGGTCGCCGATGACGACGGCGGCGCGCCCGTCAACCTGCGCGCTTTTCTCAGCGGGCCGGGGCAGGGGATCAACCTGCTGCGCGGGGTCTGGCATGGCGTGCTGGCGCCCGTCGGCGCGCCCGGGCTGTTTGCCGTGATCGACCGCATCGGAGATGGCGACAATCTGGAAGAACACTGGTTCGACACGCCCTTCGTTGTCGTGCCGCAATCCGACTGACCCCGCCACAAGAAGCGGGGGCAACCCAACTGCCGACAGGGAGGAAACCGATGGCTGATACTTCGATAGGAACCGCGCAACAGCGGCGCGACCCGGACTTTACCCCGGGTCTGCACAAGGCGATCCCGCTGGGAATCCAGCATGTGCTGGCGATGTTCGTCTCAAACGTCACGCCCGCGATCATCGTCGCGGGTGCCGCCGGGTTCGGCTTTGGCTCAAACAGCCCGGATTTTCCCGAACTTTTGTACCTGATCCAGATGTCGATGCTGTTTGCCGGCGTCGCCACGCTGCTGCAGACCGTCACCATCGGGCCGGTCGGCGCGGCGCTGCCGATCGTGCAGGGCACGTCTTTCGCGTTTCTGCCGATCATGATCCCGCTGGTGGCGGGCAAGGGGGTCGATGCGCTGGCGGCGCTGTTCGGCGGCGTCATCATCGGCGGGCTGTTCCATGCCTGCCTGGGCACGGTCATCGGCAAGATCCGCTTTGCCCTGCCGCCGCTGGTCACGGGGCTTGTGGTCACGATGATCGGCCTGGCGCTGGTTCAGGTCGGCATCCAGTACGCCGCCGGCGGGGTGCCCGCCATTGGCACGCCGGAATACGGGTCGCTGCTGAACTGGTCGGCGGCGCTGGTGGTGATCGTGGTCACGCTGGGGCTGAAGTTCTTCACCCGCGGCATGCTGTCGGTCTCGGCGGTGCTGGTCGGGCTGATCGTGGGCTATGTCTATGCCATCGCCGTGGGCATGCTGAGCCTCGATGCAATCGCCGGGTCGTGGGAGCGCGCCGCCGCATTCGCGCTGCCCCAGCCGTTCCGCTACGGGTTCGAGTTCTCGGCCGCCGCGGTGATCGGCTTCTGCCTGATGGCATTCGTTTCGGCGGTGGAAACGGTGGGCGACGTGAGCGGCATCACCAAGGGCGGCGCGGGCCGCGAGGCAACCGACAGGGAAATCCAGGGCGCGACCTATGCCGACGGCCTGGGTACCGCCGTGGCCGGGCTGTTCGGGGCCTTTCCCAACACCTCGTTCTCGCAGAATGTCGGCCTGATCGCCATGACCGGCGTGATGAGCCGCCACGTCGTGACCTGCGGCGCCATATTCCTGATCGTCTGCGGCCTGGTGCCCAAGGTCGGCGGCGTTATCCGCACGGTGCCCATCGAGGTACTGGGCGGCGGCGTGATCGTGATGTTCGGCATGGTGGTGGCGGCGGGCATCTCGATGCTGTCCGATGTCGACTGGAACCGGCGCAACATGGTGATCTTCGCCATCGCGCTGTCGATCGGGCTGGGCCTGCAACTGGAACCCGGCGCGCTTCAGCACATGCCCGATACCGCGCGCATCCTGCTGACCAGCGGGCTATTGCCGGCGGCACTGATCGCCATCGTGCTGAACCTCGTGCTGCCCGAGGAACTGGCCGACGAGGCGACCGAGGAGGTCTCGGGCGGCATGGCCGGGCACAGCCGCGGATCTCTGCCCGCCGACGATCACGTCTGACGCGGGTACGGCGGATGCGCCCCGCGACGCGGGCGGCGCATCCGTGTTTTCCGCCTTGCCGCCGCTGCGCCCGCTTGGCAGGGTCGGGGCGATTCCCCAACCCCGAGTGGCCGGCCCCGACATGACCGATTACCTGTTGCTTGCGATCGCCGCCTTCGGCGCCGGTATCGTCAACACCATCGCCGGCGGCGGCACCTTCCTGACCTTCCCGGCGCTGGTCTATACCGGCGTGCCGCCGGTGGTGGCCAACGCCACCAGCGCGGTGGCGGTGTTTCCCGGCTATCTGGGCGGCGCGCTGGGGTTCCGGCGCGAACTGGCGGTGTTCGAACGCGCCGCCCTGCTGCGCCTGGTCGCGATCACGCTGGCCGGCGGGCTGGCGGGTTCGCTGCTGCTGCTGGCGTCGTCCAACCGGGCGTTTTCGGTGGTGGTGCCGTTCCTGCTGCTGTTTGCGACGCTGACCTTCCTGTTCGGCGCGCAGATCCGCGACTGGGCGGCGCGCCATTCGCGCGGGGTGACGCCGCAGGGTGCGCTGGGGCTGTTCGCGGTCAGTGTCTATGGCGGCTATTTCAACGGTGGCCTCGGGATCGTGCTGCTGGCGCTGTTCTCGCTCTGGGGGATGAACGCGATCCACCAGATGAACGGGCTCAAGATCGGGCTGTCCTTCGTGCTGTCGGCGATCTCGGTCGCCACCTTCAGCGCGGCGGGCTTCGTGGAATGGCCCCAGGCCATCGTGATGATGCTGGCCGCGACGCTGGGCGGCTATGCCGGGGCGCCGATCTCGCGAGCGGTGCCGGCCTGGACGGTACGCGCCTTCATCGCCGCCATCGGTTTCGGGATGAGCGCGGCATTCTTCTGGCGCCTGGTCGGAGGCTGAACGGGCACGGCAAGACGCCGCGGGGGGTGCGGCCCCCGCGGCGCCGGCCTGCCGTTCCGGTGCCGGTCAGTGGCCGCCTTCGGCCTGCATGGCGGCTTCGCGCAAGTCCTCCTCGGACACGTCCCTGGCGCCGTTGAACACGATATTGAGAAGCACCGCCGAAATCGCGGCCAGCAGGATGCCCGAATGGATCAGCGGCTCGATCGAATGGGGCAGCCACATGGTGAAGTCGGGCGCGATAAGCGGCACCATGCCCAGGCCGAGGGAAATCGCCAGGATCAGGCCGTTATAGCGGTTGGTCTTGAAATCCACCGAACCCAGGATGCGAACGCCGGTAGCCGCGACCATGCCGAACATCACCAGCCCCGCGCCGCCAAGAACGGCGACCGGCAGCGCCTCGACCAGCGCGCCCATCTTGGGCACCAGCCCCAGCACGATCATGATCGCGCCGCCCGCCACGCAGACATAGCGCGAGCGGATGCCGGTCACGCCGACAAGGCCGACATTCTGGGAAAACGAGGTATAGGGGAAGGTGTTGAACAACCCGCCGATCACCGTGCCCAGACCGTCGGTGCGCAGACCGGCCGACAGCGACGGGCGCTCGATCTTCTTGCCGCACATCTCGCCCAGGGCAAGGAACATGCCGGTGCTTTCGATCATCACCACGATCATCACCAGCGTCATGGTCAGGATCATGATCGGATCGAAGATCGGAACGCCGAAACGGAACGGCGTGATCAGGGCGAACCAGTCGGCGGTTCCGACATGTTCGAAATGCATCATGCCCAGCAGGGCCGCCACGACGGCGCCGACGATGATGCCGATCAGAACCGCGATGTTGGAAAAGAAGCCGCTGGTGAACTTCATGATAAGGATGATGGTGGCCAGCACGATGCCCGAAATCAGCATGTTCAGGGGCGAGGCGTACTTGACGTTGTCGACCGACGGCGCGACCTGAAGCCCGTCGGGAATAGGCGGGATGGTGCCGGCGGCAAGCATGCCTTTCACCTCGTTCAGCCAGGCCACATGCTCGGGCGCGACGATCTTGGGCGCGGTCGGCCCGAACGGCAGGCCGAAGATCCAGTTGATCCCGACCCGCATCAGCGTGACGCCGATCACCAGGATGATGGTTCCGGTGACGACCGGCGGAAAGAACCGCAGCATCCGGCTGACCAGCGGCGCGATCAGCATGGCGATGATGCCCGCGCCGATGATCGCGCCAAACAGCATCCGCGCGCCTTCGGTGCCGGGGTTGGCCACAGCGATCGACACCATCGGCCCGACGCTGGCGAATGTCACACCCATCATCACCGGCAGACGCACCCCGAACCACGGCGATGCCCCCAGCGACTGGATGATGGTGACGACGCCGCACACGAACAGATCCGCCGAGATCAGGAACGCGACCTGGTGCGGGTCGAGCTTGAGCACCCGCCCCACGATCAGCGGTACTGCGATGGCGCCGGCATACATGACCAGGACATGTTGCAGCCCCAGGGTGAACAGTCTGGCGGGCGGCAGCTTTTCGTTCACTGCGTCCACATCGGTCGTTACGGCAGACATATCCGGGTTCTCCTCCTTCGGATTTGCTTCTCGGGCCCGTGGCGGCACCTCCCGCCGTCCCCGCACCCGCATTCTATGACGCCCCCGCGCGCCTGTCGCGAGTCAGAAATCGACCTCGATCGCCGTGCCCCTGGCCAGCGCCAGCTCGACGACGGCCGATGCCACCGCCAGATCCTGCAGCCCGACGCCGGTGCCGTCGAACAGCGTCACCTCGTCGGGCGAGCGGCGCCCGGGATGGCTGGCGTTGATGACGGCGCCGATCTGCGTGATGTCGGCCTCGCGCACGCGGCCCTCGGCCACCGCGTGCTGGCATTCGCCGATGCTGACGGCCTGGGCCACCTCGTCGGTGAACAGGCTGGCGCGGGCGACCAGCGCGGTCGCGACCTCCTGCTTGCCGCGGGTGTCGGTGCCCATGCAGGCGATATGCGTGCCGGGGGCGACATGCCGCTCCAGCAGGATCGCATCGAAGGACGAGGTGATCGTGATCAGCACATCAGCGGCGCGCAGCCCCTCGAGCGGGACCGCCTCGAAGGGCAGCCCGGCCTCGCCCGCGACCGTTTCGAGATTGGGCAGCATCTCGGGGTGCAGGTTCCAGCCGATCACCTTTTCGAAATCGCGCTGCTCCAGCGCCGCGCGCAGCTGGAACGCGGCCTGATGCCCGGCGCCGATCATGCCGATCACTTTTGCATCCGCACGCGCCAGATGCCGGATCGACACCGACGAGGCGGCGGCGGTGCGCAACGCGGTCAGAAGGTTGCCCCCGACCATCGCCCGCACCTGCCCGGTATCGGGATCGAACAGGAACACGGTGGACTGGTGGTTGATCAGCCCCCGCCGCTCCATGTTGTGCGGCCAGTAGCCCCCCGCCTTCAGCCCCAGGGCCATCCCGGCGCCGTCGAATCCGCCCTTGAAGCCGTAAAGCGCGTCCTCGTGCCCGAGCGCCTCGCGCACCACCGGAAAGTTGCGGGCCTCGCCTGCGGCCATCGCCGCAAAGACCTTCTCCACAGCGTCATATGCCGCCGCCTGCGTCATCAGATCGGCGATCTCGCGTTCCGGCACGATCAGCATTCCATCACTCCCTCAAGCTCGGTATCGCGGAAATCCGCGGGCCCATCTTCTGGCCGCAAATATCCTCGGGGGGTGCGGGGGGCAGACGGCCCCCCGCCCGGCCGGGCCGGCACCGCCGGCCCGAAATCAATAGGCCTTGCCGCGTGCCGAAACCGGCCACAGGCATTCCACCTTGCCGCCGCGCACGCCGACATACCAGTCATGCACGTTGCAGGTCGGGTCGCAGTGGCCCGGCACCAGGCGCAGCCTGTCGTTGACCTTGAGCACGCCGCCGGGGTCGGCGACAACGCCGTGTTCGTCGGAGCATTTCAGATATTCGACATCCGTGCGTCCGAACACCGTGGGCAGGCCGCTGTCCACCGACTGCGCCTTCAGCCCGGCATCGACAATGGCCTTGTCCGCCTTGGCGTGGCTCATCACCGAGGTCAGGATGAACAGCGCGTTTTCCCACTCGCCGCGGTCGATGCGGTTGCCCTCACGGTCGAGGATGCGGCCGTAATCGGCATCCATGAAGGCGTAGGATCCGCACTGAAGCTCGTTGTAGACGCCCGAGTTGCTTTCGAAATAATACGATCCCGTGCCGCCGCCGCCGACGATGTCGCAATCCAGCCCGGCCGCCTTCAGCCCCTGCACGGCATCTGTCACCTGGGCCACCGCGATATCCAGCTTGGCCTTGCGGTCCGCATAGCTGTCGAGATGCTGCATGGCGCCCTGGTAGGCCTGGATGCCGGCGAATTTCAGCCCCGGCGCGGCGTCGATCAGGCGGGCGATGTTGACCACCTCCTGCGTGCTGGTGACACCGCAGCGCCCGGCGCCGCAGTCGATTTCCACCAGCGCCTCGATCTCGGTGCCGTGCCGCACCGCCGCCGCCGACAGGTCGGCCACGTTGCCGGGGTCGTCGACGCAGACCAGCACCCGCGCGCCCAGCTTGGGCATCCGCGCCAGCCGGTCGATCTTGGCCGGATCCGTCACCTGGTTTGACACCATCACGTCGCGGATGCCGCCGCGGGCGAACACCTCGGCCTCCGAAACCTTTTGGCAGCACACGCCGCAGGCGCCGCCCAGTTCCTGCTGCAGCTTCGCCACGTCCACCGACTTGTGCATCTTGCCGTGTACGCGGTGGCGCATGCCATGCGCGCGGGCATAGTCGCCCATCTTGCGGATATTACGCTCAAGCGCGTCCAGATCGAGGACAAGGCAGGGTGTCTGGATGTCCTTCTCGTCCATTCCCGGCAGCGCGGGCACGTCATATCCCACTTCGAGGTCGTCGAAATTCACGGGTACGTTCATGGTCTGGTCTCCCTCAATTGTACCAGGGCAGCCGGTCGAGATCGACATTGCCGCCGGTGATGATGACGCCGACGCGCTTGCCGGCGAAGGCGTCCCTGTTCTTCAGGATGATCGCCAGCGGCACGGCGCTGGACGGCTCCATGACCACGCGAAGATGCTTCCAGGTCAGCTTCATCGCATCGACGATCTCGTCCTCCGAGGCGGTATAGATCGCGGCGACGTGCTTGCGCACGAAATGCCAGGTCAGATCCTTGAGCGGCACCAGCAGCCCGTCGGCGATGGTCTTTGGCGCGTCGTCGGCGATGATGTGCCCGGCCTCGAAGCTGCGAAAGGCATCGTCGGCCTGCTCGGGCTCGGCGGCGATCACCCGGGTTTCCGGCGCCAGCGTCGCCAGCGTAAGGCAGGTGCCCGAGATCATGCCGCCGCCGCCGATCGGGGCGACCACGGCATCGAGCCCGTCGACCTGCTCGACGAACTCCCTCGAACAGGTGCCTTGCCCCGCGATTACCCGCGGGTCGTTGTAGGGATGCACGAAATCGCCCCCGGTCGCCGCCTGGACCCGCGCGAACGCCTCTTCGCGCGAACTGGTCGAGGGCTCGCATTCGGTGATCACCCCGCCATAGCGGCGCACCGTGTCCTTCTTGGCCTGCGGCGCCGTCTTCGGCATCACCACGTTGCAGGGAATGCCCCGCAGCATCGCCGCGTAGCTGAGGCAAGAGGCATGGTTGCCCGAGGAATGGGTGGCCACGCCCTTGCGGGCCTGCTCATCGCCCAGCCCGAACACCGCGTTGGTGGCGCCGCGTACCTTGAAGGCGCCGGGTTCCTGGAAGTTCTCGCACTTGAAGAACAGTTCGCACCCGGCCAGGTCGTTCAGATATTGCGACGTGCGGACCGGCGTGCGGCGGATGTACGGGCCGATCCGCTCGTGCGCGGCGAGCATGTCCTCATAGGTCGGGATGTACATGGCTGCCTCGTCCCGCATCATTCGGCCGCCTGACGGGCGGCGTCGGTTCCGTGGCGGTAGAATTCCTGTGCCGCCGCGACCCCCGAGCCAAGCCTGATGTCAAGGCCGAGATCGGCCATCACCATTTCGGCCGTGGCCAGCCCCGACAGCATCATCGCATCGGTCAGGCTGCCCAGGTGGCCGATGCGGAACACCTTGCCCGCGACCTCGCCCAGCCCGACCCCGAAGGCCATGCCATAGTCGCTTGCGGCACGGGTAACGATGTCGGTGGCGTCGAACCCCTCGGGCGTGCGGATCGCCGACACCGTGTCGGAACGGATATCGGGCGTGAGCGCGCACAGTTCCAGCCCCCAGGCATCGACAGCGCGGCGCACGCCTTCGGCGATGCGGTGATGGCGGGCGAACACGGCCTCCAGCCCCTCGCCCAGCAGCATCTCGCAGGACAGTTTCAGCCCGTTCAGAAGGCCCACGGCGGGGGTGTAGGGATAGGCGTTGTTTGCATATCCCCGCGCCATGTCGCGCACGTCGAAGAAGGTGCGCGGCAGGCTGGCGGTTTCCAGCGCGGCCATGGCCTTGGGCGAAAACCCGACGATGGCCAGCCCGGCGGGCAGCATGAAGCCCTTCTGGCTGCCGGCAACGGCGATGTCGACGCCCCATTCGTCCATGCGGAAATCCATCGAGCCGATGGAGCTGACGCCATCCACGAACAGCATCGCCGGGTGGCCGGCGGCATCCAGTGCCCGGCGCACCGCCGCGATGTCCGAACGCACGCCTGTCGCGGTCTCGTTGTGGGTCGCCAGAACCGCCTTGATCGCGTGGCCCTTGTCGGCGGTCAGGATCTCCTCGTAGCGGTCGGCGGGCAGGCCCGCGCCCCAGGGGGTTTCGACCACCGTCACCTTCAGCCCGTGGCGGTTGCACATGTCGATCCAGCGCAGGCTGAACATGCCGTTGCGCGCGGCCAGCACATGATCGCCGGGGCTGAGCGTGTTGGTCAGCGCGGTTTCCCAGCCGCCGGTGCCGGTGGAGGGAAAGATGAATATCTGCGCGGTCTTGCTTTTCAGCACCTGCTTAACACCGGCGATGGCGGGGTGCAGGATTTGCCCGAACAGCGGCGAGCGGTGATCCAGCGTCGGCATGTCAACGGCCTTGCGCAGCACCTCGGGCATGTTGGTGGGGCCGGGGATGAAAACCGGGTTCTGAAAGCTCATGATCTGCCCTCCTTTGGCGGTTGGGGGCAGAATAGCGGTGCGGACGGGATCGCGATATTTTTTTGAAAAATGCTTTCATAGTTGGCGTTGTTCAGGATATCCTCGCATTATCAAGGTGTTGATTTTTTCACAGGCAGGCGGTCACTTTCATGAATATCCAGAAAGTCTTGCTTGATTCTCGCCCAGAGGCAGACAATGGCGGATGAATCGCGACGCAAGGGCCGCCCCAGGAGCCTGGCGGCCAGGCCCGGACGGGCGACCATTCAGGCGGTGGACCGCGCGCTTGACGTTCTGGATGCGCTGGCCGGGGCCGAAGGGCTGACGCTGAGCGATCTGGCCGGCCGGCTGGGCCAGTCGCCGGCGACGATGTACCGCGTTCTCGCCACGCTCGAGGCGCGCCGCATCGTCGAGATCGACCCGGCCGCGCAGACCTGGCATATCGGCGCCATGGCGTTCCGGCTGGGGTCGGCGTTTCTGCGCCGCAGCAGCCTGGCCGAACGCAGCCGCCCGGTGATGCGCGAACTGATGCAGGCCACGGGCGAGACCTCAAACCTCGGCATCGAGCGCGACGGACAGGTGATGTTCATCGGTCAGGTCGAGACCCACGAATCCATCCGCGCCTTCTTTGCGCCCGGCACGCTGTCGCCGATACACGCCTCGGGCATCGGCAAGGCGCTGCTGGGCCGCTATTCCGAATCCCGGCTGGAACGGTTTCTGCGCGGCGCCCGGCTGGAACGCTTTACCGCCATGACCATCGTTTCGCCCGACGCGCTGCGCGCCGATCTGGCGCGCAGCCGCGCCCGGGGCTGGGCGCTGGACGACGAGGAAAAGGCGCCCGGAATGCGCTGTGTCGCGGCCGCGATCACCGATATCTACGGCGAGGCGGTGGCGGGCATTTCGGTATCCGGCCCGACGCACCGGATGGAGCGCGCCCGGCTCGCGCGGATCGGCGCGCTGGTCAGCGACGCGGCGGCCGAGATCTCGCGGGGCATGGGCGCGCCGCCGCCGACATGAGGCACGGGGCGGGCGCCCCGGCACTCAGCCCAGTGCGCCCCCCCGGCCAAGCGGCATGTGCCGGTTCACATCCTTGTACAGCAGATAGCGGAACGGCCCCGGACCGCCGGCATAGCAGGCCTGCGGGCAGAAGGCGCGCAACCACATGTAGTCGCCCGCCTCGACCTCGACCCAGTCCTGGTTCAGCCGGTAGACCGCCTTGCCTTGCAGAACGTACAGCCCGTGTTCCATCACATGCGTTTCGGCAAAGGGGATGAGGCCGCCGGGCTGAAAGGTGACGATGGTCACATGCATGTCATGGCGCAGATCGGCAGGGTCGACAAAGCGGGTCGTGGCCCAGGCCCCGCGGGTGTCGGGCATCGGCGTCGGCGCGATATCGTTTTCGTTCAGGACCAGCGGGTCGGGCGCGTCCAGCCCCTCGACCGCCTGATAGGCCTTGCGGATCCAGTGAAACCGGGCCGGGGCGGTGCCGGTGTTGCGAAGGCGCCAGTCTGTCCCCGGCGGGATGTAGGCATAGCCGCCCGGCGTCATCTCGTGCGCGCTGCCCGCGATCGTGAGGGTGATCGCGCCCTCGACCACGAACAGCACGCCCTGGGCTTGCGGATCGGTCTCGGGGCGGTCGCTGCCGCCGCCTGGCTGCACTTCGGCGATGTATTGCGAGAATGTCTCGGCAAAGCCCGACAGCGGCCGCGACAGTACCCAGAAGCGGGCATCGTCCCAGAACGGCAGGAAACTGGCGACGATGTCGCTGAACGTGCCTTTCGGGATCACCGCATAGGCCTGGGTGAACATCGCGCGGTCGGTGACAAGCTGCGTCTGCGGCGGCAACCCGCCGCGCGGCGCGTAATAGCTGTGATCGGTCATGGCGCGGCCCCTGCTGTTGCGGTCGCGATATTCAACCCCGGGGGACGGCATCGCGCCAACTTGTTTCTCGGCCGGGAAAGCAGGAAGGATTGCCTTGGAAAATTTGAAACCGAAACCGCCGCGAAACGGGGCGCGCGGCGGTTTCGCTTTCGGTTCGCGCGGGCAGAGGGTAGTTTGACGGCATGGGCGAGGGCAGCGGCAGTTCATTCGATGAGGGCGGCACCCTGCGGTCGCCCTATGACACCGATCCGGTGCCCGAGGAAGATCTGTGGTTCCTGCCCGGCCCGGGCGCGGATGCGGCGCCGACCGATCCGCCCTGGCCGGTCGCAGCCCGGCAAGACAGCCTTGAGCCGGCGGCATGGCGCGCCGCCGAGGCCGAACAATACCGCGCCCTGCTGAGCGCGGTGCAGGCGGTGGCGCGCTTTGCCGAGCGGCTGCACGCCTCTCCCGAGGGGCTGGCCGGGCGGCTGGCGCTGCTGTCGGTGTCGGCGGCGCTGCGGGCCGAAGGCATCTGGTTCGGCCCCGAACAGATTGCGCTATACCGGGCGCTGCGCCTGGGGGCGGGCGACATGGCCCGCGATCTGGCACGCGCCACCTGGGCGGTGCGCCGGCTCGAGGCGGGGGCGCCGCCGCAGGACGGGGTGCGCGAATTTCTTGGCCGCAGCGAGGTGCACGATGCGCAGACCGCGCCGGGCGACGACCGCCCCGTGGGCGGCGAGCTGGATGCGCTTGGCCGGGCGTGGGCGGCGGGGTTGGCGATGCTGTCGGATTGCCACCCGCTGACGCGCGCCGCGTTCGGCTTTGCCTGCTGGCGGGCCGAGGGGATCACGCCCTGGGAGGAATTGCTGGAAGCCACCGTCGCGGCGCAGGTCGTGGGGGCCGAGGGGATGGCGCCGTTCCTGCCGCTGTCCGAGGGCGCGCGGTTTCAGCGCCACGACCCGGCCGCCGGGGCCGGGGCGCGGCTGGCGGCTTTCTATGGCGCGGTCGAGGCCGGCGCCCTGCGCGCGGCGCTGGAGCTTGGGCGGATGAGCCTGTGGCGCGACCGGGCGCGGGATGCGACCGCCGGCCTGTCGGGGCGCACGCCGCCGTTGCTGATCGGCGCGCTGCTGCGCTATCCGGCGATGTCGGCGGAACTGGCGGCACAGGAAACCGGGGTTTCGCGGGCGTCGGCGCGGCGCAACCTGAACCTGTTTTCCGATCACGGCCTGATCCGCGAGATCACCGGCCAGGACCGCTACCGTTTCTGGACCGCCGCGGCCTGAGCGAATCAACCGGTTCGCACCGCATCCCGGGGTGCCGGCGGGCGTCGGCCCCGGGTCTGCGCGGCGGCCGGTTGCCTTGTATGTTAATTGTTACAAAAATATCCATTCGAAATCAAATCGGTAACGTTTTGATGTACTGGAAACAGCCTTTTGTTCCGGCGGTTTAGCGCATCGAATGCAGATTTCGGTAGCCTGATCCATCCTAAATGTGCATAATGGTACGCATATACCGCTTTAGCTTTGGCGCGATGGAAGGATACCATGTCAGACAACCTCAAGGTCGGCGATACCGAGACCCGCACATTCACCGTCGATACCGACCGGACCATCGGCTTCATGGGCGAGGAATGCCGTGTCTACGCAACGCCTTCGCTGCTGCGCGACATCGAGAACACCTGCCGCGACATGATCGTGGCGCGCGTGCCCGAGGGCCAGGATTCGGTCGGCACCACGGTCAACATCGCCCATATGGCGCCGACGCTGCGGGGCATGGAAGCCACGATCACCGTGACCGTCGCGGAACTGGACGGGCGCAAGGTGGCGCTTGATATCGTCGCCTCCGATCCGCTCGATACCATCTGCAAGGGCCGGCATGAACGTTTCATCGTCGATGTCGAACAGACCCGCCAGCGGCTGCTGAAGAAGGCGGCCAAGGCAAAGGGCGCCTGAACCGGACGCGCAAAAACGGCCGGTCGAGCGACGCACCAGAAAGGCACGCAGCATGAAAGACCACAGTGGATCCGTCACCGAAAGCGTTTCCTCCTACTGTTTCCAATGCGTGTCGGGCCCCGACCTCATGAAGGTCGACGTGATCGACGGCGTGCCGGTGCAGATCCGCCCGAACGGGTCCGCGGCCGATATTCATCCCGCCCATGGCAAGGTCTGCGTCAAGGCGTTCGGCCTGATCCAGAAGACCAACAACCCGCACCGCATCACCACGCCCATGATCCGCACCAACCCGAAGAAGGGGCGCGATCAGGATCCGGGCTGGCGCGAGGCGACATGGGATGAGGCGCTGGAACTGATCTGCGGCAAGCTGCGCGAGGTTCAGGCCAAGGGCCTGAAGGACGAAAGCGGCTTTGCCCGGGTCGCCGCCAGTTTCGGCGGCGGCGGTACCTCGACCCAGTACATGGGCACGTTTCCGGCGTTCCTGAAGGCCTGGGGCGTGGTCGACATGAGCTTTGGCAGCGGCCAGGGCGTCAAGTGCTACCACTCCGAACACCTGTACGGCGAATTCTGGCATCGCGCCTTCACCGTGTCGCCCGATACGCCGATGGTCGAGATGGTGATTTCCTTCGGCGCCAATGTCGAGGCGTCGGGCGGGGTCTGCGGCGTGCGCCGCCATGCCGATGCCCGCGACCGCGGCGTAAAGAAGGTGCAGGTAGAGCCGCATCTTTCGGTAACCGGGGGCTGTTCGGCGCAATGGGTGCCGATCCGGCCCAAGACAGACCCGGCCTTCATGTTCGCCATGGTGCATGTGCTGCTGCACGAGGTCGAACGCGACCGGCTGGACGTTCCGTTTCTCAAGGACCGCTCGTCCTCGCCTTATCTGGTCGCGCCCAACGGTTTCTACCTGCGCGACCCGGAAACCCGCAAGCCGCTGATGTGGGATCTTGGGCGCGGCGCGGCGGTGCCGTTCGACACCCCCGGCGCCGACCCGGCGCTTGAGGGGGAATTCACCGTCTCGGGAATCGAGATCGGCGCCGACGATGCCGAGTGGACACATGACGGCGCGACCGTGCGCCCGGCATTCGCGCATCTGGTCGAGCATGTGAAGCCCTACAGCCCCGAATGGGCCGCCGAGATCTGCGACGTCAAGGCCGATGTGATCCGCCAGACCGCGCTGGATTTCCTGCATCACGCCCATGTCGGCGAGACCGTCGACATAAACGGCCACGAGATGCCGTTCCGGCCGGTGGCGATTTCGCTGGGCAAGACGGTCAGCAACGGCTGGGGCGGGTACGAATGTGCCTGGGCGCGCACGCTGATGGCGGTGCTGATCGGCGGGCTCGAGGTGCCGGGCGGCACACTGGGGACCACGGTGCGCCTGAACCGCCCCGCCGACAACCGCTGGTCGAGCGTCGTGCCCGGCGAGGACGGGTTCATGAACTACCCCATGAACCGCACCCGCAAGGGCGAATGGGAAAGCCACCCCAACGCCCGCCACGGGCACCAGTCGCTGATTCCGCTGGCGGCGAACTCGCCCTGGAGCCAGGCGCTTGGCCCGACCCATCTGGCCTGGATGGCGCAGGCCGAAGGGTTCGAGCATATGCCCAAACCCACAGCGCCCGATGTCTGGTTCGTCTATCGCACCAACCCGGCCATTTCCTTCTGGGACACCAAGGCGGTGGGCGAGGCGATGGCGAAGTTTCCCTTCACCGTCTGTTTCGCCTACACGCTGGACGAAACCAACCATACGGCCGACGTTCTGCTGCCCGAATGCACCGACCTGGAAGGGCTGCAACTGATCCGCATCGGCGGGTCGAAATATGTCGAGCAGTTCTGGGAGCATCAAGGCTTTGCGCTGCGCGATCCGGCGGCGAAACCGATGGGCGATTCGCGCGACTTCACCTGGATCGCCACGCAGATCGCCAAGGGCACCGGGCTTCTGGGCGCCTATAACAAGGCGATCAGCAGCGGCGCCGCCGGGGTACGTCTGTTCGGCGAGAACTACGATTTCTCGCTCGATTCCGAGACCGAGCATACGGTCGAGGATATCTGGGACCGTTCGTGCCGCGCCGCGAGCGCCGAACTGACCGATGGCGCCGAGACGCAGGGGCTCGACTATTTCCGCGAACACGGGTTCCGTACCAAGCCGTTTCCCAAGGAACGCTGGTATCTCTACCCGGTGATGATCGAACAGGGCCTGCGTTTCGAACTGCCCTATCAGGAGCGGCTTTTGCGGATCGGGCAGGAACTGGGCGCGCGGCTGCACGAGGCCGGAATCACCTGGTGGGATTCGCAGCTGCGCGAATACGAGGCGATGCCGCACTACCAGGATTTGCCGGGCCTGTGGGAGGGCGCGCAGGAACGCCAGTTCAACGTCAAGATCGAAGACTATCCGTTCTGGCTGCTGACGGCGCGGTCGATGCAGTATTCCTGGGGCGGCAATGCCGGCCTGCAGATGATCCGCGAGGTCGCCTCGAACGTGGTCGGCCATGGCGGCGTGATGATGAACCCGGCCGCCGCCCGCAAGCTCGGCGTCAGCGAGGGCGAACGGGTCGAGATCTCCTCGCCCGTGGGCAAGACCGAGGGCGCGGTGATCCTGCGCCACGGCATCCGCCCCGACGTGTTGTTGATGATCGGCCAGTTCGACCATTGGAAGACGCCGTTCGCCAAGGATCTGAAAACGCCGTCGATGAACGGCCTGATGCCGATGTCACTTGAACTGACCGACGCCACCGGGTCCGGGTCGGACCTCGTCAAGGTGGCGGTGAAGAAGATCGGAGGCCGCAAATGACCCGCTGGGCGATCGTGGCGGACCTGAACCGCTGTGTCGGCTGCCAGACCTGCACGGCGGCCTGCAAGCACGCCAACAACACCGCGCCCGACGTGCAGTGGCGCAAGGTGCTGGATTTCGAGACCGGCGAATTTCCCGATGTGCGCCGCGCCTTCGTGCCGGTGGGCTGCATGCATTGCGAGGAACCCTCCTGCATGGATGTCTGCCCCTCGACGGCGACGTTCAAGCGCGAGGACGGTATCGTCGGCATCAACTACGATATCTGCCTGGGCTGCGCCTATTGCGCCGTGTCCTGCCCCTATCAGGCGCGGTTCCGGGTGGACGAACCCGCCGCCGCCTTCGGCAAGGATCTCAGGATGCGCCACGAGACCAAGCGCGAGGATCCCGCACGGCTGAGCGTTGCGCAGAAATGCACCCTTTGCGTGGACCGGATCGACGAGGGCCTGGCCGCCGGGCTGACCCCGGGCGTGGACATGGCCGCGACCCCGGCCTGTGTCGCCTCGTGCATCTCGGGGGCGCTGGCAATGGGCGACCTCGACGACCCCGAAAGCAACGTTTCGCGGCTCTTGCGCGAAAAGCGCCATTTCCGCATGCACGAGGAACTGGGCAACGGGCCGGGGTTCCACTATCTCTACGATGGCGAAATCGCCGATCATACGCCGATCGAACCGGCGCCGATGGAGGCCAATCCGGTGGGGCTGGCGGCGGTGTCGCCCAAGCTTCAGAAGAACTGGGACTGGCGCGCGGCGGCGAACTTTACCTTCGGGGGAACCGGTACCGGGCTTTTCGCCGCGACGATGGTGGCGGGGCTGTTCGCGCCCGTGATCTGGCTGGCGGTCTTCGCCGCGCTGGCGTTCACCGGCGCGGGGCTGTTCTGCGTCTGGCTGGAAATCGGGCGGCCGTGGCGGTTTCTCAACGTGTTCCGCAACCCGCGCACAAGCTGGATGTCGCGCGAAGCGATTGCCGCGATCCCGTTCTTCGGGCTGGGCGGGCTGTCCTGGCTTCTGGCGGCGCCCGCGCTTGGGTGGCTGGCGGCGGCCTGCGGCATGTTCTTCCTTTATTGCCAGGCCCGCATTCTGCGCGCCGCCAAGGGTATTCCGGCCTGGCGCCAGCCCGGCATCGTTCCGCTGATCGTCGCCACCGGCCTGACCGAGGGTGTCGGCCTGTGGACGGTTGCCGCCGCCATCTGGAGCGCCGCGACCGGCGCGCCGCTGGTGCCGCTGACGGTCGCCGCCGTTGCGTTGGCCGTGCTGATCGGGCTGCGTGCGCTGGCCTGGAAAAACTATCGCGCCGCCCTGGGGAACACGGGCGCGCCGACGCAGGTATTCGCGATCCTGGACAGCCCGCGGGCGGCACTGTTCGCGCTGCCCCAGGCGGGTCTGGCCGCGCTCGCGCTGCTGGCGCTGGCGGTGCCGGCGGGTCTTGGCGCGCCGCTGCTGGCGCTTGCCGGTCTGGGCGCGGCGCTCAGCGGATGGCTGTTCAAGTACACGCTGATCACGAAAGCCGCGTACAATCAGGGTTACGCATTGGAGAGAATGCCCGCCCGGGGTGCTGGCCTGAGCGCCCCAGGAATCAAGCCGGGGTGGGCGAAAGCCTGATCCGGCGCCGCCAGGCCGGATCGGGATGTGGAAATGGGAGGACCATCACATGCTGGTAGTAAACAAACCCGATAACGGGTTCATGTTCGATCGCGAGGCCGAGACCATGTCGCGCGCCGCGATCGCCGAGGTGCAGGCCGAACGCCTGCGCTGGTCGCTGGAGCGCGCCTACGAGAACGTGCCGCATTACCGCGCGGCGTTTGACAAGGCGGGCGTCAAGCCCGGCGACCTGAAAAGCACCGCCGACCTGGCGCGCTTTCCCTTCACCGTGAAGACCGACCTGCGCGACAACTATCCGTTCCGGATTTTCGCCATGCCGCTGGATCAGCTGGCGCGCGTGCATGCCTCGTCCGGCACCACCGGAAAGCCGACGGTGGTGGGCTATTCCAAGGGCGATCTGGGCCGTTGGGCCGAGCTGATGGCACGCTCCATGGCCGGTGCCGGAATCCGCCCCGGCGATCTGGTGCACAACGCCTATGGCTACGGGCTGTTCACCGGCGGGCTGGGCGCGCATTACGGCGCCGAACGGCTGGGTTGCGTGGTGGTACCGGTCTCGGGCGGGGGCACCGAACGCCAGGTGACGCTGCTCAAGGATTTCGGCGCCAAGGCGCTGCTTTCGACGCCGTCCTATGCGCTGAACATCGTCGAGGTTGCCGAAAAGATGGGCGTCGATATCGCCGCCCTGCCGGTGCACCGGGCATTGTTCGGGGCCGAACCGTGGTCGAACGAGATGCGCGCCGAACTGGACCGCCGCCTTGGGGTGAAATCGGTCGATGTCTACGGTCTTTCCGAGATCATGGGCCCCGGCGTGGCCTGCGAATGCGACACCGAACGCAACGGTCTGCACGGCTGGGAAGACCATTTCCTGTTCGAGATCATCGACCCGGAGACGCTTGAGCCGCTGCCGATGGGCGAGACCGGCGAACTGGTTATCACCACGCTGACGAAAGAAGCGATGCCGGTGGTGCGCTACCGCACCCGCGATATCACGCGGCTGACCGACGAGCCGTGTTCGTGCGGGCGCAGCCATGTGCGGATCATGCGGGTGGACGGGCGCGACGACGACATGATGATCATCCGCGGCGTCAACGTCTATCCCAGCCAGATCGAATCGGTTCTGGTGGGGCTTGCCGGGCTTTCGCCGCACTACCAGATCCGGCGCTTCAAGGAAGGGCCGCTGGAAAGTGTCGGCGTCGATGTCGAGGTGCTGCCGGATCTGGGCACCGCACCCGAGACCCTCGCCGCCAAGGCCGCCGAGGTGCGCCATCACATCAAGTCGATCATCGGCGTGACCTGCGAGGTAATCGCCAAGGCACCCGGCGAAGTGCCACGCTCGGAAGGCAAGGCGGTGCGGGTCGTCGATCTGCGCTAGACGAGGCGGCGCCCGACAGTCGCCATGCCCCGGAATCTTGGCGCCGATGGCAAGGAACGTTGCCTGACGCGAAAGAAACGCCGCCGTTCCGGCGGTTTGCCGGCCGCGCCCCGCAAGCGCGGCCAATCACAGGAGGAATACACCAATGAAACGACTCGTCGTCGCCATTGCCGCGCTTGCGGCAAGTGCCGGGCTGTCCACCGGACCCGCCGCCGCCCAGGAGGCCCAGTTGCAGGCCGCCAGCTGCTTTCCGCAGGGATCGTTCTTCTCGAAACGCTTCGAAAGCTTCATCGACGAGGTCAACGAACGCGGCAAGGGCGTCGTGCAGATCAACTATGTCGGGGGCGCGCCCGCGATCGGCAGCCAGCTGACCGTGGTGCAGAAGGTCGCCCAGGGGGTCTATGACCTGAATTCATGCACCGGATCGTACTTTCAGAACGTGGTGCCCGAAGCCGCCGCCTGGAAGCTGCTGGAAAACACGCCCACCGAGATTCGCAAGAACGGCGGCTGGGACTTCATGAACAAGATTCACAACGCCAAGAACCTGGAAGTGCTGGCGCGCCACCATTTCGGCACCAACTTCTATCTGTTCCTGGCGCCGGGTCATGCCATCGACAAGCCGGACCTGACCGGGCTGCATCTGCGCACCGCGCCTATCTATACCAACTTCTTCAAGAATCTCGGCGCGACCACGCAGGATACCAGCATCACCGACATCTTCACGCTGATGGAGAACGGTACCGTCAAGGGCTATGGCTGGCCGGTTCTGGGCCATCAGCCGGGTTGGGAGACCGTCACCAAGTACCGGGTCGAGCCGGGGTTCTACGATGTCGATCTGGTGATGCTCGCCAACAAGCGCGCCTGGGACAGCGTGTCCGACGAGGCGCGGGCGCTGATGTCCGAGGTCGCGCTCAAGCTTGAGCTGGACGCGATCGCCAACGATCCCGCGCTGAACCAGGGGGTCGCGGCCAAGCAGGTCGAGGCCGGGTTCGAGGTGATCGAGTTCACCGGCGCGGACCGCGACGCCTGGCTGAGCGCGGCGCGTGAGGCCGGCTGGGAAGGCGTGAACGCCATCAGCCCCGAAAACGGGCCTAAGCTGCGCGAATATTTCGCCAGCGAATAAGAACACAACCGTGGGCGGCCCGGCGCAGGGCCGCCCGCTTTCGCAACAATCAGGAATTGGGGGCTCGGATGAACGGGTTCAGGCGTTTCGATGCGTTCATGGGACATTTCTACTATCATCTGGGCACCGTCGTCGGGATCAGTATCGGCCTGTTCGCCGTCGCCATCTCGCTTGACCTGATCCTGCGGCTGATGAATGCCGGCAACCTGCCCGGCGTGCAGGAGGTCATCGAATATGCCATGTTCGCCGGCGTCTTCCTGTCCGCGCCCTGGGCCTTGCGCATCGGCGCGCATGTGCGGGTCGATCTGCTGATCGGGGCGCTGCCCGCCACGCTGGCCCGAACGCTCGATCAGATCCTGGACGTGACGGGTCTGGCGATTTGCCTGATTCTGCTCTGGTTCGGCGGCATCAACCTGAAAACCGCCTACATATTCAACTCGACACAGATGAAATACTACAACGTCCCCGAATGGTGGCTGCTGAGCGTCTTTGTCGTAAGCTTTTCGCTTTTGTCGCTGGAATTCGTCAGCCGCATGCTGCGCGGCGGCACCGCCCCCGAAAAGGGCCAGCACGCCACCGGGGGGTTCTGAACGATGGTCATGGAATGGTACTGGGCGCTGGCGATTCTGCTGGGCGGCGCCGTCGGGCTGCTGCTGCTGGGTCTGCCGGTGGTGTTCGCCTTCTTCGCCGCCAACCTTGCCGGGGCGTGGTTCTTCATGCGCGGCGAGGTCGGGCTAAGCCTCATCCCCATCGAATATGCGCTGTCGATCGCGCAATTCAGCCTGGTGCCGGTCGCGCTGTTCATCCTGATGGGCGAGATCCTGTTCCAGACCGGGGTGGCGTTCCGCTCCATCAACGCCATCGACAAGCTGATCTCGGGGGTTCCGGGGCGGCTTTCGATCGTGTCGATCGCGGGCGGTTCGGTGTTTTCGTCGCTGTCGGGTTCGACCATCGCCAATACCGCTGTCCTGGGCAACCTGCTGCTGCCCGACATGCTGAAACGGGGCTATCATCCGACGCTGGCGCTGGGTCCGATCATGGCGGTGGGCGGCATCGCAATGCTGATCCCGCCCTCATCGCTGGCGGTGCTGCTGGCCAGCCTCGCCGAACGCTCGATCACCGATCTGCTGCTGGCCGGGGTGGTTCCCGGCATCCTGATGCTGGTCCTGTTCGTGCTTTACGTCGTGGTGCGCTGCAAGCTCAACCCGTCGCTGGCGCCAAAGTTCGAAGAGGAACGCCCGACCGGCTGGGCGCGCTGGAAGCCGCTGTTCGTCGATGTCATGCCGTTGTTCACCATCTTCGCCGTGGTGGTCGGTTCGATCTTCTTTCGCATCGCCGCGCCGGAAGAGGCCGCGGCACTGGGCTGCATCGCGGCGGTGGCGGTCAGCGCCGCCTATCGCCGGCTGACCTGGGCCAGCCTGAAAGAGGCGCTGCGCGAAACCGCCAAGATCAACGTGATGCTGCTGTTCATCATCGCCGGGTCAATGACCTTTGCGCAGGTTCTGCAAATCTCGGGTGCGACCAGCGGTGTGCTTGAACTGATTTCCTCGATCTCGTTCAACCAGTTCGCCGCCATGGCGGTCATGATGCTGCTGCTGCTGTTCCTGGGTTGTTTCCTCGATCAGATCAGCATGATCCTGCTGACGCTGCCGTTCTTCCTGCCGATCGCGGATTCGCTGGGCATGAACTCGACCTGGCTGATGGTGATGATGCTGATCGCCATGGAAATCAGCCTGCTGACACCGCCGTTCGGGTTGCTTCTGTTCGTGATGAAGGGCGTCGCGCCGTCCGACATCAAGATCACCCAGATCTATCGCGCCGCGATTCCCTTCATCCTTCTGGAACTGTCGGTGATGGCGCTGCTTATCGCCTTCCCGATCGTCGCGCTTTGGCTGCCGGGAATGCTCAGATAGCGCGCGGCCCGGGCACCGCCTCTTGCGTCTGCCCGGGCCGCGCCGCCCCGCCGCGATGCGCCGAAGGGTCGAGCGCCGTCATGCAGACGTATAGGCCAAAGCCGATGATCGCCAGTCCGGCGGCCTGACGCACCAGAGGGTTTGACACCCCGTGCCGCAGCGCGCCCGCGAAGGCGCCGACGGCAAGCAGCGCGGGCAGGGTGCCCAGGCCGAACGCCGCCATGATCTGCGCGCCCCGAAGCGGCGAGGCCGAGGCCATGGCCAGCGCCAGCGCGGAATAGACCAGTCCGCAGGGCAGCCAGCCCCATATCAGCCCAAGCCCGAGCGCCTGCGCGCCCGAACGGACCGGAAAGAAGGCGCGGCCCAGCGGCTCGATCCGTTTCCAGACATGCCGCCCCGCGCGTTCCAGAACCAGCACGGCCCGCCACCAGCCGCCGAGATACAGGCCCAGGGCGATCATCATCAGCCCGGCGATCATGCGCCCGAGCGGCAGCGCGGTGCCGAAACTGGCGGTGGCGGCAAGCGCGCCAAGCAGACCGGCCAGGGTGCCGGCCGCCGCATAGCTGGCGATCCGGCCGGCATTGTAGGCCAGATGATAGCCGATGCGGCGCCCGCCCGTGGCGCGCCCGGCCCCGGCATCCAGCGCGCCGACGATGCCGCCGCACATGCCAAGGCAATGCGCCGAGCCGAGAAGGCCGATGGTCAGGGCGGTGACAAGGCTGAACTCCATCCGCGCCCTCCGGGGGTTTGCCGGATCATTCGCCGGCGGGTTTCATCATCGCGGGCAGGCGCGGGCCGCGCGGCGCCCGCCCGGCGGGCCTGCCGGCGCCATCGCCCCCCGGCAGGGGGCGCGAGGAATTCCACACCACCAGCACGCTGCTGGCCGACATGGCCAGCGCCGCGAACAACGGGTTGAGCAGGCCCGACAGCGCCAGCGGAATGGCGGTCGCGTTGTAAAGCAGCGCCCAGGCCAGGTTCTGGCGGATACGTTGGCGCGTGGCCGCGACCAGGGCGAAGGCATCGAAGATCTTCGCAAGATCCTGGCCGGGGATGACGATATCGGCGGCCTCGGCCGCAAGCGCGGTCGGGGCGCCGAAGGCGATGCTCAGGTCGGCCTCGCTCAGCGCGGGCGCGTCGTTCGATCCGTCGCCGATCATCGCCACCGGCCCTTCGCTGCGATAGTGGCGCACGATGGCGGCCTTGGCTTCGGGCGGAACGCCCGAATGCACCGCATCGAAGCCCGGGCCGTAGGCGCCGGGATGTTCGGCGCCGGTCAGCAGCACGGTGCGCGCATCGGCGCGGATGCGGGAAACAACCTGCGCCCATTGTGCGCGCGGCGTGTCGCGGGTCAGGAATGCGCCGCGTGCCGTGCCCTCCCAGCCGACATACGACACGACCCCCGCGCCCGGTGTCTCTGCCTGGATGCGCGCCGCCAGCGGCGGCGGTACGTTCCAGCCCAGATTGGCGAAAAGCTGGCGCCCGCCGACCGCGACCCGGGTGTCGCCCACGGTCGCGATCACGCCGCGGCCTGGATGGGGTTCGATGTCGTGCGCCTTAAGGCCAGCATCCAGCCGCGCGATCGCGCGGGCGATGGGGTGGGGCGAAAGCCGCTCTACCGCCGCGGCGCGGGCGATGGCCTCGGGTTCGGCTTCGATCCGTTCGACCGACATTTCGCCGGTCGAAAGCGTGCCGGTCTTGTCGAAAACCACGGTTTCGAAATCGCGCGGGCGTTCGAACAGGTCGGCGCTGGTGAAGATGATGCCGCGGCGCAGCGCCGCCGAAACCCCCGCCGCGGTGGCCAGCGGCACCGCCAGCCCGAAGGTGCAGGGGCACGACACGATGAGGGTGGCAAGCCCGACCAGCACCGCCTCGCGCAGCGGGCTGCCCGAGGTGTAAAACCAGATCGACACCGCCGCCGCCAGCACCAGCACGAAGGGCACGAAACCGCGCGCCACCCGGTCTGCCAGCCCGCGTGCGCCGGCGGTCGAACTCTGCACGTCCCACAGGATGCGGGTCAGGGTTTCAAGCTGGCTTTCCGCGCCGGGATCGGCGATCAGCGAAATTTCTCCTTCGACGACGATGGTGCCGCCCTGCGCCCGGTCGCCCGGTTGCCGGCGCACCGGGAAGGGTTCGCCGGTCAGCAGCGAGATATCCACCGCGGCGCTTCCCGTCTGGATGATGCCGTCGACGGGCACCGCCTCGCCGGGGCCGACGGTAAGGGTCTCGCCGGGGCGAAGCTGATCCAGCGGCACGGTTGCGGGCCGGCCGTCGCGCACGACCCGCGCCACGGGTGCCCAGGCATCCATCAGCTTTTCAAGCTCGCCCGAGGCGTCGGCGCGTGCCCCCGCCTCGAAATAGCGCCCGACCGTCACCACCGTCAGGATGGCGGCGGCAACGTCGAAGTACATTTCGTCCAGATTGCCCCGGAAGAACTGCACCGTGGAATAGGCATAGGCCGCCAGCACCGCCACCGACAGCAGGTTGTCCATGTTCAGAACGCCCGCGCGGATCCCGACCAGCGCACCGCGAAAGACCGGCAGGCCGACATAGGCGACCATCGCGCTTGTCAGCACGAAGATCGCCGCCGGGGCGGCGCCGTAGGCCAGCCACGCCACCGGTTCGAGGTCGGAACGGTCCACCAGCCCCAGATGCGTGGGATAGAAGAACGCGAGGTAAAGCATCATGACGACCGCAGCCAGCGACGTGGCGGTCACGACCCGGAACAGGGCGCGCTGAGCATCGCGCGCCGGGCGCGGTTGCGAGCGCAGGCTGACCTTGTATCCCGACCGGCCCAGAAGCCGCGGCAGATCGTTCTCGTTCACCTGTTCGGGGTCGTACACCACCCGCGCCGTCGCGGTCGCATAGTTCGACCGGACCGAAAGCAAAGCACCGATTCGGTCCGCCATACGGTCGATCAGCATCTCGCAGGACGAACAGTGCATCCCTTCGATCCGCAGGAACGCGACGGCGCCGCCGGGTTCGTCCGGTTGCGGGCCGGGTTGCCCGTTGGCGCGGTGTTCAAGGATAACATCCCCGAAACGTTGGAAAACTTCGCGGCAACCCGGGCAACAAAAGCTGTTCTCGCCGGCCCTGAAGGGCGGCGCGGGCAACGGCAATCCGCACAAACGGCAGGTCATGACGGGAAAGTTACCAAAAGTCTTGCTCTCACGGAAACGTTATCCGTAATATCAAAACGAAAGATATCTTTTCGGCAGGTGGTTCAAGGCACCGGGCCGAAAGCCGAGTTTCGTTCTCGCCGTGGCGCCTTTCGGCCGGCGAGGGATGTCGCGTACCAGTGACCCCGTTTTGTTGCGCAGCCTGACTTCGTGTTTCGCCGGTACCGCGGTCATGCCGGGGTGGCGAAACGAAAACCCGATGCTGCCGAGATCAGAAGTAAAGGAAACCGATACGAACGAACGACCATGACCCCAAGCGCGCCCGTCGGGACAAGAGCCGCAACGGCCATTCCGGGTGCCTTGATGAACACGCAACAGTGGAGGAACACAAATGCTCGATTTCATCTACCGGACAGGGTGGGGCGCATTCGCCGTCATGCTCCTGTTCCAGATCCCGTTTCTGCTGGTTTTCCTGACCGTGGTATTCCGCAAGGCCTATGTGAACTCGGGGCCGAGCGACATATCCGATGCCCGCGTCAGCACGCTGCGCCGGGGCTGGATGGCGCTGGTCATCGCGCTGTTCCTGATCGTCAATATCGTGTCGATCCAGTTCTTTCCGGCGATCTACACCGCCCGCGCCGCGGCCTCGGGCGCCCCGGCCATCGATGTTTCGGTCGATGCGCAGTCCTGGAGCTACGACATGTCCTCGCAGGACTTCGTTGTCGGCCAGCCGGTGCGCTTCAATGCCCGGAGCCTGGACACGATGCACGGATTTGCCGTCTATCACCCTGACGGACAGGTTCTGTTCACCATGATGCTGGTGCCCGGCGTCGGTGTTTCGTCGCTGATCTACACCTTCACCGAGCCGGGGACCTACAAGGTCCGCTGTCTGGAATATTGCGGCCTCGCGCATCACGACATGAGCGACGAGATCACCGTAACCGAAGCCAGCAGCTGAACGCCCAGAAAGGAACACAGCATGTCTTTCGCATCTTCCATGGTATCCGGCGTTCCGGTGTTCGGCCGCATGTTCAAGCTTGACGGCGAACCCGAGCTGGAACCGATCAACGCCTGGCCCGCGGCCATGATCATGGCCTCTTTCATGTGGTTCTCGGCCGCCGTTCTGCTGGGCATATCGCTGCCGCTGACGCAGATGCTGGGGCTTGACACCAGCCTGTTCTATACCGCGATCACCGCGCACGGGGCGGCCATGGCCTTTCCCTACGTTTTCCAGCTTATGATGGGTGTCGGCCTGCACAGGGCGGCGGGCTGCCTGGGCAAGCCGGTCACAGGCATCATCCCGGCGCTGGCCTTCTGGTGCATGAACATCGGCGGCATATTGTTCACCATCGCGATATTGATGGGGCTCAAGATCAGCTATGCGGTGATGTACCCGCTACCCATCGTCGGTGTGCAGACCGGACAGTGGAGCATGACGGCCGTGGTGATCGGGTTCACCGGCATCGCCGGCATCCTTCTTACCGTGATCCTTCTGTATCCCGTGCAGGTCATCAAGATGCTGTTCTTCGACCGCCCGCAGCAGGATCTGATCCTGTCGCCGCGCACGCTCAACGATCCGGGGATGCTGGGCATGGCGATGGCCGCCTTCGTGCTGCTGATCATGGGCGCGCCTCTCCTGATCGTGGCGAGCGCGGTGCTGCTGGCGCTGTACGGCATCCTGCCGATGGCCTGGGTGGGCTGGGCCACCGATCCGATGGTCTTCCAGTTCGTGTTCTACATCTTCGCGCACAACCTGATGGAAGCCATGGCGATCATGATCATCAGCGCGCTTTATGCCACGTTGCCGCTGTACCTGGCCGACGGGACGCGCAAGCTTTACAGCGACAAGATGGCGAATCTGGCGTTGTGGATCCTGCTGGTGACATCGGTAACGTCGTTCTTCCACCACTTCTTCACCATGTTCCCGGCGCTGCCCTCGGCGCTTTCCTATCACGGCAACATCATGAGCTGGGGCACCGGCATAGGCGCGGCGGTCACGATCTTCACCGTCGTCATGACGATCGTCAAGCACGGGCTGCGACCTTCGGCCGGGATCATGGCCGCGCTGATGGGGTTCACGCTTTATATCCTCGACGGGGTCAGCGCGATCATTACCTCGAACGTGGCATGGTCGTTCCAGCTGCATGGCACCATGTGGCAGGCGGGGCATACCATGGCGGTTCTCGTGGCCATGTCGCTGATGTGGTTGGGGGTTCTCATGCATCACTATCCGGTGATCACGGGCCGCACGCTCAGCCCGGCGCATGGCAAGTGGTTCGTGACCCTCTTGTCGGTCGGGGCGGTCGGTTTGAACTATTCGTTCCTGGCCGCCGGGGCCGCGGGAATGCCGCGCCGCTTTGCCGCCTGGGACCAGGAAGGCTGGATGATCTACGGATACTTCATCCTGTTCTTCGGTCTGTGCCTGGCGGCGGGGATGCTCATCTTCCTGCTTGACATAGCGAGGGCGCGCATCATCGACACCGGCGCGGTCGCTGCGCCGGCCGAATAGGCCGCCACGGGCGCGGGCAGGAAAGCCCCACCCGCAAGCCCCGCCATCCCGGCGGGGCTTGTGCCTTGTCCGGCCCATGGGGAGAACCCGGCGGCTGTGATGGTGTGATGCCCGGTCAGTGTTTCCCAACGGAGGGCGGAGCGATGCCGGATCTGATTCCCAAAGCGGCCAAGACCAAGATGGAAAAGGCCTGCAAAAGACCGACAAGGGCGCGATGGTGAATTTTAGCGTGGTGAACCGGTAGGCGAACACCCGCCCGCCGGCGACGCCCCTGCCGCCAGACGGAAACGAAACCGGGCGGCGCCCTTTCGGACGCCGCCCGGCATTGTCTTTCAGCCCGTCAGTAGATGTCGTGCTGCGTGTTGTAGATGTTGAACTTGCCGGTGGGCGTGATCAGCCGCGGATCCTTGATCACCTTCTTGAGTTCGCGCGTCTTGTCATCGACCACGACAATGGCCGATGTCTTGTCCTTGGTGTTCCAGACCGAGAACCAGACCTCGTCGCCGGCCACGTTGTATTCGGCCTGCACCACGCGGCGGGCGCCGTCCTGGATGCCGGCCCAATCGGCGATCGGCAGCACCTCGTAGGGCGCATCGAGGTTGTTGATATCGAACACGGCAACCGAATGGCTGGTTTCCTCATCCGGGTTCAACGGCGTGTCCACCCACAGGTTCGACGAATTCTTGTGGGTCTTGATGAACAGCGATCCGCCGCCCTGGCCTTCCAGCGTCTGTACCACCGTCCAGGCCTGATCGGGGTGGCCTTCCGGGTCGGTACCGATGAGCGCGATGGTTTCGTCGCCCAGATGGCTGGTGGCCCAGACCGGCCCGAATTCGGGATGCACGAAATTGGCGCCGCGCCCCGGGTGCGGGGTGGGCCCGGTTTCGACCAGCCCGGCCAGCTTGCCTTCCTTGGTGTCGATGGCGGCGACCATGTTTGAGGCGTTGGCCGCGACCATGAAGTACCGCCCGGTCGAATCAAAGCCGCCGTCATGCAGGTACTGCGCCGCGTCGATCGAGGTGATGGTAAGGTTTTCCAGGTCGGTATAGTCGACCATCATCACCTTGCCGGTTTCCTTGACGTTGACCACGAATTCCGGCTTGTAGTGCGAAGAAACGATGGCCGCGACGCGGGGTTCGGGGTGATATTCCTGGGTGCCCACGACCATGCCGCGGGTGCCGACGATCTTGAGCGGCTCAAGCGTGTCGCCCTTCATGATCACGAATTGCGGCGGCCAGTAGGTGCCGGAAATCGCATAGACATCTTCCCAGCCCTTGAACTTGGACGCCTCGACCGAACGCGCCTCGATGCCGGTGTCGATCTCGGCCACGGTGGTCGGCGGGTTCATCCACAGGTCGATCAGGTTGATCTTGGCGTCGCGCCCGGTGGTGAACAGATACCGCCCCGAGGCCGAAACCCGGCTGATATGCACGGCATAGCCGGTCTTGATGATCGCCTTGATCTCGTAGGTGTTTCCGTCGATCAGGGCGATCTCGCCGCTGTCGCGCAGGGTTACGGAGAACAGGTTCTCGAGATCCCAGTCGTTCTGCTGGCTGGTCGGGCGGTCCTCGACGGGTACATGCACCTTCCAGGTCGCCATCATCTCCTTCATGCCGAATTCCGGCGGGGTCGGCGGATCCTGCATGACATAGCGCGCCATCAGGTTCACGTCTTCCGGGCTCAGTTCGCCCGAGGTGCCCCAGTTGGGCATGCCGCCGGGCGAGCCGTAGGTGATGAAGCTTTCAAGATATTCAAGGCCAAGTTCGCGGGTGATGTCAGGCGTCAGCGGCTTGCCGGTAGCACCCTTGCGCAGCACGCCGTGACAACCGGCGCAACGCTGGAAATAGATATTCTGGCCGCGCTCGAACTCGACTGCCGACATCACCGGCACGCCGGGCTTGACGCCGGGCGGTTCCGTCTGCATCGGTTCGCTGGGGCCAAAGGGCAGTGCCGGCTTTCCGCCTTCGGTGTGCTTGCCCTCGGCCCAGACGCTGCCGGCCGCAAGCCCGAGCATCAGGGCCGCGGCGACCGCCGTTTTCTTGTGTCTGACTATCATCCTGGATTTCTCTCCCTCTCGCAGGTGACAGGAAACGACTTTCATGTCCGCCCCGGCGCAACGGTGAATCCAACTGAAAGGCATGTGGATCGCAAAGGCGTACCGGAATTCGGTTTTGTGTCTCCTTGGGCGGCAGTTACGACGGTTCTTCGCGAAATTGTCAATTCGCGGGCCTGCGTCCTATTGACCATAAGGTTCACACAACAACAAAACGGCCCCCGATAAGAGGGCCGTTGCAGTTCTCTTGAGTGTTGGCCGCCCCTTGCCGGGGTCAGATCTCGAAGGCGGCCTCGAGCGGCGCCACGTCCTTGAACGTATCCGACACCGACGCGAAATAGGGCTTGCGCTTGCCGCGATAGAGGATGCCGGTGTTCATGCCGTCATCGGTCATGATGCGGCGCGCGGCGCGGGCGGGGTCGTCGGTTTCCTCGACCGCTGCCTTGTGAACCTGGTTCTTCCAGTCCTTTTCGTCGGGGCGGAAGGTGACGCAGGGGCTGAGGATCTCCACGAAGGAAAAGCCGGGATGGCGGACCGCCTCGGCGATGGTGTTGGTGCAGGCCTTGATGTCGCCCGAAAATTCGCGCGCCACGAAATTGGCACCCGATGCCAGCGCGATCACCAGCGGATGAAACGGGCTGACGCCGGTGCCGCCCGGCGACAGCGAACTGTCCCAGTCGGGTTCGGTGGTCGGCGAGGGCTGGCCCTTGGTCATGCCGTAGACGCGGTTGTCCATGACGATGTAGGTCATGTCGACGTTGCGCCGGCAGGCATGCAGGAAGTGGTTGCCGCCGATGGAGAACCCGTCTCCGTCGCCGCTCATCGCCATCACGGTCAGGTCGGGGCGGGCGACCTTGAGGCCCGCCGCCACCGCCAGCGAACGGCCGTGCACGCCATGAAAGCCATAGCAGTTGGTATAGGCCGGAATCCGCGAGGAACAGCCGATGCCGGAAACCACGGCGATATCCTCGGGCGCGCGGCCCAGCGAGGAAAGCGCCTTGGTGATCGACAGCAGCACATGGAAATCGCCGCAGCCCGGGCACCAGATCGGGGTGATGTCGGACTTGTAGTCGCTGGCCTTGTGGGCCTTGGCCTGAATGTTCATTGAACGCTCCAATCGCGGATTTGGGTGGCAATCTCGTCCGGGCCGATCAATTCGGGCCCTTCGCGATGCAGTTTGCGGATTTCAAAGGGCAGGTCGATATTCGAGCGCACATGGCGATAGAACTGGCCCGAGTGGCTTTGCTCGACGAACAGCACCCGTTTTGCCCCCTCCAGCGCGGCGTTCAGCGCCGCCACGGGGAAGGGCGAAACCTGACGCAGCGAGACAAGGCGCGCGTCGATACCGTCATCGGCCAGCAGCGACAGCGCCTCGCGGCCCGCCCCGGTCAGCGACCCCCAGGTCAGGATCACGGTGTCGCCCTTGCCTTCGTTCACGCCCCAATAGTCGCCGAAATCGAACTTCTCCAGCTTCATCAGACGCTTGTCCATCTGCTCTTTCTGGTCGCGCTTGGCGCTGGAGGGCGATCCGCGTTCGGTATGGGTCAGCCCGTCGGCGGTGTACTGGCCGCCGGTCTGGCCGGGCAGCGACATCGGCGACACGCCGTCGGCGGTGATCGCATAGCGTTTGTAGACTTCTTCGCCGGGTTCATAGACCTTGCGCCGGGTCAGGAAGGCGACATCGGCGGGCCGGTCGATCAGAACGCGCGACTGGCCGATCGACTGGTCGGACAGCACGATGACCGGGGTTTGCAGCGTTTCGGCGATATGCATCGCCCATTGCCCGGTGAACAGGCAGTCGGCCACGCCCAGCGGCGCCACGACCACATGCGGCGCGTCGCCGTGAAAGCCGTAGACGGCGATGTTGAGGTCGGATTGTTCCGACTTGGTGGCGATGCCGGTCGAGGGGCCGGCGCGCATCACGTCCACAACCACGATGGGGGTTTCCGATGCAGCGGCCAGGCCGAGGCTTTCCATCATCAGCGACAGGCCGGGGCCGGAGGTCGCCGTCAGCGACGGGCGGCCGCCGAAGCTGGCGCCTATGATCATGTTGATCGAGGAAAGCTCGTCCTCGGCCTGCACCAGCGCGCCGCCGATCTTCTGCAATGCCGGGGCGAGGTATTCCAGCACCTCGGTGGCCGGCGTGATCGGATAGGCGGCGGCGAATTGCAGCCCGCCCTTGAGCGCGCCGTATCCCACCGCCTCGTTGCCGGTGATCAGCCACCGCTTGCCGTCCTGCTCGGGCGCCGGGGCCAGCGGAAAGGCCTGGCCGAAATCGGCGGCGGCTTCCATGCCCGCCTCGATGCACAGCCGGCCGTTGGTGACGGCCGATTCGCCCTTGCGCTTGAGCTTGGCGCCGACCACGTCCATCACCCGCTTGAGCGGCAGGCCGATCAGCTGGGCCACCAGCCCGATCGAGATCATGTTCTCGCGCCCGCCCTCGACCGATTTCGCCAGTTCGCCGATCGGGCATTCGATGATCGTGCAATCCGCCTCGAGCACCGCCTTCGGCGGGCTGCCCGCCGTCGGGTCGCAGATCACCAGGCCGCCCTTGGCCACCGGCATCGCGCTGATGAAACGGTCGGCGTTCTTCCAGTCGATTGCGACCAGAATGTCGAAGTCCTTGGACATGGTCGTTGCCGGCTCGGTCGAAAGCCGGACCAGCGCCGCGGCTTCGCCGCCGCGAATCTGCGGCCCTACCGACAGGTTCATCAGCCCGTACCAGCCGGCCTTGCCGGCCGCTTCGAGCAGGATCTTGCCCGACGTGACCGCGCCGGCGCCGCCGGTGCCGACGATCGCGAAAGAGACGTTTTTCGCGTGATGTGAAGAGGCGTTCATATCGGTTTTCCGTTCCTCGCTTCGGCGGTCCCGGATCAGCTTTCCCGAACCTGCCCGTTTTTCGTGGTTGACGCTAAATCAGTAATCGAGTACCACTTTACGGTAATAGAGATCGCGAGCCCTGTCAACAAGCACGAACGCAGGGCCGGAAACGCAAGGGGAAGACAGGTATGCCGACACGCTGGATGATGGTTTCAGGCGATGAGCCGTTGCAGAAGGTCGAATTCGAGATCGATTCGCCCAAGGCCGGCGAAGTCGTCGTCGAGATCGCCGGCTGCGGCGTCTGCCACACCGATCTGGGCTATTATTACGACGGCGTGCGCACCAATCAGCCGCTGCCGCTGTGCCTGGGCCATGAAATCAGCGGCACCGTGGTCCAGGTCGGCGAGGGCGCCGATGAATGGATGGGCCGCAAGGTGATCGTGCCCGCGGTGATGCCCTGCGGAACCTGCGACCTGTGCCAGCGCGGCAAGGGCACCATCTGCCGCAACCAGAAGATGCCCGGCAACGATATCCAGGGCGGATTCGCCAGCCACATCACGGTTCCGGCGCGCGGGCTGTGCCCGGTCGACATGGATCGCCTGAAGGCCGTCGGGCTGGAGCTGGCCGATGTCTCGGTCGTGGCCGACGCGCTGACCACGCCCTACCAGGCCGCCGTTCAGGCGGGCGTGAGCGAGGGCGACCTGGTGATCGTCAACGGTGTTGGCGGGGTCGGCGGCTATGCCGTGCAGGTCGCCGCCGCGCTGGGGGCGACGGTGGTCGCCATCGACGTGAACGCCGACAAGCTGGACGCGGTCCGCGAATACGGCGCGTCGCTGGTGCTGAACGCACGCGAATTCGACGGCCGGGCGCTGAAGAAGGAAATCATCGGATTCGCCAAGGCCAACGGCCTGCGCACGACGGAATGGATCATCATGGAATGTTCCGGCACCGCCGCCGGGCAGACCGCGGCGTTCGGATTGCTGAACCACGGCGCCACGATGTGCGTCGTCGGCTTTACCATGGACAAGGTCGAGGTGCGCCTGTCCAACCTGATGGCCTTCCATGCCCGCCTGCTGGGCAACTGGGGCTGCCCGCCGGATCTGTATCCCGGTGCGCTGGAACTTGTCCTGTCGGGCAAGGTCAAGCTGGCCCCCTTCATCGAGCGCCAGCCGCTTGATGACATCAACAACGTTTTTCAGGCCGTCCACGACGGCAAGATGGTCCGGCGCCAGATCCTTGTGCCGGGAAACTGAGGGAGAAAACCATGAACTATGCCAAGTTCGATTTCGTTTCGCATGACCTCGTGTCCGACGCCACGCGCGAAGGCACGTCCGACAAGGTGCTGTTCGAGAGGCGGCCGGCGCGCCTGCCCGACGGCACCGAGGCCAAGGGCCTCTACAACGTCTGGATCACGCTGAACAACCCGGCGCAGTACAACAGCTACACCACCGACATGGTGAAATCGGTGATCCTGTCGTTCCGCGCCGCATCCAACATGCGCGACGTGAACGCCGTGGTGTTCACCGCCGCGGGCGACAAGGCGTTCTGCACCGGCGGCAACACCAAGGAATACGCCGAATACTATGCCGGCCGTCCGCATGAGTACCGCCAGTACATGCGCCTGTTCAACGACATGGTTTCGGCCATCCTGGGCTGCGACAAGCCGGTGATCTGCCGCGTAAACGGCATGCGCATCGGCGGCGGCCAGGAAATCGGCATGGCCTGCGACTTTTCCATCGCGCAGGACATGGCCCGCTTTGGCCAGGCCGGCCCGAAACACGGTTCGGCCGCGATCGGCGGTTCGACCGATTTCCTTCCCGTCATGATCGGCTGCGAACAGGCGATGAACTCGGGCGTGCTGTGCGAAAGCTTCACCGCCCAGAAAGCGATGCGGCTGGGCATCCTGACCGACATCGTGCCGGGCCTGAAGGTCGATGGCAAATACGTTGCCAACCCGATGGTCGAAACCAATTACGTCACCGACGAATGGGGCCGCCTGCTGCATGGCGAGATGAAGACCGGCGAGGCGCTGGCCGAGGGCAAGGCGCTGATGAAGCGGGGCGAAATGGACCTGAGCGCGCTTGACGCCAAGGTCGAGGAACTGTGCGCCAAGCTGCTGCTGACCTTCCCCGACTGCACCACCAAGTCGGTCGAGGAACTGCGCAAGCCCAAGCTGAACGCCTGGAACGCCAACAAGGAAAACAGCCGCGCCTGGCTGGGCGGCAACATGATGACCGAGGCCAACATGGGCTTCCGCGCCTTCAACGAAGGCAACCGCGAAGTGGGCCGCGAGGTCGATTTCGCGCTGCTGCGCCGCGAACTGGCCGAGGGCACCAAGTGGACCCCCGAGTTCATCGACTCCATGATGCCGGGTGTGCGCAAATGAGCCAGCCGCTGGCCATAAGCACGGATCTCGGCGGCGCGCTGCTGCGGCTGCGGCTGAACCGGCCCAAGGCGAACATCGTCGACGCGGAAATGATTGCCGCGCTCGACGCCGCCCTGGCCGATCAGTCCGGCAACGCCGATCTGTGCGCCGTGCTGGTCGAGGCCGAAGGCCCGCATTTCAGCTTTGGCGCCTCGGTCGAGGAACATCTGCCCGAAAGCTGTGCCGCGATGCTGAAGTCGCTGCACGCGCTGGTGCGGCGGATGCTGGAATACCCGGTTCCGGTGCTGGTCGCGGTACGCGGCCAGTGCCTGGGCGGCGGGCTTGAAGTGGCGATGGCGGGTCACACGATCTTTGCCGCGCCGGGCGCCAGCCTGGGCCAGCCCGAAATGATGCTGGGCGTGTTCGCGCCCGCCGCGTCCTGCCTGCTGCCCGAGCGTGTGGGCCAGGCGCGGGCCGAGGATCTGCTGTATTCCGGCCGTTCGATCAAGGGCGAGGAAGCCTGCGGGATGGGCCTGGCCGATGTGCTGGCCGACGATCCCGAAGCGGCGGCCGTCGCCTATGTGGAACAGCATCTGAAACCGAAAAGCGCAAGTTCCTTGCGCATGGCCGTGCGCGCCGCGCGGGCCGAGTACTGCCGTCGCATGGCAGCCCGTCTCGACGAAGTCGAGGCACTTTACCTGAACGATCTGATGGCAACGCGCGATGCGGTCGAGGGGCTTCAGGCTTTCATCGAGAAACGTCCAGCAAAGTGGGAAAACAGATGACCGAAAAAACCGTTTCCGAAATCGTGTCGCGCTGCGAGGCGCTCTACGAGGACCTGTATTTCAACGCGGCCCGCGAATGGAAAGCCGCGAAACCGGGCCGCAAGGTGATCGGCTTCATGCCGCTCTATGTGCCGCGCGAACTGATCCATGCGGCGGGCATGCTGCCGCTGGGCATCATGGGCGGGGGCGACAACCTGGAGGTGATCCACGGCGACGCCTATTACCAGAGCTACATCTGCCGCATTCCGCGCTCGACCATCGAACTGGGCGTTTCCGGCCGGCTCGATTTCGTCGATGGCATGCTGTTCCCGTCGATCTGCGACGTGATCCGCAACCTGTCGGGCATGTGGAAGATGCTCTTCCCCGATGTCTATTCCAAGTACTTCGACGTTCCCCAGACCTACCGCGACGAGATCGGCGGCGAGTTCTACACGGGCGAGATGCGCGAGTTCCTGCACGATCTCGAAGGCATCGCCGGGCGCAAGATCACCGATGACGACATCCGCGCCTCGATCGAGGTCTACAACGAGAACCGCAACGCCATCGCCGAGCTTTACGCCCTGCGTCAGGCGCAGCCCTGGAACGCGCCCGCTTCCGAAGCCTACCTGGTGCTGCGCGCCGGGCTGGTGCTGCCGGTCGAGGAGCACACCCAGCTTGTGCGCGACTACGTCGCCGCGGCAAAGGCCGAACCGCGCCAGATGAAGGACAACAGCCGCGTGGTTCTGACCGGCATGTTCTGCGAACAGCCTCCGCTGAATCTGATCAAGTCGCTGGAACTGTCGGGCTGCTTCATCGTCAACGACGACTTCGTCCTGGTCAGCCGCTGGCTGATGGACAATGTGCCCACCGAGGGCGACCCGGTTCACAACCTGAGCCAGGCCTTCCTGCACCGGTCGATGTCGACCGCTGCCAAGTACGAACCGAACGAGGCCGAAAAAGGCCAGTTCCTTGTGCGTCAGGTGCGTGACGCCAACGCCGAAGGTGTCATCTTCGCCTCGACCAGCTTCTGCGACCCCGCGCTGCTGGACCGGCCGATGATGCAGAACGTGCTCAAGGCCAACGACGTGCCCTTCATCGCGTTCAAGTACGCCGAGAACTCCGGCCAGATGCAGCCTATCCGCGAACAGGCCGGTACCTTTGTCGATTCGATCAAACTGTGGAGTGCAGCATGAAACCGACCACCGCCAAAAAACCGGCCACGGAAGTCCTCAAGGACGACTCGATGCTCAAGCAGAAGGCGATGATGGCCGCTCACTACGAGCGTCTGTCCAGCGCCCCTGAAACCGGCGCCAAAGTGTGTTCGACCTTCGTGCCCGGCAACCTCAACGAACTGATCATGTGCTTTGACCTGGTCAACAACCTGCCCGAGGTCAACGCCATCCAGTCCGGCCTGCGCAAGCAGTCGGGTGGCTATATCATGGAGGCCGAACGCGCCGGCCATTCCGAAGACGTCTGCACCTATGTGAAGTCCGATATCGGGATGATGATGAAGGGCAATATCGGGCCCAACGGCAAGGAACTGCCCAAACCCGATGTGCTGCTTCTGTCCTATACCGGGTGCTTCACCTTCCTGAAGTGGTTCGAGCTGCTGCGCGAGCAGTACAAGTGCCCGACGATCTTCATGCAGACGCCCTATATGGCCGACGGCAAGATCACCAAGAACATGATCGACTACATGGTCAAGCAGTTCAAGGAAGACGTGATCCCGACGCTGGAACAGGTCTCGGGCGTCAAGTTCGACATCGACCGGCTGCGCCAGTACCTCGCCGAATCGGCCAAGGCCGAGGACGACCTGGTTCATGTGCTGCAATCGGCCAAGAACAAGCCCTCGCCGATCGATGCCTATTTCGGCGGCATCTACTATATCGGCCCGATCTTCGGCGCCTTCCGCGGCACCGAGGACGCCACCGAATACTACAAGTTCCTGCGCGACGAGGTCGATCAGCGGGTCAAGCTGGGCCTTGGCCCGGTCACGCCCGACGGCCCGATGGAGGAAGAAAAGTACCGTCTGGTGGTCGAGGGTCCGCCGAACTACACCAGCTTCCGCCAGTTCTGGAAGATGTTCTACGAGGAAGGCGCGACCGTGGTCGCATCCTCCTACACCAAGGTTGGCGGCACCTACGATCTCGGCTTCCGGCACGATCCCAGCAAGCCGCTGGAATCGCTGGCGGAATACTGCCTGAACGTCTATACGAACCGGTCGCTGCCGATGCGTATCGAGATGCTCAGCAACTACATCAACGAGTACGAGGCCGACGGTCTGCTGATCAACTCCATCAAGAGCTGCAACAGCTTCTCGGCCGGTCAGCTACTGATCATGCGCGAAGTCGAAAAGCGCACCGGCAAGCCGGCGGCCTTCATTGAAACCGATCTTGTCGATCCGCGCTACTTCTCGGCCGCGAACGTCAAGAACCGCCTGGAAAGCTATTTCCAGATGGTCGAACAGAAACGCAGCGGGAAAGGAATCGCGGCATGAAAACCTTTGTAGGGATCGACCTGGGATCGACCACCACCAAGGCGGTCATCCTGGACGAGAACAAGGACATCCTTGGGCGCGGCATCACCAACTCGCGGTCGAACTACGACACCGCCTGCCGGGTTGCCAGCCAGGAAGCGCAGATCGACGCGCGCTTTACCCTGTTCCGCCGCGAGTTCGACGCGCAGCGCGGGCTTGACGACAAGGTCGAGGGTTTCCTCGCCGATCTGGAACGGTCCTTCCGCCTCGAGCAGTTCCTCGAACAGCTCGACGATCTGGAAGAAACCTGTCTGCGCCAGGTCAAGGGCGAGCGGTTCGCGAAGAACGCCGATGCCGTGAAAGCGGCGCTGAAAGAGGTGTTCGGCCGCCTGCGCGGCGAGGCCCCGGCCATGTATGCCCCGGATGCCGACCGCAAGTCGGACTTCTTCCGCGACATCGCCGGCTCGCGCTATCTGGCGCTGGCCGAGGAAGTGGCCCGCGACGCCGGGATGCCCTATGAGCAGTTGCTGAACGTCTATGACAAGTCGATCATCGCGGTTGAGAACCGCCCGCCATCGGGCAGCCTGAACGAGAAGTTCAAGCGCGCGCTCGACCGGGTGGCCCGCGAGGGCGACCAGACGGCGACCGATCTGGGCGGGCGCGTCGATCACGCGCTTGGGATCGAACTGGAAGAAACCTATCTGGTCGGCACCGGCTATGGCCGCGTGACGCTGCCCTTCTCGAAAGAGCATATCCGCTCCGAGATCCTCTGCCACGGGCTTGGTGCGCACATGATGTTCCCCAAGACCCGCACGGTTCTGGATATCGGCGGTCAGGATACCAAGGGCATCCAGGTCAACGCCGACGGCATCGTCGAGAACTTCCAGATGAACGACCGCTGTGCCGCCGGCACCGGCCGCTATCTGGGCTATATCGCCGACGAGATGAACATGGGTCTGCACGAGCTTGGGCCGATGGCGCTGAAATCGCAAAAACCGGCGCGCATCAACTCGACCTGCACCGTGTTCGCGGGCGCCGAACTGCGCGACCGTCTGGCCCTGGGCGAACGGCGCGAGGATATCCTGGCCGGTCTGCACCGCGCCATCATCCTGCGTTCGATGTCGATCCTGTCGCGCTCGGGCGGGGTGGCCGACGAGTTCACCTTCACCGGCGGCGTCGCCAAGAACGAGGCGGCGGTGCGCGAACTGAAGAAACTGGTGTTCGAGAACTACGGCGAAGTGAAGATCAACATCGACCCGGATTCGATCTATACCGGCGCGCTTGGCGGGGCCGAATTTGCCCGCCGTGCCGCCCATGGACAATTTGAAGGAGTGGAAGAATGACCCTGACAGCGGGAATTGACGTAGGTACCGGCGCCGTCAAGGCGGTGATCTTCCGGGTCGAGAACGGCAAGGAAGAATGGCTGGCCAAGAGCAGCCTGCGCATCCGGTCGCGCGACCCGATGCAGCTTGCCCGCGAGGCTTTCGACCAGGTGCTCGAGGATGCCGGGGTCAAGGAAGAGGACGTCGACTACGTCGCCACGACCGGCGAAGGCGAATCGATCCCCTTCCACACCGGGCACTTCTACTCGATGACCAGCCACGCACGCGGGGCGCAGTTCCTCAACCCCGAGACCGGCGCCATCCTCGACAGCGGCGCGCTGCACGGAAGGGCGATGATCATCGACGACAAGGGCAAGGTCGTTAACTACAAGATGACCAGCCAGTGCGCGTCGGGTTCGGGGCAGTTCCTTGAGAACATCGCCCGCTATCTGGGCATCGCCCAGGACGAGATCGGCAGCCTGTCGGTCAAGGGCGACGACCCCGAGGAAGTGTCCTCGATCTGCGCCGTGCTTGCGGAAACCGACGTCATCAACATGGTGTCGCGCGGCATCACCGCGCCCAACATCCTCAAGGGCATCCACCTGTCGATGGCCAGCCGGCTTGCGCGGCTGCTGAAATCCATCGGCGTCAAGGATGACGTAATCATGATGACGGGCGGCATGGGGCTTGACGAAGGGCTGTGTGTGGCGCTGCGCGAAAGCCTGGCCAAGATGAAGGGCATGGACGGCGCCACCGTCGTCAATCACCCCGACTCGATCTTTGCCGGGGCGATCGGTGCCGCGCTTTGGGGCGCATTCCGCTACGAGAAGCTCGCGGAAAGCGGCCAGCTGCTCAAGGCTTCCTGATAAGGCCAAGACCACGGAGGATCCGATATGGCACTTATGATAATCGATAGCTGCACGGCCTGCGATGCCTGCGAACCGGTTTGCCCGAACGAAGCCATTACGGCCGGCGACCCGATCTATGTCATCGACCCGTTCAAGTGCACCGAATGCGTCGGCGCCGAGGACGAGCCGCAGTGCAAGCTGGTCTGCCCCGAGGATTGCATCGTTCCGAACCCGGATTTCGACGAATCCCAGGACGAGCTGATGGCCAAGTTCGAATCGCTGCAATAACAGCACCCCCGCCCCGGGTGACCGGGGCGGGCAGGGGCGGGGCCGTTGCCGGCCCCCCGCTACATGTGTTCGGGAACGGCGCGCCGCGGCAGTGGCGCGCCGTTTCTGTCCTGATCCTGCCCGGGCGAAAGCGGTGGCTGTTACCTCACCCCGCAAGACCGAAAAGCCCCCGTGTTCCTGGTGTCAGGCGGCCAGCCCGGTCAGATCGGATACCAGAGCGGTTTCACCCTGACCCCCGGCCCGTGCAAACCTTTCCAAGAACGCAAGAAACCGCGCCGGTGCGCGCGAAGAAGGGGCCGCAAGGCCCCTGACCTGTGAGAATACAGGGAGCGAAAAAGAGGATGGACGCCCCCCCAGGCGCCCCCGCCTTACAGGGCCGCCTGCGCGCTCAGCCGCGCCCAGTTGGCATCGACCTCGCCCTGAAGCGCCGCGCGGTCGGCATCGCTCAGGTGCCGATAGCGTTTCTGCTGCGCCAGATAGGCGTCGATGGGCCGGATCTTGTGCTCGGGATGCATCGTGGTGCGCAGCCCGTCCTCGATTTCAAGCAGCGGAAACACGCCGCTCTCCACCGCCAGCCGCGCGGTCGATACCGCGGCATGATCGGCCACGCCCCAGCCCGGCAGGCAGGGGATCAGCACGATCACGACCCGGGTGCCCCGGATCGCCTTGGCCTTGTCCATCTTGGCGGCCATGTCGTTCAGGTGCGACGGGCTGACCGTGGCGATATAGGGGATGCGATGGGCGGCCAGGATTTCGATCAGGTTTTTCTTCTGCGTCGCCTTGCCCAGCGGCGTGCTGCCGGTGACCGCGCCCGAGGGCGTCGAAGAACTCTTCTGCCCGCCGGTGTTCATGTAACCTTCGTTGTCGAAACAGACGTAAAGAATGTCCTCGTTGCGCTCGGCCGCCGAGGACAGCGCCTGCAACCCGATATCGTAGGTACCGCCATCGCCGGCGAAACACAGCACCGTGGTATCGTCCTTGCCCTGCGCACGCAGCGCCCGCTTGATGCCACTGGCCGAGGCGGCCGCCGATTCAAGCGTGCCGTGCAGAAACGGGATGCGCGCCGAACTCAGCGGATGCCCGCCCAGGATCACCGCCGAACACGACGGCGAGACGACGCCCACCGCGTTCTGGCCGACGCTGTTGAGGATCACCCGCATCGCCAGCGCCTCGGCGCAGCCGGCACAGGCGACATGGCCCGAACAGAACTGGCCATCGTCGGCATAGTCGATCTTCTTTACTTCGTTCATCTTTCTCACTCCACCCAGACCGCATCCGGCGAGGGATCGGCATTGCGATAGTCGCGCACCAGGCGCGCGATCGTTGGGACATCGACATTGACACCGCCGACGCCGGCCAGCAACCCGTGCAGCCGCGGCGCCCCGACCGTGCCGTAAAGCGCCGCCTTGGCTTCCTGGTGCAGCACACCGCCCAGCCCCGGCGAATAGTTGCGGTCGAGCACGACGACCGAACCCACGCCGGCCAGCGCGGCGCGCAGTTCGTCCGCGGGGAAGGGCCGGAACAGGCGCAGTTTCAGCAGGCCCGCGGCGATGCCCTCGTCGCGCAGCCGGTCCACGGCGTCGCGCGCCGTGCCGGCCATGCTGCCCATGGTCAGTACCACCACTTCGGCGCCCGTCATGCGGTAGGCTTCCAGCACGCCGCCGCCGCGCCCGGTCATCGCGCACCAGTCGTTTGCCGCGGTCTCGGTCAGGCCGGGGACGGTTGCCATTGCCGCGTCCATCTCGCGCCGGGTCCGGTTCCAGGCATCCTGTCCGATCGGCGCGCCCAGCGATTGCCCGGCGCCGGTATCAAGCTGCATCGGCCACTCCACCCGCGGCAGGTAGTCGTCGATCAGCCCGGGCGCCGGCACGCTGACCGGTTCCACCGAATGCGAGACATAGAACGCATCGTGGTTGATCATCACCGGCAGCATCGCGCCTTCGGCGATGCGGAAGGCCTGGATCACGGTATCAAGCGATTCCTGCGGGCTTTCGCTGTATAGCTGCACCCAGCCGGTGTCGCGCTGGGAAAGGCTGTCGATCTGGTCGGGCCAGAAGCCCCAGGGCGAAGCCGGGGTGCGGTTGACGTTGAACATCACGATCGGCGCACGCGCGCCGGCGGCGAAATGCAGCAACTCGTGCATCAGAAGCAGCCCCTGCGAGGAGGTCGCGGTAAACACCCGCGCCCCGGTCGCCGAGGCGGCGATGCAGGCGGCCATTGCCGAATGTTCCGATTCCGGGGTCAGCAGTTCGGCGCCGAACTTGCCCTCGCTCTGAAACTCGATCAGTTTTTCCAGGATCGGCGTCTGCGGCGTGATCGGATAGACCGGGGTCACGTCCGGTTTCGCCAGACGCACCCCCCAGGCCACCGCGTGATTGCCGTTCAGAAGCTGGCGGGTCTCGATATTGGCCGGGGCGTTCATGCGTTATCATCCTTCGCCATGTGGATAGACCCGGTCGGGCATTCCGCGACACACAGGCCGCAGCCCTTGCAATAGTCGGGATCGACCTCATAGCCGTTTTCGCCCAGCCGGGCGATGGCCATGTCCGGGCAATAGAAATAGCAGTTGTCGCAGTAGATGCAGGTGCCGCAACTGAAACAGCGTTCGGCCTCGGTGCGCGCCTCGTCCGCGCTCAGCGGCTGCTGCACCTCGTCGAAACTCGTCAGCCGTTCGGCCACTTCGGTCAGGCGCTGGTGGGTGCGCGCGTGGGGTTCCTGATAGGCCGGGTTGATGCGGTCATAGCCAACCTCGGGCAGGTCGGCGGGAACCGGCCGGGCGATCTCGGGCGCCAGCGCGCGGGCGATGGCATGGGCGGCCTCCTTGCCCATGCCGACGGCCTGGGTGACAAAGCGCGCCATGCTGGCCACGTCGCCGCCGGCATAAATGCCCGGCGTGCTGGTCTGCCAGTCCTTGCCGGCCGCGATCACCGGGCCGGTGGCCTCAAGCAGCCCGGCCCAGCGTTGCAGGTCGGCATCCTGCCCGATGGCGGGAATCACGGTCTGCACCGAAAGCTGAAACTCGCTGCCCGCCACCGGATCGACGCGGAAGGCACCGGGCCGCTCGCCTTTCGAGAACGCCACCTTGATACAGTCGAGCGTGACCGACCCGTCGCCGGGCGCGGCCGATTGCAGCATCGCGCCGGATACGAATTCGATGGCTTCCTCCGCGGCCTCGTCCACCTCGACCTTCTGCGCCGGCAGGCTGCCTTCGGGTTCCAGCGACAGGACGGTGACGGTGCGCCCGAGGCGCCGGGCGGTGCGGGCCACGTCCATCGCCGCGCTGCCGCCGCCGATCACCAGCACGTGATCGCCGGTCAGGGCGGTCTGTTCGGCGGTGGGCGCGGCCAGGAATTCGGCGCTGTCCACCACCCAGCCGGCGGCATAATCGAGCGCGGGCAGCTTCTTGGGCAGGCTCGCGCCGGTGGCCAGATAGACCGCGTCATGTTCGCGGTGCAGGGCGGCCAGCGCATCGGCATCGCCCACTTCGGCGTTCAGATGCACATCGACGCCCATGGCGGTGATGCGCGCAATCTCGCCATCAAGGATGTCGCGTTCCAGCCGGTAGGCCGGAATGCCCCAGCGCATCAGCCCGCCAAGCGCGGATTTCGATTCGTAAAGCGAGACCCTGAAGCCATAGCGGCGCAGCTGATAGGCGGCCGACAGCCCGGCCGGTCCGCCCCCCACGACCGCCACCGACTGCGCGCGTTCCTCCGGCGGGGCGGGAAAGTCCCAGCCTTCCTTCAGCGCCGCGTCACCGACAAAGCGTTCCAGCGAACAGATGCCGACGGTTTCGTCCATCTCGTTGCGGTTGCAGGCGGTTTCGCAAGGATGATGGCAGATGCGCCCGGCGATCGCCGGGAAGGGGTTGTTGTCGGCCAGCGTGACGAAGGCGCCCTTGGTGTCGCCCTTCTTGACCTGTCCGATCCATTCGGCGATGCGCCCGTTCACGGGGCATGCGTTCAGGCAGGGCGAGGGCTGGTTCTGGTAGTTGGGCAGCGCGCTGCGCCAGGTGCCGGTGATACGCTCTCGGCTGGTCAGGTTGGTCCAGAGCGGCGATGTCAGGTCGTTCATGCGCTTGCCTCCTCGGCCACCGGCGCAAGCAGGCCATATGCCTCGCGCGCGGCGGCGACGTTCTGCGATTTCTTGGCCGGCGCGCTGGTTTCGATGACCTGCGCCAGAATGTCGATACCGGGCCTCCCGAGGGCGGCGGCGAAAGCCCCCAGCAGGGCCGAGTTCACCACCTTGCCCATTTCGTTGCGCGCCGCGATGTCGCGCCCGTCCACGGCCAGAACGCGCTGGCGTGCGTGGGGCGCGAAGGTCTCGGCCGGACGCGACGAGTTGACCAGGATCAGCGCCTCGTCGGACCCTTGCGCATAAAACGCGTCGTCCATCAGACTGGCGTCGAAACACAGCATCGCGTCGGCGGCAGTGATGTTGCAGCGCAGGCGGATCGGGTCGGCATCGACCCTGAGCGAGGACGTGACCGGCGTGCCGCGCCGTGCGCCGCCATAGGTGGAAAAGGTCTGCACATAAAGGCCGCTGTCGAAAAACGCCTGGGCCAGCTGGTTGCCGGCGGTCTGGGCACCCTGGCCACCGCGGCCGAGGATCACGATCTCAAGCATTGTCAACTCCGTTCCCTGCCGGCTCCCGGGCCGGCAATTCCGTGGCCGCGTCCGCCGGTTTCGCCGGGGCGCCGCGCAGTTTAAAACGCTGGATCTTGCCGGTGGCGGTCTTGGGAAGGTCATCCACCAGTTCGATCCAGCGGGGGTATTTCCATACCCCGATCTCCTTCTTGACGTGGTCCTTGAGGCGGTCGAACAGCCCGGTCTGGTCCACGTCCGGTCTCAGCACGACAAACGCCTTGGGTTTGATCAGCTTCTCCTCGTCCTCGCAGGGCACGACGGCCGCCTCGTGCACCGCGGGATGCATCATCAGCGATTGCTCCACCTCGAACGGAGACACCCAGCGGCCGCCGACCTTGAACATGTCGTCGGTGCGGCCACAGTAACGATAGTACCCGTCGGCGTCGCGGTAATACTTGTCACCTGTATGAAACCACTCACCGGCAAAGGTGGCGCGCGACTTGGCGCGCTGGTTCCAGTAGCCGTCGCCCGCCGATCCGCCCGAGACCAGCAATTCGCCCATCTCGCCATCGGGCACGTCCCGGCCGGCATCGTCGACCAGCCGCAGGGAATACCCCGGCACCGCCTTGCCCGAAGTGCCCCAGCGGATGTCGCCGGGGCGGTTCGACACGAAGGGGTGCAGCATCTCGGTCGAACCGACGCCGTCGATGAGAGGCACATGCATCCGCCCGTCCCAGGTTCTCGCCACGTCGGTAGGCAGCGCCTCGCCCGCCGAAACGCACAACCGCAGGCGCGCCGAGGCGTTCGCGGGCGTGCATTCGCGGTCGGCCAGCATCGCGGCGTAAAGCGTGGGAACCCCGAAGAACAGGGTCGGGTTGTGGGTTCTCATCATGTCGAGAACGCTTGCCGGCGTCGGCCTGCCGGGCAGCAGGATCGCGGTGGCGCCGACCGACATCGGACAGGCCATGCTGGCGCCGTGGCCATAGGCAAAGAACAGCTTGGCCACCGAGAAGGAGACATCGCTTTCAGTTATGCCAAGGATGGTACGGCCGTAATTGTCGGCAACATAGGCCGGGCTGGTATGGACATGGCGCACGCCCTTGGGTGCGCCGGTCGAGCCCGAGGAATAGATCCAGAACGCTGTCTCGTCCGGGTGGGTGCGGGCGGTTTCGAATGTCGGCGCGGCCTGCGCGATCATCGTGTGCAGATCGGGATAGAGACCGTCATCGCCACCCAGAACGATGACATGCTGAAGGAACGGCAGATCGTCCAGCAGCGGCTGGACCATGCCCAGCAGGGGCGCGGCCACCACCAGCGCCTTGGCGCGGCTGTCGCTCAGCATATAGCGGTACTGATCGGCGGTCAGCATGGTGTTCAGGCAGACCGGAACGATCCCGGCGCGGATTGCGCCCCAGAAGACCGACGGAAAATCCACGCCGTCCAGCATCAGCATGGCGATGCGGTTTTCCTGTTCCAGCCCCAGCCCGGTCAGCAGGCTCGCCACCCGATTCGTGGCCTCCTGCAGCTGGCCGTAGGTCAGGGTGCGGTCCGGGTCGATGAAGGCGGGCTTGTCACCCAGCCCCCGCGCAACATTGTCGTCCACCATGCGTGTCGCGGCATTGTAGCTATCCGGCTCGAGCATGAAGGGCGTCCTCCCGACCACATCTCATCGCTAATAGGTATTACGGTACCTTTATGCGTAATTAGGTGTCGATGCAATCCTTGAAATCGGTCCTTGATCGGCCTCCGCCCGGAATCGGCACCGCGCGGCCCGTGGTCCCTGGCGTGTTGCGTTCAACCGGATTCGGCAATCGAACGCGACACGCCCCGATCGCCCGAATCCGAAGTCCGCAACATCGGTCAACCGCGCCCGGGCCGGGCGCGAACCTTTGTCGTGCCCGGATGCCGATGTATCGAACTACGAGTCCATATCGCTAGTCCTGCGTCGCCGGCTCCAGCGCGGGCGCGGCGTTGGCCGGATCGGTCCTGCGGCGGCGCTCGACCTGCTTGAGCATGGTCGCCAGCGAGATCGAACTATAGGTTGCCATGGCTATGTCGTTGATTTCCTTGGACACCTCGAACAGCGCCCATTCCTCGGGCGTGGCCTTCGACTTGTCGCCCAGCTTGCATTCGGTCGAGGTGTCCTCGAACAGGCCGATGATATCCAGCAGAGTGATTCGGCGGGCATTGCCGGTAAAGCTGTAACCGCCCCCGACCCCGCGAATGGACTGTACGAGACCCGCGCGGCCCAGCGTCAGCAGGACCTTGGCCAGGTGATGCGACGACACCCGATATTTCGCGCCGATCTCGGAGGCCGATATCTGGCTTTCGGGATTGGCGGCCAGTTCGATCAGCGCATAGATGGCAAGGCGGCTTGATGTCTGCACGATTTGCTCCCTTTTCCGGTGGATCGCGCGCCTAGGCGTCGTCCAGGTTCATTTCCAGTTGAATGTAGGGGCCGGCAACCATGCCTTCCCCGCGAAAGAACGACATGTGCAGCGTGCTCTGGCGCTGGACCATCGTGCGTACCGTGTTGATTCCCACGTTGCGGAACTCGTCGCACATGGCGCGAAACAGCTGCTCTCCGATGCGTTTCTGGCGCTGGTCGGGGTCGACCGAGACCGCGAAGATCCAGCCGCAGGGCTCGGAGCCGAACTCCCAGCCGCGCACCTCGCCCACGATCAGGCCCAGGATGGAAGGGTCCTCGGGGCGGTCGGCGCGCTCGGCGACCAGGAAGAACCGCTGATCCATCCGGCGCGAACCGTACCGTTCGAACACGTCGGCCCAGTAGTCCGGCTTGGCATTTCCGGTGATGCGGGCATCCAGTTCGACCACCGGGCGCAGATGGCCGGTAGTGGCGCGCCGGATTCGCAGCGCGGTATCGGTCAACGTGTCGCCGGACGTATCCGTCATCAAGGCTCTCCCATCTGGCCGCCGCGACGGGACGGGCCGGTTTCGTGAGCGCGGACTCTAGACTGCGGCGAGAAGTCTTGGCAACCACGGTGAACCCGCCCCCGAAAGCCGGGGCCGAACGCGCACGGGGTGCGGCAAATTTTCCCGCCTGCCGCGAATTTGACTATACCATAGCCCCTTTTTAGGTATAGTGGTACCGATTTATTGATTTCCACCCGAAACAACAATGGGGGCCCGATGATGAAGCGTGTCGTCAGCCTGACCGTCAATGGCCGCGAAGTCGAGGATATCATACCCGACAACCTGCTGCTGATCGACTATCTGCGCGAAAAGCGCGGCCTGACCGGAACCAAGCAGGGCTGCGACGGTGGCGAATGCGGCGCCTGCACGGTGCTGGTGGATGGTCGTCCGCGCCTGTCCTGCGTGACGCTTGCGGCCGCCTGCGAGGGCGCCGAGATCGAGACCGTCGAGGCCCAGGCACAAGGCGGCCGCCTGTCGGCGCTGCAACGGGCGTTTCACGAAAATCTTGGCGCACAATGCGGATTCTGCACCCCCGGCATGATCATGACCGCCGAGGCGCTGTTGCGCGAGGAGCCCGACCCCGACGAAGACCGCATCCGCGCCGCCCTGGGCGGCAATCTGTGCCGGTGCACGGGCTATGTTAAGATCATCCGCTCGGTGCGCGCGGCGGCAGAGGAGATGAAGGCATGAGCGTGCAGGACAAGGACCGTCCGCAAGAGCGTTCGGGCGCCTGGAACAATGCCGGGCGCACCGTGGGCAAGCCGATGCCGCTGGTCGATGGCGTCGAGAAGGTCTCGGGAAGGGCCAGATACACCGCCGACCTGGCGGACGGCGCACTGACCGGGCGGATCCTGCGCTCGCCCGTCAGCCACGGCCGCATCCTGCGAATCGACACCGCCAAGGCCGAGGCGCTGAAAGGCGTCGTTGCCGTTATCACCGGCGACGACTGCGCCCTGACCTATGGCGTGATCCCGATCGCCATGAACGAATATCCCATGGCGCGCGACAAGGTGCGCTATCGCGGCGAGCCGATCGCGGCGGTGGCCGCGCTCGACGCCGAAACGGCCGCCCGCGCGCTGGAACTGATCGAGGTCGAGATCGAGGAACTGCCGGCCTACTACATCGCCGCCGATTCGCGCGCACCCGACGCGGTGCTGCTGCATGACGACAAGGCCGGCAATGTCGAACGCGAGGTGCACCACACCTTCGGCGACGTGGCCGAAGGATTCCGCAACGCCGATCTGGTGGCCGAGGAAAGCTTCGATTGCGCCGAGATCAACCACGCGATGATGGAACCGCACGCCGCCATGGCCGAATACGACCCCGAATGGGAGCGCCTGACGCTGCATTCGGTGACGCAGGTGCCGTTCTACGTTCACCTGATGCTGGCGCGCTGCCTTGAAATGGACAGCTCGCGCGTGCGCGTCGTCAAACCCTATGTCGGCGGCGGCTTCGGTGCGCGCACCGAAACTCTGAACTTCGAGATCATCGCCGCCCTGCTGGCCCGCAAGGTCGGCGGCAAGGTGATGATGAAGCTTTCGCGCGAGGAAAGCTTTCTCACCCATCGCGGCCGCCCCAACACGCAGGTCAAACTGAAGATCGGCCTGAGCGCGGACGGCAAGATCACCGCCGCCGAATGCGAGGCGGTGATGAGCGGGGGCGCCTATGCCGGCTATGGCATCGTCACCATCCTGTATGCCGGCGCCCTGCTGCACGGTCTCTACGACATTCCCAACATCAAGTATGACGGCTATCGCGTCTACACCAACTCGCCGCCCTGCGGGGCGATGCGCGGGCATGGCACCGTCGATGTGCGCCACGCCTTCGAATCGCTGCTCGACCGCATGGCGCGCCAGCTGGGGCTCGATCCGTTCGCGGTGCGCCGCGCCAACCTGCTCGAGGCGCCGCTGTTCACCGCCAACGGGCTGATGGTGAACTCCTACGGCCTGCCCGAATGTCTCGACAAGGTCGAGAAGGCCAGCGGCTGGGCCGCCCGAAAGGGCAAGCTGCCCAAGGGGCGCGGTCTGGGCATGGCCTGTTCGCACTATGTCTCGGGCGCGGCCAAGCCGGTACACTGGACCGGCGAACCGCACGCCGTGGTGTCGATGAAGCTCGATTTCGACGGCTCGATCACGGTGTTCACCGGGGCTTCGGATATCGGCCAGGGTTCGACCACCATCGTTGCGCTGGCGGCGGCCGAGGTGCTGGGCATCGAAATGGGCCGCGTCCGGGTCATCACCAACGACAGCGCCATCACGCCCAAGGACAACGGCAGCTATTCCAGCCGCGTCACCTTCATGGTCGGCAACGCCGCCATCGAGGCGGCCAAGGCGATGCGCGAAAAGCTGGTGAACGCGGCAGCCAAGAAGCTGGAAGTCGCCCCCGAGGATATCGAATGCGAGGGCGAGACCTTCTTCGTCGCCGGGTCTTCGCAATCGGTGCTGCCGTTTCACGATGTCGCCATCGCGGCGCTGGCCGAGGAAGGCACGATCAACGTCAAGGGCACCTTCAGCACGCCGATCGAGGCGCAGGGCGGCAAGCATCGCGGCGGCGCCGTCGGCTCGACCATGGGCTTTTCCTACGGCGCCCAGGTGGTCGAGGTTTCGGTCGACGAGGATACCGGCCAGATCGCGGTCGAAAAGGTCTGGGTGGCTCTGGACTGCGGCTATGCCATCAACCCGCTGGCCGTCGAAGGCCAGATCGAAGGTTCGGTCTGGATGGGCATGGGCCAGGGGCTGAGCGAGGAAACCCATTATATCAAGGGCCTGCCGGCGCATGGCAACCTGACCGACTACCGCTTTCCCACCATCGCCGAAAGCCCGCCCATCGACGTGCAGATCGTGGAAAGCATCGACCCGCTTGGCCCGTTCGGCGCCAAGGAGGCCGGAGAGGGCGCGCTTTCGGGCTTTCCGCCCGCGCTGGTCAACGCGGTGGCCGACGCAGTGGGTGTTGACATGAACGCCCTGCCCCTCACCCCCGACCGCCTGCTCGAGGCGCTGACCAAGCTGCGGCGCAAGAACCGCATCGCAGAAACCAGAGAGGCCGTGTGATGACCGAAGCCCTGCCCCAGTTCAAGATCGTCACCCCCGAGAGTGTCGAGGCCGCCGTCGCCGCGCTGGCCGGCGCCCCCGATGCGCGGCTCTGCGCCGGGGGCACCGATATCGTCGTGGCGCTGCGCAAGGGCCTGGCCGAAACCGGCACGCTGGTCGATCTGAGCCGCATCGCGGCGCTGCGCGAAACCACCGAGCGCGAGGATGGCGGCATGGTCATCGGCGCCGGCGTGACGCTGGCCGCGCTGGAACGGATGCCACAGATCGCCGCCCGCTACCCGGCCATCGCCCGCGCCGCCGCCGCCGTCGCCGGGCCGACGCATCGCGAGGTCGCCACGCTGGGCGGCAACCTCTGCCTCGATACGCGCTGCGTCTATTACAACCAAAGCCACTGGTGGCGGAAATCCAACGATTTCTGCCTGAAATACCGCGGCGACACCTGCCATGTCGCGCCCCAGGGCAACCGCTGCCGCGCCGCCTTCAGCGGCGACCTGGCGCCGGCCCTGATGGTGCATGACGCCGAGATCGAGATCGCCGGACCCGGCGGCACCCGCCGCCTGCCGCTGGCCGATCTCTATAACGAGGACGGCGCGGCGCATCTGACGCTCGAACCCGGCGAGATCGTCGTCGCGGCGCACCTGCCGCCCGCGCCGGGGGCGTCCGACTACGCCAAGATCCGCGTGCGCGGGGCCATCGACTTCCCGCTGGCCGGGGTCGCCGTTGCCACCCGGCCGGGCAGCGAAGGAACGGCCTTCCGCATCGCAGTCACGGGAACCAACTCGAAACCGCTGCTGGTCGATTTCACCGAAACCCTGGCGGGCGAAAGCGCCGCCGACGCCTTGTTCGCGGCGATGCAGAAGGCGGTGCAGAAGGCGGTCTCGCCGCAGCGCACCACCACCATCGCACCGCATTACCGGCGCCTGTCGGTATCGGCGCTCGCCGCGCGTGTGGCACGCGGACTGGTCGGGTCGGCGGCGTGACCGGGGCGGCCCCCGGCAAGCACTGGCAGGCCGCGGACGGGCTGCATCTGGATACGCGCGGGCTGGCCCCGCCCGATCCGATGATCGCCGTGCTGTGGCATATCGAACAGCCCGGCCAGAACGGCCCGATCACCGTCTATCTTGACCGCAACCCGGTCTATCTGTTTCCTGAACTGGCCGAACGTGCCTGGCGTTACGAAATCGTCAGCGATGAACCGGGCGATGTGCGCATCGTTCTGAGGCCGCAGAAGTGAGGCAGACACCATGAGCATGGCGACAGGCTTTCTGACCGGCGCCAAGGACCGGCTGCTGCCGGCTTCGGTGCCGTTCCGCTTTTTCATCGCGGCATCGCAGTTTCACGTCCTGGCCTGGGCGGCGCTGTTCTGGGGCGCCGATCAGGCGCCCGGTTTCGTCGGCGGCACCGGGCCGGTACTGGCGGCGATCCATCTGCTGACGCTCGGCGTCTTCGCGATGACCGCCATCGGCGCCAGCTATCAGCTCTTGCCGGTGGCGACGCGCAAACCCCTGGCGCATGTCTGGCCGACGAAACTCAGCTTCTGGCTGTTCCTGCCCGGCGTCGCGGTCCTGACCGCCGGAATGGCGCTGCACGAAAGCACCTGGATGCTGACCGGCGGGGTGCTGGCCTCTGCCGGGCTGGCGGTCTTCGCGGTGCTGACCGCCGACAACCTGCGCCGCGCCGGATCGGTTCCGGTGGTCGCCGCGCATGGCTGGGCGGCACTGGCCGCACTGGTGGTGGTGGCGGCGCTCGGGCTGACGCTGATCGAGGATTTCAGCGCCGGATTCCTCGCCCGCCACGGCGATCTGGCAACGCTGCACATGGTGCTGGCCTCCTATGGCTTCATGGGGATGCTGGTGTTCGGCTTCAGCCTGGTGCTCGTGCCGATGTTCGTGCTCTCGCGCAGCCTGCCGACGCGCCCCGGCTGGGTACAGCTGGTGCTGGCCGTTGCCGCGCTTGCGTTGTTCTCGGCCGCCTACCTTCTGCAAGGCGGCCCGCTGGCCTGGCTCGCCTTTGCCGCTGCCGCCGGGGCCACGGGCGCGCATGTCTGGCTGATGCGCGCGGCGCTGCGTTCGTCGATGCGCCGGCGGCTGGGCCTGCCCTTCGTGCAGATTCGCAGCGCCTGGGGCTTTCTGGTGCTCAGCCTGCTGCTGGGCGGGTTGCTGCTGGCCGGGGTGCCGGTGCCCAACGGCCCGGCGCTGTTCGGCTTCGTGCTGCTGGCGGGTTGGCTGCTGACCTTCCTAACGGGCGTTCTGCAACGCATCATCCCGTTTCTGGCCTCCATGCACGCCGCCGGCAAGTCCGGGATGCCGCCGCTGCTATCGGAACTGACGGCAGAGAACGCGCTGAAAGTGCATTCCGTCTGCCATTTCGCGGCGCTGGCGGTCTGCGGCGTCGGCATCGTGCTGGATCTCGGGCTGGCGATCCGGGCGGGCGCGGCCATCGGCATGGCGGGGGCAATCGGCTTTGCCGTCTTCACGATCACCGTGGCGGTCAAGATTGCAAGGCGCCACCGCACAGCGTGACGATACCTTGAAGCGCGGCAATTGCGCCCGGCGGGGCAAGCCGGTGCAAAAAAGCTTGCGTAACGCTAAATCGGCATTATAGTACTTAAATAGGCTTATACCTGAATCACGCGTTGAACGAGGTCCGAATCATGAGTTTTGCCCGCCGCACCGCCCAGCTTCTGCACGAGGATCACCAGGCCACTATCGCCGTGATCGAATCGCTGGATGAGATGATCGCCCGGGCGCGCAAGAAGGCGCCCGATGTCACCGATCCCGCTGTAAAGAAGGCACTGAGCAACGCCACCGGCGCCATCGAGGAAGAGATCAGCAACCATTTCGGCTTTGAAGAAGACGAACTGTTCACCCGGCTGGAAGAGATGGGTGACGCCGCCATCGGCGAGCATCTGCGCAGCGAACACGCCGCCCTGCTGCCGCTGGGCCAGGACGTGGCGCAGCAGTCGCGCGACGCGCTGGAAAACGGCTTTGACGATGCGAGCTGGCTGAAATTCCGCACCTCGGCCGGGGAACTGATCGAACGCATGTTCGCGCATATCCAGAAAGAGGAAATGGCGCTCCTGCCGATGCTGGAAGAAATTCTCGACGACGAAACCGACATGGAACTTTCTTCGGCGTATGCCGAGGTTCATTGACCCAAGCGAGGCATCATGACCGATAAATCTGCCCCCATTACCACCAAACCGCTGACCCCCGGCGACCTTGACGCCGTCATCGCCATTGACGCGAAAACCTCCGGCTCATCGCGCCGCGACTACTTCGAAAAACGGCTGAAGGCCGCCACCGACCACCCCGAAGACTATGTGTTCGTCGGCGTCTTCCGCGGCGGCGACCTGGCCGGCTTTGCCTTCGCCAAGATCGAAACGGGCGCCTTCGGCGGCTCGGGCGCCAGCGCGGCGCTGGATTCGATCGGCGTCGATCCCGACCAGGGCCTTCAGGGCCTGGGCCAGAAGCTGCTGGCCGAGGTGGAAACCGTGCTGCGCCGCAAGGGCGTGACCACGCTCACCAGCCAGATCGACTGGTCGCAGATCAAGATGCTGGGATTCATGGCGCATATGGGTTTCGCCATGGCGCCGCACATCGTGCTGACCCGCCCCACCGACGAGATCGAACAGGATCTCGAAGAGATCGAGGAAGACGACGAGGTCGATTTCAGCTCGCCCGACGGTGACGCCGCCAACGCCCTCTCGCATGACCGGATACCGGTGCGCTCCATGAAGGAGACCGACCTGGCCAAGATCATCTCGATGGACGCGGCCCACACCGGCAACGACCGGAGCGACTATTACACGCGCAAGCTTCGCGAGAACCTTCACCAGTCCGGCGTGCAGGCGTCGCTGGTGGCCGAACAGGACGGATACCCCGTCGGCTTCATCATGGCGCGGGTCGATTTCGGCGAATTCGGCCGCACCAGCGCCGAGGCGGTGATGGACGCGCTTGGCGTCGATCCGGGCTATACCGGCCAGGGCATCGGCAAGGCGCTCATGGCCAAGCTGATGGCCAATCTCGGTGCGCTCGAGGTCGAGACCGTGCGCACCCAGGCGGATTGGGACGACACCGGCCTGATCGGCTATTTCAGCACCACCGGATTCTCCCCGGCGCAGCGTATCGTGCTTGGCAAGACGCTGTAGGCCACACCTTGGGCGCGGGGGCGTAATACACGCAGCCCCGCGCCCCTTTTCACCCCCATACTCCCGGTTCTTCCGGCCCCGGCCCCGGCCGCCATCTGCCGCGGCCGCTACCGCTTGTGGCTATGTCCGGTGCAAAAGTCCTAAAATACACTCTTTTCGTCTTATCTGCCCCGTGCTAGGGTCGCATAGCAAATTGAAACGGCGGGCGCTGGGGTGTTCATGCATAAATTTCTCGAAGATGTGCGCGTGATCGAACTCGGCCACATCCTGATGGCACCCTACGCAACGCAGTTCCTGGGCGACATGGGCGCCGATGTCATCAAGGTCGAATCGCTTGAAGGCGACTACTACCGCGGCCTCGGGCTGGGCCGCGAACAGGACATGACGGCGCAGTGGATGGCGGTCAACCGCAACAAGCGCAGCGTCGCTCTCGACCTGAAATCGCCCGAGGGGCGCGAGGCGCTTCTGACGATGATCGAACAGGCCGATATCGTGGTTCACAACATGCGCCCCAAGGCCATCGAACGGCTGGGGCTGGATTACGATTCCGTCCATGCCCGCAACCCCCGCATCGTCTATTGCGCCGCCATGGGCTTTGGCCAGGACGGACCCTATGCCGATTTCCCCGCCTTCGACGACATCATCCAGGCATGGTCGGGTCTGGCCGACGTGAACGGGCGGATGACGGGCAAGCCGACCTTCGTGCCCGTCGCCATCGCCGACAAGATCGTCGGGCTGATGCTGGGCCAGGCGATGCTGGCCGGGCTGCACCGCCAGCGCGCCACCGGCAAGGGCTGCTATGTCGAAACCCCGATGTTCGAGGCCATGGTTTCCGTGGTGCTGAACCAGCACCTGAACGGGCACGGATTCCGCCCGCCGATCGACGGGCTGGGCTACAAGCGGGTGATGAGCCGCTTCCGCCAGCCCTCGCCCACCAGCGACGGGCATATCGTGCATGGCATCTACAAATACGACCACTGGCGGCGGTTCCTCTCCGAGGTCGGTCGCCAGGACGTGCTGGACGGCCCGATGATGCGCGACCCGCACGCCATGGCACTCAACATCACCGGCCTGTACGAACTGGCCGCGACCGAGATCCTGCCGACCCGAAGCACGGACGAATGGCGCGCACTTCTGGACCGGCTCGACATCCCCTCCGCACCGGTGCTGAGCATCGACGAACTGGAAGACGACCCGCACCTGAAGGCGGTCGGGCTGTTTCAGGATTACGAACACCCGACACGGGGCGCTATGCGCCATGTCCGCCTGCCCTTCAGCGTGCGCGACGTCGAAGGCGGCGCCGACCGCTATCCCCCCGAACTGGGCCAGCACGGCGCCGAGGTTCTGGCCGAATTCGGTTTCGATCAGGCCGCCATCGACCGCCTGAGCGCATCGGGCATTCTGGGCAGCGACCCCGCGAAAGGGACGCCATGACCATGCAGGACCGCTGCATAAAGGTATCGCGCGACGGCCTGGTCGGAATCGTCACGCTCGACCGCCCGCCGCACAATTTCTTTGGCGCCGCAATGGTCGGCCAGATCGCCGATGCCTTCGCCGAATTCGATGCCGATCCGGGCTGCCGGGCGATCCTGCTGCGCGCCAACGGCACCGCGTTCTGCGCCGGGGCGCAACTGGGCGACGGGCCCGGCGCGCTGGACATGGACGAGGCGCGCCGCATCTACGAAGGCGCGGTGGCGCTGTTTGACCGGGCGCTGCCCGTGGTGGCCGAAATCGGCGGCCCCGCCATCGGCGGCGGGCTGGGCCTGGTGCTGGTGGCCGATTTCCGCGTCGCCGGCCCCGGCGCACGGTTCTCGGCCAATTTCGCGCGGCTGGGCATCCATTCGGGCTTTGGCATCAGCACCACGCTGCCACGGGTTGTCGGGCAGCAGGCGGCGGCGATGATGCTGTTGACCGGCCGGCGCCTGAAACCCGACGCGGCACTGGCAATGGGGTTGGCCGACAAGCTGTCCTCGCAAGACGATCTGGCGCGCGACGCCGCCGCCCTGGCCCACGAGATCGCCTCGGGCGCGCCGCTGGCGGTCCAGGCGATGCGGCGCACGCTGGCGGGCGATCTGCCCGCGCAGGTCCGCAAGGCCGTCGCGCATGAACTTGAACAGCAGCGCATCCAGGTCGCCACCGCCGATTTTGCCGAAGGCATCGCCGCCTATGGCGAACGGCGCGCACCGCGCTTTGCAGGGGCCTGAGGCCGGTGGCGGCGCGCGACGGCGAAACACAACCGCTTCGGGCCGGCGACGGCATCCCGCTATACGTCAAGCTCGCCAACCTGTTTCGCGACAAGATCGCGCGGGGCGACTGGTCACGCGGCAGCCAGATCGGCACCCTGCCCAAGTTGCAGGCGCACTACGGCGTCGCCCGCGCGACCTTACAGCAGGCGATCCGCATCCTCGTCACCGAAGGGCTTATCACCAGCACCCGCGGGCGGGGCACCTTCGTCACCGGAGGGCATGACGGCGCGGCGGCCCTGCCCAGCTATGACATGCTGGGGCTCGACCGCGATTTCCGCATCGAACTGCTGTTGCACGAAACCTGCGACCGCTGCCCCTGCGTGGCCAACCCCCTGCCCGCCGCCGAGGCTCCGTTCGTGCATGTGCGCAAGCGCCACCACTTCCGCGACAAGCCCTATTCGCTGGTCGATCTCTACCTGCCGAAATCGGTTTTCGACCGGTTGCCGCCGGGCCGCGACGATACCCTGCTTTATGCCCAGTTGATCCGCGACAACACCGATATCGCCTCGCTTCAGGCCGAACAGCATATCTCGATCGTGCTGGCCGACCAGGCCCTGTCGCAGGCGCTCGACATACAGTTCGCGGCGCCGGTGGCGCAAATCGATTCCAGCCTGCACAGCGACAGCGGCCGGCATGTGATGGCGCATCGCGCCCATATCCGCGGCGACATGTTCCGCGCGCGGCGCAGCACCGGCGACATCCTGCGCACCGACCCGGTCGAATGGCGGCCGCTGCCGCCCGTGCGCGGCGACTGAAAGGCCCGCCGATGGATTTCGACCTGAACGAACAGCAGCGCAGCATCCGTGACGCGGTGGCGCGTATCTGCGCGCGCTTTGACGATGCCTACTGGCTGGCGCGCGATACCGACGGTGCCTTTCCCCAGGACTTTGCCGACGCCATCGCCGCGGGCGGCTGGTTCGGGGTCGCCATGCCCGAAAGCTGCGGCGGCGCCGGGCTTGGCATCACCGAGGCGGCCATCGTCATGCAGCAGATCGGCAGGCTGGGCCTGGCCGCCAGTTCGGCCGTGCACATCAACATCTTCGGGCTGCAACCGGTGGTCGGCTTTGGCACCGACGAACAGAAGGCGCGGATGCTGGCGCCGCTGATCGCCGGGCGGCACCGCGCCTGTTTCGGCGTGACCGAACCCGATGCCGGGCTCGACACCAGCCGCATCACCACCTTCGCCCGGCGCGAGGGGGACCGCTATGTCGTCAACGGCCGCAAGGTCTGGGCCTCGACCGCGCAGCGCGCCGATCACATCCTGCTGCTGGCCCGGACCGCCAGGCGCGAGGACGGAAAACGCCCCACCGACGGGATGAGCGTGTTCTACACACCGCTCGACCGCAGCCGCATCGAGGTGCGCGAGATCGACAAGCTGGCGCGCAAGGCGGTGGATTCCAACGCCATCTTCATCGACGAGCTGGAAATCCCGGAAACCGACCTGATCGGGCGCGAGGGCGAGGGCTTTCGCGTGCTGCTGCACGGGCTGAACGCCGAACGCATCCTCGTCGCCGCCGGCGCGCTGGGGGCGGCCGGCGCGGCGCTGGACAAGGCCGCGGCCTATGCCCGCGAACGCCATGTCTTCGGCAGGCCCATCGGGCAGAACCAGGCCATCCAGCATCCGCTGGCCGACATCTGGATGCGTCTTCAGGCGGCCGAGGCGATGATGTTCCGGGCAGCCGCGCTTTACGATGCCGGGCGTCCCTGCGGGCTCGAAGCCAACAGCGCGCGTTATCTGGCCGGGCAGGTCAGCTATGACGCGGCGTTCCGCGCCTTGCGTACCCATGGCGGCTTCGGCTTTGCCAGGGAATACCATGTCGAACGGTATTTCCGCGAAAGCGTGCTGAACTTCATCGCCCCGGTCAGCGAGGAACTGATCCTGTGCCACGTCGCGGAAAACGCGCTGGGACTGCCGAAATCCTACTGACGGCTGGTGAAGTGGACTCGTAATTCGATACATCGAAATCCGGGCGCGACAGAGGTTCGCGCCCGCCCTGGGGGGCGCGAACCGGATCGCAAGCGATCCGGGGCCAATTCGCAGATGTTTGCGTACTTGGGACTCGGGTGACTACCCCTCGCCACCCAGAACCGCATCGGTATCGGCCCCCAGCGCCGGGCCGGCACGCCGGATTTCGGGCCGCCGCCCGTCAAACGAGACCGGCAGGCCGGTCATTTCCACACCCATCCCCGGCATCGGTTGCAGCAGACCCAGCGCACGCACCTGCGGGTCGTCCGCCACTTCGGGGATGGTTCGGATAGGTGCGTTGGGCACGCCCGCCGCGTCCAGTCTGGCCGATACCTCGTCGCGCGCCATGGGGCGCAGGACGCCCGCGATCAGGCCGACGATCTCCTCCTTGTGGGCGCGGCGCGCCTCGTTGTCGGCGAACCGGGCATCCTCGGCCCACTCGGGATGCCCCAGCGCCGTGACCAGCGCGCGAAACAGCCGGTCGTTGGCCGGCGCGATCACCAGCGGGCCGTCGGCGGTCTGAAACGCCTGATAGGGCACCAGCAGCGAATGCCCGGTGCCATGGCGTTCGGGCAACACGCCCGAGGCCATGTACCCGGCCAGATGCCCGCCGCCCCAGACCAGGGCGGTTTCCAGCAGCGAGGTGTTGACGACACAGCCCCGGCCGGTGGCCTGGCGCCGCCACAGTGCGGCAAGCGCCCCGATAACCGTCCACATGCCGGTGCCCAGATCGACCACCGAAACCCCCAGCCGCGCCGGCGGGCCGTCGGGGTGGCCGTTCATTGACACCAGCCCGGCAAAGGCCTGCATCAGCGGCTCATAGCCCGGTTTCCTCGCCATCGGCCCCATGTGCCCGAACGCGCCCATGTCGCAATAGATCAGCCGCGGATGACGCGCGGTGGTCTCCTCGCCGCCAAACCCCAGCGCCGCCATCGCCCCGGGGCGCATGTTGTGCACCAGCATGTCGGCGCCCCCGAGCAGCCGCTCCAGCGCGCCGCGCCCGGCCTCGGTACGCAGATCCAGCACGACCGATTCCTTGTTGCGGTTCATCAGGTGAAACGCGGCCGAGGCATCCGGCGTCAGCGGTGGCCCCCATTTGCGGGCATCGTCGCCGCCGGGCTTTTCGATCTTGACGACCCGCGCCCCGAGATCGGCCAGAATCTCGCCAGCGAAGGGCCCGGCCAGGTTCTGGCCGATCTCGATCACCGTTACATCTTGCAGCATCAGGGGCACTCCTTCTTCAGTATCCGGCAACCTCGGGCAGCCAGAGCGACAGGCCCGGCACCAGTATCAGCAGCAGCAAAATGGCCAGTTCTGCCAGGACGAACGGCCAGATACCGCGGAAAATCCGGTCGGGGGCAACGCCGGTCGTGCTGCTCACGATGAACACATTCAGGCCCATCGGCGGCGTGATGAGACCGATCTCGGCAGTCTTGACGAACAGGATCCCGATCCAGACCGGATCGAAACCCAGCCCCGAGAGCAGCGGGAAGATCAGCGGCATGGTCAGCACCAGGATCGCGATCTGGTCCAGGAAAAAGCCAAGGATCATGGTCAGAAACAGCACCGCGAACAGCACCGCGTAGGGCGGCACGTTGGCCGCCTCAATGGCGCCCAGGATGTTCTGGGTAACGCCGGTCAGCGTGATGAAGATGCCGAACACCGCGGCGCAGGCGACGATGGTCAGGATCATGGCGCTGTTGCGCGTCGCCTTGGCCAGCGAGTCCATGAAACCGGACCAGCCCATGCGCCCCATCGCCAGCGACAGGGCCAGCGCCATCAGCGCGCCCACGGCGCCGATCTCGGTCGGGGTGATGACGCCGCTATAGATCGCGGCGATCACGATCAGCATCAGGCTCAGCACCGGCCAGACCGTGCCCAGCGTGCGCATCCGTTCGGCCATGGGCGCCTTCCTTGCAGATCGCGGCGCGATCTCGGGGCGGCGGCGGATCATGAAATTGATGGTCAGCGCATAGCCTATCGCCGTCACCGCACCGGGCAGGAACCCCGCCACCAGCAGCTTGCCGACAGAGGTTTCGGTAATGACGCCGTAAAACACCAGCCCGATACTTGGCGGCACCATGATCGCAAGCGTGCCGATCACCGCCAGCGCGGCGGTGGAAAAGCTGTCCTCGTAGCCAAAGCGGCGCATCTCGGGATAGGCGGCCGAGGCCAGGGTTCCCGCCGCCGCCGAGGACGACCCCGAGATCGCCGACAGCAGCACGCCCCCGGCGATCGCCGAATAGGCGATGCCGCCGCGCAGATGCCCCAGCCAGCGGTCGGAGGCGGCGAACAGGTCGCGCGTGAACCGGCCCGCCGAAAGAAATTCGGCCATGAGGATGAACATTGGCAGCGTGGTCAGCGTATAGCTGGCCACATGTTCGTAGGGGCCGGTCTTGAGGATGCCGACCAGCGGGTAGTAGCCGCCGCTCAGATACAGGCCCGCCGCGCCCGATATCAGCATCGCGAAGGCAACCGGCACGCCGGTCAGCAGCAGCAGGAACAGGGCGGCGATACAGCCCAGAGCAATGGCGGTCACAGGTCATCCCCCTTGGTGGTCGCGTCCGCACGCGGGGCGGGAAACACGATTTCATAGGCCAGCCGCGCCGCCAGCAGCGCCGCGCCCAGGGGAAACCAGACATAGCTCCAGTAAAGCGGGAACTGCACCGCACCGAAGGTCGTGTCGCCCGCGGCGAACTTGTCGATCGCCTCAAGCCCGGCATGCCAGGCCAGGAAACCGAACACCGCCGCGCCCAGCCCCGCGTTCAGGCGCGCAGGTCTCCGGCCGGGAACCCGCGACAGGCGCGACGTCAGAACCTCGAGCCTGACCATGCCCCCGGCGGTATAGGTCGCAGGCATGCCCAGAAACGTCACGATGATCATCAGGTAAAGCGAGGTGAACTCGAAATTGCCCTGAAGCGGCGCATTGAACAGATAGCGCCCCAGCGCATCGGCGCTGATGCCCAGCATCATGATCGCCATGGCCAGTTGCGCGATGCGCATGAACGCGGCCTCGAAAGCCCGCAGGCCGCCATCGACAAGTCTGCGCATTTCCCCCTCCCTGTCTCGTGAAACGGCGGCCGGGAGCTTTGTCCCGCCCGCCGATGCCGGCGAATGAGCCTATTGCGCGGCCAGTCGGGCCCGGTAGGCATCCAGCATCTCGGCCGCGGGCAGTCCGCGCCCGCCGACCTGGGCGACCCAGTTGTCGACCACGACCTGCAGGCGGTCGTTCATTTCGCCGCGGGTTTTCTCGTCCAGATCGAAGGTCGCGACATCCTCGGCGCGCAGCTTTTCATAGGCCTTGTCGAAGGTGGCCGCGAAATCGGTGACAAAGCTGCGCCGGATGTCGGTCGCAACCTCCTGGATCAGCGCCCGGTCCTCCTCGGACAGACCCTGCCACACGTCCTCGTTGATCAGCGTGGCAAAGGCCACCGCGCCAAGGCTGGCATTGGTCGAAACCGCCGAAAGAACCTCCTCGATCTTGTAGCCAAACAGGCTGGGCGGGTTGTAGATGGCACCGTCGACCGTGCCGCGCTGCAACGCCAGGTACAGATCCGAGGCCGGTACCTTGACCGGAACCGCGCCAAGCGCCCCGGCGATCAGTTCGCCCGTGGCGCCCGCGACGCGCAGTTTCTTGCCCGCAAGCTGGGAAACGTCGTCGATGCCGTCACCCTCGCGCAGCATCAGCTGATAGGGCGGCGTAACCGTGCCCCAAAGCGGGCGCACCTTGTTGGGCAGGTATTCACGCTCAAGCAGGTCGTTGCGGATATAGGCATCGAACGCCTCGCTTGCCTTGACGGAATCGGGTTCCATGCCCGGCAGTTCGGCAACGCTGGTCAGCGGCAGCTTGTCGGTGTTGTAGACCACGCCCACCAGCGCGATGTCGGTAACGCGGTTCTTGACCGCATCCAGCAGGCCGCGCGCCTTGGCGATCTGCTCGGCCGGGTAATGCTCGACCGTGATGCGCCCGTTGCTGCGCTCCTCCAGCGCCTTCTTGAACGCCTGCGGCCCGATCTTGGAGGCCACATGTGTCAGCGGGAACTGGTCGGCCAGCTTCAGCGTGATCTTGTCCTGCGCGAAAACCCCCGTCGCACCCATCGTCAGGGCCGAGGCAAGGGCAAGCCCGCGTATCAGTCGGTTCATGGTCATTCTCCTCTCCTATGTTGTCATTCGGTCGTTTTCGACTGCGTTCGTCGCGCAACGGCCGGGGCGCGGCCATTCGATCATTCGGGCCACCGAAAGCGCGGCGGCTTCTTCGCCAGGAACCGGCGCGCCGCCTCGCCGTGATAGTCGCTGGTCAGGCAGATCGCCTGGCCCTGCGCCTCGGCCTCGGCGACCTGGCGGATATCCATGCCAAAGCTCTGTTCAAGCAGCGTCTTGCTCACGCCGATGGCCACGGGCGAGGCGTCGCAGAAGGCACGCGCCATGCGCCGCGCGCTATCGCCCAGTTCCGCCGGCTCGACGATGCGATAGACCAGGCCCAGGTCCAGCGCCTCCTCGGCGCCGACCTCGCGGGCCGAAAACACCAGTTCCTTGGCGCGGCCGATTCCCAGGCGGCGGGGCAGCGAATGGTGCAGCCCGAAATCCGGCGCCAGCCCCAACCGCCCGAACGAGGCGCAGAACCGCGCCCGCGGCGTGGCCAGCACGAAATCGGCCAGCATGGCGATGCCGAAACCGGCGCCATAGGCGGGTCCGTCCACCGCGGCGATGACCGGCTTGTCCATCGTCGCCAGCGCCTGCACCAGCGCACCGGCCGCCCGCATCCGGTCGCGCGCCAGTTCGACCGAAACGCCGGTGCTGCCCATGTCGTTGATGTCGCCCCCGGCGCAAAAGCTGCCGCCGCTGCCGGTGACGATCAGGGCGCGGATGTCGGGCTCGCCCGCGCGGGCGATCGCCACGGGCAGTTCGCCGCGCATCTTCAGGCTGACCGCGTTGCGCGCTTCGGGGCGGTTGAAGGTGAGCGTGGCAACGCCCTCCTCAACCCCGAAAGCGATGGTTTCGAATTCGCTCATCGCGCGGCACCGCCCGGCGCGGGCAGCGGGCTGGTTCCGGCCAGCGGGCCGCCCTGCGCCAGCCATTCGGCGGGCACGGCAATCGCGATATCCAGCAGCATCTGCCCATAGGTCTTGGCCTGCGGGTCATAGCGCAGCGAGGCGCTGCCGCCGCCGTTCAGCACGTTTTCCAGCACGAAGTTGAAACCGTCCATGCCCGGCATCTCATAGCGCGTCACACCGCCCTTGAGATAATGGGCAAAGGCCGCGGCCACGCGCCCGGCCGTCAGCTGGCCCTTGATGACGGCGGCGAATTCGGGCCGGCGCGCCAGGATGCCGATATTGGCATGATCGCCCTTGTCGCCGCTGCGCGCCCAGGCAAGTGCGCGCAAGCTCACGCGCGGGGCATCGGCGGGCACGTCGCGCACCGGCATTTCCGGCAGAACCGGCGCGGCGGTCGCGGGCGCGTGGGCCGGAATCTCGACCGCCGTCACCTCGCCATCCATATGGATCGAAACCGGGGTCTTGGCCTTGGGCCACAGGAAGGAATGCACCCGCAGCACAGGCGCCGGCTTGGGCCGCCCCGATGCGGCGCCGGTCACGCCCTGCGCCATCGAAACGGCGGGCGTGGCGAATTCGCGTGCGAACACCTCAAGCGCCTTGGGGTCGCTGTGGCGCAGGCCGATCTTGACCAGCACCTCGCGGGCCACGAATTCGCGCGCCTCCGCGCCATAGGTATCCTCGGCGCCGATCACCTCGATCGAGACCTCGTCGAAATCGGCAAAGCCCTTCGCCTGCATCAGACGCGCGCTGCGCCTGACCAGTTCTTCGGCCATGCGCCGCCCCCGCGCTCCTGCGTTGCCGCCCGCCAGCATGTAGGTGTTGATCAGGCGGAAGCCGTCCATGTGGGTGGCGCAGACCTTGTAGTCTGGTCCCGGCGCACGCCCGCGCGCACCCGAGACCGTCACCCGCCCCGGCCCGTCCTGTACCAGCGACAGGTCGCGGAAATCGCAGGTCACGTCGGGCAGCAGATAGGCCGCCGGGTCGCCGATCTCATAGACGATCTGTTCGCTCACCGTGGCCGGCGTCACCAGCCCGCCGGTACCCTCGGGGCGCATGACGGTGAAATCGCCGTCCGGCGCACATTCGACGATGGGAAAGCCCATGTCCGACCAGCCATCGGCCACGTCTTCCCAATCGGTGAACAGCCCGCCGGTGCCCTGCGCGCCGCATTCGATGACATGGCCCGCCAGGCTGCCGGCGGCCAGGCGGTCGTAATCCTCCGGCCCCCAGCCGAATTCGTGCATCAGCGGCCCCAGAACCAGTGCCGAATCCACCACCCGCCCGGTGATGACCACATCCGCGCCCGCATCCAGCGCCCGGGCGATCGCCACGGCGCCCAGATAGGCGTTGACGCTGGCCAGGCGCGCGGGCAGGGCTGCCCCGCTGAACATCTCGGCCGGGGCGGCGGCGCGCAGTTCGTCCATGGCCGAGGTCAGATCGTCGCCGGTGATCGCGGCAACCCGAAACTTCAGCCCGGCCTCGTCGGCCATGGCGGCAAACGCATCGCGGCTGGCCAGCGGGTTCATGCCGCCGCTGTTGGTGACAAGGCGCACCCCGTCGGCATGGATTTTCGGCAATAGCGGCCTGACCGCCGCCAGCCAGTCGGGAATGAACCCGCCCTCGGGCGATTTCGCGCGCATCCGCGCGAGAATCGCCATCGTCACCTCGGCCAGGAAGTCGCCGACCAGGTAATCCAGATTGCCCCGCTCCACCAGTTGCCGGGCGCCGTGAATGGTATCGCCCCAGGCCGCCGAGGCGCCACCGATACGGATTTTCGATTTGCTCATGGGAAGGCCCCTTTCCTGCTGTCGCTCAGGCGTTCTGCGCCCAGACGGGCTTGCGTTTCTCCAGGAACGACGCGACGCCCTCGCGCCCCTCGTCGCCCACCAGGCATTCGGCAAAGCCGCGGGCGGCGAAATCCATCAACGCCTCGGGCGCCATGTGCTCGGCCGCGTCCAGAATTTCCTTTGTCACCGCATTGGCGCCCGGCGCGCAGCGCATGACGCCCCGGCGGATACCGGCCTCGAACGCCTCAAGCCCGGCGGCATCGTCGCAGAGGTGATCCAGAATGCCGTAGCCATGCGCCGCCTCGCCCTCGAACCGCGCGCCCGTCAGCATGATCCGGCGCGCCGCGATCGGCCCGACACGGCGCACCACATGCGGCGCGATCTGCGCCGGAGGAATGCCGATCATGGTTTCGGTCAGCGCGAATTTCGCATCCCGCGTGCCGGCCACGACATCGGCGGCACAGGCCAGACCCAGCCCGCCGGCCATCGCCGCGCCCTCGATCAGAACCACCACCACCTGCGGCAGTGTGTGCACCGCCTGAAACAGATCGCCGGCGCGTCGGCTCATGGTGGTTACATCCGCGACCGTCTGGCCGCCCGCGGCCATCGCCTTGAACCCCTTGAGGTCGCCCCCGGCGCAGAACGTGCCGCCCTTGCCCCGGATGGTCACGCCGCGAACCGCGCGGTCGGCGCGCAGATCGGCGAAAACCTGCATCAGCGCGTCGCTCATGTCATCGGACAGGGCGTTGCGCGAATCGGGCCTGTTCAGCCAGATCGTCAGCCAGCCGTTGTCGCGCTGCGTTTCAATCGGGGATGGGGAAGGTTGGTTCATGTCTGCCTCTCGTGGTATTGGGCTAAAAGATCGTTATACCGTTTCTTTGATTTATTCAATCTCTTTCACACCCGGCCCTCGTGACTGGCCGGGCTGTGCTGCACGCGGCTGCGATCAGGCGGTGCCGGTCTGAACGAACCGGCTGCCGGGGGCGGGCGGGTCGTGCGGCGGGCCGGCAAAGCACTGCGCGATCTCCGCCCAGCGGGTCGCCACCGGGCCGGCAAGGCGAAGGTCGGTATCGGCTGCGTTGCGCACCTGCGCCGCGGTCTGGCAGAACGCGGTGGCGCTGCCCTCGATGCGGCTGTCGGCGGTCTCCGCGTTCCACTCCCAGATCGCGCCCGAGGGCGCGGTCAGGCGGATATGGGGCAGCGGTTCGGGCACCGGCTCGCCGCGGTTGGCGAATGCGAAGGGGATCGTCACCGCCCCCAGATGCGCGATGTTGCGCAGCCGGTCGGCATCGTGGCGCACCACCCCCAGAAGGTCGAACGCCGCCTGCCCGTGCGCCCAGGTCTCCATCTGGCGCGCCGTGATGGACGAGCGCGCCGACATCTCCGGCCCGGCCCATTTTACCCGCGCCTTCGGGTCGGCCTCGCCGTATAGCGCGGCAAGCCGTTGGGCGCCGCCGATCCAGTCCTCAAGCAGCGCCTGCCCGGCCAGGTCGCCGATCCACTGCGCCTGCGCCTGAACCAGCGTGCGGCCCCTTGCCAACTGTCCCAGAATCCCGGCAAGGAACGGGCCGAACTCGCCGGGCGCGGCAAGCGTCAGTGCGGCGGCGTGATTGAAGATGTGCAGATGCCCCAGGACATCGTTGACGCTCCAGCCCTTGAACTGCGTCGGGCGGGCGAAAGCGGCGTCCTCCAGCGGCGCCAGCAGCGCGGCCAGCGCATTGCTTTCCTCCAGAAAATCGCCTGCCTCACGCATCTTCATCCGCCTCCTCCGCCTCGATTTCCATGATCGGGTCGCCGGCGCCGATCTGGGCGCCGGGCACACCCATGATGGCGCCCACGCGCCCGGCGATCTCGGCCACGATCTCGTGCTGCATCTTCATCGCCTCCAGCACCGCCAGCCGGTCGCCCGGCCTGACCTGCTGACCTTCCTTCACATGCAGCGCGCTCAGGATCCCGTGCATCGGCGCACGCACGTCGCCCGCCGATCCGCCCGCCTCCTCGGCGGCAAGCCGCGACAGGCGGTGAAAGCTGCGCGCGATACCGTCCAGTTCCAGCGCCACGCCGTCATCGCTCAGCACCCAGGCATCGCCGCAATTGCGCCCGCCGATCCAAAGCGCGCCGTCGCGCAGCGCAACCGGCAGCGCGTCCTCGCCATCGGAAACCTCGTAGTGCTCGCCGCCCCGCGGCGTGACCCACAATGTCCTGGTCTCGCCATCCTCGCCCAGGTCCACCGCCCAGGCCATCGCCGCGCCCGACGACCAGTTCAGCAACGCCGGAGATACCCCGGCGCTGGCCGCCAGCGCATCCGCGCGCCCGGCGCGAAACAGCAGCACGGCGGCGGCCGCCAGCGCGCGCAGATCCGGCGCCGGCGCCGCCAGGTCGGACTCGGTGAACTCCTGCGCGATGAAGGCGGTGGTAGCCGCGCCTTGGGCAAAGGACGGACGTTCGAGAATCTGCGTCAGGAACCGCTTGTTGCTGACCACCCCCAGCAGCACGCTGCGTTCCAGCGCACCGACCAGCCGCGTCCGGGCGATTTCGCGGGTTTCGCCCCATGCGATCACCTTGGCCAGCATCGGGTCGTAGAACGGGCTGACCTCCTGCCCGGTGGCGATGCCGTCGTCGATACGGATCCCCTCGCCCTCGGCGGGCGACCACAGGGCGATGCGCCCGGTGGCGGGGCGGAACCCGGCGCCCGCGTCCTCGGCATAAAGGCGCGCCTCGATGGCATGGCCGCGCAGAACCACATCCTCTTGCGCAAGGCCCAGCGGCGCACCCTGCGCCACCGCGATCTGCATGGCCACCAGATCCAGCCCCGTCACCAGTTCCGTAACCGGGTGTTCGACCTGAAGCCGGGTGTTCATCTCGAGAAAATAGAACTCGCCCGAACCGTCCAGCAGAAACTCGACCGTACCGGCGCCGACATAGCCGATGGCGCGCGCCGCCTCGACCGCTGCCG
>JBKEDD010000097.1:0-9705 GCA_047975215.1 Jhaorihella sp.
CCGCCGGTTCCCCCACGCAAGCCCCATGAGCGGCGTCAGGGGGGGTGTCCCCAACCACGGTCTCGGCCGGGGCCGAGCTGCGTGGCCGGGTGATCCCCCTCCCCCCCTTCCTTGTCATGGAGCTTGCGCGGGCCCCCCTCCTGCCCTCGCCGGGAGGCAGGCTTTCAGGAGAGGGCCGCTTTCAGCGGTCCTCGCCAGAAACCCCGCCCCAATTTTCGGCACCAGACCGGATAGGGCATCACCACAAGGAGGCCAGTCATGGCTGATACTCATTCGGAAAACACCGCAGATGCGGCTGTCGAGGCGGCGCGTGTCGCGCTGATCGCAGAGCAAAACGACCAGTTCCGCACCACATGGGGCGCTGACTTCACCGTGCCCGGCCAGATCGTCATGACGCGCGGCGTGGCCGCACTGTCGCACGAGGCACAAGTGGCGATCATGGTCGCGGTCATGCAGTTTTCCGAGTTCACCGAGGACAACGACCCTTACGGCACCCACGATTTCGGCATCTTCACCGTGGCCGAAGGCGAACGCGAGGTTCGGCTTTACTGGAAAATCGACCTCTACGACGCGGGCTATGAGTTCGGTTCCGACGATTGCGCGGACACCACCAAGACCCGCCGCGTGCTGACCATCCTTCTGCCCGAGGAATATTGAGTTCGGCCCGCCCCGCGAGGGGCGGTGCCCGATAGGCGCAGCCTGCGCCGGGAAGGAGGTGAGCAAATGAGCAATGATTGGAAACTGGCCCGTATCGCAGAAGCGTGGGCGCTGGTTGGGAAAGGCGGCCTGTCGGCCAAGATCGGGACCGCCTTCCTGAAACAACACGGGGCTATCTAAGCCCCCTCGCCTCAGCCCGTCAGGGCTGGGGCACCCATAACACGAAAACTCACCACACGACAAGGAAAAGACCCATGACAAAGCAAGAGACGATCATCGCCCCCATCGAACAGGTTCCCTTCGATGATCTGTATGTTTCCGACCTGAACCCGCGCACCGTGTTCAGCCCCGAGGGGATCGAGGCACTGGCAGAGAATATCCGCCAGCTTGGCCTGATCCAGAACCTCGCAGGGCTGCGCGATGAAACCGGCAAGGTTGGCATCGTGGCCGGAGGCCGGAGGCTTCGCGCCCTGGCCCTGCTGCAAGACGATCCGCGCTTCGCTACGGTTTCCGTGAAGATCGCGCCCGATCAGGCGACCGCCGAGATTTGGGCATCGAGCGAGAACCACCACCGCGAGCAACCCCATGCCGCCGATGAAATCCGCGAATATGGCAGCATGGCCGAGCGGGGCGTTCCGGTTCCCTCCATCGCCATCGCGTTCGGCGTCAATGAAAAGCACGTCTATCGCCGCTTGAAGCTGGCAAGCCTGCCGGTGTCGGTTCTGGACGCCTTGAAGGCCGGGGAAATCACCCTGTCGAACGCCGCCGCCTTCACCGTCAGCGAGGACGAGGCGAACACGCTGGCCGTGCTGGAAAAGGTGCGGGGCGAGGGCTACAGCGATCACCAGATCAAGCAGATGCTCAAACCGGACTCGGTGCGCAGCACGGATCGGCGCGTGAAGTTTGTTGGCCTTGAGGCTTACGAGGCCGAGGGCGGGCGCGTCACTGGCGACCTTTTCGCAGACCAGACCTATTTCGATGATGTTGCCCTGTTGGACGAACTGTTCAAGGCGAAGCTGAAAGCCACCGCCGAGGCCATGACCGGCGACGGTTGGAAATGGGCCGAGGCGATGGACACCACCTATCTCGGTTATTACGAGATCGAGGAACGGAAGCTGGACCGCATTTATCGGGATGAAGGGACGCTCACCGAAGAGCAGTCAGAGCGTTACGACGAACTGGCGGAATTGGCCGAAGGTGAGGTTCTGGACGCCGAGGGCGAGGCCGAACTGGCGGCGCTGCAAGCCGTGTTGGATGGTGCATTCAGCGCCGAACAGAAGGCCGTTTCGGGCGTCCTTGTCTACGTCAACCAGAGCGGCGAGGTTCAGACCGCCGAGGGGCTGGTGACGCGCGAGGACCGGGCCGCAGCCATCGAGGCCGGTTTCCTGCGCAAGTCCAGCCATTCGAGCGCCGAGGCCGAGCCGAAATCCCCCATCAGCCAGAAGCTGCGCGACGACCTGTCCCGTGTCGCACAGGGCGCAAGGCAACATGCGGTGTTGCGCGATCCCGATCTGCTGATTGATCTTCTGGCCTACCAGTTGAGCCACGCCCTGCGCTGGAACGATCCGCTTGGCATCGCCACGACCGAGGTTCCGAACTGGCCTTCGACCGAGGCCGAGGGCTATGCCCTTGACGAGCGCCTGACCAGCAACCGGCCGCGCGATATGTGGGATGCGAAAGACCTTGGCGCATCCTTCCGCGCGTTCCGCAAGAAAGGCCCGGAGCATGTGCGCGGTGAACTGGTCCGGTTCCTTGCCGCTCAATATCGGGGCGGCGACGAGAAGCTGGCCGCGATGATCGACAAGGAGACGCAGCCGAATATCCGCGAAGTCTGGACCCCCAATGCGGCGAACTTCTTTTCCCGCGTCGGAGGCCCCTACCTCAACGATCTGTGGCGCGATCTGCTGGACCTGTCCGACGATCACCCGACCGCCACCAGCTTCGCCAAGCTGAAAAAGGGCGAGAAGGCCGACAAGCTGGAAGCCCTGTTCCGTGGCGACCACGATCTGCGCAGCGCCCTCGGCGTCACCGACGAGCAGGCCGAGAAGATCGGCGCATGGCTGCCCGAAGGCATGAAGTGAGATCGAGGGCGGGGCGTCAGCGCCCCGCCCACCGATGGAGGTTCCCATGAGATTCAAGCGTTCACCCCGACACCCGTTCACCGATACGCCCCGCAAGCGGGCCGCGCTGCGCCGGAAACAGCGCCTTGAGCGCGAGGCCCTTCCGTTGCTGGCCGATCAGATTGCCGAGGCACAGCCGAGCGAAGACCGTGTTATGGCAGACCGCGCACTGGCATGGTCCGAACAGGAAGTCAGGGACCGTTGCGCACGGGCAGAGAAGTGGCATGAAGCCCGCCGCCAGATCGACGCCCTGCCCGACGATGAGCGTCGCGCCGTGCGGCGGGCATGGGACTGCGCCCCATACCCCGCCGACCCGTCTTATCTGTTGAGCGTCCTGCACAGCTACAGCCAAGGCAGGATCGACTTGAAACGCCCGCCTTTCCCGCTGTCGCGCACCGACGCATCGGGCGCGAGGATCGCGAACCTGTTCGCTTCATCTGACCTGTTCGTGACGATCCTAAAGGCGCGCGAGATTGCCGCCGATCCTGACCGGCACCCTCTGGCGGAACGTCATGCAGCCTATCACCATCTTCAACTGGCGGCATCGAAGAACAAGGATCGAGACCGGGCCGCCCAGGATCGCGTGTTGGCCTCGCAGCTATTCCTTCGCCTCGGAGAATTGGAGAACGCCCATGCCTGATTTCATCGCCCACCGTCATCCGGTCCTTGCCGTGCGCTGCCCCGATTGCGGCAGAGCGCCCGGCGTCTGGTGCCGCCGCCCGAGCGGCCACATGGCGAGCGACTTTCATCACAGCCGCAAGGTGGAGGCGGATCGTGTGTTCATCGACCAGCACGGACCTGACGCCAGCATCCTGCGCGACGGCGACGGCTGGTTCATTGACCCACGCGGGCGCGTCGGTATTCGGCCACAGCCCGAGCAACTGGCCTTTTTCTGAGGGATAGCCGATGACACGCTATAGCTATCGAACCCCCGGCACCGCCCTTTGGTGGAGCAACGTGGCCGAATGGTGCGCTTGTGCGTATCGGCTTGACCGGCGGCGCAGTTCAGCCAAGCGCAACCGCGATCTGGAAACGCATGGCGGATGTATGCCATTGGCGATGATCGCTATCGAGGATGATCTTGAGGCCATCGAGGCGGCAATCTGGTTGCTGACCCGAGGCCCTGCCTATCTCATTCGTCCGCAGCGCGGTAGCCGGGCCAACCATCCGACCACGCCGATTATAATGGCACTGAAGAACCGTGCCGCGATCCTGAAGCGCAAGGCCGACGACATGCCAAAGGGCGCGAACTGGACCGCCGTTCATGGCGAAAACTAACGCTATTCCTTGTGGTGAGGAAACAACTGGCCCCGCTTCGGCGGGGTCTTTTTCTTCTTGCTATCATGTGACGTAATTGCTATCATTTTGTGGAAAGGAGCCCCCATCATGCCCCAAATTTTGGTTCGCCAGTTGGCCCCCGAAGCACACCGCGCATTGAAAGCTCGCGCCCGCAAGCTGCATCGCAGCGCGGAGTCCGTCGCCCGTGAAATTCTCGAAGGCTCGCTCTTGCCTGAGTCTCGCCTAGGATTTGGTGACAGGATGGCGGCGCTATGGAGTGGTACCGATCTTTCCGGCATCGAGCTTGAACGCGATAAAACTCCTTACGAGCCGATTGACCTACAATGATTGTCCTCGATACCAACGTTATTTCTGAGATCATGAAGCCTTCGCCGGACTCCGCCGTTTTGGAGTGGATCAATCGGCAATCTGAGGACGCGCTGTTCATCTCGACCGTAACAGTTGCCGAGATCAGCGCAGGTATTCACAAACTGGACGCTGGCAAGCGCCGCGACGATCTGGATCGGCGCTTGCAAGACATGGTGCAGCTATTCAACGGGCGCACCCTGACATTTGATCTGGGCGCGGCTATGCTATTCGGTCGCATCATAGGCGATGCCCGACGCAATGGTTTGGCGATTGGCTTTCAGGACGGTCTTATCGCGGCCACCGCAGCATGGCGTAAATGCGCCGTGGCAAGCCGTGATGTTAGCCCCTTCGAGGCGGCAGGGGTTGAGGTAATCAATCCGTGGTCCGCTCCGGCAAAAGACGAAGCTGACATGCCCACCACTACCGACAACGAGGACGACGATCCATGAAATACCTTCTTATGATTATTCTCACCAGTGGCGGGCCAGCGGTAGAAGCCGATCCTGAATCGTGGGTTCAGCCGCCGCTTCCGACACATTCGTTCTCGCCCATCGTCTACGACGACAACGAGACCTGTCACACAGCGGGCCGTGAGGCTGTTCGCTACTTGAGTGAACACAGCGTCGGCGGCGAACCTATATTCCGGTGCATTCCGCAAGGATCGTGACCGTGCCGAGCGTTATCTTAGGTCCAGAACCCACTGTTGAACTAATCAGGGCTATGCGAGCGATTGGGGTTTCGCCAAACCCGCTTTTTATCGCGGACCTTGCGGAAACCGTGGGCGATATGTGGCAGGCGCAGGAAGTCGCACCCGATGGTAGCAGATCGACCTTTGGGATTTGCTCGCCGCCTCTGAGCATTGAGTTTTCACTATCCGCTTCAGACTTCGAAGCGATCCTAGAAGATGAAAGCCCGGTCGAGCAGCGCCACCGTCGCAAAAAGATGCAGCGGATCTTCGCCATGTTGGACCACGATGCTGATATGCCGACGATTGCCGACAAAGGCCGTGTCGCGGTTTGGATTACTACTCCCCGCGAAATCAACGCTGAGGGCATCGACATTTGGAACGATCATGTTAGCGAGCTTGAGGCGGGGAACCTGGCTCTTCATGAGCTGAAGCCGAAGTCTCGGAACTATGTTTTGGATGTTGAGGAACAGGTTGGCTACCGGATCGCCTTCGACCGGATCACGCCCTTTAAGAAGGGCGAAATATCTGTCCCGGCTCTGGCGAGCAAGAAGGTCATGGTGGTGAACTTCGATCTGTTGACCATAGATGGGGAGTCGGTTGCCGTTTCCGAGGATACGACTGCGAAAACCTTCTGGCTCGATGCTGAAGGCCGCGCCGATCCCGACGAACATGACCGGATGTTTCAGCGCACGCTTCGTCGCGCGTTCTCTGGAAAGCATGTTAGTGAACCGACCGACAAAACAGACCAGATAAAGGACGCGGACCTTTTGGCTCGAAACAAGCGGTTCAATGCAAACGACTATCCCTTGTTCTTCGATGATGTTGTGCGCTTCGAGGTGCTTGGTGAGAAAGTCCGCCGTTGCAAAGCCGCGTTGCCGCGTGCCAAAAGATTGCGCGATTGAAGAATATCCTTGTGGTGAGGATAGCACTGGCCCCGCTCGCGCGGGGCCTCTTTTTTCCAGGGGCAGACATTCAGGACGATTATGCGCGACGACGACGAAACCACCTTCAAGGATAGCCTCGATCTGCTTCAGTATCGCATGGCCGAGATCGTCTTTCGTCCGGGCCGTGTCGTCCGGGCCTGCTGGCGCGGCGGGCGAGCGACGATCAACCGCTATATGCTGGCCTTCCTGACTGTGTTCCTGCCTGCCCTCGGATTCGGCATCGTCATGGGGTGGGCCATGACCGAGTCCGAGCATTTCCTGTTCGGCGCGGAACGGACATTCACCCGGCAGCTTGGCGAGGCGTTCATGCTGATCTGGATGATTGCCGTTCTCTACCTGCTCGCCATCGGCATCACGATTATCGTCATGGGCTGGTTCCGAAAGGGGCCGCGCCGAGGGTGATGCCCGGTGCGGCGGGACTGTGCCCCGCCGCACCGGCCTTGCGCTACCCGCGCAGGGGCTGCTTCGCGGCTTGGCCGTCAGCACCAACCCTGCCGCCTGCCCCCATTGTATTCCCGCGCCAGCCCTTCCCCGATCAGGATACCGGCCACGTCCGCACGACCGATGTAAAGCCGCGCAAGCCCTCGGTCATATCGGTCGCGGCCCGGCAACACGATCAGTTCCACCAGCTCGCCCGAGCCGATCAGCTCGCGCAAGCGCCTCGTCGCCTCGTCACCAAGCGCCTTTTCATATGCACATTGCGGATCGTAGGTTTCCGGCGTGTCGAGACCGACCAGCCGGAACCGCTCACCGCCCAGATCAATCGTGTCGCCGTCGATCACATAGACTGAAGCCGGATTGATCGGCTCCGCCGCCGTCCCGGTGTCGATCGACAGCAACGCCGCGACGATCATCGCACCTGTTGCCGCAACTCCAAACAAGCGCCTGCGTCGCGCATGTCGTCCGCGTCTCGATCCAGTTTCTCGCCGCCAGTTTCGCAAGCCGCTCTGCCCTCTTCCGTTCCTGTGCCGGTTGTCGCTAGGCCGCCATCGGGTTTCCCTTGACCCATTTTCCGCTGCGCAGATGAGCATCCGTCGCCCCAGGTTTCGACCGTCGCCGTGATTGTCCTTGCAGTATGAATCGAGCCTCTGTCGAGATCCACACGCCGCCGTTGCCTTCCTTGATCTGGAACCGACACTGAAATTCGTGCAACCCAGGTATTCACACGTCTCCTTGGCCCGTGTTTCTCAAACGGAACATTGCTTGTTCCTCTCTTGGCGACCGTCCGGGGCTAACGCCCCTCCCTTCAATCAAAAAATCGGTTTCCGCTTTGCGGACCCTCCGATTTTTGGTTTGATCGCATCGAGGACCAGCATGACCGTTTTTCATCGAAACACTAAGATACCAAGGAGACTAAAAATGAATACCTTCGCAGAGTTTGAAATCATCGGTCGGGTCGGTCAGATCAAGGAAGGCAACGGCGTCCTCTGGGTTTCCATCGCCGCCGAGTATGGCCGCAAGGACAATCACGGCGACTTTCAGTCGAAACCCTTCTGGAACGACGTGAGCATCTTCAACGAGAACGTCATCAAATGGGTCAAGGAAAACACCGTCAAAGGCGACCTGGTTCGTGCGACCGGCACCATCCGCTCCGAGAGCTACGAGACCAATAGCGGCGAAACCCGCCACGGCGTGAAACTGGCCTGCGACAACTTCGCCAACCTGGCCCACATGATCCGCAAGCAGATGGAGCGGCAACAGGCGGGCTGACCGCCCGGGCGGGCCTCGCGGCCCGCCTGCCCTCGGGCGCGGCGCTGCGCCCCGACCAATCGGCCGCCCCCATCGAGAGGGCGGCCGATCGCGCTTCACAGCCTTCATCTCCGAACCGCGGACAAGCTGCGATGCGACACTGGACCCCCTGCGATGGTGCTGGGTCTGCCTCCTTGAAAAACAGCGGCCACTCTACACGGCGCGGCGAGCCGTCAACACCAAGCCCTTCGGGGCGCTGCGCGCGTGTTGACGGCCCGCCTTTCCCGCCGTGTCACCGAGCCTCGTTTTTTCAATCAGGAGACAGACCATGAAATTCATTCGCAAGCGTTCCATCAAACTTCGTCGCATCGCCGCTCGCCGGCTCCGAGCCATCCGCAAGCTGCTGCGCGCAATCGACCTCAGCCTTACGATCTCGATCAACCTCGGATTCCTGAAGGTCGGGATCACCCTCAAGCGCCGCCCCGAGTAGGGCGGCTGCAACGGCCAGGCCCTCCGGGGCTTGGCCTTTTCTGCATTTCATCTTCCCTGAAATATCCTCGGGGGAGCGCCGCTAGGCGCGGGGGCAGACGGCCCCCCTTACCCCTCGGGGCAGATGCGCCGCAGCGCCGCCATTCCATCCGAAATGGCCGGGCCGCTCGGCACCTGAAGCTGGCCCAGGTTCTCGGTCACGGCCGCCGCCGCCAACAAGGCGTCGCCATCGCCGCTCGATGCCAGATGCGCCAGCATGGCAGCCTGGTTCTGAAGCATGTTGCCCGTCACTTCGATGTTGGCGATGTTCGCCTGCACCATTTGCGACATGGCCGCACTCACCAGCTCGCAATCGTCAGCCGTGCCTTCCTGCGCATGGGCTGCTGCTGCGCCGATCAGATATGCCGCCGCTGGCAGGCTCCGCATCAGGTTTGCCGCGTTCAGCTTCATTGAAAATTCCTTCCTTCCGACCTCATGCGAGATCGGTCTTCGCAAAATCGTCGCCCTTGTAGAGCAGGGGTGCATGAAACGCCTTCGCGGCGGCATAGGCCAGGGCGTCGCCCATGTTGAGCTTCGCAGGATGGCCGGCCACTTTGCCGTATTTCCTCAACGCCGCGATCGCCGCCGAGCCCATGCCTTCGGTGAGGTGCATTTCACGAACGCCAAGTGATTGGATCAGGTCTGCCACAAGGTCGCTCGCCTTGTCGAAGTGCGCCTCGCTGATATGCGTTGCCCCTTCCGTGTCTTTTAGTTTTCGAGCGACTCCGAGCGTCGTTTCTACTCGCACAACTGGCGAGATCATCAGCTTGCCTCGGGCCTGTTCCATTGCTTTGAGCATCGCCGGGGCTTCCGGCTCGTTCAGAAGGACGGCGCAAAGTGCGCTGGCGTCGATGAACATCAGTCGTCACCCCACAGCTCATCCATGAACGGTTTGTCGTCAGTTTCTCGCGGCTTCAGACCTGCCTCGGCTGCCTTTCGCTGAACCTTCGCTACACGTTCCGCAAGGGTTTCCTGCTTCTCCAAAGCCGCTATACTGTTGAGCAAGGCCGCTCGCACAGCTTCGGTTTTGTTCCTTGCGCCAGAGGCAGCAAGGTAGCGGTCAACGAGGTTATCTACGTCCGGGTCTTTGATGTAGAGGGGCATGTGTATATCCTTTCGGGATATACAATATAGCCAAAAAATATATCCCACAAGTGCCGGTGTCTTCGATTCTTGGGTTTCATGGCGAATCCCGGTCGTTCGTGACCTCGTGCGGTTGCTCGAGGACACGCCCGCCCAGGACCGCGCCCTAGGCTCCGGCCGGCTGCACCGGCCTGCGCCCCGAGCCTTTCCCCCTGCCCGTCCCTGCGCCCAGGTGCGCCGCCCGCCGTCTCGTCCCGAGCCACCGGGCAGCGCGGCGCATGGTCCTGTCAGGGGGCCAGTCTCGGCCCATCCGGGTAACGGTCGCTTTCGCAGCGCCAGACCTTACCAC
>JBKEDD010000098.1:0-66628 GCA_047975215.1 Jhaorihella sp.
AATCTTTCCACGGGGTTTTCTTGTCGAACCCGTAATGCTGTGCCAGAGCGTTGATGGTCTGGGTCAGATAGGCGGATTTCGACTTGGCCCAGGGCGCGATTGCGCCCTTGTCCACCGACAGCGTGGCATCGGGCACCACCAGTCGCTCGTCGAAGAACAGTTCCACCCCCAGCCCGTCGCAGACCGGGCAGGCGCCGAAGGGGGCGTTGAAGCTGAACAGGCGCGGCTCGATCTCGGGGATGGTGAAGCCGGAAACGGGGCAGGCGAATTTCTCGCTGAAGGTGATGCGTTCGGGATCGCCTTCGGCCGGGGCCGTCTCCAGCACGGCGATGCCATCGGCCAGATCCTGCGCGGTGCGCAGCGAATCGGCCAGCCGGGTTTCCAGCCCCTCGCGCACCACGATGCGGTCGACCACGACGTCGATATCATGGCGGAACTTCTTGTCGAGCACCGGCGGCTGGTCGAGATCGAAGAAGGCGCCATCCACCTTCACCCGCTGAAAACCCTGCTTGCGCAGTTCCAGAAACTCCTTGCGGTATTCGCCCTTGCGGTCGCGCACGATGGGGGCCAGCAGATAGGCGCGTGTACCCTGCTCCATCTCCATCACACGGTCTACCATGTCCTGAACCTGCTGTGCCTCGATGGGTCTGCCGGTGGCCGGCGAATAGGGCGTGCCGGCGCGGGCGAACAGGAGGCGCAGATAGTCATAGATCTCGGTGACGGTGCCGACCGTTGAGCGCGGGTTCTTGCTGGTGGTCTTCTGTTCGATAGAAATCGCGGGCGAAAGGCCGCTGATGTGGTCCACGTCCGGCTTTTCCATCATGTCGAGGAACTGGCGGGCATATGCCGACAGCGATTCGACATAGCGCCGCTGGCCTTCGGCATAGATGGTATCGAACGCCAGGCTGGACTTGCCCGACCCGGAAAGCCCGGTAATCACGACCAGTTGATCGCGCGGGATATCCACGTCGATATTCTTGAGGTTGTGTTCGCGCGCGCCGCGCACCTCGATGTGTTTCAGTTCCGCCATTCTTGCCCCCGCTCAGGTGGTACAGAAATAGGCGGACGGCGCCGAGTCTCCAACCGAAAAATGTGAACAAAATGTGAACGGCAGCAAAATCCCCATACCGGGACGGTTCCAGATTGTATTCTGATTTGTGAATGTTATACTCGTCTTTGATATCCCCGGCCAGACCGGGCAACAGGGAATCGACCAGGGACTACGCGACGATGTTCTTCATGAAGCGGCGGAAGGACCGCGCCGCGCTCAGTCCGCAGGACGCGGTGCGCGGGGCACTGGAGGGTACGGTCACGGTGATCGACGTGCGCGAACACGCCGAGATCGCGGCCTCGGGCAAGGCACGCGGTGCAGTGCACATTCCGCTTACACGCCTGCAACACATGGCCGACCCGCGCCATCCCGACTATGTCGATGCACTGAAACCCGAAGGCCGGATCGCGCTCTATTGCGCCAGCGGGGCCCGTTCGGGGAGCGCGCAAAGGATGCTGCGGCAGATGGGATACGAGGATGCGCACAATATCGGCGGTCTGGGTCACTGGGTGCGGGCGGGAGGCCAGATCGAACGCGGCTGACCCGGCCCGCCACGCCGCCGGCCAGGCATGGCTGCGCGGCACCGGCAAGGAGGAGAGGAACACATGCGAACGCTGCCCGACAAGCTGACCCCCGTGAAGCTGTCCAACGGCACAGTCACGGTCGATGAACATGGCTATATCACCGATCCCGGCCAGTGGAGCGACGAATTCGCGCGCTGTGCCGCCGAGACCGAGAATGTCGTGCTGACCGATGCCCATTGGCCGATCATCCGCTTCATGCGTACCTTTCACGACGAACATTCGGTGGCCCCCGATCAGCGTTTCGTGCTGAACCTGATCGCGCAACAGGGCGGGCTGGACAAGGCGCAGGCGCGGCGGCGGATGTACGAGCTGTTTCCCTATGGCTACGTCAAGCAGGCCTGCAAGATTGCCGGTATGCGGCAACCCCGGGCCTGGAGCACCGGCTGAGGCGTATCCACGCACGGCCCGCGGGGCCGATTGCCAGGGAAATTCCCCTTGGCCGACCCCGGGCGCGATGCCAGTATGCCCGGAAGTGAAACAACCGAATTTGCCGGGGGTCGCCATGCGTCTGTTGCGCCTGATTTGCGCCGTTTGCCTTATCGTTCCGGGCCTGCTCAGCGCACAGGAGCGCAGCAAGGCCATTCTGGTTCTGGACGGGTCCGGCTCCATGTGGGGCCAGATCGACGGCATCGCCAAGATCGCGATCGCGCAATCGGTGGTGGGGCAATTGCTGCAGACCCTTCCCGACAGCCAGGTTCTGGGGCTGACGGTCTATGGCCACCGGCGCAAGGGCGACTGCGCCGATATCGAGACGCTGGTGGCGCCGGGCACGCAAACCCGTGCCCGGATCGGACAGGCGGTGAACGCGATCAAGCCCAAGGGCAAGACGCCGATGACCGACGCGGTGCGCCAGGCAGCCGAGGCGCTTCGCTATACCGAGGAGGCGGCGACCGTGATCCTGGTGTCGGACGGGGTCGAGACCTGTAACGCCGATCCATGTGCCGCCGCACGCGCCCTGGAAGAAGCGGGGGTGGATTTCACCGCGCATGTGGTCGGCTTTGACATTTCCGACCCGCTGGCGCTGGCGCAGATGCAGTGCCTCGCCGCCGAGACCGGCGGCACCTTCCGCACAGCCGCGAATGCGGCGGAACTGGCCTCGGCGCTGACGGTGATCGCGCAACCGGTGCCCGCGCCCGAACCGAAGCCCGAACCGGAGCCCGAACCGGTACGGATCACCATCATCGCAACGGACGGGCCGGACGGGCCACGCATCGGCGATGACTTGATATGGAGCCTGCGCCAGGGCGAAAGCGGTATCGTTTCGAATCAGCCGGCGCCTGGATTTCACATTGAACTGCTGCCCGGCGAATACACGGTCAGCGCCCTGCGCCCGGCCGATGAGGCCACCGCCGAGTTGCGGTTCGGGGTTGGCGACATCGCCAAGACCGTGGTGCTGGAACTGCCCGAGTTCCGCCCCGCGGCGATGCTGGACGCCCCGGCCACCGCCGTCGCGGGCAGTTCGCAACTGGTCCGCTGGACCGGCCCCGGCGGCCAGCGGGACCATATCACCGTCGTACGAACGGGCGACGACCGTTCGATACATTACACGTTCACCAGAGAGGGGCCGGCGCTGACGCTGCTTATGCCGCCGAGGCCCGGAGACTATGAAATCCGTTATGTCATGAACCAGGGCCAGAAGGTGCTGGCAAGGAGTCCCCTCACCGTCACCGCGGTAACGGCGGAACTGACGGCGCCGGAGCGGCTGATCGCCGGATCGACGGTTCAGGTGGGATGGAACGGACCGGATTACGACAACGACTACATCGCCCTGGCGCGACCCGGCGACAGCGGCCAGGCCGCCTATGCCTTTACCCGCAACGGTAGCCCGGCAAGCCTGAAACTGCCGGCGGAAACCGGCGACTACGAGTTGCGCTATGTCATGTCGAACGGCTCGACCGTGATCGCGACACTGCCCGTCGAAGTAACCGATACCTTCGCCAGCGTCAGCCCGCCGCCCGAGGCCATGGCCGGCGCGACGATCGACGTACCCTGGGAGGGGCCGGCCAACCAGAACGACTATGTCGGCATCACCGAACGCGGCGGTGAGCAGCACCTTGGCTATGCCTATACCCGCGATGGCAGTCCCGCCCGCCTGCAAACGCCCGCCGAGCCGGGCGAATATGACGTGATCTATGCACTGGGCACGGGTGCGAAGGTGATCGCCCGCGCCCCCCTGAAGGTCATGGCCGTTACCGCTTCGGTTTCGCCGCCCGGCGCGCTGACGGCAGGCGCCACGGTCAAGGTGCCCTGGCAGGGGCCGGACTATCCCAACGACTATATCGCGGTGCTGCCGAAGGACGGCGACAGCGACCTGACCTACGAATACACCCGCAACGGAAGCCCGGCGGCACTGACCCTGCCCGCGGAACCGGGCGACTATGACATCGCCTATGTGATGGATCAGGGCCGCACGGTTCTGGCGCGCGTTCCGGTGACGGTCGGCGGCCTCAGCGCCAGCGTCACACCACCGGACGGCCTGATCGCCGGGGCCACGGTCAAGGTGCCCTGGCAGGGGCCGGATTATCCCAACGACTATATCGCGGTGCTGCCGAAAGACGGCGACAGCGACCTGACCTACGAATACACCCGCAACGGAAGCCCGGCGGCGCTGACCCTGCCCGCGGAACCGGGCGATTATGACATCGCCTATGTGATGGATCAGGGCCGCACGGTTCTGGCGCGCGTTCCGGTGACGGTGGGCGGGGTCGGGGCGACCGTGCGCGCGCCCGAAACGGCGCTGGTGGCCGGGGGTGTGGCCCGGGTCGAATGGTCGGGGCCGGATTACAGGCACGACTATATCGCGCTTTTCCCGCGTTCGGGGGGCAGATACGTCAAATACGTCTATACCAGCAACGGCAGCCCGGCCGAACTTGAACTGCCGGCCCAGCCGGGCGAGTACGACATCGCCTATGTAATGAACCAGGGCGACGTGAGACTGGCCAGTGTGCCGGTCACTGTCGGTGCCGTCGAAGCCGCTGTCACCCCGCCCGAGGGGCCGCTTGCCGCCGGTACGGAGGTCTCTGTACCCTGGCAGGGCCCTGACTATCACGGCGATTACATCGCGCTGCTGCCCCGCGGCGGCGAACGGCATACGACCTATGCCTATACGCGCACCGGCAACCCGGTCAGGCTGACCCTGCCCGAGGAGCCGGGCGAGTACGACCTCGCCTATGTCATGCGCGAGGGCGACACGGTTCTTGTGCGTCTACCGGTGACGGTCGGGCCATAGCGCCCCGGCCCGCACTCTACATGTGGATGACGCGCCCATAGGCATCCAGTACGCTTTCGTGCATCATTTCCGAAAGCGTCGGATGCGGGAATACCGTGTTCATGAGATCTTCCTCGGTCGTCTCAAGCTGACGGCCGACGACATAGCCCTGGATCAGCTCGGTGACTTCGGCGCCGACCATGTGGGCGCCCAGAAGTTCGCCGGTTTTCGCGTCGAACACCGTCTTGACCATGCCTTCGGGTTCGCCCAGCGCGATCGCCTTGCCATTGCCGATGAACGGGAAGCGGCCGACCCTGATGTCATAGCCAAGTTCTTTCGCGCGGGCCTCGGTATAGCCGACCGAGGCCACCTGCGGCTGGCAATAGGTACAGCCCGCGATGGATTCGGGGCGCACCGGATGAGGATCGCCGCCGGCGATCAGTTCGGCCACCATCACGCCCTCGTGGCTTGCCTTGTGCGCCAGCCAGGGCGCGCCGGCGATATCGCCGATGGCATAAAGCCCGGGTACGCCGGTGCGGCAGTATTCATCGACAACGACATGAGTCCGGTCGGTCTTGACGCCGAGATCTTCCAGGCCCAGCCCCTCGATATTGCCGACGATACCGACGGCTGAGATCACCGTATCGAATTCAAGCTTCTCGGTCTTGCCGCCGGTTTCGACATGCGCCGTCACCTTGCCCTTGGCGCGATCCAGTTTGCTGACCGTGGCCTTTTCCATTATGGTCATGCCCTGTTTCACGAACTGCTTCCTGGCAAAGGCGCTGATTTCGGCATCCTCGACCGGCAGCACCCGGTCCAGAACCTCGACCACGGTAGTATCGGCGCCCAGGGTGTTGTAGAAACTGGCGAATTCGATGCCGATCGCGCCCGAACCGATGACCAGCAGTTTTTTCGGCATCCGGGGTGGCTGCAACGCATGCTTGTAGGTCCAGACCAGATCGCCGTCAGCCTCGAGCCCGGGCAGTTCGCGCGCCCGCGCGCCGGTGGCCAGCACGATGTTCTTCGCGCTCAGATCCTCGGTGCCCTTGCCGGTCGTGACGCTGACACGGCCGTTTGCCGCAAGCGTCGCCGTGCCCATCACCACGGTGATCCTGTTCTTCTTCATCAGGTGGCCGATGCCGCCCGAAAGCTGCGCGGCGACACCACGCGAACGTTTCACGACCGCGTCGAGATCGAAACCCACCTTTTCGGCTCTGAGGCCGAAATCGCCGGCCCGCTCCATCAGGTGAAACACCTCTGCCGAGCGCAGCAGCGCCTTGGTCGGAATGCAGCCCCAGTTCAGGCAGATGCCGCCCAGGTGTTCGCGTTCGACGATCGCCGTCTTCAGGCCCAGTTGGGCGGCGCGAATCGCCGCGACATAACCACCCGGCCCGGCGCCGACAACGATCAGATCAAAGGTCCTTGCAGTCATGTTTTCTCCTCGGCGCAACGGTTCGAAAAAATTAGTTTAGCGTTAAACTATTTTTTCCCCGGCATCAATCTCTTTTCCCGCATCACTAAGCATAGCCGTTCTTCGGGCATGGCGACCGTTGCCCCAAGCCTATACGGAGCGCCGCCGGAGCGATAGAAAGAACAGCACGGACAGGCCGCCCCGAGGTGGCCGTGTGCATCGACCCCGGCGTTTGGGAAAGGAGAAACGATGGCCAAGACCCTGAAAGACCTGGCGCTGGCGCTACTGAACGCCACGCTGCTGCTGATCGCGCTATGTCTGTTTCTGGCCTGGCAGGTGGCATCCAAGGTCGATGGCATGATCGCTACATTCGCATCGAATCTCGAAATCGTGGCGCCTCTGCGCGAGGACGTGCAGGCGATGACCGGCGAAGTCGCCGCGTTGCGCACGGATCTGGCATCGCTTTCGTCCCAGGGCGCCGAGGCCGGATCGGCCACGATGCGCGCGGTGCAGAACCGCGTTGCGGCGCTGGAAACGCAACTGTCGCAGGCCGGAGCCAGGATCGACGCGCTGCTTCAGGCACCCGGTGCGCTGGTCGATCAGGCCATCGACCGCACGATGACCTCGGCGGCCAGCGAATTCTCGCGCGCCATCAACGACATCCGCGGGTGCGGCAAGGCACTTTAGCCGGTGGCCTGCAACTTGCGCACCGTGGCGCCATAACCGCCCGAGGCCACGAACGCCTCTTCCGGAACGGTGGTGGAACGCTCAAGCGCGTCGTTGCGAAACGGAAACCGTCCGAACAGGCGGATGACTTCGCGGTGGGCGCGGGCATGCAGCAGATTGCCCTTGCCCGATTGCGGCATCCGCTGGCACAGAAGGCGCACGCAGCGTTCCTGATCGGCCAGATTCTCGGAGTGCATCAGCGGCATGTAGAAGAACTGTCGCGCCGGTTCGGCGATCCGCATGTCCCAGCCGCGATCGATCGCCGCCTTGGCGGCCGACAATGCCGCGCGGTCGGATGCGAAGGCGCGGGCCTCGCCGCGGAACATGTTGCGCGGAAACTGATCTGTCAGGATGATGTAGGCCAGCGTGCCGCTGGGATAGGTCAGCCACAACGAGAACTTTCCCTCGCACGCCGCCTCCCAGGCATCCATGAAACGGGCACGAATGTCGGCGTCCAGGGTCTCGTCCGCCTCGTACCAGCGCGCCTCACCGACGTCGTCCAACCAGAAACTCAATACCTCTTCAGGACCAACCATGGGTCGAACTCCACTCTAGACTGCCCCAGGCACTTTCGATGTAGCCTTTTTGCCCGGATGTTACAGTAACAATTTGTAACTCCTCCGAAACATTGCGGCCCGTCAGGTGCCCGTGGGGCGCTTTTCGGCCTGTGCATCGTTCTCGGTTTCGGCCTGTACTTCGGCCTGTGCTTCTGCCTGTGCCTCGGCTTCGATCTCGGCGGCATATTCCTGCGCGAGTTCAACCGCGACCGGCGTCGAGGTCGGCGACATCGGCGCGTAGGTGGCGGTATCCTCGACCCGGACCGAGGGGCGCTGCGTCGCGCGGTAGACGGCATAGGCGGCAAGCGCGAACAGCAGCACCGCGATGACCAGGAAGAATCCGCCCGGCCCCATCACCGAATCGCCCATCAGCCAGCCGGTAATCAGTGGTCCGGCGATGGCCCCCAGACCGTTGATGAATATCAGCCCGCCCGACGCCGCCGCCATGTCCTCGGGCTGCAGATAGTCGTTGGTATAGGCGATCAGTAGCGAATAAAGCGGGTTGGACAACCCGCCGATGATGAAGGCGGCCGCCAGCAGCATCAGGTATTGCCCGCCCAGCAACATCCCGATCATCGCGCCGGTGCCGCCCGCGAACGCCACCATCATGATCAGAAGGCGCCGGTCCATGCGGTCCGACACCCAGCCCAGCGGGTATTGCAGCACCGTGGCGCCAATATAGAACACGGCCACGAAGATCGAGATCTGGGGCAGGCTGAGCCCGACGTGGGCACCATAGACCGCTGCCATGCCGAATTGCGACGAAAACACCCCGCCCAGCAGGAACATGCCCATGCAGCCCAGCGGCGAGATGTTGTATAGCTGTGTCAGCGTCATCGGCTTGGCGGTATCGAAGGCCGGGGTCGGGCTGATCGACAGCAGGATCGGCCCGAAGGATATGGAAATCACCACCGAGGCGATGACAAAGGTGACATAGCCGGACGGATCCCCCACCAGCAGCAACGCCTGCGCGCTGACGATGCCTATCATCTGCACGATCATGTACAGCGACAGCGCCTTGCCGCGGTTTTCATTACTGGCGGCGTTGTTGAGCCAGCTTTCGGCGGTGACATAGACGCCGGAGAAGCAGAACCCGATAAGGACGCGGCCGGCAAACCATGCGTAAGGGTTTGCAAATACGGGATAAAGAATCATCACCGCCGAAATGAACGAGGCCAGGGCAGCGAAAACGCGCACATGACCGACACGGCGGATCATCTCCGGGGCCACGCGCGAACCGCCCAGAAAACCGATGAAATAGGCAGACATCACATAGGACATCTGAAACGTCGAAAAGCCCTCGATCTCGCCCCGAACGCCCAGCAACGTGCCTTGCAAACCGTTGCCGATCATCAACAGGCCAACGCCGATCAGAAGCGCCCAGGCGCTTGAAATTACCTGTAGCATCGCCGGCCTCCCTGTGTTCGGCACCCGTTTCGTGAGTTTTGCCCAGCCAACCATCCGTCGCGCGGGGCGGTCCCGTTCGTCTACGACAGTTCCGGGGTCGGTTTTTGCCCCTCGCCTGCGCGCCCGGGTATCAGCAACGAGGCGTCGCCATAGGAAAAGAACCGATAGCCCGAACGCACCGCATGGTCATAAACCGACATTATACGGTCTTGCCCCATAAACGCGGCGACCAGCATCAGCAAGGTCGATTTCGGCAGGTGGAAGTTGGTTATCAGCGCGTCGCAGACACGAAATTCAAAGCCGGGATAGATGAAGATGTCGGTCTTGCCTTCCCAGGGCCGGATGATGCCCTCGCGCGCTGCGCTTTCGATCAGGCGCAGCGCCGTGGTGCCCACCGGGATCACCCGGCCGCCGGCGGCCCGGGTGGCGGCGATCTCGGCGGCGGCGGTTGCGCCGACCCGGCCCCATTCGGCGTGCATCTTGTGGGTGGTCACGTCCTCGACCTTGACGGGCAGGAACGTGCCGGCGCCGACATGCAGGGTGACATGGCTAAAGGCAACCCCCGCCCGGCGCAGCCGCTCAAGCAGCGGCCGGTCGAAATGCAGCGATGCCGTGGGGGCGGCCACGGCGCCGGAATGACGCGCCCAGACGGTCTGATAATCCTCGCGATCACGGGCATCCGCGGGCCGCCGCGCGGCGATGTAGGGCGGCAGCGGCATGGCGCCTGCCCGCTCCAGGGCGGCGTCGAAATCCGCACCGGCCAGGTTGAAGCGCAACACGCCCTGCCCGTCGGATACCGCGATCAGCGTCGCGCTCAGCCCGTCGGAAAAAGTGATCGTCTCGCCCGTGCGCACCTTTCGCAAGGGCCTGAGCAGCGCCGCCCAGTCGCCGCCGGGGCGCGGTTCAAGCAACGTCACCTCGATCCTTGCGGCGCTGCCGCCCTGCGCGCCTTCGCGGCGGCGCTGCCCACTCAGCCGGGCCGGGATGACGCGGGTATCGTTCAGTACCAGCCGGTCGCCGGGGCGCAGCCAGGCGGGCAGATCGCGCACCCCGGCATCGACGATCCGGTCCCCGTCGGCCACCAGCAGACGCGCCGCCGAGCGCGGCACCGCGGGCCGCGTCGCGATGCGATCTTCGGGCAGGTCGAAATCGAAATCGGCGAGTTTCATGGCGCCGGCTTTAGACCTCTCGGCGGCGTTTGACCACACTCGACGGTCGCGCTTCGGGCTCAGCGGTCACCACCCGAGGGCCGTGCCTTGGGTTGCGGCGCGGGCGCGGCCGGTGTCGCCGAAACCGCCGGCACGTCGGGTGGCGCGCCTCGGAACACATCGCGCAGCATCCCCGGGGCCAGACCGGACAACGGGTTGACCTGTACGTCCGGCGCGCTTGCCGGTCCGCTCAGGGTATAGCTGAAGCCGATCAGCCCCTCGCCCTTGCGGGTAAGCATGCTGCCGATGCTGTTAAGCAGATAGACCGGCGAGATCACGCCGCGCATGGCAAGCCTGCTGCTGGCGATGTCGTAAAGCCCGTCCATCGAGATCCCGATCGACGGGCCGACGGCGCTGCCCTCAAGCAAGGTCAGGCGCGACGGGCCAAGCCGGAACCGGCCCGCGACCTCGGTAAACAAAATGCCTTGCCCCGCCATCTCATCCAGAAGGCCAACCACACTGACCGCGTTCAGAAGCGCGGCCATCGTCGGCGCGTCCCTGACCCGCGTGTTGCGCACCTCGACCGCCCCGTCGAAATGTCCGGCCTCGCCCACCGGCAACAGCGTCATGGCGAAATCGCCGCCCCATCCGTGCTGGAAGATGCCGGCGGCGCGGAACACCGCGCCGGCATCGGGCGACGTCACCCGAACCGCGCTGCGCCCGTCTTTGGGCACGATCGTACCCGATATTCCCGCCTGCCCGTTCAGGGCGCCGCTGAACTGCCCGCTCAGACCGCCCGTGGCGGTGAACTGCCCCGAAAACCCGGTCAGCGCCATTGTGTCCGTGACCTGGAACCGGCTCAGCCTGACGCTCATCGGGCCGGTACCTTCGCGCCCGCCACCGCCCACGGCAAAGCTCGCCCGCCGCATGTCCAGCGTGCCATCGAGAATGCGGACTTCCGGCGCCGCCGCGCCGCGTCCGACAAGTTCGACGGTTGCGTGAAGCCAGTCACCGATCCTGACCGGGTCGAACAGCGCCCGTTCGAGACCGCCGCCCTCGCGATTCAGCACGGTGCCGGTGGCCGACAGCCCGGCCGCCTCTATGACCAGCCGGTCGATTCGGGTCTGCGGCCCCAGACTGCCGCTGATTTCCAGGCTTCCGGTCGCTGACAGCGGCTTGTTCCAGCCCAGTTGGGGCAGGCTCAACCCGACGCCGGCAAGATCCGATTTCAGGGCCAGGGCCGGCGCCTTTCCGGGCGCGAACTCCAGCGAGAATTCGCCGCTGCCCTGCCCCGACACGCTGCCCGGCGGCAGGCCGATGCCGAAGGTCTCGACCATCCGGGGCGAGAGTTCGACCGTACCGCTCAGCCGGCTGCTGCGCGCGGCTCCCTTGCCGATCGGCTGGCGCCAGCGCACCCGTGCGGGAAGGTCGTCGATCCGCACCGCACCCGAAACCGCCACCTCGGCGTTGTCGGCACGAACCCGCAACTGCGGCGCCCTGACCAGGTGATTGGGAACCAGAACCGTGCTGCTGACCGCGTCGATCACGCCGTCAAGGTGAAAGTCCATCTCGTCGAACTGCGCGCCCTTCTTGAGCGGCAGCGCCAGCGTACCGGTGGCGCGCACGGCACCGTCGGCCATGTCCTCCGGCAGCGGCGTCCCTTTGAGGATCTGCAAGGGCGGTCGGTTCAGCAACGACAGAACCGCGGTGACGGTTCCGGCCGCCTGCATGCGCACCACACCCGGCGCGGCGCGTCTGATCGAGGTGTCGGGCACGATGAACGAGGTGCCCGAAACGTCCAGCGCACCGCCCTGGCCGGCGCGCACGACTCCGGCGGTCGCGGTAACGACGAACCGCTTGCGCAGCAGCGATGCGTGACCCGCGGCGCCGGTGATCGGCGGCATGGTCCTGAGAAACCGGATACCGGCATCGGAAAAATCGAAATCCCCGTAAAGCTCGGGTTTGCCCCCGGGGGCCAGGCGCAGCGCAAAGTCAATATCCCGCAAGTTGCCGCCCGAGAGGTTCTCGGCCACCCATTTTCGCGGCTTCGGCGACAGCCTGGCCGGCCAAAGCCGCATCAGCCGGTCGGTATTCAGACTGTCGGCCCGCGCGTCCAGCGCCAGCCGCCAGCCGCCTTCAGCCGCGGCCAGGTCGCCCGAAACCCCCAACCTCCAGTCGCGCGCGCCAATCGTCATCTGGCCCACGGTCAACCGGAACGGATCCAGGGCGAGGCGGAAATCCAGCCCCGCCCGGTCCAGGACCAGCGGTTCTTCGTATTGCCCCGGAGGGTCGAGGCGCAGTCCGCGCAGGGTGAACTGACCGACCATGTCGCTCGGCACGCCGTTGCTAGCGCCGTTCAGCCAGGCGTGCCCCTCGGCGATACCCGATCCCCAGGCGCTTGAAACCGACAACTCGTCGAATTCCAGGACCTGCCGGACGGGATCGTAGGTGAAATAGCTTCGCGCCCCGTCGAACGGGACGGGCGACGTGCTGTCGGTCGGTTGCAGCACACCGGCACCGATCTGCAAGGTCGCCGAAAGCGGCCCCAGCGTGCCATCCGGGTGCACCGCCGCGCGCAGCGCACCCGAAATCGGCGCCCGTAACGCGCCCAGCCAGGCCAGCGCGACACCCTGCGCGGCGATATCCTGCGCCGCGATGTCCTGCACCGAAACCCCGATATGCGCCCCGGTCTCGCCGATCCGGCTTTCATAGTTCATCTCGACGGAACTGGCATAGGCGCGGCCGCTGAGCAGTGCGAATCCGGCAGCAATACGCAGGTTCTCGCCTTCACGATCCAGACGCAGGGTGCCACCGTCCAGCGTCCAGGCCCGGCCCTGACGCAGATCCTCGTAGCGCAGGGTCAGGCTGTCCAGTTCAAGGTCGGTCAGATGGGCCAGTTGCGGCGTCATGAGCCGCCGCTCCCACGCCGCGATCAGCTGCGTGATGCCGGCTGCCTGCCCGGCCGGCGCGGCGGCGCCGCCAAAGGACAGCGCCACCCCGCCCCCGGCATCCCGGCGCAGGGTGGCGAAGGCACCGCTGAGCGCGATGCTCGCGGGCTGCACCCTGCCGTTCAGCAGCGGGCGCAGGGCCAGGGCGGCACGGGCATCGGCCAGTTGCACGATTGGCTGCCCGGCGGAATCCGACAGAACCACATCGCGCAACCGCAGGCGCGGCTGCCAACCCTCGTGCATCACGAACTGCACATCGCCGAACTCGACCTGCAAACCGTTCAGGCCGACTGCGATGCGCTCTTCCAGGCGGTGGCGCAGCCAGTCGGGGGCATGCAGCCGCTGGCCCAGCAGCATCGCCACAGCCACCACGACGGTAGCGATCAGGATCGTCGCAAGGCGCATGGCCCAGACGCTGACGCGCCTGGCATAAAGCAGCTTCCGGCGCGCCTTCTGCGCCCGGGTTTCCGCCTTGGCCCCGGTCTTGCCCTCATGGGTCATGCCATGCGTTCCCAAGCCTTCGCTCTTGCTTCGGGCGCCGCTATGTGGAACTCACCCGCACCAACCATTGCCGGAGTTGCCCGATGCCCGACACGAACGACACCGCCCCCGATTTCGTCCTGCCCCGCGACGGCGGCGGCAAGATCGCGTTATCCGATCTTCGCGGCGGCGCGGTCGTTCTGTTCTTCTATCCCAAGGATGATACGCCGGGCTGCACCCGGGAATCCATCGGATTTTCCGAGCACTCGCACGCCTTTGCCGAGGCCGGCGCACGGGTGTTCGGAATATCGCGCGACAGCGTGGCCAGACACGACCGTTTCGTAGCCCGGCACGGGCTGAGCGTACCGCTGCTGTCGGACGAGGATGGCGCGGTCTGCGAAGACTACGGCGTGTGGACCGAGAAGAAGAACTACGGACGGACCTACATGGGCATCGAACGCACGACCTTCCTGATCGGCCCGGATGGCCGGATCGCGCGGGTCTGGCGCAAGGTGCGGGTGGCCGGCCATGCCGAAACGGTACTGGCGGCGGTGCGCGCGATGGATGCCTGCGCCTGACCGCAATCGGCAGACATGCCGGCCATTGCCCACCGGCGAGACCGGCCCGGCATTCGGACGCGGACAAACGGTTGGAAACCGTTCGGACCAAAGCCTTGTTCAAGGCCTTGACGGCGTTCAGCCCGCCAGCATCGCCATAAGCCGCGCCTTTTCGCCGTCATCCCCGGGCCGCGAGATCGCCTGCGCCAGGGCTTCCAGCGACGCGATGGAATGGCCGGCACGCAGACAGTCCACATGCGGCAGCATCGCCGCGATCCCGCGCGCCCTGGGCGCAAAACCGTCCCAGCGCAGCAGCGGGTTGAGCCAGATCAGCCGGCGGGCGGAAAGGTGCAGCCGTTCGATCTCGCCTGAGAGAACGTCGGGGTCGTCGCGCTCCAGCCCGTCGGTAATCAGCAACACCACCGCCCCCTGCCCCGTCACCCGGCGCGACCAGTCGCGGTTGAACTCGTGCAGACAGGCGCCGATCCGCGTGCCGCCCTCCCAGTCCTGCGCCTCGGCTCCGGCGGCGGCCAGCGCGGCATCGACGTCGCGCGTTGCCAGATGACGGGTGATGTTGGTCAGCCGGGTGCCGAAGGTGAAGGCATGCACCCTGGCCCAGCCCCGGCCGCGCACGTTCGAGACCGAATGGAGAAAGTGCAGGATCATGCGGCTGTACTGACTCATCGAACCGGAAATGTCGCAAAGAACGACGAGGTTCGGCCAGCGCGGCCGGGCGGTCTTGCGGTAGAGGTCGTGCATTTCTCCGCCCTGGCGCATAGACGCCCGCAGGCTCCTGCGCCGGTCATACCGCCGGCCGGTCGCGCTGGGCTGGGCGCGCCGCGACGGGATCGGCCGCACCGGCAGGCTGATCCGGGTCAGCATGCGCCTGGCCTGCGCCATCTCCTCGGTACTCATCTGCTCGAAGTCGAGACTTCGCAGACGTTCTTCGGACGACATGGTCAGCGACGCGTCGATCTCGACCCGGGTTTCCTCGTCGCCTTGCCGGGCTTGCCCGGGCAGGTCGCGCCTGACCCCGTCCAGCAGCGCCTCGGCGGCGCGTTTCTCGGCCGCCTGCGCCGGGCGGTCTTCCTGCACACCGCGGACCGCCGGCAGCAGCATCGCCATCATGTGTTCGAGAAAGCGCGGGTCGCGCCAGTAGAGGCGGAAGATCTGCGAAAATACCGCGCGCTGTTCGGGGCGGTTGACGAAACAGGCATGCAGCGTCCAGTAGAAATCGCGCTTGTCGGTGAATCCCGCGGCCGCCACGGCGCGGATCGCGCCGATCACCCGTCCGGGACCGATCGGCAGCCCGGCCTTGCGCAGCGCGCGGGCGAAATGGACGATGTTCTGCGCCAGCCTGGGTTCGTCGGGAAGCTCGAGCGGCGGGTTTTCGGACATTCAGGCCACGTGGGGGCGCTGCCCCCACACCCCCGGGATATTTGGAGCCAGAAGAAGGATCATGCCGGTTCGAGGCTGGCGCGGGCCTGATCGAGAATGCGCCTTGCCTCGCTTCCTTGCAGGCGGGCGATGTCGTCCTGGTATTTCAGGATCGCGCCCAGCGTGTCCGCGATTATTTCGGGACTGAGGTCGATCACGTCGAGCGCCAGCAGGCACCTGGCCCAGTCTATGGTTTCCGCTACGCCCGGCTTCTTGAACAGATCCTCGGTTCTGAGCTGCTGGACGAAGGCGACGATCTCGCGGCTGAGGCGTTCGGCGGCATCGGGCGCGCGGGCGTGCAGGATCTCGAGTTCGCGCCCGAAATCGGGGTAGTCGACCCAGTGATAGAGACAGCGGCGTTTCAGGGCGTCGTGTACCTCGCGGGTGCGGTTGCTGGTCAGGATGACGATGGGCGGTTGCGGGGCCTTGATGGTGCCCAGTTCCGGAATCGTGACCTGGAAATCCCCGAGCGCCTCGAGCAGGAAGGCCTCGAAGGGTTCGTCGGTACGGTCCAGTTCGTCGATCAGCAGGACCGGGGCGCCCGCGGGATCGGGTTCCATCGCGTCCAGCAGCGGCCGGCGGATCAGGTAGTCGGGGCCGAACAGTTCCCGTTGCAGCGCGGTGCGGTCGGCGCCGCCGGCCGCCTCGGCGGTGCGGATCGCCACCATCTGGGCCGGGAAATTCCATTCATAGACCGCGCTTGCGGCGTCCAGGCCCTCATAGCATTGCAGTCGGATCAGGCGGCGGCCCAGGCCGGCGGCAAGCGCCCTGGCGATCTCGGTCTTGCCGACGCCCGCCTCGCCTTCCAGAAACAGCGGCCGCCCCAGCTTCAGCGACAGGAACGTCACGGTGGCCAGCGCCCGGCCGCATACGTAGTTCTGCCCGGCAAGAAGGTTCTGCACGGCGTCGATGGATTGCGGTACTTGCATGGTGGACCCTCCGGCGCCCAAGAGGTCACGGCCGGGCGCCAAGGTCAAGCCGGCGCGGCGGTGCGGATACGGGTCAATGTTGACGGATTCCGCCCGAAATGTCATGAATTGCCGAACAATAGCGTGATACCGGCGCACGAGCGGCGAAACCGGAGGCGGCGAGGTGCGATGAGCGGCAGCGGATACGGCGCAGCAGGGGCGGCGGAATGCGGATAACCGCCGTTACCTGCGTCAAGAACGAAGGCCCTTTCCTGCTGGAATGGATCGCGTTCAACCGGCTGATCGGCGTCACCGATTTTCTGTTCTATTCCAACGATTGCAGCGACGGCACCGACAGATTGCTGGATGCGCTGGCAAGGCGGGAAATCGTGGTGCATCTGCCCAACCCGGCGCAGGGGCGCAACTACCAGATGGAGGCGCTGAAGGATGCGGCGCATCAGCGGGTCGTGCAGGATGCCGACTGGGTCTGGATCGCCGATGTCGACGAGTTCCTCAACATCCATGCGGGAGATCACACCATCGCGGCGCTGATCGCGGCCTGCGGCGATCCGGCCGCGATCTCGGTCAGTTTCCAGTTCTTCGCCAATGACGGGGTCGAAAGGTTCGAAGACCGTCCGGTGATCGCGCAGTTCATCCGCAGCCACAATCCCGATATCTGGTGCGGCGAGACCGCGCAGGAGGTCAAGACGCTGGTGCGCCGCGATTTTCCGTTGCAGTATTACGGCGCGCACCGGCCCTTCTTCCGCAAGAACCTTGCCCCGCGCAAACGCCCGGTCTGGACCGACGGATCGGGCCGGGCGGTGCAGCACAGGTTCCTGGTGGCGGCCAATCCGCGCCGCATCCGCAAGTTTCCAGCGCGCGGTGCGCGCGATTTCGCGACGCTGAACCATTACGCGCTGCGCAGCCTCGACAGCTATCTGGTCAAGACCGACCGGGGCGATGTCAACCGCGAGAACCGTGCCTTCGACGACACCTATTGGCGCGAACGCAACGATCCGGCCTGGGAGGATGGCAGCATCGCCCGCTATCTGCCCGCGCTGGAGGCGTCCCTGGCCGAGTTGAAATCTGACCCCGAGATCGGCGTGCTGCATGACGAGGCCGTGGCGCTGCATCTGGCGCGGCGCGACGCCTTGCTTGCCCGGCCCGAATACCGCGAGATGGCAGCGCAACTGCGGGCGGCCCCGGCCTTGCCGCCGCAGGAAGCGGCGATGATCGCCGAACTCGGGCTTGTCTCGTGACGCTGGCGGTTGTCAATCTCGGCCTGCCGAAATCGGGCACCACGACGCTGGCGCAGGCATTGGCCAGGGCCGGTCTCAAGGTTGCCGACCATCGCCTGAAGGAGCGCGAGGAGGACCGGCCCGGCAAGCGGCGCGTATTCGTGGCCAACCTGCTGTATCGCGGCTATTTCGAACAGGGCGACCCGATGGCGCTGATGCCGGAATACGACGCGATCTCGGAGATGAGTTTCCTGCATGGCAGGCATTCGGTCTGGCCGCAATGCGATTTCGCGCTGCTGCGGGCGCTGCGCGACCATCACCCGGGGCTGAAGTTCATCGCCACGCGGCGCGACGCCGGAGCGCTGTCTGCCTCCATGATGGCCTGGAACAACCTCGGGCGCACCCGCATTCCCGCCAGCCACATCCCCGGCCTTCCGCCGGGCTGGGGCGGCCGGACCGGCGAACAGGTGAAATGGATCGAGGGCCACTATGCCAACCTGCGCCACTGGTTTTGCGGCGATCCGGACTTTCTCGAACTTGACGTGGCCGACCCGGACGCGCGCGCGAAGGTTGCGGCACATATCGGCCGCGACCTGCCCTGGTGGGGCCAGGCCAACGTGAACCGCAAGGCAAGGTCGGCGTGACGCGCATCGTCTTGCATATCGGGCCCGAACAGGTCGGCGCGGAGCGACTGCAACAGGTGCTGGCGGACAAGCGAAAGACGCTGGCCGGCAAGGGTATCCTGTTTCCCCGCTCACCGGGGACGAGAAACCACACCCGCCTGTTCATGGCGGTGAGCGATCCGGGCCATGTCGATCCGCTGCGTTTCAACCGCGGCTTCATCGCGCCGGACGCGCAGCAAAAGCTATACGAGAGTCTTGCCGCCGACCTGCGCCGCGAGATCGCTGAGGCCGGGCCGGATCTGGTGATCCTGTCCGCCAGCCAGTTGGGCACATCGCTGCACCGGGCTTCGGAACGCGACCGGCTCAAGGCGTTTCTGGCGCCGCTGGCGGGCGATATCCGCGTCCTCGCGCATGTTGACGAACCGGCGCGGCTGCTGGCACGCCACTACGGCGCGCAGGTGATGGAAGGGCGCGGCGCACCGCTGAGCCGCGAACTGGCGCTGGCGAATGCGGAGAACTGGTGGCGGGCCTGTCTGGACGCGATGCCGGCAATTGACCCGGCCGCGGGTGTGTTCGAGGAAACGCAGGGGCCGCCCTTCTGGCTGGATTTCGCCGAACTCGTGCGGTTCTGGGAGGGCGGATTCGGCAAGGGGGCGGTGACGCTGCGCCGGTACGAGCCGGCAGTTTTCGCCGGTGAGGGTGTCACCGGGGAGATCCGCGCCGCCTTCGGGATCACACAGGATATCGGCATGGCCGATGCCTCCGCGTTGCCGGAGGACCCTTCGGCCGCCTGGGTGGCGCGCGGACGACAGTTGAATGCGCTGATCCTTCAGGTGCTTGCGGGCGGCAAGCGGATCCTGCCGCGCCCGTTGTGGCGCGCTTTCATGAACGAGATCGGGATTGCCGGCGACCCGATCGCGCCCGGCGCGCTGTCGGCGGTCTCGGCGCGGTTCGCCGCGCAGAACGCCGCCCTGGCCGAGGCACATCCCGGCCTTGCGGGAGGCGAATTTTGCGATGCACGCACCGGAGGGGATGGCGACTGGGCCGAGGCCGACCCCGGGCGCGGCTTTCGCGCCACGCAGTATCTTCTGGCGTTCATGTCCCGGATCGACCGCGCCACGCGTGCCGAACGAAAGGAAAAGGCCGCCGATCTGGCCCGGCTGGACGGGGCGGCGAAAAGTCCCGCGGCCACCAAGAAAGCCGCGCCGGCACCGGCACCCAGTGACGGGCTTTCGCCCGATGGCCGCGCGCTGCTGCCGCCGCTTGCGGTCGAGAAGTTCGAAACTCTGCGCGGCTCAGGTTTTGCCCCGCACAACCGGCTGGGCGCGGTGAACGAGGAAGAAATGGCCGCGGCATTCGCGCCGATGCCGCCGCGCGCACTGCCCCAGGGTTCGACCGGCAACGTGATCGTCGGCTGCATGAAGAACGAGGCGCCCTATATCCTGGAATGGGTGGCCTATCACCGCGCCATCGGGGTGGACAATTTCCTGATCTATACCAATGGCTGCGAGGACGGCACCGACGAGATTCTCGACAGGTTGCAGGACATGGGCATCCTGCAGCACCGTCTGAACGACGACTGGAAGGGCAATTCGCCCCAGCAACACGCGCTGAACCGGTCGCTGAAGGAACCGCTGATCCGCAACTCGGCATGGATCATCCATATCGACGTGGACGAATTCATCAACGTGCGCTGCGGCAACGGCACTCTGGACGATTTCTTTGCCGCCGCACCCGACGCGACCAACGTTGCAATGACCTGGCGGCTGTTCGGCCATAACGGCGTCACCCGGTTCGAGGACCGGTTCGTGATCGACCAGTTCGATACCTGCGCGCCGAAATTCTGCCCCAAGCCGCACACGGTCTGGGGCTTCAAGACCATGTTCCGCAACATCGGCGCCTATGCCAAGATAAGCTGCCACAGACCCAACAAGCTGGCCGAGGAATTCCGCGGCAAGGTGAAATGGGTCAACGGGTCGGGCCGGGACATGACCCGTGAGGCGGCCGATAACGGCTGGCGCAACTCGAAGAAGTCCATCGGCTACGACCTCCTGCAACTGAACCACTATGCATTGCGCAGCGCCGAGAGCTTTCTCATCAAGCGCCAGCGCGGCCGCGCCCTGCATGTCGACCGCTCGATCGGGCTGAACTACTGGATCCGCATGGATTGGAGCGATTACCGCGACATCACGATCAAGCGCAACATCCCCCGCATGCAAGCCGAATACGACCGGCTTCTTGCCGATGACGGCCTGCGCGAATGGCACGACAAGGGGCTGAAGTGGCACCGCGCCAAGGCGGCCGAACTGCACGGGATGCCGGAATTCGAGGACCTCTACCGCCAGGCGCTGAAGGTCAAGCTGACGGGGACCGAGCGCGCGGCCTACGCGCTGGCCCTAGACATGGAGAGTTGACATGAAGGACGACACTGCGGAGGCGCTGCACACCCGCGAGGACGGCCGGGCCCGGGTACTGCGTTCGCGCGGGCTGAAATTTCCCCATCATCGGCACATAACGACCGGAAAGATCGCCAGGCTGCTGCGCCGCGACGTCTACGAATACAAGGAATCCGAAGCGGCGCTGCGCATCGTCGGACCCGACGACGTGGTGCTGGAGCTGGGCGCCGGCATCGGCTACATGTCGTCGCTCATTGCCACCAAATGCAAGCCGGCCGCGATCCATTCCTTCGAGGCGAATCCCGGCCTGATCGACTATATCGGCGAGGTTCACGCCGCCAATGGCGTTACCGGCGTCACCGTGCATAACGCCCTGCTGGCACCCGAGGCCGGGCCACCGGCGGATTTCTTCGTGCGCGAGAACCTGCTTGCCTCGTCGATGATCGAAGAGAATGCCGGCCAGATCGTCGCCGTGGAAAAGGTCGAGGTCCGCTCGCTGCCCGATACCCTGGCCGAGATCAGGCCGACAGTACTGGTTTGCGACATCGAGGGCGCCGAGGCCACTCTGCTGCCCGGCGCCGATTTCACCGGCTTGCGCGCCGCGATCATCGAGTTGCACCCGCAGTGGATCGGCCAGGCCGGCGTGCAGGCCGTGTTCGATACGATGCAGCGCGCCGGACTGACGTACTTTCCCAGGGCGTCGGAAGGCAAGGTCGTGGCCTTCCGCGGTGGCTGGTAGACCGTTGCGCGCCGTTGCGGTTCTGACCGTCCGCAACGAGGCGGCGTTTCTTCTGGAATGGCTGGCGCATCATCGCGCGGTGGGATTCACCGATTTTCTGGTGTTTTCCAACGACTGCCAGGACGGCACCGATGCCATGCTCGACCGGCTCGAAGATCTGGGCTGGCTTTGCCATGTGCGCAACGACGGCCCCCATGACAAGGGCGGCATCCAGTTCACCGCTCTGAAACAGGCCGACCGGATGAAGCAGGTACGCCGCGCCGACTGGCTGCTTGCGCTGGATATCGACGAATTCGTCAACATCCACACCGGCGACGGCACCCTGCCCGCGCTGCTGGCCGCCCTGCCCGAGGCAAGCGCGATCACGCTTACCTGGCGGCTGTTCGGCAATGGCGGCATCCTGCGCTACGAGGACAGGCCGGTGACGGAAACCTTCACCCGCTGCGCCCCGGAAGTGATGTTCTGGCCGTGGCGCTCGGCGATGTTCAAGACGCTTTTCCGCAATGACGGCACCTATCGCAAACTCGGCGTGCACCGCCCACGCAACCCGGACCGCGACCGCCTGGCGCATTCGCGCTGGTTCGACGGCGAGGGGCGCGAACTGGACGACCAGTTTCGCACCAAACGGATCTTCTCGAATTACGGGCGCCCGAATTACGGGCTGGTACAGTTGAACCACTATCCGCTGGGCGCGATGGAAAGCTATGTGCTGAAGGCCGACCGTGGCCGCGCGGTGCATTCCGATCACATGCTTGGTGCGGATTACTGGGTGGAACGCAATTTCAACACCGATACCGATACCAGCATCGCGGCAATGGCGCCGGCGGCACGCGCCTGGCGCGACGAACTGCATGGCGATCCGGTGCTTGCCGATCTGCACGGCGCGGCGGTTCACTGGCGCAAGGCACGGTTCATGGCCCTGATGGAGCAGGAACCGTTCCGCGCCCTGTTCGCGCGGCTGATGATGATCCCGCCCTCGCGCCCGATCACCGCCAAGACGGCGCGCACCCTGTCGGGTTTTGCCAATCTCGGGCGCATGAAGACGGGCGGCTGAAAGCGCCGCACGCGCCCGCCCCGCCACGCCGCCGGTGTATCCGGCGCCTTCTTCCCGCGCCGCTATAAACCAGAAACCGGCGCGAGATCTTCCAAATTTGGCCGCATTCCCCGGCTAGTGCTGACGCCCAGACGACCGGCCCGGAAGTGGCCGGAGTTCCGAGGACCAGTGGAATGCAGGACGCAGACAACAGTATCGAGGTATCGCTTGCCGGGCTGGAAAAGGCCGACTGGAAGGCACGCCTGATCGCCCAGGCCGATATGGGCGGCATGTCTCAACTGCTGGGCGAACGTCACTTCGCCACCTTCATCGACCAGAACAATACGCTGCTGGTCAGCTTTGAAACCGTTCAGGGTATCCGCGCGCTGTCCAAGACCGCCCAGCCGTTCGGTTTCGACATGGTTCAGGCCCAGGGCTGGTCGCATCTGTGCCTGATCTCGGACGGCGACACCTGGTTTCGCGATGCCCGCATATACGGGTTCTTCGATCAGTTGATCGACGACGGGTTCTTCGAGGAATTCGAATCCGTCATCTTCTACGGCGCCGGGCCCTGCGGCTATGCCGCCGCCGCCTTTTCGGTGGCGGCGCCCGGCGCCACGGTTCTGGCGATCCAGCCGCAGGCGACGCTTGATCCGCGCATGACCGAATGGGACGACAGGTTCGCCGAGATGCGCCGCACCTCGTTCACCGACCGCTTCGGCTATGCCCCCGATATGCTGGACGCGGCCGATCATGCCTTTGTCATCTACGACCCGGCGCAGGAACTCGACGCGATGCACGCGACGTTGTTCGAACGCCCCAACGTCACGCGCCTGCGGATGCGCCGCATGGGCGGGGCGCTGCAATCCAGCATGATGGAGATGCAGTTTCTCTATCGCGTCATCCTGCTTGCCTCCAAGGGGCGGCTGAGTGCCCGCAGCTTCTACTGGCTCTACCGCGCCCGGCGCGACAACCTGACCTATCTGCGCGGGCTGTCCGATCTGCTTGACGCGGGCGACAGGCCCTATCTGAACGCCTTGCTGTGCCGCAACGTGATCTCGCGCATGAACGCACGCCGCTTCCGCCGCCGCCTTGTTGCGCTGGAAAAACGCGCTGCGGCGGGCGAATTCACGATGCCGGCGAACGGCGTCTGACGGGCACCCCTAACCCGATCCCAGCAACCGCAGCCGAACGCTGTGACGCCAGCGATAGGTGAACCAGGCGAGGATGGCAGCCAGCGGCGTCGCCCATCCCGCGTCGATCTCGACCCGGTCGGTCAGGACCGACCCGCCGCCCTCGGGCGCGACCTCGACACGATGAACCAGCGCACGCACGCCCATGCCGCTTTCGTGCGAACGCATGCGCAGCGCCGTCCGGTCGCATTCGACGATGCGGATGGTATAGGGGCGCGCCGGCAGCACCCCGAACAGCGACAGCGCCACATCTATCACCTGGCCCGCCTGCACCGGACCGGACGGCAGGTGGTGGAACTGCACCCAGGGCTTGGTAGCGGCATCCAGCGTATCCAGGTCTATGACCAGATCGAACAGCCGGTCCGCGCCGACCGGGTAGTGCCGCGTGAATGTCAGGGTTCTGCTCATGCGTCCTCCAACCGCGCGCAGCCTGCCGCGCCGGGGCGTGCGGGGGAACCGCGCAAAATGTCTCGCCCCTCTGGCCCGATCGTCGCACCTGTGCTAGCGCAGCCCCATGAGCCATACCCTGACCATATGCCGGCCCGACGACTGGCACCTGCACCTGCGCGACGGCGCGATGCTGGCCGCGGTCCTGCCCGAAACCGCGCGCCATTTCGCCCGCGCAATCGTGATGCCAAACCTCGTGCCGCCGGTGGTCACCGGGACCGAGGCGGAGGCCTATCGGCGGCGTATCCTTGCCGCCCTGCCCGACGGCATGACGTTCGAGCCGCTGATGACGCTGTACCTGACCGAGAACACCGACCCCGACGATGTCGCGGCAGCGGCCGGTTCCGGGCTGGTCAGGGCGGTCAAGCTTTACCCCGCCGGCGCCACCACGAATTCCGCCAGCGGCGTGCGGGATTTCGACCGCGTGCGCCCGGTACTCGAACGCATGGCCGAGATCGGCCTGCCGCTTTGCGTGCACGGCGAGGTGACGGACCCGGATATCGACATCTTCGACCGCGAGGCCGTGTTCATCGAACGCGTGCTCGACCCGATCCGGGCGGCGACACCGGGGCTGAAGGTGGTGATGGAACATGTCACCACCTCGCAGGCGGTGGACTATGTCAAGGGCGCCGCAAGCGGGCTGGCCGCCACCATCACCACGCATCATCTGGTGATCAACCGCAATCACATCCTGGCGGGCGGGATCAGGCCGCATTACTACTGCCTGCCGGTGGCCAAGCGCGAAACCCATCGCCGCGCCCTGCTCGGCGCCGCCACGGGTGGCGATGCAAGGTTCTTTCTGGGTACCGACAGCGCGCCTCATACCGACGCAAACAAGCAAGCCGCCTGCGGTTGCGCGGGCTGCTTCACCGCCACCAACACGCTCTCGGTGCTGGCCGAAGTGTTCGAACGGGAATCCGCGCTGGAGCATCTTGAGGCTTTCACCTCGCGCAACGGGCCGGCCTTCTATGGCTTGCCGGTCAATACCGAAACCGTCACGCTGACCCGCGGCGCGCCCGTGAACTATCCACGACAGATCGACTGCGCCGATGGCCCCGTAACCGTGTTCGACCCCGGTTTCGCGCTGCACTGGAAGATTGGCGAGTGATCGCAGGACCGCTTTGAAGAAATCCGCCAGGGGATTGCGACCCTTCCTGGCCTCAGCCCAAGGACGAAACGCGATGATCCCCTCGACCTACCCCGCCGCCGAAGAAATGGCCCGCCTCACCGCCCGGATGCTGCTGGAAATCCGGGCCGTTCATTTCAACGCGGCAGAGCCTTTCACGCTCGCCTCGGGCCTGCCCAGCCCGACCTATATCGATTGCCGCAAACTCATCTCGTTCCCGCGCATCCGTTCGACGCTGATGGACTTTCTGACCGTCACCGTGATGCGCAACGCGGGTTTCGAGGCCTTCGACAATATCGCCGGCGGCGAGACCGCGGGCATTCCTTTTGCGGCGCTGGTCGCAGAACGCATGGGCCTGCCGATGACCTATGTGCGCAAGAAGCCGAAGGGCTATGGCCGCAACGCCCGCATCGAAGGCGCCATGAGTGAAGGCCAGAGGGTGCTTCTGGTCGAGGATCTGACCACCGATGGCGGCTCCAAGCTGAGCTTTGTCGATGCCATCCGCGACACCGGCGCAAGCTGTGCCCATACCGCCGTGATCTTCTATTACGGCATCTTCGCGGAAACCGCGAAAACCCTGGGCGACCACGGTATCCGGCTGCATCATCTGTGCACCTGGTGGGACGTGCTGACCGAGGCCCGGGAATCGGAGGCATTCGACGCGCGGACCCTGAAAGAGGTCGAATCCTTCCTGACGACGCCGCGCGCCTGGCAGGAAGCCAACCGCAGGGATTGACCCGGCAGCGGTGAACTTCCGCCCAAGCCCGGCCAATGCGCGGCCGAAAAAAACACAACATATTGACGCCAACACCGGGTTTGCGCCAATATCATGGGTGACGTTGCGGAGCCCGAAACTATCCACAAGATATACAATTTGCCTGCCGCGCGGGCCCTGGTCTATGACGCTGACCGGGGCAGGCAGGGGCAGGCAGAGGGAACGACATGAACGAGATCGCCAACTTCGGGGCCACCACCACGCAGGCGCAATCCGAAGATAGCATGCCGCATTCGATCGAGGCCGAACAACAGTTGCTTGGCGCGATTCTGACAAACAACGACATATTTGACCGGGTAGCCAGCATCATCGGGCCGCAGCATTTCTATGACCCGGTACATGCCCGCATCTATGAAATCGCCTCAACCCGCATCGCCCGCAACGCCCTGGCCTCGCCGGTCACGCTCAAGGCGTTCATGGAGGACGATGAAGGGCTGAAGGAACTGGGCGGCCCGGCCTATCTGGTCCGCCTGGCCGGCGCCGCGATCAGCGCGTTCGCGGTGCGCGACTATGCCCAGATGATCTATGATCTGGCGATCCGGCGGCAACTGATCCACCTGGGCCGCGATATTTCCGACAAGGCCGCGCGGGTCGAGATATCGAGCGAGCCGAAAGAACAGATCGTCGAAGCCGAGCAGAAGCTATACAAGCTCAGCGAGATGGGACAGACAGAGAGCGGTTTTCAAAGCTTTCTCAAGGCTGTAACAGACGCGGTTAATGTCGCCAACGCGGCCTATCAGCGTGATGGCGGGCTGGCCGGCCTGTCCACCGGCCTGATCGACATGGACAAGAAGCTGGGCGGGTTGCACCGTTCCGACCTGCTGATCCTCGCCGGGCGGCCGTCGATGGGCAAGACCTCTCTGGCCACCAATATCGCCTTCAACATCGCCAAGACCTACAGGCGCGGCGCCCTGCCCGACGGCAGCGAGGGCGCGGTCGATGGCGGCGTCGTTGGCTTTTTCTCGCTGGAGATGAGCGCCGAACAGCTGGCGGCGCGCATCCTCAGCGAAGCCGCCGAGGTACCCAGCGAACAGATCCGGCGCGGCGACATGACCGAGACCGAGTTCCGCAGGTTCGTCGATGCCGCCAAGGCGCTGGAATCCTGCCCGCTCTACATCGACGATACGCCGGCCCTGCCGATCAGCCAGCTGGCCGCCCGCGCCCGCCGCCTCAAGCGCACGCATGGCCTTGACGTGCTGATCGTGGACTATCTGCAACTGGTGCGCCCCGCCACCGCCAAGGACAGCCGCGTCAACGAAGTGTCCGAGATCACCCAGGGGCTGAAAGCAATCGCCAAGGAACTGGACATACCCGTCATCGCGCTGTCGCAACTGTCGCGCCAGGTCGAGAACCGCGAGGACAAGCGGCCGCAGCTTTCCGACCTGCGCGAATCCGGCTCGATCGAACAGGATGCCGACGTGGTCATGTTCGTGTTCCGCGAGGAATATTATGCTGAACGCGAAAAACCATCCGACGACAGGCTGGACGAGATGGCCGCCTGGCAGGAACGCATGGAGCGGCTGCACGGGCGCGCCGAAGTGATCGTCGGTAAACAGCGCCACGGGCCGATCGGCAACGTGGAACTGAGTTTCGAGGGCCGCTTCACCCGGTTCGGCAACCTGGCCAAGCCCTGGCACACGGGCGAAGAGGCGGAGTTCTGAGCCATGGGAATCAGGGAATTCATGGACGCCTACAAGCGGGTCTGGAAAGCGCAGGATTCGCAGGGATTCGCCGCGCTGTTCACGCCGGACGGGGTTTATCACAACACCCCGTTCCAGGTTCAGACCGGCCCCGCCGAACTGGCTGCCTATTGGGATCGTATCAAGCTCCAGGAAGATATCGCCATGAAGGTCGAGGTTCTGGCGGATGACGGCGACAGCGGCGTCGGGCACTGGAACGTCACCTACCAGGTGGCCTCCGAAGAGCTGTTCCGCATCTGGGCCAAATCCACCGGCACCGGCCTGCCCGACCGCCGCCCCGGCGATCCGCTGCCCCGGATGGAACTGGACGGGATGCTGCTGGCGCGCTTCGCACCCGGCGGGCTGGCCCGCGAGGTGCGCATCTGGTGGCATTCCATGCCCCGCCCGGCCACGCCGCCGGCACGATGACCCTGCCCCCCAAGCCGGCCCGCCCGATCATGCGGCACCGTTTCGCTTGACCTCGGCCCGCATCCTGTCAAAACCCTGAGCATGAGCACCGGGACACTGACCATCGACCTGTCGGCACTGGCCGCCAACTGGCGCGCGCTCGATGCGCTGTCGTCGCGTGAAACCGGCGCCGTGGTCAAGGCCGGCGCCTACGGGCTCGGGGTCCGTCAGGTCTGCCGGACCCTGGCCCGGGCCGGGGTGCGCAAGTTCTTCGTCGCGGTCGCCGAAGAAGGCGCGGCGGTGCGCGAGGCGCTGGGGCCGGGGCCGCTGATCTCGGTGATGTCGGGCCACATGGAGGGCGACAGCGCGCTGCTTCGCCAGCACGACCTGACGCCGATGATAAGTTCGGTCGACCAGATGCTGCGCCACGTCGAGCGCACGCCGCGGCAATCCTTCGGTATCCAGCTCGATACCGGCATGAACCGGCTCGGCCTCGAACCTGACGAATGGGCCGCGCTGCGCGATGTCGCCATCCGCCAGATGCCGGTGATGGTCATGTCGCACCTGGCCTGCGCCGACGAACCCGACCATGACATGAACGCCAGGCAATTGCGTGTTTTCAAGGAGATGACCGCCGGTATCGACGTTCCCAGATCGCTGGCCGCGACCGGCGGTATCCTGCTTGGGCGCGACTGGCATTTCGACCTGACCCGCCCTGGCATCGGCCTTTATGGCGGCCTGCCCTTCGCGCAGGCCAGAACGGTGGTGGCGCTCGATCTGCCGGTGGTACAGGTACGCGACGTGCATCCCGGCGAAACCGTCGGCTATTCCAACACCTGGACGGCCGAACGCCACACCCGGCTTGCAACTCTGGCCGCGGGCTACGCCGATGGCCTGATCCGGGCCATGGGGTCGCGCGCCTGGGTCTATCATGGCGAAACCGCCTGCCCTGTCGTGGGCCGAATCTCAATGGATCTGATCACTGTGGACGTTACCGGCCTGGCGCAGGATCCCGACGCATTGTCGATCCTCGGCCCGCACCAGAGCATCGACGATCTGGCCGAGGCCGCCGGCACCACCGGCTACGAGATCCTGACCGCGCTGGGCGACCGCTATGCCCGGACCTATCTGCAATGAACCCGCTGGTCGCGCTCGAACGGCTTGGCCGCGCCGTGCTGGTGGCGTTGGCCGCGGTCGGGCGAATGACCGGATTCGCGCTTCAATCCGTCAGCCACATCCTTCGCCCGCCGTTCTACCCGCGCGAATTCGGCCATGCGCTGATGAATGTCGGATGGCTGTCGCTGCCGGTGGTCGGGCTGACCGCGATCTTCACCGGCGGCGCGCTGGCCCTGCAGATCTACGCCGGGGGCGCGCGCTTCAACGCCGAGGCCGTGGTACCCCAGATCGTCGCCATCGGCATGGTGCGCGAACTGGGCCCGGTTCTGGTCGGGCTGATGATCGCGGCGCGCGTCACCTCGTCCATCGCCGCCGAGATCGCCACCATGAAAGTCACCGAACAGATCGATGCGCTGGTCACGCTCTCGACGCATCCGATGAAATACCTGGTGGCGCCGCGGGTGCTGGCGGCGCTGATCGTGGTGCCGCTGCTGGTGGGCATCGGCGACATTATCGGCATCGCCGGAGGCTATGGCGTGAGCGTGCAGAATCTCGGCTTCAACGCCGCTGCCTATCTTCAGAACACCGTTGACTTTCTCGAACCGCTCGACGTGATTTCAAGCCTTGCCAAGGGTGCCGTCTTCGGGGTCATCGCGGCGCTGATGGGGTGCTATTACGGGATGAACTCGGGGCGCGGGGCGCAGGGCGTGGGCCGTGCCACAAAAAGCAGCGTGGAAGCCGCCGCGGTAATGATCCTGGCGGCGAATTTCGTGCTCACGGGGGTATTCTTCTCGGTATGATCGTCATGCAGGATGTTCACAAGGCGTTCGGATCCAACCGCGTGTTGCAAGGCGTCGACCTGGAAGTGCCCAAGGGCACGTCGATGGTGATCATCGGCGGATCGGGCACCGGCAAGTCGGTTGCGCTGAAGTGCATCCTCGGCCTCATCCGCCCCGATACGGGCCGCATTCTCGTTGACGGCAAGGATGCCGGTTCGGGCGACCGCGACACTTTCCTTGCCCGGTTCGGGATGCTCTTCCAGGGTGGCGCGCTGTTTGATTCGCTTCCCGTCTGGCAGAATGTCGCCTTTCGCCTGCTGCGAGGGTCGCTGAAACGCCCGCTGGATGAGGCCCGCGCCGTGGCGGTGGAAAAGCTGCGCCGCGTCGGGCTGAAGGCGGAGGTCGCCGACCTGTTCCCGGCGGAGCTGTCGGGAGGCATGCAGAAACGCGTCGGCCTCGCTCGCGCCATCGCCGCCGAACCCGAGATCATCTTCTTTGACGAACCCACCACCGGGCTCGACCCGATCATGTCGGGTGTCATCAACGACCTGATCCGCGAGATCGTGGTGGAAATGGGGGCCACGGCAATGACCATCACCCATGACATGCGCTCGGTTCGGGCCATCGCCGACAACGTTGCGATGCTGCATGACGGGGTCATCCAGTGGACCGGGCCGGTGGAAAAAATGGACGACAGCGGAGACCCTTGTCTTGACCAGTTCATCCATGGCCGGGCCGACGGGCCGATCGAGGCGGTGCGGTGAGAGCGCGCAAGAAAACTAGAGCTTTCCTGGCAGAATTCTTGCAAGAATTTTTACGCGCATGACCTTGCGGCTCGTCAATCTCGCCCTTCTGGTGCTGTTCCCGGTCGCCTGGTTCGCGCCATTGTTGCGCGCCGGCATTGCCCTGCCGCTGTTCGGGCTGTCGGAAATCTCGGTAATTTCGGGCCTGCAAAGCCTGTGGCAAAGCGATGTGGCGCTGGCCTTGCTCGTCACCTTTCTGGCGGTGTTCGCGCCCTACATGAAGACCATCGGCCTGGCGCTGATCCATTTCGGCCAGATGCGCCGCCGGATGCTGCCGGTGCTGGAGATCCTGGGCAAGCTGGCGATGGCGGATGTGTTCCTGATCGCGCTCTATGTCGTCGTGGTCAAGGGTATCGGCATGGCGCGGGTGGAAACCGCCTGGGGGCTTTACCTGTTCACCGCCTGCGTTCTGGCCTCGATCGCGATCGGCCATCTGACGGGCAGGCGGCGCGTGCGGGGGCTTGAGCCGCCCGCCCCTTCGGGTCAATAACACGGGCATGGCCAGGCCCGCTTCTTTCAGTTGCACCTCCTGCGGTGCGCGCCATGCCAAATGGTCGGGGCGCTGCGATGCCTGCGGGGAATGGAACAGCATCGTGCAGGATGCCGGCCATGCCCCCGGCCCGGCGGGCAGGTCGCTGGGTACGGCGCGCGGCCATGCGGTTCCGCTCTCGGATCTGGATTGCGACGAACCGCCACCGCCGCGGACCGCCAGCGGAATGGAGGAATTCGACCGGGTCCTGGGCGGCGGTCTGGTGCCGTCCAGCGCGATACTGGTGGGCGGCGATCCCGGCATAGGCAAATCCACGCTTCTGTTGCAGGCGGCGGCCAGGTTCGCGCATGCGGGTCTGAAAACGCTCTATGTCTCGGGCGAGGAGGCCAGCACCCAGATCCGGTTGCGTGCCCGCCGGCTGGGGCTGGCGGATGCGCCGGTGAAACTGGCCTCTGCCACCAACCTGCGCGATATCCTGACCACGCTCGAGGCCGACCGGCCCGCGCTCGTGGTGATCGATTCCATCCAGACCATGTGGGCCGACAATGTCGACAGCGCACCGGGTTCGGTCTCTCAGGTCCGGGCCGCGGCGCACGAGTTGACCGCGTTCGCCAAGCGGTGCGGCGTTTCGGTGGTACTGGTCGGCCACGTCACCAAGGAAGGCCAGATCGCCGGCCCCCGCGTGGTCGAGCACATGGTCGATACGGTGCTGTATTTCGAAGGCGAACGCGGCCACCAGTTCCGCATCCTGCGCAGCGTCAAGAACCGCTTTGGCCCCGCCGACGAGATCGGCGTGTTCGAGATGACCGGCGCCGGCCTGGCCGAGGTTCCCGACCCCTCGGCGCTGTTTCTGGGAGAACGCGGCGAACCCAGCCCCGGATCGGTGGTATTTGCCGGCATCGAGGGCACGCGGCCGCTGCTGGTGGAATTGCAGGCGCTGGTCGCGCCCTCGCCGCATTCGCAGCCCCGTCGGTCGGTGGTCGGCTGGGACGGCGGCCGTCTGGCGATGATCCTGGCGGTGCTCGAGGCCCGATGCGCCATCCCCTTTGCCGGGCTCGACGTATATCTGAATGTCGCCGGCGGGCTGAAGATCGGCGAACCGGCCGCCGACCTGGCGGTTGCCGCGGCGCTGCTGAGCGCGCGAGAGGATGTGGCGCTGCCGGCGGAAACGGTGATTTTCGGCGAAATCAGCCTGTCGGGCGCCCTGCGCCCCGCCCCGCAGACCGAAAACGGGTTGAAAGAGGCACGAAAACTTGGTTTCACCGCAGCCATCGCCCCGGCGGGCGGCAAGGCCGTTGCGGGCGGCGGGCTGAATCTGATGCAACTCGCCGACCTCACGGGATTTGTTGGCGAAATCTTCGGAGCCGGTTAGGATCGCCGGCAGGAGCAGCAACAAGCCCGGCTACGGGCGCCAGGAACAGGCAGGGCAAATGGACGGTTTCACCATCATCGACGGCGTGGTCGCCCTGATCATCGTGATCTCGGCGCTTCTGGCCTATTCGCGCGGCGTGGTGCGCGAGATACTGGCCATCTTCGGCTGGGTCGCGGCCGCCGTTCTGGCCTTTCTCTTCGCGCCGCAGGTGGAACCGCTGATTACCGAGATCCCGGTGCTGGGCGACTTTATCGCCGACAGTTGCGAACTCAGCATCATCGCCGCCTTCGCCGCGGTGTTTGCCGTGGCGCTGATCGTGATGTCCTTCTTCACGCCGCTGTTTTCCTCGCTGGTGCAAAGATCGGCCCTTGGCGGGGTCGATCAGGGTCTGGGCTTTCTGTTCGGGGTGGCGCGCGGCATCCTTCTCGTCGCAATCGCGTTCTTCGTCTATGACAACGTGATGACGGGGCAGAATTTCACCATCGTCGATGAAAGCCGGTCGGCGGCGGTGTTCTCGCGCATGAACGACAAGATCGCCGAGCGCGACCCCGAACAGGCGCTGGGCTGGGTGACCAAACAATACGACGAACTGGTCGGCGTCTGCGACAAGCAATAGGCAGCGCATGGCGGGCGCGGACTGCGACCGCGAATCCCGGCATAGATTCGTGACACCGCGTGCGGCACCTTATATGAGAAGGCGACGGAAACTGCCGGGATTCGGAGCCGCCCAACCCATGCGCAAGATGCCCCCCCCCCATCCCTTCGACTTCGACCGCTGGTGCCCGGACGCGGACGGCGACAAGCCGAAGGAGGAGTGCGGGGTATTCGGCGTCATCGGCGTTGCCGACGCGGCCAACTTTGTCGCGCTGGGGCTGCACGCCCTGCAACATCGCGGCCAGGAGGCAGGCGGCATCGTCAGCCACGACCCGGAACAGGGTTTCAACAACGCCCGCCGGTTCGGCTATGTGCGCGATAACTTCACCAGCCAGAAGGTGATGGAGACCCTGCCCGGCCCGCTGGCCATCGGGCATGTGCGCTATTCCACAGCAGGTTCCAAGGGTCAGACCGCGATTCGCGACGTGCAGCCGTTCTTTGGCGAATTTTCCATGGGCGGGGCGGCCATCGCGCATAACGGCAACATAACAAACGCCAATGCGCTGCGCCGCGAACTGATCGAGCGAGGGTCGATCTTCCAGAGCAGCAGCGACAGCGAGTGCATAATTCATCTGATGGCACGATCGCTGCAACGCTCGATCCCCGAGCGGATGGAGGATGCGCTGCGCCGTGTCGAGGGCGCTTTTTCCGTAGTCGCGATGACCGGTTCCAAGCTGATCGGCGTGCGCGACCCGCTGGGCGTGCGCCCGCTGGTCCTCGGCCGGCTGGGACCGGAAGAAGACGGCGGCTGGGTGCTGTCCTCGGAGACCTGTGCGCTGGATATCATCGGTGCCCAGTTCCTGCGCGAGATCAGACCCGGCGAGATGGTGGTGATCGACGAGAATGGCATCGACAGCCGGTTTCCGTTCCGGGCGCAGCCGTCGCGATTCTGCATCTTCGAACATGTCTACTTTTCCCGCCCCGATTCGATTCTTGGCGGCCGGTCGGTCTATGAAACCCGCGAGGCGATCGGGCGCGAGCTTGCCAAGGAAGCCCCGGTCGAGGCCGACCTGGTCTGCCCGGTGCCCGACAGCGGCACCCCGGCGGCAATCGGCTTCTCGCTGGAATCGGGCATACCCTTTGCCATGGGCATCATCCGCAACCAGTATGTCGGACGCACCTTCATCGAACCGACCGAGCAGATCCGCAACATGGGCGTGCGGCTGAAACTGAACGTCAACCGTGCCCTGATCCGGGGCAAGCGGGTGGTGCTGGTCGACGATTCGGTGGTGCGCGGCACCACCAGCCGCAAGATCAAGGAAATGATCCTCGACGCGGGCGCCACCGAGGTACATTTCCGCATTGCCAGCCCGCCGACCGCATGGCCCTGCTTTTACGGCGTCGACACGCCCCAGCGCGATAAGCTTCTTGCCGCCACCATGTCCGGGGACGAGATGCGCGAACATCTGGCTGTGGACAGCCTGAATTTCATTTCTCTGGACGGGCTTTACCGCGCGGTCGGCGAACCGGGCGGGCGCGATGCCGCCTGCCCGCAATATTGCGATGCCTGTTTCTCGGGCGAATACCCCGTCGAACCGGCCGACATGATCGAACAGGGTTTCCAGATCAAGACGGCCGCGGAATAGCGCGACCGGCCCCTTTCCGCCGAGCCGGACCCGGCCGCCGGCAGGTTCTCGCCGCGCCGCGGCATCGTTCGCTTTCGCCGTGCTCCGCCACCTGATACAGCACCTCGACACGCATACGAGAGAGCGCGCAAGGCCGCTTCCGGCGGCCGCGGGGTAATACATCCATGGCAAGCAATTCCGACGCGGGCGCGACGCCCGCAAACGTGGCCGCGAAGGCCACGATCGCCGGTGTTCTGGACCGGCACGAAGTTTCGTTGATCGGCGTCTTCGGCAGTGACAGCGATATGAAAGCGATGGTCCGCCTGCCCGGCGGGCGCATCAAGGCCGTGCGCACCGGCGCCCGGCTGGCGCAAGGCCGGGTCGTCGGAATCGACGCCGAGGGGCTGATGCTTCAGGTCAACGGCCGGATCCGCCGCTTGGCACTGCCCTCGGGCTGATCGGCAAGAGCGACGGCGGTTCCCTTCATCCGCTAAACAGGTGTATTGCAATCAAAGACGTTTCCGGAATAATTGAACCATATTCCGGAGGGACATATTGATGAAGACCATTCTCGCTACAACCGCGTTGCTGCTGTCGGCCCAGGCCGTCGCGGCGGCACCCGTCTATCTGAACAAAGACAATATCACCGTCAGTCTCGGTGCCAGCATGGCGGCAGAGCCATTCGAGAACACCACGACGGCGCAGGCGCTGAGCAACGTGATCGACGCTCCGAGCGCATCCGCGACCGAAACCCACACCCAGAGCTCGCATGTCTGGGTCAGTTCGAAGTCGCTGGAACTGGATTTCGATTTCGGCACCGAATACGACCTGACGGCGCTGCATCTGTGGAACTACCACACCGAAGCCTATGACGTCGACACCATCGACTTCAAGTTCTACGACGCCGCCAACTCCCTCGTGGGTTCCCTGCTGTCCACGCCCAGCCTGGGCGTCGGGGTCGTCCAGTCGGCCCAGACCTACCTTCTCAGCTTTCCCGCGCGTGTCCAGTATGTGAATGCCGTCCTGTCGGGCGACAATGGACAGGTGGATTTCAACAATATCGGCTTCACCGGCGAGGTCTCGCCGCCGATCCCCGAGGTACCGCTCCCCGCCAGCCTGCCGCTGCTTGCCGGGGCGCTCGGCCTGTTCGCCGCCATGCGTGGCCGCCGCCGGGGCCTCTGACCTTCAACACGGCTTAACCGGCCCGCCCGTGCCATCGGGCGGGCCATTCTGCCACGGTTCCGCCACCGGCGGCGTTCCTCTCTTGACCTTGCCCGCATCTGGCCCCAGAGCACGGGCATGACACAGATTGCCCTTGTTACCGGCGCGTCACGCGGCCTCGGCGCGGCCCTTGCCGAGGCCCTGGCGCCCAGCCATCACATCATCGCCGTGGCCCGCACCACCGGCGCGCTGGAAGAGCTTGACGACCGTATCCGCGCCGGCGGCGGCGGCGCCGCGACGCTGGCGCCGATGGATATCACCCAGCCGCCGGCCATGGCGACGCGTTGCCGGGGCATCCATGACCGCTGGGGCAGGCTCGATTTGTGGCTGCACTGCGCGATTCATGCCGCGCCACTGTCTCCGGCCGGCCATATCGACCCCAAGGACTGGGAAAAATCGGTAGCTATCAATGCCAGCGCCGTATCCGTGCTGATCGCCTATGTGGCGCCGCTGCTGGGCCACGAGGGGCGCGCGGTGTTCTTCGACGACCCGCGCGCCGGAGAGAAGTTCTTTGGCGCCTATGGCGCCACCAAGGCGGCGCAGATGGCATTGGCGCGCAGCTGGGCGGCCGAAAGCAGGAACATCGGCCCGGACGTGCGCATTCTCCAGCCCCGCCCGATGCCCACCGGAACCCGCGCCCGGTTCTTTCCGGGCGAGGATCGCAGCGGCCTTGCCGCCCCGGCAGACGAGGCCGCCCGCCTGATCGCATTGCTGTAGGGCGGCAGGCCCGGCAAGCCGGATCGCAAGCGACCCGGAGTCATGCAGTCAACGCAGCAGGTTTCTGTTCCCGCCGACTAGCAGCGGAACCAGTAGGCCTTGTGATCGGGCGGCGCGGTGGTCTGAAAGGTCGCGCCCGGACAGACGGCTTGCGCCTGTGCGACCGCCTCGGGCGTCGGGGCGCCAGTCGAAGGAAGGGGGCCGAACGGGACCGTGCAGGCCGAAACGGCGACGAAAGCAGCGATTGCAGAAAAACGCAGCACAACACGCGCCTCCTCTGAAAGGGCAATGAAGCAAGGCTAGACGACCGGACGGCGGTATTCAACGGCACTTCCGGGTTCACGGTCGGGCAAGCGCGCGGGCTGGTCGGGGTCCGGTTTCCGGCTTTGCCCGGCGGCGGGTGCAAAAGCGGTTTCTTGCCCGCGTCGCGCGCGCCGTCTATCAAGGCTGAAACGAGGCAGGATTCATGCGCATTCTTCTTACCAACGATGACGGCATCAACGCACCCGGGCTGGGGGTTCTCGAAGCGATTGCCGCCGATCTGGCCGGGGCCGACGGCGAGGTCTGGGTGGTGGCGCCCGCGTTCGAGCAGTCGGGCGTGGCCCACAGCATCAGCTACACCCATCCGATGATGATCGCCCGGCTGGGCGAGCGGCGCTTTGCCGCCGAGGGCAGCCCGGCCGACTGCGTCATGGCGGGGCTGCATGACGTGATGCGCGCCGCAGCGCCCGATCTGGTGCTTTCGGGCGTCAACCGCGGCAACAACTCGGCCGAGAACGCGCTTTATTCCGGAACGCTGGGCGGAGCGATGGAAGCGGCCCTGCAGGGTATTCCGGCGCTGGCCCTGTCGCAGTATTTTGGCCCCGACAACCTGGGCCTGGACGACCCGTTCGAGGCCGCCGCCGCGCATGGCGCTGCGGTGGTGCGCAAGGTGCTTGCCGCCTCCCCGGCGCCCGACGACGGCTACCGGCTGTTCTTCAACGTCAACTTCCCCCCGGTTGGCGCCGGGTCGGTGAAGGGCGTGAGGATCGCGCCGCAGGGGATTCGCCACGGCACGCGCTTCGGGGTCGAACCGCATTCCTCGCCATCCGGGCGCCGGTTCTTGTGGATCAAGGGCGGCAACCAGCATGTGCCGGCAGCGCCGGGCAGCGATGCGGCGGTCAATCTGGAAGGGTTCGTTTCGGTCACGCCGATGCGCGCCGACCTGACCGCGCATGACGTGCTGGGGGCGATGAAAGCCATCGAATGACCGGACCGGCGGCAGAAACCAAGATGCAGTTCCTTTACGCGCTGCGCTCGAAGGGGGTCACGGATGCCCGGGTGCTGGGCGCCATGGAGGAGATCGACCGCGGCGCCTTTGTCCGCGGCCTGTTTTCCGAACGCGCCTACGAGGACATGCCGCTACCCATCGCCTGCGGCCAGACTATAAGCCAGCCCTCGGTGGTCGGCATCATGACCACGGCTTTGCAGGTCAACCCGCGCGACAAGGTGCTCGAGGTCGGGACCGGATCGGGCTATCAGGCGGCGATCCTCAGCCGGCTGGCGCGGCGTGTCTACACCGTGGAACGCCACGCGCGGCTGGTGCGCGAGGCGCGCGAGCTGTTCGACCGGATGGGACTGGTCAACATAACCGCCGTAACCGCGGACGGATCGCATGGCATGCCCGAACAGGCGCCCTTCGACCGCATCATCGTGACAGCCGCCGCAGAAGACCCGCCCGGGCCGCTCTTGGCGCAGTTGAAGATTGGCGGTATCATGGTCGTACCCGTCGGCCAGTCCGGCACCGTGCAGACGCTGATCCGGGTGCGCCGCGGCGCAACCGGGTTCGATTACGAGGAAATCCGCCCGGTCCGGTTCGTGCCGCTGCTGGAAGGGCTGGGCAAGGATGGCTGAAGCGAGCGATTGTACCGCAACCCCCCGGACAACAGGGGGGAGGATGTATTGAGGATGGTGAGATGCATATTGTTTCCGTGACCCGACCGGCCCGCCTGGGCGCCGCAGTCTCGGCCCTGGCGCTGCTGACAGGCTGTTCGGAGCCGCTGGATTTCGACTTGCGCGGCAATCTCGGCGCCTTCAGCACCGCCGATGCGGCCCGCTCGGTCAGCACCGCCGACAGGCCCGCCCCCGACAATCGCGGCATCATCTCCTATCCGCAGTATCAGGTCGCGGTGGCGCGGCGTGGCGACACGGTGAACGATGTCGCCGCGCGTATCGGCCTGCCTGCCGGCGACCTGGCCCGATTCAACGGCATGGAACCCGAAGGCAAGCTGCGCGAGGGCGAGATACTGGCGCTGCCGCGCCGCGTGGCCGAACCCTCGGCGGCGACAGGCGTGGATATCGCCGCGCTGGCCGGCAGCGCCATCGACAGCGCACCCGACACCTCGCCGGTTCAGACCACGACGCTGCCTGCGGCGCCGAGACCGCCGGCACCGCAATCGCAGCCCGAGCCGGTCCGCCACAAGGTTGTGCGGGGCGAAACCGCCTATACCGTCTCGCGGCTATATCAGGTGCCGGTAAAGGCGCTGGCGGAATGGAACGGGCTGGGCTCCGATTTCGCCATTCGCGAGGGTCAGTACCTGCTGATTCCGATCACCGACCAGCCGCCGCGCGGTGTGCCCGAAACAACCACGACCGCGCCGGGCCAGGGTTCGCCCACGCCGACACCGCCAAGTGCCACGGCGCCGCTGCCTGACGAACGCATCGACCCGACACCGCCCGAACCGCCGGCGGTTTCGGTGGGCCAGCCAAGCCATACCAGCGCCGCGCGCATGGCAATGCCGGTCAAGGGCAAGATCATCCGCACTTATTCCAAGGGCCGCAACGACGGCATCGACATTGCCGGCAGCCCGGGCGCGGCCATCGCCGCGGCGGCCGAAGGCACGGTGCGCGCGGTCACGGCGGATGCCGACAAGGTACCCATCGTGGTGGTGGACCATGGTGACAACCTGTTGACGGTCTATGCCAATCTCGACGCGATCGCGGTAAAAAAGGGCGACCGGCTGAAGCGCGGGCAGACGCTGGCCAAGCTGCGCGCCGGCGACAAGGCCTATGTCCACTTCGAGGTGCGCAAGGGCTTTGACAGTGTCGATCCGATGCCCTACCTGCAATAGCCCATGCGGCTGGGCCTGGTCGCTTCCGTACGGGACGAGGCTCCCTATCTGGTCGAATGGGTGGCGCATCACCGCGCGCTGGGCTTCGGCCCCATCCTGATCTACCAGAACGATTCGCGCGACGGCACCGGCGAACTGCTGGCGGCGATGGCCGCGCAGGGGCTGATCGGGTGGCACGACAATTCCGCCCGCCGGACCTACCGGCGCGCCCGGCTGCGGCATCAGCCGCCGGTGATCCGGGCGCTGATGCGGGCGCAGGCATCCGGGCTGGCCGAGTCCTGCGATTATGTGCTGGTCTGCGACGTGGACGAGTTCCTGGTTGTCTACGGGGATACCGGCGCCGCGGCGCTGATCGAGCGTCTGGGCCACCCCGACGCCGTGTCGTTCGCCTGGCGCGTGTTCGGCGACAACGGGCGCGACACGTTCGACCCAAGTCCGGTGGCCGAGCGTTTTACGCGCGCCGCCGGTGCGGACGATCCGGGCGTCGCGCGGCCCTACTGGCAGGTCAAAACGCTGTTTCGCCCCGCCCGCACGACGCTTTGGAAACAGCACCGCCCCCGGTTCGACGGCGCGCCGGTCAATTGGCGCGACGCGGCCGGGCGCGACATCGCCGACAGGATGCGCCAGGGCCATGTGCTCGACCCGCCGGCACTGGAGCAGGCCGCCATGCACCACTATCACTGCAAGTCACGGGCCGAGTTTCACCTCAAGATCATGCGCGGATACGGCTGCCTGACGCCTAAGCGACGGGTGCGCCCGGGGCTGGGAACCCGGACCGCGATGAATGCCAACGCAGTCCCCTGCCCGATGCCAGATGCGCTGCGCAAAGCGCGTATCCGTGAAATGGCGCGTATCCGCGCCCTGCCCGGAATCGCCCGCGCCGAGGCTGCGGCGCTGGCCCGCTTCGGCGTGCTGCTTGAACGCGCCGACCGCGCGGTGCGGGCCGACCCGGCGCGCTGGCAGGCCGGGTTTCTGGCTGACAGCGACACGATGCGCGACCGCGCCGAACGTATCCTTGCCGGAGAAGACTGACCCCATGGAGCGGGCCTGCCCGCCGGTTCAGTCGCCCCCGCCGCCCCGGTGGCGGCCACGGGGGCCGCCCCGGCGCATCGCCTGTTCCACCCGGTCGGCATAAGCGGCCCGCTCGGTATCTCCCATCGCCGCTACCCGCGCCAGCCAGGCCTCGCGAAGTTCGTCCCGGATTGCGGCACGGCGTCGGTTCTGATCGTCCAGAAGCGACCGCAGGATCGCCGTGTCGAAGGGAACCGCCCGCAGGGCATCGGCCACCGCCGAAGCCTCGGCCCGGCGGCGGGCGCGATAGCCGCCGTTCCCGTCGCGGGCCAGATCGTCGCGGGCCAGCGCGCGCAGGGCGCGGCGATCCTGCTGCGGCAATTCGCGGATCATCGCTCCGGCCAGCGAACGCGGCGGCTGGTGCATCTCGCCGGCACGCCCGTATCGCAGCGCGGCACCCGCGGCCAGGCCCGCGACCAGCAGGTTCAGCGCCAGTGACAGCCCCAGAAGCACACGCATCCAGCGCGGGCAGCGGCCTTGCCGCGGTTGATCCCGGTCGCTCATCTATCCTTCCTCCGTCAGCGCGCCGACAAGATCGCCGCCGCCCAGAACATCCAGGTCCTGTACCATGCCGGACTGCACCGCGAAATCCAGCGGATCGGGCAGGAACGCCGGCGGGGAAAAGCCCAGCCAAACCCCCGCCGCGCAGGCCGCCGTCAGCCCGCCCAGGCCCGGCCAGCCGCCCAGCGCCGCAAGCACCCGGTGCAGGCGCCCGGCGAACCGGATGACGGGCGCACGGTCCGGCGCGCGCTCCCGAACCCGCTGCTGAACCCGCTCCTGAACCCTGTGCGCATCGGCCAGCATCCGCGCTTCCAGCACCGGCGGCAATGTCGCGGTTTCGCGCCTCGCGGCGGCGAAATACGCCCCCAGCCGATCGGTATCGCCTTCGATCTCAGCCATCCTCATACCCCAGTTCCTTGCGCCGCCCGGCAAGTGCCGCCGTCAGCGCGCGTTTGCCCCGCGCGGTCAGACTTTCGACCGCCTCGACACCGACCCCCATGATCGCCGCGATCTCGGGGTTCGAAAGCTCTTCGATATGGCGCAGCACCACCGCCTGCCGCTGCCGGTCGGGCAGTTGCATCAGCGCCGCCTGCAAGGCATCGGCGCGGGCGCCGTCCTGCATCCGTTCGACCGGGCCGGGGGCCGGATCGGCGGGTTCGGGCACACCGTCCAGACCGACCTGCCCCCGGCGGCCGCGACGCTTGCGGTCCAGGCACAGGTTCAGCGTCACCCGGTAGAGCCACGTACCGACCCGGGCCTCCCCCGGCTGCCATTCGGGCGCCACGCGCCACAGCCGCAGCATCGCCTCCTGCGCCACGTCCTCGGCCTCGGCCCGGTCGCCCAGCACCCGCAGCGCAACCGAATGGGTCCGCGGCCCCAGCCGCGCCGTCAACACATGCGCCGCCTCCGCCTCGCCACGGGCGAACCGCGCCAGCAGCACATCGTCGGACGGCTCGCTTGCGGGCCGGGTCATGGCGACCGGCCCGCCGCCGAGCGAACCCGGCCCGCATATGGAGGCCGTTCCGGCCACACGGGCGGCGTGTCAGTTCGTGCCGGACTTGCGCCCGTCGCGGCGCATCTCGCCGCGACCGTCGCGAAAGCCGTCCCTGTAACCTTCCCGGTACTGGCGCATCTGGCCCTTCTTCATCCGGTCGTGGCCGCCCCAGTGCCGGTGCATCCGGTCCTGCATTTTCTCCCGCATCTCCGCGAACTCCTGTTCCGATATACCGCCGCTGCCATCGGCATCCATCCGCGCGAACATGCCCTCCATCCGCGATTGCCGGCGCGCGGGCATCTCCTCGGGCGACAGCGTGCCGTCGCCGTCCTTGTCCAGCCGAGCCAGCATCGCGGCGGTACGCTCATCGGCGCGCTTGCGCGCCTGCGCCTGCATTTCCTCAAGCGTCAGCCGGCCGTCGCCGTCGGCATCCGCCGCGGCGAAACGCGCGGCGCGACTTGCCTGCATCTCGTCGGCCGTGACCTGGCCATCGCCATCGCTGTCCAGTTCCTGAAAGTCGGGCATCTGGGTGTGCATCCGATACATGCCGCCCATCCCCTGCTTGCCGCCCGTCCCCTGGCCCGAACCGGCTGCCAGGACGCCACCTGCTCCGGCGATGCCGATCGCCGCCGCTACCACCGTGAGATATCCTGCCTTGGTCATCTCGTCGCTCTCCTTGCGTTGCGCGGCAGCCCCGTGCCGCCGCCTTTCATACATCACACGCCGCACCATCCCGATTCCGTCGCTTTTCTTTCGACGCAAATGATGGCACATCCGAAGACGGGGCACAGCGGCGGGCCGTGAAAATCCACGCGCCCGGTCGCGGTACGCGCGCCTCACCCCTTGTAACCGCGCGGCGCGGCCCCAACTGAACCAGGCAAGCAACGAAAGGCCGGTATGACCATGCAAACCGACCCCGCCCAAGACACCGCGAGGGCGGCACCAGGCAGCGGCGACCGGCCGCTGGGCCGGGCGCTGCTGCGCGGGTTTCGCCTGCGTTGTCCGGGCTGCGGCAAGGGGCGGATGCTGCACAGCTACATCAAGGTCCGCGATGTCTGCCCGGCCTGCGCCGAGGAACTGCTGCATCATCGGGCCGATGACGGTCCGGCCTACCTGACCATCCTGATCGTCGGACATCTGGTGGCGCCGCTGCTGCTCGTGGTGTTCGAGGTCTGGCGTCCCGAACCGCTGGTGCTGTTCGGCATTTTCGCGGTTGGCTGTCTGCTGCTGTCGCTATACCTTCTGCCACGACTGAAGGGGGCTGTCGTCGCCTTCCAATGGGCGCGGCGGATGCACGGTTTCGACCGGCAGACCTGACCCGCCAGAACGACGAGGCAGCGCCATGAACATCGACAAATCCGCCCTTCGTAACGCCGCCACGGTTATCGTCTTGCGCGACCGGCTGCGCGCACCCTCCATCCTGATGGGGCAGCGCGGCTCGAAGGCGGCCTTCATGCCCAACAAGTTCGTGTTTCCCGGCGGTGCCGTGGACCGCGCCGACAGCGCCATCCCGCTGGCCACACCGCTGCCCGCGGTCTGCCGCGACCGGCTGTGCGAACACGCGCCCTCGGGCATGGCCGACGCGCTGGCCGCGGCCGCGATCCGCGAACTCTGGGAAGAAACCGGCCTGGTGCTGGGCCGGCGCGGCGCCTGGTCGGGCGAGGTGCCGCCCGATTGGGCGCGCTTCGCGGCCACCGGGCATCTGCCCGCCGCGCATCCGCTGCAATTCGTGTTCCGCGCCATCACTCCGCCCGGCCGGCCGCGCCGTTTCGATGCGCGTTTCTTTCTGGTCGATGCCGACGAGATTGCCGGCGACCCCGACGATTTCACCCATGCCACGGACGAGCTGTCGCATCTGCAATGGATCCCGCTCGAACAGGCGCGCGGCTTCGACATGCCGTTCATTACCGAGGTCGTCCTCGCCGAGGTGGCCGGCCGTCTGTCCCGGCCCGAGCCGCCGGAAACCGTGCCGTTCTTCCGCAATGACGACGAGGCGAGCCTGTTCTTGCGCCTGCGCGGCATCCCCATGCCGCAGACCGACTGACAGGATCGCCGCGCCCGATCATCCCGCTTCTTTCTGGTCAAAAATACTCAAATCCGCCGCATCCGCCGGGCGCTGCCTCAGATCGCCAGAACCAACGCCAGAATGCTCAGACCCAGCAGCGCGATGCCGGCAACCTCGCGCGCGCTGACGCGTTCGCGGAAAAACAGGGTCGAGGCCAGCAGGCTGAACATCAGTTCCACCTGCCCCAACGCCTTGACATAGGCGGCATTCTGAAGCGTGAAGGCCAGGAACCAGCAGAACGATCCGCCCATGCTGAACAGGCCCACGAACACCGCCCTGCGCCGCGCGGACCAGACCGCGCGCAACTCGCCCCGGTCCCGCCAGAACAGCCAGGCGCCCATGCCCAGCGTTTGCAGCCCCACCACCGCCGCCAGCGTCACCGCCGCCCGCAACGCCGGTTCGGCGCCGCCCAGTTGCAACGAGGCGGCCCGGTAGAATACCGCCGAAACCGCGAACAGCACGCCCGATGCCAACCCCAGCATCGTTGCCCGGCTGCCCAGCTGGCGCCACCAGGCCAGCGCGCTTCCCGGCGTGCCCGACAGCACCAGAACCGCCGCGAGCCCCAGCAGGATGGCCCCCAGCCCCGCGGCGCTTACGCCTTCGCCCAGCACCGCGAACCCGACCAGCGCGGTCTGGATCACCTCGGTTTTCTTGAAGGTGATGCCGACCGCGAAGTTGCGGCTCCTGAACAGCGCCACGACACAGATCGTGGCAAGGATCTGCGCCGTCCCGCCGATCGCCGCACCGGCCCAGAACGCCGCCGTCAGCGGCGGCACGGCGCGCCCCGTCGCGCCAAGCCACAGCGCCAGCCCGGCCAGGATCAGCGGCGCGGAATAGAAAAATCGCGCGAAGGTCGCGCCCTGCGGCGAAAGCGTCACCGCACTCAGCGACTTTTGCAGCATGAACCGTATCGTCTGGAATACGGCCGCGGCGAGGGTGACGGCGATCCAAAGGGGCATAGGCCCCCTATGGCGCGAATTCAGCGCCGCTGCCAGAGCGGATGAGGCACGGGATCCTTGGCGCGCCAGAAATAGCGCCGGAACACCTCGCCATAGGAACGGTACACATAGCCGTCATTGCTGGCCAGATAGCGGGCCCGCCCTTCGCGATAGAGCCGCGGCAGCGCGTACCAGGGTGCGCCGGGGTTCATGTGATGCACCACATGCAGGCTGTTGAACAGGAACAGCCAGGCGAGCGGCCCCCGCCCCTCGACGATCACTGTGCGCCCGCTCGCCCTGTCATGGGCACGATGTTCCAGGAAGGTGCGTATCTTGATAAGGCCAAGCCCCAGATAGGCGGCGGCCAGACAGGCCCAAAGCGGCATCGGCGCCGCCAACAGCACCGGCGCCAGCAGCGCCAGACCGGCGCCATGCAGCAGCCAGGCGCGCACGATATCGCGCTGTCCCGCCCTCGCCCCGCGCCATTCGCCGGCCATGAACCGAACCTGCCCGATCGCCGGCCCAAGAAGGATACGGCCCAGCAGCGTGTTGTTGATCCGGTAAAGCCGCCGCTTCCATTGCGGCAGCAAGGCCCAGACCGCCGGGTCGAGATAGTTCGATTCCGGGTCGTCATAGGGGTCGGTCAGGTTGGCGTCGCGGTGATGCGCCAGATGCAGGTCGCGGAACCGGCCATAGGGGATGGCCAGCGACAGCGGCAGGAACATCAGCGCCTCGTTCAGCCGGCGCGAACGGAACGGATGCCCGTGCAGCACCTCATGCGTCAGCGAGGAATGCAGCGCGATGCACAGCACCGCCAGCACGAATCCCGCCGGGGCGAACAGCGGCCACAGCCAAAACAGCGCCCCCGCCCACAGCCCGTAGCAGGCCAGGATCAGGCCGAGGGTGATCCACTCCGGTCCGCGCCGGGCCTTGCCCGCCTCAGCCATGCCGGCCCCATGGGATCGCCGTCCAGATACGTTCATAAAGAACATACATCACCAGCCCCACCCCGGTATTGAGCAACGCCATCGTGCCGCCCAGCGCCGCCGATCCGGTGGCGACAAGCCCCACGACCGACATGGTAACCAGTCCGATCAGGCTCCAAACCACCGCCTTCACGATCGACCTGCGCCGCGTTTCCATGATGCCCCTGCTCTTGTTGGTATCGGCCTCGTGTTAAGCCGCACCGGACGCGTTGCCTATTCGGAATGTGATTAACAAAATTCTGCAATCGTGATATTTATCATCATATGCAAGATAAAATGGACAAACGCCGCCGCGCCGCCCAGTTCCGCACCCGGCTTTCCCGCGCCATGGCCGACGCCGGCAGCAACCAGAGCGCGCTGGCCCGGGCCGTCGGCGTCGACCGCTCCACCATTTCGCAATTGCTGGGCGGCGAGGGCGCGCGCCTGCCCAACGCGCATGTGGTCGGCGCCTGCGCGTCGGCGCTGGGGGTATCGGCCGACTGGCTGCTGTCGCTGTCGGACCGGCCCGAAAGTGCCGCCGACCTGCTGTCGGCCAGCCTGTCGCTGACCGAAGCGCCGCGTGCGCTGGTCGATCAGCGTATCTTCGACTGGCACAAGGAGGCGGCGGGCTACAAGATCCGTCACGTTCCCGCCGCATTGCCCGACATGCTGAAGACACGCGCGATGCTGGAATGGGAATACGCCCCGCATCTGGGCCGCACCGCCGATCAGGCCATCGGCGCCTCGCAGGACCGGCTGTTCTGGATGCGGCAGTCACGGTCGGATTACGAGATCGCCATGCCGTTGCACGAGATCGACAGCTTCGCGCGTGGAACCGGCTATTACGCAGACATGCCCGACAAGGTGCGACAGGACCAGATCGACTGGTTTCTCGAACTTTCCGATCAGCTCTATCCCCGGCTCAGGGTATATCTGTTCGATGCCCGGCGGCTGTATTCGGCGCCTATTACCGTGTTCGGCCCGCTGCTGTGCGTATTCTATGCCGGGGGGCACTATCTGGCCTTCCGCGACCGCGACCGGATCGAAACCTTCACCTCGCATTTCGACCGTCTGGTGCGCGAGGCCGACCATACCGCCCGCGACCTGCCCGCGCTTCTGCGCGGCCTGCGATAGCGGATCACGGCGCCAGCGGAAGATCGGTGGTGGACTTGATTTCCTCCATCGACAGCAGGGCGGTGACATTGTGCACCCGCACCTGCGCAATCAGGGCCTGATAGAACGCATCATAAGCACGGGCGTTCTTCACCCGCACCTTCAGGATATAGTCGATATCGCCGGCCAGACGGTGCGCCTCCTGTACTTCGGGGCGGTCGCGCAATGCCTTCAGGAACGTACGCTGCCATTCGGCATCGTGCTGCGAGGTCCGGATCAGGACGAAAAAACAGGCCTCGAGGCCCAACGCCTCGGCATCCAGCAACACGGTCTGCTTGCCGATCACCCCGGCCGCGCGCAGCTTGCGGATGCGGGTCCAGACCGGGGTTTTGGAACTGCCGACACTGCGCGCTATCTCCTCCAGCGACTGCGCCGCGTCGCGTTGCAGTTCGGCAAGGATTTTCCGATCAGTGTCATCGATGCGAGCGGGCATTCCGGTTTTCCAGGGCTGTCAGAACATTCGGCATTAGAATTACAGAAGGCTGGAACAGTAGTTCTTATTTTGCAAGCGGTCTGGCGTATCTTAGGAAAATTTTCCTACATTGCGCGAAACCACACCACTTCAGACCTCAGCTTGCAGGAGCCAACATGAAGCGCCCGTATTCACCCAAGGTCGTCACCGCCTCGGATCTGGCAGTCGGCGACGTAATCTACCTCACCGCCGACGACCGCTGGTCGCGCGCCCTGTCCGAGGCCGAGATCCTGGGCGACGAGGCCCATGCGCAGTTGCGCCTGATCGAGGCCGAACAGCAGAACGACCGCATCGTCGGCGCCTATCTGGCCGAAGTCGCCATCGGTACGTACGGCCCCGAACCGGTGCACTTCCGCGAGGATTTCCGCCGTTCCGGTCCGTCCAACTATTTCCACGGCAAACAGGAAAACCCCGGACAACCCCGCCCCTGAATGCAGATCCGCCCCGAAAAGGACGAACAGCCATGTACCGCCATACCGAATTCGACCGCGGCTTTCTCGCCGCGCGAAATGCCCAGTTTCGCGCCCAGGTCGCCCGCCGTCTCAGCGGCGCGCTGAGCGAGGACGAGTTCAAGCCGCTGCGCCTGATGAACGGGCTTTACCTGCAACTGCACGCCTACATGCTGCGCGTGGCGATTCCCTACGGGACGTTGAACGGCGCGCAGATGCGCGCGCTGGCCGATATCGCGGACCGCTGGGACCGCGGCTATGGCCATTTCACCACCCGCCAGAACATCCAGTTCAACTGGCCGCGCCTGATCGACGTGCCCGACATGCTGGACGCGCTGGCCGAGGTCGGGCTGCACAGCGTCCAGACCAGCGGCAACACCGTGCGCAACGTCACCTCGGACCATTTCGCCGGCGCGGCCGCGGACGAGATAGCAGACCCGCGCCCGGTGGCCGAACTGATCCGGCAATGGTCCACCGACCACCCCGAGTTCCAGTTTCTGGGCCGCAAGTTCAAGATCGCCGTCACCGGCAGCACCAGGGACCGGGCCGCCACCCGCATCAACGATCTGGGCCTGCGCATCGTCACCCGCAACGGCGAACAGGGCTTCGAGGTCAGCATCGGCGGCGGGCTGGGCCGCACCCCGATGATCGGGCGCGTGCTGCGCGCGTTCCTGCCGCACGCCGACCTGCTGCCCTATCTCGAGGCGGTGCTGGGCGTCTACAACCTCCTGGGCCGGCGCGACAACAAGTTCAAGGCCCGCATCAAGATCACCGTGCACGAACATGGGCTGGATCATATCCGCGAAATGGTGGAACGCCGCTTCGCCCTGATCCGGCCGGGCTTCGGGGGCGCCGATCGGGACAGGCTTGAACGGATCGCGGCCGATTTCGCACCACCTGCGCTGCGCCGCGCCCCTACCGGCGCGTTCGAACGCGCACGCCGGTCCGATCCGGTCTTTCGCGCCTGGGCCGACACCAACCTGAACCCGCATCGCGACCCCGACCACGCCATCGTCACCGTCAGCCTCAAGGCGCACGGGGCCACGCCGGGCGATGCCACGTCGGGCCAGATGCGGGTGCTTGCCGATCTGGCCGAACGCCTGGGCCACGACGAATTGCGCATCAGCCACGAACAGAACGTGATCCTGCCGCATGTCCACAAATCCGACCTGCCGGAGCTGCACGAGACCTTGCGGGCGCATGGGCTGGCCACCGCCAATGCCGGCCTGATTTCGGATATCATCGCCTGCCCCGGCATGGATTACTGCGCACTCGCCACCGCGCGGTCGATCCCCGTGGCACAACAGATCGCCACCCGGTTTGACGAATTGAGGCTGGAACACGCAATCGGTCCGCTCAAGATCAGGATATCGGGCTGCATCAACGCCTGCGGTCATCACCATGTCGGCCATATCGGCATTCTCGGGCTCGAACGCGCCGGCGTCGAAACCTACCAGATCACGCTGGGCGGGGACGGCGGCGGAACGGCAACGCTTGGCGAACGCACCGGGCCGGGATTTTCAGCGCAAGACATCGTGCCCGCCGTCGAGCGGCTGGTCATGGCCTATCTCGAACTGCGCGCGGACGGGTCCGAAACCTTCCTGCAAGCCTACCGCCGGCTGGGCGCGGCGCCGTTCACGGAGGCGCTCTATCCCGGGGCGCGCGCCGATGCCGCCTGATCCCGCAAGCGGTTTTCTTCTGGCCGGAAATATCCCCGCCGGAGGCAGCGGCGGCCACCGGCCGGCGGTTTCGGCCGCCGACACGGCGGCCGCTTCGGCGGAAGAACGCGCTGCTGCGCTCAACGCGCAGCTGCGCCATCACGGCGCGACCGAGGTCATGGCCCTCGCGCTGCAAAGTGCGGGGCGCATTGCGCTGGTGTCCAGCTTCGGCGCCGAATCGGTGGTGCTGCTGCACATGGCGGCGGTGATCGAGCGCACGACGCCGGTTCTTTTCGTCGATACCGAAATGCTGTTCACCGAAACGCTGGTCTACCAGGCCGAGGTCTGCGAACGGCTGGGGCTGAGCAATGTGCGCATCCTGCGCGGCACCGGCCTGGCGGCGCGCGACCCGCGCAAGGATCTGCACCTGCGCGATCGCGATGCCTGCTGCGCCCTGCGCAAGACACGCCCGCTGCAACGGGCGCTGGGCGGTTTCGACGGCTGGATCACCGGGCGCAAGCGGTTCCAGTCGGGCAGCCGCGCCGCGCTTGAGTTCTTCGAGGCCGAGCCCGGCACCGGCCGCATCAAGATCAATCCGCTGGCGCATTGGGCGCCCGAAGACGTGCGCACCTACATGGAGGAAAACCGCCTGCCCCGGCATCCGCTGGTCGCGCGGGGCTACCCGTCAATCGGGTGCGCGCCCTGCACCTCGACTGCGGGCCCCGGCGAAGACCCGCGCGCCGGACGCTGGCGCGGCAGCGACAAGACCGAATGCGGCATCCACTTCGTCGATGGCCGCATGGTACGCAAGGGAGAAGACGCATGAATGTTCTCGTGACCGATACGGGCTTTGGCCCCGACGACTGGACCGGCGGTTTCGCCGAGCCCCGAACCGGTGGCGCCGCGCTGGATGTCGGGCCGCACACCGACCTGTCCGCCCTGCATGAGCAACTGCATCGCGCCCGCATCATCCGCGTCCGCTTTGCCAGTTTCGCCGACGGGCGCGGATTTTCCATCGCCCGCGAGTTGCGGCTGATGGGCTATGCCGGACGGTTGCGCGCCAGCGGTCATGTCCTGGCCGATCAATACGCCATGGCTCGGCGTTCGGGTTTCGACGAGGTCGAGATCGACGCGGCACTGGCCGCGCGCCAGCCCGAAGATCAGTGGCTTGCCCGGTCCGACTGGCGCGCCAACGACTATCAGGCCCGGCTCGGCCGGCGGCACACCTGAGCGGGTCTTTCATTCTGCAGTTGCAAAATGCGCTATTATGGTATAACTGTACCGAATTACCACTTAACAGGGATGGAGTTGACAGCCGTGACCGATATCGCGACAGATGCCGTGACTTTGATGGAGACCTCGGACGTGACAGACACAGCGACCGCCAATTCCGCATCCGCGTCGCGCGAACGCGCCCTGCCCGACGCCCAGACCGTGACCCATGTCCAGCACTGGACCGACCGGCTGTTTTCCTTCCGGGTGACGCGGCCGCAATCGCTGCGCTTCCGGTCGGGCGAATTCGTGATGATCGGGCTTCTGGGCGACAACGGAAAGCCGTTGCTGCGCGCCTATTCCATCGCCAGCCCGGCCTGGGACGAAGAACTCGAGTTCTATTCGATCAAGGTACAGGATGGCCCGCTGACCTCGAAACTGCAGCACATCCAGCCGGGCGACCAGATCATCCTGCGCCCCAAGCCCGTGGGTACGCTGGTGCATGACGCGCTGCTGCCGGGCAAGCGCATCTGGTTCTTCGCCACCGGGACCGGGTTCGCACCCTTCGCCTCGCTCCTGCGCGAACCCGAGACCTACGAAAATTACGACGAGGTTGTCATCACCCACACCTGCCGCGACGTGGCCGAACTGGAATATGGCCGGCTGTTGATCGAGAACCTCAAGCAGGACGAAATGATGATCGAACTTCTGGGCCAGGAGAACCTGGACAAGATCCGCTACTATCCGACCACCACCCGCGAAGAAAGCCCCAGGATGGGACGGATCACCGATCTGCTGAAGGATGGCACGGTGTTCCGCGATCTGGGAATCGAGGGGATCGGGCCGGAAACCGACCGCGCCATGGTCTGCGGCTCGCTGGGTTTCAACGTGGATCTGAAGGACATCCTCGAAGGTTTCGGTCTGCGCGAGGGCGCCAATTCGGACCCGGCGGAATACGTGGTGGAAAAGGCGTTCGTCGGCTGACCTGGCCAAACTAGACGGATCGTCGCGGCTGGCATAGACTCCGGCAACCTGCCATTCGCCGGAGTCCGGTCATGACGCTCCGTCTTGCGGCCATCGTTGTAATCGACATGGCCGGCTATGCCCGGCTGATGGAAGACGGCGCCGAAGACCTGCTGGCACGTCAGGGCACGCACCGTGCCGAGGTTATCGACCCCGCGCTGGCCGATCACGGCGGGCGGGTGGTCAAGACCATGGGCGACGGGCTGCTGGCAGAGTTCGCCACCGCCCGTGCCGCCATTGCATGTGTGCTTGCGATCCAGACCGGTCTGGCCGCGCGCGAAGCGCACCGGCCGCCCGACCGGCGTATCCAGTATCGCGCCGGTGTCAGCGTCGGCGACGTGATCGACCAGGCGGGCGACCTGTTCGGCGACTGCGTCAATCTTTCAGCCCGGCTTGAAACCGTATCCGAACCTGGCGGCGTCTGCGTCAGCGAAACGGCGCTGTCGATGCTGCCACCCGACGAACAGGCCGGGTTCCGCGACATGGGCAGCCAGCGCCTGAAGAACCTGTCCCGGCCGGTGCGCATCTGGCAATGGACACCACAGCCGCGACAGGAATTCGACGCATTGAACCGCGAAGCGGACCAACAGCGCATCGGTTTCTGCACCGCGACCGACGGGGTGCAACTGGCCTATGCGCGGCTGGGGCGTGGGCCGATCGTGTTCAAGGCGCCCAACTGGGTCAACCATCTCGATTATGACTGGAAAAGCCCGATATCCGGCCCCGGTTTCGCGCGCATCGCGCGGAGTTGCGAACTGGTCCGCTTCGATCAGCGCGGCAACGGCCTGTCGGACTGGGCTGCCGAGGACATTTCGGAAACGGCGATGCTGGCCGACATGGAATGCGTCGTCGCCGCGGCCGGACTCGCGCGATTTGCCCTGTTCGGGCAATCGCAGGGCTGCGCCTTTTCGGTCCGCTATGCCGCCACCCATCCCGAAAAGGTTGCCTGCATGGTGCTGCTCGGCGGATACGGGCGCGGTGTACTCAGAAGGGGCGATCCGGCTCAGGCCGAGCTTCATACCGCCACCAACAACATGATTCGCGTCGGCTGGGGTTCGGTAAACCCGGCCTACCGGCACATGTTCACCGAATCGATGCTGCCCGATGCCAGCCCGGCACAAAAACTCTACATGGACGAACAGCAGCGGCTGTCCACGACCCCCGAAAACGCCGCGCGGATCAATGCCATGAACGCCGAAGTGGATGTGATGGATCTGGCCGCCAGGATACGCGCCCCGACCCTGATCTGCCACGCCGAGGGCGACCGCCGCATCCCCCTGGACGAGGGCCGCCGCCTGGCGGGCGCCATTCCGGGCGCCGAATTCGTCACGTTGCCGGGCTCCAATCACATGCTGGTCGAGGGAACCGAGGCATTCGACGTCTTCCACGACCGAATGGACAGCTTTGTCGCCCGCCACGCCCGCTGAAGGGTCCGTGTGGCAGTGACGGCACGATTTAGCCCGTCAGGCAGTCTGTTTTGTCCGATCCGGACACCGATCCCGCTTGAAACGCCGCGCCGCGCGGTCTACCTTCCGGCCTCGAAATTCTGCCATGACCAAAGGAATAATCTCATAGCCCGCAGACCTCACAACGCGCCGCCGACCCGAGACACCGGCCCGCGCGTCAACGACAAGATCCGCAGCCCCGAAATCCGTCTGATCGGCGCCGAAGGCGAAAACATCGGGGTCGTTTCACCTGCCCGGGCCATGGCGCTGGCCGAAGAGGCCGGGCTCGATCTGGTCGAGATCTCGCCCAATGCCGCGCCGCCGGTCTGCAAGATCATGGATTTCGGCAAGTTCAAGTACGAAACCCAGAAGCGCGAGGCCGAGGCGCGCAAGAAGCAGAAGATCATCGATGTGAAGGAGGTCAAGTTCCGCCCCAACACCGATACCCACGATTACGACGTGAAGATGCGAAACGTCTTCAAGTTCCTCGAAAGCGGCGACAAGGTAAAGGTCACGCTGCGGTTTCGCGGCCGCGAGATGGCCCACCAGAACCTCGGGCGCGAGCTGCTCGAGCGTGTCGCCGAGGATGTCAAGGCGATCGGCCGGATCGAAAACATGCCGAAGATGGAAGGCCGCCAGATGATCATGATGATCGGTCCGCTGCCAACCAAGTAGGCATTGCCCGCACCAGTACCGGCCCGGTAGCGGAAGCCGTCATTGCCGCCCCGCGCGGCGGTCGCCCGTCAGGGTTAGGCCCGCGCGGGGCAGCGTCTGCCCCGCGCGGGTCGGCCCCGGGGGAAAATGATGCCGGTCAGGCCGCGGCCACGGCCCTTCGGGTCAGAACCTCTACCAGATGCGCCCGGTAGGCTTTCGATCCATGCAGATCGGCGATCATGCCGTCAGAGGGCAGGCTCAGCCCGTCGATGGCACCTGCCGAGAAATCGGCTGCCAGCGCCGCCTCGGCCTCGCTCCAGCGAAAGACGCCCTCTTCCGAGGCACCGGTTACGGCGACACGCACACCATCGCCGGTGCGCGCCACGAACACGCCCACCAGCGCAAAGCGCGAGGCCGGCTGCTCGAACTTCTGATAGTTGGCGGCCTGCGGGACCGGGAACCTTACGGCGGTGATGATCTCGCCCTCATCCAGCGCGGTGGCGAACATGCCCTGAAAGAAGTCGTCGGCGGCAATCTCGCGGGCATTGGTCACGATGGTGGCGCCGCTGCCCAGCGCCGCCGCCGGATAGCAGGCCGACGGGTCGTTGTTGGCCAGCGAACCGCCGATTGTGCCACGGTTGCGCACCGCCGGATCGCCGATATTGCCCGCCAGCGCCGCCAGCGCCGGATAGGCGCCCGCCGCCTCGCTCGCCACCGTGGCATGGCTCGTGCCCCCGCCGATGGTAAGAACACCGCCCTCGGCCTTGACGCCCTTCATTCCGGCGATGCCGCCAAGGCTGACCAGCCTGGAAGGCTGCGCCAGTCGCTGTTTCAGCGTCGGAATCAATGTCTGCCCGCCACCAAGCGCCTGTGCCTCGTCTTCGCCCAGCGCGGCCACGGCCTCGTCGATGCTGGACGGCTTCACGAACTCGAAATTGTACATCTCGTCTCTCCTTCCGCAGGATGAGCAAAACCCTTTTCCTGCTTCATCTTGCAAAAAACTCCGGGGGGTGCGGGGGGCTGGCCCCCCGCCCTGCCGGCTCACCCCTGCATCGCCGCCCAGACCCGCGAGGGCGACAGTGGCATGTCAATATGGGTGACCTTGCTGCCCCCCGATTGCAGCGCGTCGATCACCGCGTTCACCACCGCCGGCGGCGAACCGATGGCACCGGCCTCGCCGCAGCCCTTTACCCCCAACGGATTGTGGGTGCAGGGCGTGCAACTGGAATGGTCGACCTTGTAGAACAGCACATCGTCGGCGCGCGGCATCGCGTAATCCATGTAGGACGCGCTCAGAAGCTGGCCGTCCTCGTCATAGGCGCAGGCTTCAAGCAGCGCCTGCCCGATGCCCTGGCCGATGCCACCATGAACCTGGCCGTCCACGACCATGGGGTTGATGACATTGCCGAAATCGTCGGCCGCGCAGAACCGCTCGATCGTGACCTTGCCGGTATCGGGATCGACCTCGACCTCGCAGGCATAGGCGCCCGCGGGATAGGTGAAGTTCGACGGATCGTAGAAGGCGGTTTCCTCAAGCCCCGGCTCCAGATCCTCCAGCGGGTAGTTGTGCGGCACATAGGCGGCCAGGCAGACATCGCCCCAGGCAAGCGACTTGTCGGTGCCGGTCACCGAGAACGCCCCGTCCTTCAACTCGATATCGGCATCCGATGCCTCCATCAGATGCGCGGCTATCTTCTTTGCCTTGGCGATGATCTTCTCGGTCGCCCGCACCATCGCGCTGCCGCCCACGGCAAGGCTGCGCGATCCGTAGGTGCCCATGCCCATGGGCACCTTGGACGTGTCGCCATGCACGATCTCGACCATGCCCGCATCAATCCCGATCATCTCGGCGATCACCTGGGGAAAGGTGGTCTCGTGGCCCTGGCCGTGGCTGTGGCTGCCGGTCATCACCACCAGCCCGCCCGTGGCGTTGACGCGAACCGTGGCGCTTTCGTAAAGCCCGGCACGCGCGCCAAGCTGACCCACCAGCGAGGACGGCGCGATGCCGCATGCCTCGATATAGCAGTTGATACCGAGCCCGCGCAGCCTGCCGTTCTTCTCGCTTTCCGCGCGGCGCGCGGCGAAGCCGCCAAAATCGGCGATCTTCTCAAGCGTGTCCATGGTGGCGTTGTAATCGCCGGTATCGTATTCGACCGCCACCGGCGTCGCATAGGGAAACTCGGTGATGAAGTTCTGCCGGCGCAACGCGATGGGATCGACCCCCAGTTCGCGCGCCGCCTTGTCGATCACCCGTTCAAGCTGATAGGTCGCCTCGGGCCGCCCGGCCCCGCGATAGGCATCCACCGGCACGGTGTTGGTGAACACCGCCTTGACGTTCACATAGATGTTCGGGGTCTTGTAGCAGCCCGCCATCAGCGTGCCGTGCAGATATGTCGGCACCGACGGCGCGAAGGTCGACAGATACGCCCCCATGTTTGCCAGGGTTTCGGTGCGGATGGCGGTGAAATTGTTGTCGCCGTCCAGTGCCAGTTCGATCCTGGTCACATGGTCGCGCCCATGTGCGTCCGACATGAACGCCTCGGAGCGGGTCGCCGTCCACTTGACGGGCCGGTTGATCGCCTTGGCGGCGAAGGTGCAGAACGCCTCTTCGGCATAGTGGAAGATCTTCGATCCGAACCCGCCGCCGACATCGGGCGAAACCACGCGCAGCTTGTGTTCGGGAATGCCCAGCACGAACGCCCCCATCAGCAGCCGGATCACATGCGGGTTCTGGCTGGTGGTGAATAGCGTCGATTCGCCGCTGGCGCGGTCGAAATCGCCGATCGCGACGCGCGGTTCCATCGGATTGGCAACCAACCGGTTGTTGACCAGTTCCAGCGTCGTCACATGCGCCGCGGACCTGATCGCCTGATCCACGGCATCCTTGTTGTCCTCGACAAAGCCCCAGTCGTAGCAGAGGTTCGAGGTCAGGTCGTCATGCACCTTGGGCGAACCGTCCTGCAGCGCGGCCCGCATGTCCACGACCGCCGGCAGATCCTCGATATCGACCTCGATCGCCTCGGCGGCGTCGCGCGCCTGTTCCAGCGTCTCGGCCACCACCGCGGCGATGGGGTCGCCGACATGGCGCACCTTGCCATGGGCCAGCACCGGATGGCGTGGCTCCTGCATCGGGTTGCCGTGCCGGTCCGTCACCTGCCAGCCGCAGGGAATGCCGCCCACCTGTTCGAAATCGGCGCCGGTAAAGATGCGCACGACGCCCGGCATCGCCTCGGCGGCGGCGGTGTCGATGCCGTTTATCCTGCCATGTGCCAGATCCGAGCGCAGAAAATGCACATGGGCCTGGCCGTGCAGATTGATGTCGTCGGTATAATTTCCGGTCCCGGTCAGGAACCGCACGTCCTCGCGCCGCTTGTCGCTTGCGCCGATGCCACTGTCTTTGGGCATGTCTCAAATCCTCCCTGGGGGTATGCCGGGAATACCCGGCCCGCGATTGCCGTATGGCGGGGTTCGGCCCGCCATCCGCCGCTTGCCTACTACTCCGCCGCGATGGCCGATACGTCCTGCCCGGACGCTGCCATGATCGCCTTGACGATGTTGTGATATCCCGTGCACCGGCAGATATTGCCGCTCAGGTGAAAGCGGATCTCCGCCTCGCTGGGCTTCGGGTTGTCCTTCAGCAGCGCCGCGGCGCTCATCACCATGCCCGGCGTGCAGAAACCGCATTGCAGCCCGTGATGATCCTGAAACGCCTGCTGAATGGCATTCAGCGTCCCGTCGGCCGCGGCCTGACCCTCGATCGTGTCGACGGATGCGCCATCGGCCTCGGCCGCCAGCATGTTGCAGGACTTAACCGCCAGTCCGTCGACATGCACCACGCAGGCGCCGCACTGGCCGGTGTCGCAGCCGACATGGGTGCCGGTCAGCCCCAGCGTGTCGCGCAGAAACGACGCCAGAAGCGTGCGGCCCTCGACCTCGCCGGTCACCGCCTTGCCATTCACGGTCATTTTGACCTGTGTCATGAGTTCCTCCCCTTCATTCAGTCATCAGGCCGAGTTTAACCACGTCAATGCACGGTTGAGAACAGATATTTTGACTATCCTCGACTTGCGTCCACCGGCGGCGGCGCCGGATCGGCGCCGATCCCTTCGCCGCATGTCTCAGCCGCCGGGCCGGCCGGCGCGCGGCTGCGGACGGGTCGGAATTTCCTTCAGCAACCCGCCCACCCCCATCGCGGCGATCTCATCCGATGAAGGGGCGATACCGCAGATCACCCGCTCTAGCACCCAGTCCACCCCGCTCAGCGCCGGGGATCTGGCGCTGCCGGGCAGACCGATCACCGCGCGCCCCGCAAGATCGCCGAGAAACAGCAGGTTGCCCGGATCCACCGGCATGCCGAATCGCGCCACCGCACCACCCGCCCGCCGCAGCGCCTCGGGGGCGATGTCGGCCGGATCGGAGGTGGCCGACCCGGTCAACACCAGAATCAGCGCCTCGCGCCGTGCCGCGATTGCAGCGGCCAGCGGTTCGGTCCGGTGTTCCACGGTCTGCCGGGGCGCCAGGGCGACCCCGAGCCGATCAAGCCGGGCCTGCATCATGCGCCAGCCCTTGTCGTTGCCCTTGTCACCGCCCGGCCTGCTGCGCTCGCTCCCGACCAGCGTCTCGATCAGGACGGCATCGCGCAGCACCGGGCGCACCAGCGACACCGCGCCGCCGGCATGCGCGGCCGCGGCACTCACGCTGACACCCGGCACACCATAGGCGATGATCTTGACCGTCGCGACCATGCCGCCCGGCTCCATCCGCTGCCAGCGCGGAACGGTGGCCAGCGTAATCATCGGATGCACCCGGTTCACGGCATCGACCCGTTGTGCATTGATCCGGGCAACGCCGGGGCCCTCGGCGATCAGGTTGACACGCCCTGTGAACGGTTCGCTCAGACGCAGCCCGGCGCGGGCCGGATCGGGCACCAGTGCCGCCGCCAGCCGCGCGGCGGCGGCGTTTTCGTGCAGATCGCCGTCTTCCAGCCGCGCCACGGCGATGCGCGTCCAGCCCGCGGCCTTCAGCGCCGCCAGTTCACCCGCGCCCAGCACCATCCCCTTGCGCAACCGCCCGCCCGGCAGCGGCACGGAATGCGCCAGGATGTGACCCGCCGCCCGATCAACCGGCACCTGGCCGAATTTCATCCCAGCCTCAGGACCGCTGTCATCTGGGCCAGGATCGAAACCGCGATCTCGGCCGGGCCGGCGGCACCGATGTCAAGGCCGATGGGGGCGTGAATGCGGCCAATCTCGGCCTCGGAAAAGCCGCGCTGGCTCAGCCGGGCGACCCGCTTGGCATGTGTGCGGGTCGAGCCGAGCGCGCCGATATAGAAACACTCCGCGCGCAGCCCCGCTTCCAGCGCCGGATCGTCCAGCTTGGGATCATGGGTCAGCAGCACCAGCGCGGTGCGCGCGTCCAGCCCCAGCCGCGCCACCGCCTCGTCGGGCCAGTCGTGCAGGATGGTCTCGCCGGGGAATCGCGCTTCCGAGGCGAAGGCCTCGCGCGGATCGATGATCGCCGGATCATAGCCCGCGATGCGCGCCATCGGCACCAGCGCCTGTGCGATGTGCACCGCGCCGACCACGATCAGCCGCAGCGGCGGGTTGTGCACCGCCACGAAGGTTTCGCCGTCCGCTTCAAAGCCCGATCGGTCCTTGCGCAACCGTTCGGGATAAGCGTCATGCAACAGCCGCCGCGTGCCATCGGCCAGGCACACCTCGTAGACCACCGGCCTGCGCGCGGCGCGGGCGGCGACCAGTTCTTCCAGCAGATCCTCGGGCATGGCGGCACCGACGGGTTCGATCAGCACCCGGATTGTGCCGCCGCAAGCCAGGCCGACGGCAAAGGCGTCTTCGTCGCTGACCCCGAATTCAAGCAGCCTGTGTTCGCCGGTCTCGATCGCCTCGGCCGCCTCGACGATCACCGCACCCTCGACGCAACCGCCTGAAACCGAACCCTCGATCCGGCCGTCGCCGCCGATCGCCAGTTGCGCGCCGACCCGGCGCGGGGCGCTGCCCCAGGTCTGAACCACGGTGGCCAGCGCCGCACCGATACCTTGTCGGTACCAGGCCAGCGCGGTCTCCGGGCTGTTGTCGAAGCGATCCATGTCGGTTCTCCCGTCGGGCGGAATTTCGGGCAGTATATTCACGCGCGCCGTGGTGTCTGCCCCAAATTGATACCGCCCGAACACAAAGAGCGGCCCGGGAGGAACACAATGTCCGGGCCGCTCTTGCCAGCCCGCGCCAGCGGACCGATATGGGGGATTGGGAGGCCCCTCATGTCCGTGGCGGTACGTCTGTCGGGTCCGGGGTCGCCGGCCCGGACCAAGGGAGTCCCGTCCGGACAAAGGTGACTCTAACACATAGGTTCAGCGGGTCCAGCCCCCCGGGCGAAGAAATCCGCGGCATTGGCACGAAGCCGCAGCAGATCGCTCCAACCCCTTGCTGTCGGCGGATTTTCGCCAATTCCGGTCATGCCGTGCAACAATTCGTCTTCGGGCGGTCGGCGAACTTGCCCAACGGCCGGGTGGCGGTTAAACCCTCCCCCCAGGGTGCCGGACCACTTTCGCGGCGCCTTGCGAGGGATGGGGCGAGGAAGGACGCGTGCGGACACGTCTTGCTATCAGGACACACGCGCTGTTGGAGAAGCATTTCCCAGAGCGCCGGGTATTTCTAAAATCCGATACCGACACAAGGTTCATACGGCTCAGGCCCGCGACCCAGTTGATCGCCTATGCCGGCGCCTCGCTGCTGGTAGCCTGGGCCATCGTGGCCACCGCGATCCTTCTGATGGACAGTATCGGTTCGGGCAATTTCCGCGAACAGGCCAGGCGTGACCAGCGCACCTATCAGGACCGCCTGAACGCGCTTTCGCTCGAACGCGACGCACGCGCCGAAGAGGCGCTGGCCGCGCAGAACCGGTTCAACGCGGCGCTGGCGCAGGTTTCGGTCATGCAATCGGAGCTTCTGGCCTCGGAGAACCGGCGGCGCGAACTGGAAACCGGCATAGAGGTGATCCAGAGCACGCTGCGCGAGACCATGCGCGAACGCGAGGCCGCCCGCGACGCCCTGACAGTGTTGCAGGAACAGACCGACGAAAGCGGCCCGGTGCTGGCCGCGGCGGTAACGGCGCCCGTGTCCATGGACATGATGGCCAACGCGCTGGAGCGCACCGCGCGAGAGCGCGACCGCGTCATGGCCGACGCCAGCGCAGCCCTGAAACAGCGCGACGACCTGGAATTCGAAATCAAGCTGATGCACGAGCAGAACGACCAGATTTTCCGGCAGCTCGAAGAGGCGATGACGATTTCGGTGGCGCCGCTGGACAAGATGTTCCGCAGTGCCGGCATGCCGACCGACCAGATCCTCGACCAGGTGCGGCGCGGCTACAGCGGCCAGGGCGGCCCCCTGACCCCACTGTCGTTCTCGACCCGGGCCGAGGCCGAACCCACCGCCGACGAGCTGCGCGCCAACCGGCTACTGGGCCAGATGGATCAGTTGAACCTGTATCGTATTGCCGCCCAGCAGGCGCCCTTCGCGATTCCGATCAGGGCCGCGGTGCGCCAGACCAGCGGCTTTGGCTATCGCCGCGATCCCAAGACCGGCGGTCGGCGGATGCATAACGGCCAGGATTTCGCCGGCAAGCACGGTACCGACATCTTCGCCACCGCCAACGGCGTCGTGACAGAGGCCGGCTGGCATTCGGGTTTCGGCAAGCTGGTGGTCATACGACACGCCTTCGGCATCGAGACCTACTATGCCCATACGTCCAACATCCGGGTACGCAAGGGCCAAAGGGTCTCGCGCGGGGATCACATTGCTGATATGGGTAGCACCGGACGCTCCACCGGAACCCATCTGCACTATGAGGTCCGCGTGAACGACAAACCCGTTAACCCCATGACCTACATCAAGGCTGCACGAAATGTTTTCCAAGAGTAAGATCCACGAGTCGGGCAACAAGGCCCCGGAACCACCGAAATCCGCGGCCCCGACCTCGGCTCCGGCCGCGCCGCCGGGCGAATACAGGCCCAGCGCGCCCAAGGCCAAGCCGCCGGCCTCGGTGCTGTCCACCGACCTGCACATTACCGGCAACCTCAAGACCACGGGCGACATCCAGGTCGAAGGCACGGTCGAAGGCGATATCCGCGCACATCTGCTGACCATCGGTGAAAGCGCCACCATCAAGGGCGAAGTGACCGCCGATGACGTGGTCATCAACGGCCGCGTCGTGGGCCGGGTCAGGGGGCTGAAAGTCCGGCTGACCGCAACCGCGCGGGTCGAGGGCGACATCATCCACAAGACCATCGCCATCGAGAGCGGCGCGCATTTCGAAGGCTCGGTGCAGCGCCAGGACGATCCGTTGAACCCGGGCCGCCCCGCCCACAAGCCCGCGCCCGGAGCCCCGGGCAACAACGCCGCGCCGGGCGCTGCCGCGGCGGCCCCGAAGCCCGACGCCAAGCCCTGACGAAACGGCAGATGCCGGAACGGGCGCCGGGGCCGTGGCCGCCGGCGCCTTTTTGTTGCCTGTCACGTTCAGTCGAATTCACCCGCCGGGCCGACCGCGTTGCTTGTTGCGGCAACGCTGCCTCGGCCCGCAGGGGTATTCCCGGGCCCAGCTAGACGCGACACGCGCGCATCGCCCCCTATTGTGCCGTCCAGCCGCCATCGACCGGAATCGCCGTGCCGGTAATATTGTGGGCCACCGGATTGCACAGCCACAGCGCCAGAGCGCCGATCTCGGAGGGATCCGAGGTGCGCCGGCTGGGCTGCTTTTCCTTCAGAAGATCGGCGATACCGGCTTCGCGGTCGCCGCCGAACGCATCGGCCCGCGCCACGATCTGCGGTTCGATGATCGCGGTTTCGGTCCAGCCGGGGCAGATGCAATTGACCGTCACCCCGCCCTTCGCCCTGCTCCCGGCGGCAGCGTATTCCAGCGCCGCGACCCGGGACAGCCCCACCAGCCCGAATTTCGCCGCCACATAAGGCGCCTTGTCCCTGCTCGCTACCAGCCCGTGCACGCTGGCGATGTTGATGACCCGGCCATAGCCACGCTGCGCCATCAGCGGCAACGCCGCCTGCATGGTATGAAACGCCGCCGACAGGTTTATTCCCAGGATCGAATCCCACGTCTGGCGCGGCATTTCCGCCAGCGGCGCGGTGTGCTGGATCCCGGCATTGTTGACCAGAATGTCGGCCCCGCCCCAGGCCGCCACGGCCGCCATCAGGTCGCCGATGCGGTCGGGGTTGCGCAGATCCCCGGCGAAGAACTCGGCCTGGGGCGCCCGGCCTTGTGCAGCCCGTCGCAGACCTCTTCGATCTGGGCGTCACCGGCGATGCCGTGCACGGCGATCCGGGCACCCGCCCCGGCCAGTTCACGCGCGATCGCCAGCCCGATACCCTGCACCGATCCGGTGACAAGAGCGGTTTTTCCCGTAAGGTCCGTCATCTGTTCTCCTCCAGCAGTGCGCGCAAGTCGGTCTTGAGCACCTTGCCGTAATTGTTCTTGGGCAGTTCGTTCAGGAACACGTACTCCTTGGGCCGCTTGAACCGCGCGATGTTTGCGATGCAGTGCCGGTCCAGTGCATCCGGGTCGGCGCCGCCCACGACAAAGGCCACGACCTCCTCGCCCCATTCGGGATGGGCACGCCCGACCACGGAAACCTCGCTCACGCCTGGATGGGTCAGCAGCACTTCCTCGACCTCGCGGGGATAGACGTTCGATCCGCCGGTGATGATCACATCCTTGGAGCGGTCGTGCAGGGTGACATGGCCGTGTTCGTCCATGAAACCGATATCGCCGGTCATCAGCCAGCCGTGCTTGAGCGTTTCTGCGCTGGCCTGCGGGTTCTGCCAGTAGCCCGGCATCACCACATCGCCGCGCACCATGATCTCGCCGGCCTCGCGGGGGCCCAGCGCCCGGCCTTCGGCATCGCCGATGCGCACTTGAACCGCGGACTGCGCGCGGCCAACGCCGGCCAGCCGGGCACGCCAGTCCGGGTGGCTGCGGTCGGCGACCTCGGCGCGCCCCAACGCGGTGATTCCCATCGGGCATTCGCCCTGGCCATAGATCTGGATGAAGACCGGACCGAACAGCGCCACCGCCTCGACAATGTCGGCGACATACATCGGCCCGCCGCCATAGACGACACTGCGCAGCCCCTTGCCGCTCTGGCCGGTGGCCTTGGCCGCCGCGCACAACCGCTTGACCATGGTCGGGGCGGCGAACATGTGGGCGCGCCCGAAATGCCTGGCCAGGCCGAAGATCTCGGCCGCATCGAACCCGCCTGAGGCCGGGCAGACATGGCGGGCCCCGGCCAGCACATGCACCATGTTGTAGAGGCCGGCACCATGACTCATGGGGGCCGCGTAGATCGTGCAATCGTCGCCGCTGGCGGCATCGACATCGGCGAAATAGGCCAGCGACATCACCGTCAGCATCCGATGCGTGATCATCACCCCCTTGGGCCGCCCGGTGGTGCCCGAGGTATAGAACAGCCAGGCCAGATCGTCGGGCGCGCGATGGCGCGGCGCCGCGACCGGATCGTGCGCCATGGCCGCGCGCCAGTCGTCGCCCGAGATGTCCACCAAACGGCAGCCGGCATCCGCCGCCACCAGCGCCGCGCCGGTGTCGGGCGAGGTAAAGGCCAGAACCGCGCCGGAATTCTCAAGTATGAATGCCGCCTCGCGGGCGTGCAGCTTGGCGTTGATCGGCACCACGACCGCACCGGCATACCAGATGCCATAAAGCGCGATCAGATAGTCCGGGACATTCTTCATGAAGATCGCCACGCGGTCGCCCGGCGCGATGCCACGCGCGGCAAGCCACCCCGCCAGCCTTGCGGCGCGGTCGGCGAAACCGGCGTAATCGGCCACCTGGTCAAGGCCCGAGAACAGTGCCGGGCGCGCCGGATCGGCCATGGCGCGCCTTTGCAGCCAACCGGCGAGGTTCATCGCGCCCGCCCGCCGGGGATGCAGGAGCTATCGTGGCGCCGGTCCTTCATGCTCGTCATCCGCATCCCTCCATTGCCCTGCATGACAATAGCCACGCCTTGGCCGGGGCATCAATCGCGCCGATGGCAATATCCTGTGCCGACAGCCCACCGCCCCGGCCCTGCCCGAACCCATCGCGCGGCACGCGACCAGACCGCTTTTCACCGCCCGGCGCATGGCCTATAAACGGCGCCTGACAGGCATGCCCGCACAACGGACGGGCAACAGAACCGGGCGAGGACATCAATGACAGACGGCAAACACGATTCGGACGTGGCGTTCATCAAGGCGCTGGCCGAACTGCTGCGCGAAAACGACCTGACCGAATTGCAGGTCAAACGCGAATATGGCGACGACGACAGCCTGAGCGTCACGGTCAGCCGCGCCACGACCGCCATCGCCGCACCGGCGCCCGCGCAATTCGCGCCCGCCGCCGCCCCGGTTCAGATCGCCGCGGTCGCCGAACCGGAGGCACCCGCGGCCGCAGACGATCCGGCCAGCCACCCCGGCGCCGTGACCTCACCCATGGTCGGCACCGTCTACATGCAGGCCGAACCCGGCGCGCCCGCCTTCATCAGCGTCGGGGCGAAGGTGGCCGAGGGCGAAACCCTGCTGATCGTCGAGGCCATGAAGACCATGAACCATATCCCCGCGCCCCGCGCCGGCACCGTCAAGCGCATCCTGGTCGAGGACGGCGCGGCGGTCGAATACGGCACGCCGCTGGTCATCATCGAATAAGGCCGGGCCATGTTCGACAAGATCCTGATTGCCAACCGGGGCGAGATCGCGCTGCGCGTGATCCGTGCCGCCCGCGAAATGGGCATTGCCACGGTGGCGGTGCATTCCACCGCCGATGCCGACGCCATGCATGTGCGCATGGCCGACGAAAGCGTCTGCATAGGCCCGCCGCCAGGCGCGCAAAGCTATCTCTCGGTGCCGGCGATCATCTCGGCCTGCGAAATCTCGGGCGCACAGGCAATCCACCCAGGCTATGGCTTCCTGTCCGAGAACGCGCAATTCGTACAGATCGTCGAAGATCACGGGCTGACCTTCATCGGCCCGTCGGCCGAACACATCCGCATCATGGGCGACAAGATCACCGCCAAGGAAA
>JBKEDD010000099.1:0-2225 GCA_047975215.1 Jhaorihella sp.
CCCCCCCCCCCCCGGCCGGTCGGATCGCGTCCGCGATCCGAAACGGGTTCGCTTGCGCCTCAGTCCGCGCCTGCCTCAGTCCACGAAGGCGCGGATCGCCGCCGTGTAGGCATCCGGCGCCTGCAACATGGCGAAATGGCTGACCCCGTCCAGAACCAGCAGTTCGGCTCCCGGAATGGTATCGGCGATCATTTCCGCATGCTCCATGAGGATCGCCTCGTCATGATCGCTCTGGACCACCAGCGTCGGCACCGCGACGGTCCCGAGCGCCTCGACACCGCCCGGCTTCTCGGTTGCCCACATCGCGGCGATCTCGCCGAGGAAGGCTTCAAACCCGTCCGGCGTAGGCGACATGGCGGCATAGTCCTCCGCCATCATCGCCACATACGAGCCGAACACCGCGCTGGTTTCCACCGTTGGGTCGATGCCCTCCAGCGTCACGTTGCCGGCATGGGCGAAATGGCTGGCCAGCCGAAGGGGGGCCTGTTCCGAGATCGAATAGCCGATATTGGCGCCGTCCGACCAGCCGACCAGATGCACCCGCTTCACCCCCAGGTGATCGAGGAGCGCGAGGTAATCCGAGGCCAGCAGATCGTAGGAATAGGTGCTGCCATCGTTGGTCGAGCGTCCGTGGCCGCGCGTGTCGGCGACGATGATTCTGTGATCGGTCATCAGCCCGGCGACCTGGCTTGCCCAGATGTCGCCATGCCCCAGCCCGCCATGGATCATCAGGATCGGCGCATCCCCGCCCTCGCCATAGATCGCGTAGTACATCCCGATGCCGTTGACCGGCGCGATGCCGCTTTGGGTGGCGGCCGGCATCTCGGGCGGCCGTGGGATGCTTGCCCACCGGTCCTGCGCCTGGGCGGCAAATCCTATCCAGATCGCGACGAATGCAAACAGCGACTTCAGCATGGCGGTTCTCCCCGGTTGTGCTTTTGCCCGGCCCATCCTATCCGCGATTCCCGGCGCCCGCCTAATCCTTTTCGCGCCACGCCCGCGATCCGTACCGGCCCATGAAACGCACCCGCTCCGGCCGAATCCTGCGCCGGGGGTCTGGACCTCGCCCGCGTCCCTGCCTAGGCTCGGCCGGGCGCAGAAAGGAGACCCAGTGATGGCGACCGGCAAGAACATCCGCACCTATTTCGACGGTCGGTGGCATGACGGCGACGTGCCTGTCATGCGCGCCGCCGATCATGGCGCCTGGCTGGGTTCGGGCGTGTTCGACGGCGCGCGGTTCTTCAACGGGCTGGCCCCGGATCTGGAGGCGCACTGCGCCCGCGCCAACCGTTCGGCGAGCGCGCTGATGCTGAACCCGACGGTCCCGACCGCGGACATGGTCGCTATCGTGCGCGAGGGGCTGGCGGCCTATGACAGCACGGCCGCGGTCTATATCCGGCCGATGTACTGGGGCATCGACGGCGATGTCACGGCGATCATCCCGCAACCCGAAAGGACCGGTTTCGCCGTCTGCCTGGAAGAGATCCCGATGGCGCCGGAAACCGCCACCGCCACGCTGACCCGCACGCGGTTCCGCCGTCCGGTGCTCGAGGATGCGGTTGTCGATGCCAAGGCCGGCTGTCTTTATCCCAATAACGCGCGGATGCTGGCCGAGGCCCGCGCCAAGGGTTTTTCAAACGCGCTGGTGGCCGATGCGATGGGCAATGTTGCGGAAACCGCCACCGCCAACATCTTCATGGTCCGCGACGGGGCGGTTTTCACGCCCATCGCCAACGGTACTTTCCTGGCCGGCATCACGCGGGCGCGCCATATCGCGAACCTGCGCGCCGATGGCGTCGAGGTGCATGAAACCGTGTTGGGTTTTGACGACTTCCACACGGCCGATGAGGTGTTCATGTCGGGCAACATGAACAAGGTGACGCCAGTGACCGGGTTCGACGAGACCAGCTATCAGGTCGGCCCCGTGACCCGTCGGGTGCGCGAGATGTACTGGGACTGGGCCGCGTCAGACGGTTAGGCTCAGAACCCAATCAGATCATTGAAGGATCGGTATTTCTCTGATTCTATTGGCGAAGCATCACAGGAGCAGAGTCATGGCGGTTGAGTATTGGCTTTCGGACAGGGCATGGGCGGCAATCGAGCCTCTCTTGCCGAAGAACCAGCCGGGCGCGCGGCGGGTGAACGACAGACGGGTGATCAGCGGCATCATCCATGTTCTGCGGGTGGGATGTCGCTGGCAGGATTGCCCGCCCGGCTATGGCCCG
>JBKEDD010000100.1:0-3492 GCA_047975215.1 Jhaorihella sp.
ATTTCACGCCCACCTCGGCCAGTTGGCTGAACCAGATCGAACGCTGGTTCGCCGAGTTGACCCGCAAGAAAATCCAGCGCGGAGTACACCAATCCGTCGCTGAACTCGAAGCCGATATCATGTCCTTCATTGACGCACATAACGACGATCCCAAACCCTACAAATGGGTCAGGTCAGCCGACGAAATCCTCGCTTCCGTCAAACGCTTCTGCCTGAAGACAATGAACCGAACTTCGATTCCGGGTGACTAGCTTTTGCCAAACATCCGCGTCCAGAACCCTGATTTTGGTCTCTGATCGGCCAGCAGGGCGGTTGCCTGCTGTCGCCACTTGTCGCGATCCTCTCGAAGGTCTGCGATCACCGTTTCCTTGTCGGCCAACCGCTCATGAGCGGCTTCAAGACGTGCCTGCAACTCTCTGATATGGCCATCGTTTACCCTGTTCTCCTCTAGGCCTATTGGGGTTTCCTTGCGTTCATCTGAAACGGTTGGTGTGTAAACCCGGTGCAGTTCGGCGGGATCTATCCGAAATGTCCCCGTTTCATCCTTAGAGGCAGATATTCGTCCGCTTTTTATGGCTTTGGAGATGGTGGCCTTTGACTTGCCGGTAGCCTTTGCCGCTTCGCCTAGGGTGTATGCCATTGGGGTTTCCTGCCGTTCAGGTTTCCGCAATAGTGAACCGTTTACCTGTTTTCGTCCAGTATGGAGCGAGAGTAGCTAGGATCGCAGGTTTTCCTGCTTTTTGCAGTAGGCGACGAAGGCCGCCCCGGGGTTTTTCGGGGGGTTGCCCTTCGCGGTTTCCTCTTGGGCGTAGACCATCCAGCTCGCCCGCAGGGCATAGTAGTCCCAGCCTAGCGTTCTGGCATGGGTGCGGGCCTGTTCCTCTGCCCATTCCGGTATCGTGATGGAGGGAGCAAGTTCGACCGGAACCGTGCGAGGGCGCACAGTGACAAGATCGTTGTCGTCAATCTCGAACCTGTAGAAGGGGGTCACGTCCGCCCTGATGATTTCGCGCAGGTTGTGGCGAAAGCGTTTTGCCGGAGCGTTGCTGCCGGTTTTGTTTTGGAGGTTCGCGAGCCCGACCTGCCATTTCGGAGAACTGCCGCAGTGCTTCCGGGCGATCTCATACAAGCGGCGCTCCAAAGGCCTGCGCAGGCGGAAATAGTCGTGGGAGATCGTCACCACCTGGTCGGATTCTATCGCCCGCATCAGCCAGCGCGACAGCTTCACCTCGCAGTAGTCGAGGCGGAACCGCTCGTCATCGGTGCGGACAAAGCCACCCTCGTCGATCAGCGAGAAGATCCGGGTTTCGATCTTGCCCCCGGATTTGATGTTGGTCACGAACTGCGCCCCTTGCAGGCGGGCAAAGGCGTCCTCAAGGCGCTTGTAGTGATTCCCGCCGATGGGCCGGTTCGTGGCAACCGACAGTTCGCGGGCCGAGAAGCGCACCGTGTCGCCAATTGGCTCGCCCCGGTTCTTCCGGGCCATCAACTGGCTGATGGTGAAGATGAGTATGTCCTTGTCGAAGATCGTCGGCAGGCCGAGGCCGGACGGGCGGATTTTCAGCACGTTGTCGCCGTTCCGGTATTCGAGGTGCCGCATGTCCGGCTTCGTCGCCAGCGAGAACAGCGGGTGTTCCATCGACGCGATGTCATCCTTCGGCACCGCGTCTGCGATGTCGAGCACGAAGAAATCAAGGTTCGGGTGGCGGTCTGGAAGTAAGCTCATGTGGCAAAAATTTGACCTATCAGGAACTGTCTTGTTTGACCTATCAGGAACGGAAACCGGGGGGAAGGGTGTTTGACCCTTTCGGAACCAAAGTTTGACCCTTTCGGAACCAAAGTTTGACCCTTTCGGAACCCTGTGGATAGTTTCCTGCTATGTAGTCAGTCGGTTACGGGAAATTTTCGCGCCCGTAACTTACTCCGTAAGGTAACACTAATAACACTAGGAAAATTGGCGCGGCGCGCATCGGGCGCAAGCGCCCTGCGTCGCTTGCGGTCGCGGTAAGCGCGACCGCTGACCCGGTGGAACCGTAGCACTCCATCCACACCCATGCGCCTCCGGCGCCGCCAATGGTTAGGTCTGAATTTTGCTTTGAAAAAAGAAAGGCGGCGGGTGAGCGCGGCCAGCCCTTCCCAAAAGCAGACGAAAGGATTACATTACGTTTGTGTAGACAGATGTAGATGCAATAGCCGATGAAGATTGCGGGTTTCGACTGGGATGATGGGAACTGGCCGAAGTGCGGCAAGCATGGCGTTTCCCGAGCCGAGATCGAGGAGGTTTTCACCGGGACACCTGCTGTCCTGGCTGATCCATTCCCAGAGGAAGCGCGGATGCGCGCCATCGGAAAATCCGCTGCCGGTCGCTATGTGTTCGTGGTGTTTATGCTGCGAGAGATCGACAGCCAGACGAAGCTGCGGCCCATCAGCGCCCGCTACATGCATGAAAAGGAGATCGCGCATTATGAAGGCATATCCTAAGCCCCTGCCGCCGCTCCGCAGCGATGCCGAGGCGGAGGCGTTCGTGGAGACGGCAGACCTGACCGAATACGACCTGTCAGGCTTTAAGCCGATGCGGTTCGAGATCGAACCAAAAGCGGCCTCGCTGAACATGCGCCTGCCCGCCTCGCTGCTGGACGCGGTGAAGGCCAAGGCCAAGGCCAGTGGCATCCCCTACACCCGCTATGTGCGGATGCTGCTGGAAACGGACGTGGCCCGCCATCGATGATCGGGGCGGGGATCACTCCCCGCTCTGTGCTGGCCGGTTGATCCAGATGGCGCAAAAGCTGCTGCCGTCCTGCTGTTCAACGACCTGACCGCCTGCCGATCCGCAATAGATGCGGGGGAACTGGCCGAACTCGCGGGCATCGCCTCTGCCGATGATCCAGAAGGCTGCCAGCGCGCCCAGAAGCGCCCCTGCGGCTCCGATCGAGGCCAACCATACCCAGAAAACCCGCCAAAATAGCGCCAGGCCTGCCTGCGGGCCTCTCCGGCGGCCTGTGAGATGCTTTGCGCGGCTCTGAGACTTTTTCGGCATGGGATTTCTTGATTGCCTCTCTGGCGGCGGTCCCAGCGGCCTCTCCGGCATAGGCCCGCACATCGAGGCGCGACGCAGCGCCATCTCGATATCGCCGACCCCATGGACGCTGTCGGCGGCGACCCAGAAGAACGGCATGTCCGCTGCCAGTGCCCGCTCGATCATGGCGCGGGCAAGGGTGGGCCTGGTGGCAAACTCCACAGCCTCTGGCACATGGGTTCTGGTGCGCCGCGAAGGGTCCTCGGCCCAGGTCTTCGGCAGATACAGCGCCCGGTCGACAAACGCATGTCCGTGGCGTGAGACATAAGCGGCGAAAACCCCGATCTGGCAATTGGTGATCTTGCCTGCCGAGCCGGTATATTGGCGTGAACACCACAGGAGGCGTGGCCTTGCTTCAGAAAACCGGTCTCATCAATCACCAGCACAGCATCAGGATCGGCCAGCGTTTCCAGCGC
>JBKEDD010000101.1:0-45662 GCA_047975215.1 Jhaorihella sp.
TCCTCGAATAGCAGCCGCAGCCGCCCCGATGCGATGTCGCGCCCTACCGATGAGTCGGTCGTCACCACTACGCCCTGTCCTGCGCGTGCCGCCTGCAAGACCATGTCGCCCGGCATGTGGACCATACCGCCGCGAAGGGTACCCGCGACGCCCTGCCGTTCCAGCCAGTCGGCGGCTTCGGATGTGCCGATCTGTTGCAGCCAGGGCAGATCGAGCAGTTGCGCCGGATCGGTGATCTGGCCCGCCCCGAGCAGCGACGGTGCGGCCACCACGACCATATGCGTCGCCACCAGGGCTTCGACCGCAAGCCCGGGCCAGTCGCCTGCCCCGAACCGCACGGCCAGGTCGATGCCCCCGACGGCCAGTTCCACCACCTCCGAGGTCGGGTTCAGCATCAGGTCTATGCCGGGATGGCGCCGGCGGAAGTCGGCCAGCCTCGGCAACAGCCAGTTGCTCGCGAAGGCCGGCGTCACCGTCACCTGCAAGGGGCGGTCGGCATCGGCCTGGGTCAGTTCCTGTACCGCGGTGCCGATGGCGCCGAATCCCAGTTCCAGCGCGCGGGCCAGATGCGCGCCCTGGTCGGTCAGCGCCAGCGCCCGCCCCGAACGGTCCAGCAGCGCCACGTCAAGGTGTTTCTCAAGCGCGCGCAGCTGCTGGCTGATGGCGGCATGGCTGACATTCAGCGCCGCCCCCGCTTTCTGTACGCTGCCGGTTCCGGCAAAGGCCGCAAAGGCCCGCAAGGCAGCGAGAGGCGGCATGTCGCGCCAGTTCATATGTAATTCCAGCTTACATTACAGATACGCAATTGTGTGGCTTTCCGCGGCGTGAGGATACAAGTTGGGATCACCACTTCAACACGGAGTTCCCGAGATGCTGAACATTTTTGCGCAAAGCTTCCTGATCGCAACCGGCAACGGCGCGCGCCGCGATGAAGAAATCCGGCTGCAGCGCCCCAAGCGGGTTTCCCGGATCAAGGATGCAACGTCCCCGTCAATACGCAAGACCCGCGCTGAACGCCGGTTTCACGCCGACCAGGCACCGCCCGCCATGTGCCGTTCGCGGGCGGCGCCGGCAGGGCGGGCGGGTGCCCGTCCCGCTCAGAACGGCAGGCCGACGTAGTTTTCCGCCAGCGATCTCATCGCCGCTTCCGAGGACAGCAGGTAATCCAGTTCGGTCCGTTGCAGCTTCTGGTCATAGGTGATGGCGTCGGGGAAGGTATGCAGCATCGTGGTCATCCACCACGAGAACCTTTGCGCCTTCCAGACCCGCGCCAGCGCCTTTTGCGAATAGCCCTCAAGACCGGCATCCTCGCCCTTCTCGTAGTGATCTGTTAGCGCATGATAGAGATAGTATATGTCGGACGCGGCCGAGTTCAGGCCGCGCGCACCCGTGGGCGGCACGATATGGGCGGCATCCCCGGCCAGGAACAGGTTGCCATACCGCATCGGCTCGGCCACGAAACTGCGTAGCGGCGCGATGGATTTCTCGATGCTGGGTCCGGTGAGCAACGCGTCAGCCACGTCCTAGGGCAGGCGCCGTTTCAACTCCTCCCAGAACGCCTCGTCCGACCAGTCCTCGACATTGTCGCTCAGCGGCACCTGGATGTAGTAGCGGCTCAGCACCTGGCTGCGCAGCGAACACAGCGCGAAGCCGCGTTCGTGCCTGGCATAGATCAGTTCGGGCGAAACCGGCCTGGTGCGGCTCAGTACCCCGAGCCATCCGAACGGATAGACCTTTTCGTACTCGCGCAGCACATCCCTGGGGATCGACCGGCGGCTGACCCCGTGAAAGCCGTCCGCGCCGATGATGTAGTCGCAGTCGACGCGGTGCGTCTCGTCGCCCAGCCGGTAGGTCAGGTAGGGGCGTGCGGTCTTCAGATCGTGGGGCTGCACGTCGCCGGCATCGTGGATCACGCTTCCCCCCATCCGGTCGCGGGCATCGTAGAGATCGCGGGTCAGCTCCGTCTGGCCGTAGACCATCACCGAATTGCCGCCCGTGTGGCCGGCCAGGTCCACCCGGCTCATGACCCCGTCATGGGCGATATGAAAACCCTCGTGTATCTCGCCTTCCGCGTCCATCCGCGTGCCGCATCGGGCTTCGCGCATCAGTTCGGCAAAGCCATGTTCCAGAACGCCGGCACGGATGCGGCCCAGAACAGGTTCGCGGCTGTGCTTCTCCAGCACGACATTGTCGATGCCCCGCAGATGCAGCAGTTGCGACAGCAACAGGCCCGACGGGCCGCCGCCGATTATTCCGACCTTGGTCTTCATGAGCTTCTCTCCTCTCGCTGCGCATAACATGCAGCAACGGCGCCGCTTTGCGAATGGATCATGCGCGCAACTTCTTGTACATTTCGAACATGGACACCGCGCGCGACAGCATCCGCAACTACAACCTGTTCGGGGAAACCGGCGAAATCCCCGATGTCGTGCATTGCGAGACCATCGAGACCCGGTCGCGGATGCACAACTGGGAACTGCGCCCGCACCGCCACGCGCGGCTGCACCAGTTCCTGCTGATCGAGAAGGGCGGCGGGCGTGCCGATCTCGACGGGCGCACCGTCGCCCTCGTGCCCGGAACCGCGCTCAGCATCCCCCACGGCCATGTTCACGGCTTTGCCTTCCGTGACGATACCAGCGGCTGGGTGGTCACGCTGACCTCGGACCTGGTCGACCAGTCGCTGCATCCGGGCGCGGGGCTGCGCCCGCTGCTGGGCGTGCCGCGTGCCGTGCCCTGTACCAGCGATCTGCGCCGGCTGGTCCAGCGCATCTTCGCCGAATATGCCGGGCAGGGCTTTGCCCGCGCCCTGGTGCTGCGCTCGCAGGCCGGGTCGCTGATCGGCCTCATGGCGCGCGCCATCGCGGCCGATACGGGCATGGCCGGTTCCGGCCGCGGCCACCCGCTGTTTCGCCGCTTCGAGTCGCTGGTCGAAGCGCAGTTCCGCGCCCGCCAGCCGGTCGCTGTCTATGCCGCGCAGCTGGCGGTATCGCCGACCCATCTGAACCGCATCGTGCGCCAGGCCACCGGCGGCTCGGCCTCGGCGCTGATCGCCGAAAGGATGCTGCGCGAGGCGCGCCGGTTGCTGACCTACACCAATCGCGGCGCCGCCGAGATCGCCTATGATCTGGGCTTTGCCGATCCGGCGCATTTCAGCCGTGCCTTCCGGCGCGGCACCGGCCTGGCCCCGCGCGATTTTCGCCGCCGGATGGAACGCGGGGGCTGAACCGGCCCCTACCGCGCCCGCCCGCGTGACTTGCCAAACCGGCCGTTCCGGGCAAACCTGCCAGGCGATACCGCAGAAGGGACATCCGCCATGCTGAACGGAATTCGCATCGTCGAGATCGAGGGGCTTGGCCCGGGCCCGTTCGCGGCGATGCTGCTTGCCGATCTGGGCGCCGATGTGATCGTGGTCCACCGAAAGGGCGGTGCGCCGACCCCGGGCATGCCGGAACGATCGCTGCTCGACCGCGGCAAACGCTCGATCGCGCTCGACCTCAAGGATGCCGTCGACACAGCCACCCTCAAGGCGCTGATCGCCACCGCCGACGGGCTGATCGAGGGCTTTCGCCCCGGCGTGATGGAACGGCTCGGCCTCGGTCCGGAGGATTGCCACGCGATCAACCCCGCGCTGGTCTATGGCCGCATGACCGGCTGGGGCCAGGACGGGCCGCTTTGCCGCGCCGCCGGCCACGACCTGAACTATATCGCGCTGTCGGGCGCGCTGTGGTACGCCTCGCCCCCGGATGCGGCGCCGCTGACGCCGCCGACGCTGGTGGGCGATATCGGCGGCGGCGCGCTGTACCTGGCGGTCGGCCTGCTGGCCGGCCTGCTCGAGGCTCGTGCCAGCGGCCGGGGCCGCGTCGTCGATGCGGCGATCGTCGACGGCTCGGCGCACATGATGAACCTGCTGATGAGCCTCGGCCAGTCGGGCAACCTCTCGATGACGCGCGGCCAAAGCCTGCTCGACGGGCCGCACTGGTGCCGCAGCTATACCTGCGCCGATGGCGGCCATGTCGCGGTGCAATGCCTCGAACCGAAATTCTACGCCGAGTTCCTGCGCTTGCTGCACCTGCAAGACGATCCCGATTTCGCGCGCCAGTACGACAGGGCGCTGTGGCCGGCGCTCACCGGCCGGCTGGCGGCGCTCTTCGCCACGAAACCGCGCGACCACTGGGCCGGTCTGTTCCTTGGCACCGATGCCTGCGTCGCTCCGGTCCTGTCGCCGCGCGAGGCAATGGCGCACCCCCTGAACTCGGCCCGCCAGACCTGGCGGGACCCCAACGGCGTGTTGCAGGCCGCACCGGCGCCGCGGTTTTCCGGCCGCCCGCCCTGGCAGCCCCCGGAAATTCCCGAACGCGGCCAGCATACCCGGACCATCCTGGCCGAACTCGCCGAAAATGCGGCCACCTGACCCGCAAGGCTTCTTTCTGGGCCAAATACTCCGGGGTCCGGGGCAGAGCCCCGGGCGACAGGATGCCACGCCCGGCGGGCTTGCACATCCGGCCCCGGCGCGATGAGATGCCCGCGGCATATGCAACCGCGAGGGGCGAACGGATGAACGATGCAGGCGAGATCCGCGAGGGCGAGGTGGCGCTCGGTTTCGATCCCGGCGGGCGGGCGCAGGCCGGGGTTGCGTTCATCGGCCATATCCGCTCGGACTGGGCGCGCGGCAGCGCGCCGCGCAACGTCACGCAGGCGCGCGAGGCCGGGGGCGGAAACGCGCGCATCGAACTGGATCCGGCCTATGCGCCCGGGCTTGCCGGGCTCGCGGTCGGGCGTTCGATCTGGGTGCTCTACTGGATGGACCGGGCCCGCCGCGACCTGATCCTGCAATCGCCGCGCCACCATAACGAACCGCGCGGCGTGTTCACCCTGCGCTCGCCGGTGCGGCCCAATCCGGTGGCGATGGCGGCGGTCACGATCACCGCGCTTGACCCGCAGACCGGGGTGATCGGCATCGACGCCACGGATGCTTTCGACATGACCCCGGTCATCGACATCAAGCCGTGGATGGGCGGCATCGACATCCCGCCCGCAGAGCGATAGCGCCACGGCCCGGCCCGGCCCGGCGCGGCGCCGTCCGCCTCAGGCCGCGGGCGGCACCGAATACTCCGCGTCCGTCACCTTTTCCAGCCACTCGGTCTGGACCCCGTCCAGCGCCTCCTGAATGGCCAGATGCACCATGCCCGTTTCCGGCCCGGCGCCGTGCCAGTGCTCTTCGAGCGGCGGGATCCAGACGGAATCGCCGGCCCTGATCCGGCGTGGCGCCGCTCCGCGCAGGCAGACCAGCCCGCTGCCCGACAGCACATGCAGGGTCTGGCCCAGCGGATGCCGGTGCCATGCCGTGCGCGCGCCCGGCTCGAAACCGACGCGCACCGCGCGCACCCGCGCCGGTTCGGGCGCCTCGATCACCGGATCCTGCCAGACCGTGCCGGTGAACCAATCCGGATTGGCGCGCTTGCCGGGTCGCGAGCCGACTTCGAAGATTTCCATGCCTGAACCCTTTCCCGCATCCTGTCGCGTGCGCGTTCGCACGCTTGCCACCATTCGCACCGGGCCGCGCCCGGGTGTCAAGCCGCACTCCCGCGCAGCGGTTTCTGCAACAGCGCCACGGCCGCCCCCAGCAGCAGAATACCCGCCGCCGCCAGCAGGCTGTGGCCGATATCGCCGGTCAGATCGCCCAGCAGCCCGGCCGCATAGGGCCCCACCGTCTGGGCCACCGCGAAGACCACCGTGAACAGGCTGATCGCGGCGCCCCAGCTGGCGATCGGCAGGTTGTGGCGGGTAAAGCTCGTGACGGCGCCCGGCGCCATGAACACCGCCAGCCCGAACACGATGGCCGAAACCATCTGGCTGACATCGCCGGGAACGGCCACCGGCAGCGCCGATCCCGCGGCGATGCAGGTCAGCACCATCGCCAGCGGCAACCCCGAGCGGAACCGCGCGAAGACCGGCCGCCAGAGGAAGGGCGAGACGCACAGGCACAGGCCCAGCAGCACCCAGGCCGCAGCGATGGCCGCCCCGGATGCGCCCTGATCCTTCATCCAGGCGCTGAGAAACGTCATGTAGACGATATAGCCCAGCCCGAATCCGGCATAGCCCGCGAATTCCGGCAGCATCCGGCGCACCGGCAGGCTTGGGCGCGCCGCCTGCGCCTGGCGCGGCTGGCGCAGGCTTTCTCCGGCCCACAGCGCCAGCGGCAGAAAGGCAAGGCTGGTCAGCCCGATCATGGTCCAGCCCAGCGGCCAGGAGGACGGCCCGCGCAGATCGAGCATCACCGGCAGCGCCGCCCCCGCCAGCACGATGGCCAGCCCGCCGCCGAACCCGAACAGCAGCGCGATCGCCAGGGCGTTGCGCCTCGCGTCGTCGGGGAACAGCTGCGCCGCCAGCGCGCCGCCGGTCGAAAACGCCAGCGCCCCGAAGGCGCCCGCCAGAAACCGCCACAGCGACTGCCACCAGAGCGCCGGGTCGTATCCCGTGGCCAGCAGCGAAACGGTGGTGGCGATCAGCCCGAAACCGTACAGGCGCGACGGGCTTATGCGGCCGATCAGGATCATCGTCAGCACGGCTCCGACGATGTATCCCATCGCGTTGGCCGTGTTCAGCCAGCCGGCCTGGGAATAGCTCCAGCCGAGTTCCGACTTCATCGCCGGCAATAGCAGTCCGTAGGCAAAGCGGGCGAATCCGTTGGTGATGCAATTGCCCAGGCACAGGCCCAGCAGCACAAGCCACGGGTGTCGCGGGGACGGGGGCAGTTGCGTCGCGTACATCGGTTTCTCCCTGCATCTGGTCGGGCTCGCGCCCGACCGAAGTAGCGCGGAACGCGGCGGCGGCACAATGGGCGGCGCCCGTCTGTGGCGTCATGGCGCTGTTGCAGCCGGGCCAGCCGCGCCCGCCGGGATATTGCGCAAGCCTTGCGTTCGCTCCTTTCTGTGGTAGCAGGGCGGGATCACGCATCGGGGGGCCGTCATGGACGATCTGAAGGGGAAATATCTGGGGCAGATAGCCGATGCGGCGGACGAGGCGGCGCTTGAATCGATCCGGCTCGCCGCCATCGGCAAGAAGGGCGAGATCAGCCTGAAGATGCGCGAACTGGGCCGCATGACGCCCGAGGAACGCCAGGCCGCAGGCCCGGCGCTGAACGCGCTTAAGGACGAGATCAATTCGGCGCTGGCGGCCAAGAAGGCGGCGCTGGGCGATGCCGCGCTCGACGAACGGCTGCGTGGCGAATGGCTGGATGTGACGCTGCCGTCGCGCCCGCGCCGGGCCGGTACGCTGCACCCCGTAAGCCAGGCCGGCGAGGAACTGACCGCGATCTTCGCCGAGATGGGCTTTTCCGTGGCCGAGGGCCCGCGCATCGAAACCGACTGGCACAATTTCGACGCGCTCAACATTCCCGGCCACCACCCGGCCCGGGCCGAGATGGACACGTTCTACATGCACCGCGCCGCGGGCGACAACCGCCCGCCCAACGTGCTGCGCACCCATACCAGCCCGGTGCAGATACGCAGCATGGAGGCGCAGGGCGCACCGATCCGCATCATCTGCCCCGGCGGCGTCTATCGCGCCGATTACGACCAGACCCACACACCGATGTTCCATCAGGTCGAGGGGCTGGCGCTGGATACCGACATATCCATGGCCAACCTGAAATGGGTGCTGGAAGAATTCTGCCGCGCCTTCTTCGAGATCGACGACGTGGAACTGCGCTTTCGCGCCAGTCACTTCCCGTTCACCGAACCCTCGGCCGAGGTCGATATCCGCTGTTCCTGGGAGGGCGGCACGCTGAAGATCGGCGAGGGCGACGACTGGATGGAAATCCTCGGCTCGGGCATGGTGCACCCCAAGGTAATCGCCGCCGGCGGCATCGACCCCGAGGTCTACCAGGGCTTTGCCTTCGGCATCGGTATCGACCGGCTGGCGATGCTGAAATACGGCATCCCCGACCTGCGCGCGTTCTTCGAGTCCGACCTGCGCTGGCTGCGCCATTACGGCTTTGCCTCGCTCGACGTGCCGACGCTGCGGGGGGGGCTGAGCCGGTGAAGCCACCAAGTGCAGCAAAGGTTGCGCCCTCGGGCCGGGCGCGAACCGGGGCTGAAGCCCCGGGGGAATGACTTTGGCTGTTCTTTGCAACGCGACCGGAGAACCGCAAGATGAATGGTGGTCCCGGCACAGGCAATTGCGCGATAGAATGGCAGCTGACCTACTAAACGGGAAAGACTAATGAAATTTGCCCTATCTCGGCTGAAAGACGATCTCGACGCCGCTGCCAGGGTAAAGCGCAGCACCGAAGCTTGATTTCCTTCCGTCGCCGCCCGGCAGTCCCGACATGGACCAGGCTGCCGTCATCTCAGCTATCCGCGCCCCGCGCCTGGCCCTCAAGGCTGGAGGCATCACCCATCCATCCGCTTGTCCGCCGCCCGATAGATCGCCCCGCGTTCCCGTTTGCCGATGGCGATCATGATGACAGTGATGCGCGCATCCTCGACCCGGTAGACCAACCGATACCCGGCGCTGCGCAGTTTGATCTTGTAGATATCCGCGCTGCCGCGGAGGCGGTCGCCCGGTACGCGCGGGTTTTCCAGTCGTTCCGCGAGTTTCCGTTCGAACTGGGTCCGTAATCCGCTGCCCAGCTTGCGCCATTCGCGCCGCGCCGAGGGCAGGAACTCCAGCCTATAGGTCATGCAGGTTCCTGATATCGACCGGGATGCCTTCCTCGCCCTTCCGCGCTACGACAATCTCGGACAGTTCCGCATCCTCGATGATATCCAGCATTGCCTCGTAGGCATCGGCGGGCACGCAGTAGAAGGCGGGCTGGTTGCGGTTCAGAATCGCCACCGGTCCACCCATTCCCGCAGCGACAGTCCCCATCGGGTTCTTCTTGAGTTCGGTGATTGAGGCGGCAACGTCGGCAAGCATGGGATAGGTCATTGGGGCTCTCTCCAAGGAAACCCTAATATAGCACTATTTGAGATATTCTTAAAGGCACCTTGAATAGCCCCCGGAAACATCGGTCTTTTCATTCCATCCCTTATCCAGTAACCCGCGCGGGACGGATCGAAGGACGGGCCATCCCATGAAATTCACCCTCTCCTGGCTGAAAGACCACCTCGACACCACCGCAAGCGTGGCCGAGATCGCCGAGGCGCTTACCGATCTCGGGCTCGAGGTCGAGGGCGTCACCAACCCGGCCGACCGGCTTTCCGCCTTCACCCTGGCGCATGTGAAGTCAGCCGAAAAGCACCCCGATGCCGACCGGCTGCGGGTCTGCATCGTCGAGACCGACGAGGGTGACAAGCAGATCGTCTGCGGCGCCCCCAACGCGCGCGAGGGCATTACCGTGGTGCTGGCCAAGCCCGGCGATTATGTGCCGGGCATCGACACCACGCTTTCCGTGGGCAGGATCCGGGGCGTCGAGAGCCACGGCATGATGGCATCCGAACGCGAACTGGAACTTTCCGACGAACATGACGGCATCATCGAACTGCCCTCGGGCGAGGTCGGCGAACGCTTTGTCGACTGGCTGGCCGAGAACCATCCCGAAAAGGTCGATCCGGTGATCGAGATCGCCATCACCCCGAACCGCCCTGACGCGCTGGGCGTGCGCGGCATCGCCCGCGATCTGGCGGCGCGCGGGCTGGGCACGCTGAAACACCGCGATGAACCGGCGATTCCGGGCGACTTCCCCTGTCCGGTCCCGGTCAGCATCGACGAGGACACGCGCGATGGCTGCCCCGTCTTCGCCGGGCGGGTGATCCGCGGGGTGAGAAACGGCACCAGCCCGCAATGGTTGCAGGACCAGTTGCGCGCCATCGGGCTGCGGCCGATCTCGGCGCTGGTCGATATCACCAATTACATGACCTACGATCAGAACCGGCCCCTGCATGTGTTCGACGCCGACAAGGTGGCCGGCGGCCTTCGCGTGCATCGGGCGAAGGGAGGCGAGACGATCGTGGCGCTGGACGACAGGGAATATTCCTTCGCGCCCGGCATGATCGTCATTTCCGATGACAACGGCCCCGAAAGCATTGCCGGAATCATGGGCGGTGCGGCGACCGGCGTGACCGATGAGACGGTGAACGTCTTTGTCGAAAGCGCCTATTGGGATCACGTCCAGATCGCGCTGGCGGGCCGTGCGCTGAAGATCAATTCCGACGCCCGCTATCGCTTTGAACGCGGGATCGACCCCGACTACACCGTCGAGGGGCTGGAACATGCCACGCGCATGATCGTCGACCTGTGCGGCGGCGAGGTCTCCGAACTGGTCATCGCCGGGGAATTGCCGGACCATTCCCGCGCCTACCGGCTGAACCCGGCGCGGGTGCAAAGCCTGGTGGGCATGGATATTCCCGAAAGCGAACAGCGCCAGACCCTGACCCGGCTGGGCTTCCGGCTCGAGGGCAGCCAGGCGCATGTGCCCAGTTGGAGGCCCGACATCCAGGGCGAGGCCGACCTGGTCGAGGAAGTGGCGCGCATCGCCTCGCTTACGAAACTGCAGGGCAAACCGCTGAAACGGCTGACCCCGGGCATTCCCAAACCGGTGATGACCCCGCACCAGCGCCGCGTGCAGGCCGCCCGCCGCACCGCCGCCGCGCTGGGATACAACGAATGCGTCAGCTATTCCTTCATCGACCGTGACGCGGCGGCGCTGTTCGGCGGCGGCGACGATGCCACCATGCTTGAAAACCCGATCTCGTCGGAGATGACGCATATGCGCCCCGCGCTGCTGCCGGGGCTGTTGCGGGCCGCAGCGCGCAACCAGGCGCGCGGTTTCATGGATCTGGCGCTGTTCGAGGCCGGGCCGGCCTTTCACGGCGGCGAGCCGGGCGAACAGCACACGCAGGTCAGTGGCCTGCTGGTCGGACGCATCGCACCCCGGGATCTGCACGGAACGTCGCGCGCCGTCGATGTGTTCGACGCCAAGGCCGATGCCGAGGCTGTGCTGGCCGCCGTCGGCGCACCCGCCAGGGCGCAGATCCGGCGCGGTGCGCGCGAATGGTGGCATCCGGGCCGGCACGGGATGATCTGCCTGGGTCCGAAAAAGGTGCTGGCCGTGTTCGGAGAACTTCACCCAAGGGTGCTGAGGGCGATGGATGTGAAGGGTCCGGCCATGGGCTTTGTCGTCTGGCCCGACGAGGTGCCGCTGGCCCGCAGGACGGGTGCGGGGCGCGGCGCGCTGGAGTTGCGCGACCTTCAGGCGGTGGAACGCGATTTCGCCTTTGTCGTCGATGCCGATGTCGAGGCGCTGACGCTGGTCAACGCCGCCGCCGGGGCCGACAAGGCGCTGATCGAGGATGTGCGCGTGTTCGACGAATTCATCGGCGGTTCGCTGGGCGAGGGCAAGAAGTCGCTCGCGGTCACGGTGCGCATGCAGCCCACCGACAAGACGCTGACCGAATCCGAGATCGAGGCGGTCTCGGCGCGAATCGTCGAGAACGTCGGCAAGGCCACCGGCGGGGTGCTGCGCGGCTGAACCGGCGGCGCGTTTCGCGTGGCGCCGGGCTGAAAGTGAAAATCCTTGCGAATCAAGGCCGTCCCCGCGGGGACAACCTTGGGTTGTTTTCGCGCCTGCACCCGCCTTGCCTGCCGTCAGCGTTTTGATTCGCCGCGCAAGTCATATATAGGGGCCATCTGTTCTCAACCCCCAGAGGCCGCCACATGCCCGCCGCACCGATCACCCAGGATGTCGTGACGATTCCGCGCCAGCCCGTCGAGGGGCCGGTCAACCTTGTCGGCCTGACGCGCGAGGCGATGCGCGAGGCGCTGATCGCCGCCGGTACGCCCGAACGCCAGGCGAAGATGCGCACCGGCCAGATCTGGCAGTGGATCTACCAGTGGGGCGTGCGCGATTTCGCGGCCATGACGAACCTCGCCAAGGCCTATCGCGCCGAACTGGCCGATCGTTTCGTGATCGCCGTTCCCGAAGTGGTCAGCCGCCAGATCAGCACCGACGGAACCCGCAAGTACCTGGTCCGAATCGCCGGCGGTCACGAGGTTGAGGTGGTCTATATCCCCGAAGAGGGGCGCGGCACGTTATGCGTCTCGTCGCAGGTCGGCTGCACCCTGACCTGCTCGTTCTGCCATACCGGCACGCAGAAGCTGGTGCGCAACCTGACCGCTGCCGAGATTGTCGGCCAGGTCATGATGGTGCGCGACGATCTGGGCGAATGGCCGACCCCCGGCGCGCCCAAGGACGAAACCCGGCTGCTGTCCAATGTCGTGCTGATGGGCATGGGCGAACCGCTATACAATTTCGACAACGTGCGTGACGCCATGAAGATCGTCATGGATGGCGAGGGGCTGCAATTGTCGCGCCGCCGCATCACCCTTTCCACCTCGGGCGTCGTGCCCGGGATCGCCCGCGCGGCACAAGAGATCGGATGCCTGCTGGCGGTGTCTTTCCACGCCACTACCGACGCGGTGCGCGACCGGCTGGTGCCGATCAACAAACGCTGGAACATCGCCGAACTGCTGGAGGCGTTGCGCGCCTATCCCAGGCTGTCCAACTCCGAGCGCATCACCTTCGAATACGTCATGCTGGACGGGATCAACGACAGCGATGAGGACGCCCGCCGGCTGGTGGCGCTGATCGCCGGCATTCCCGCCAAGATCAACCTCATCCCGTTCAACGAATGGCCCGGCGCGCCTTACAGGCGGTCGCCCGAAAGCCGCATCCGCGCCTTTGCCGACATCATCTACAAGGCCGGATACGCAAGCCCGATCCGCACGCCGCGGGGCGAGGACATCATGGCCGCCTGCGGCCAGTTGAAATCGGCCACCCGGCGCGCCCGCATGTCGCGCCGCCAGATCGAGGCCGAGGCCGGGACCGACGCGCCCGTCGCCGCGCGGCCCGATACCGGCCGCCTGCCCGATGGCGGCGACGAAAAAGGGTGAAACGCCGGTGCGATGGCGCTAACGTCGCGCCGACCGCGTTTCCCGAGAGGACAGCCCCATGATGCGTTTCCTGATATCCACCGCCGCCCATCTTGTCGGCAATGCCGCGGGCCTGCTGCTGGCCGCGGCGTTGCTGAACGGGTTCACCATCGCACCGCTGGCGCTGCTGATCGTCGTGGTCGTGTTCACGGCGGTCGAGGTCGTCGCCTCGCCGCTGATTACCAAGGTGTCGCTCAGGAAGATGCCATCGCTGATGGGCGGGGTGGCGCTGGTCACGACCTTCGTGGGTCTGTGGGTCACGGAGATCTTCGTTGACGGCTTTCAGATCGGCGGGCTGTCGAACTGGCTGGCGGCGACGCTGCTGGTGTGGCTGGGCGCGCTGATCGCCGGGGTGCTGTTGCCGATCTACGTGTTCAAGAGCCTGCGCGAGGAGCGCAAGGGCTGAAACCGGGCCGCCGGGGGAGGCAAGGATCTGCCCGGAAATTTCCCCAATCGGGATAAATTTCCGCCCCGATCAACAGTCAGTTTCGATCTTGCGAACAATGGTGCAGGAGAAGAAACAAATGGTACGCGTGGATATCGGCAGCATGATGGTCGAGGCCCCGATCCTGGAGTTGATCAAGCGGGAACGGGCCAAGGCGCTTTCGCCGCGGGAATGGAAATTCCGCCTGGCGGGCTATGGCCTCGCGATCAAGGATGTAAAGGGCGGGCAGGTCGTGACCAGGCTGCCGCAGGGCGTCGAACTGGGCGTGCTGCCAAGCCATCTGATCTGACCGGCCGCCCGCCGCAGCCCGACGGTCAGGGCGTGTCTGCCGTCGCCTGCCGGCCTGGGATATCCTCGCGCGGCGGAGCGGGCTCCCAGGTCCGGATCAGCCCGATCGCCTCTTGCGCGGTTTCGACAAAACGGAACAGGTCCAGATCCTCGCGGGAAATCGTACCGGCATCGGCCAGCGCGTCCCAGTTGATGATGCTCTCCCAGAAGGCGCGGCCGAACAAGAGGAACGGCACCCGTTCCATTCGCCCGGTCTGGATCAGGGTCAGCGATTCGAACATCTCGTCAAGCGTTCCGAAACCGCCGGGAAAGATGCAGATGGCGCGCGCGCGCATCAGGAAGTGCATCTTGCGGATCGCGAAGTAGTGGAAGTTGAAACACAGGTCGGGCGTGACATAGGTGTTGGGCGCCTGTTCGTGCGGCAGCACGATGTTAAGTCCGATCGACACGCCGCCGGCCTCGGCGGCGCCGCGGTTTCCCGCCTCCATCACGCCGGGGCCGCCACCGGTGCAGATGACAAATTCGCGCCCCTCCCGTTCAAGCGACATCGCGGTGATCAGGCGGGCGAATTCGCGCGCCTCTTCGTAGTAACGCGACAGTCCGGCCAGCGTGGGCGTGCGGGCGGTATTGCGCGATTCCGGTGCGGGAATGCGGGCGCCGCCGAACAGGACCACGGTACTTTTCACGCCGCTTTGGTCCAGCAGCATCTGCGGCTTGAGCAGCTCCAGTTGCAGGCGGACCGGGCGCAGTTCCTCGCGGCACAGGAAATCGTCGTCGGCAAAGGCCAGCCGGTACGAGGGTGCGCGCGTCTGGGGCGTGTCGGGCACCTCGCGGGCGGTGGTTCGGTCGGTATGGGCGTCCCGGAACGGGCTTGGTCGGTTGTCTCTCATCGGGGGCTTCCCTGCTTGCGCGTGTCCCTCAGCCCTATAGGCTTCACCGGGGCAAGGCCAGTGGCGAACGGCGGGGTTGTGCCGGCAAGCGGAGGGGCAAGGATGGACTGGAAGGCCGAAATCGAAGCTGCGGCGCGCCGGATCGCCGGGTATGTCCAGCGTACGCCGGTGCTTGAGACACGGGCGTTCGGGCTGTCCGGTCCTGTCGAACTGAAGCTCGAGCAGCTTCAGCATACCGGCAGCTTCAAACCGCGCGGCGCGTTCAACACGCTGCTGTCGGGGCCGGTGCCAGAGGCCGGGCTGGTGGCGGCGTCGGGGGGCAATCATGGCGCCGCGGTGGCCCATGCGGCGCGCGAACTGGGCCATCGTGCAGCGATCTTCGTGCCGGAAATGGCGGGCGCGTCCAAGATCGGGCTGATCCGTCGGCTGGGCGCCGATCTGAGTGTGGTGGCGGGCGAATATGCCAACGCGCTGCACATGGCGCAAGAACACGAGGCCAGGACGGGGGCGATGCAGATTCACGCCTATGACGCGCCCGCCACGGTGGCCGGGCAGGGCACCTGCATGGCCGAATGGGAGGCGCAGGGCCTGGTCGCCGATACCGTGCTGATCGCGGTCGGGGGTGGCGGGCTGATCGCCGGTGCGCTGGCCTGGCTGCAGGGCGCGCGCAAGGTCGTGGCGGTGGAGCCGGAGACCTCCCGTGCGCTGCATGCCGCGCTGGCGGCGGGCAGGCCCGTCGATGTCGAGGTGTCGGGCGTTGCCGCCAACGCGCTGGGTGCCCGGCGGATCGGGTCGATCTGTTTCGATCTGGCGCGGGCGCAGGGCGTCCGGTCGGTGCTGGTGGGCGACGATGCGATAACGGCCGCGCGGCGCGCCCTTTGGCAGGAGCGGCGGCTGCTGGTGGAACCGGCGGGCGCCGCGGCGCTGGCGGCGTTGATGTCGGGCGCCTATGCGCCGGAACCGGGCGAACGTGTCGCGGTGCTGGTTTGCGGCGCCAATGTTGCGCCCGATCCGCTGGACGGCGGCTGAGCGCCGTCCAGCGGCCAAGTTGCGCGCCGCCCTGTCCCGGTCTATAGCCGTGCGAAGCCGATAAACGAGAGGGACGCCCCATGTCGAACGCCCGCCTGGAAGCCGCCATCGAAGCCGCCTGGGAGGCGCGCGACACCATCACGCCCGCGACCGGGGGCGAAACCCGCGCGGCCATCGAGGAAACGCTGAACGCGCTGGACGGCGGCACCCTTCGGGTCGCCGAACGCGGCGGCGACGGGCAATGGCATGTCAACCAGTGGGCCAAGAAGGCCGTGTTGCTGGGCTTTCGCATCAAGGACATGGAAAGCCAGGACGGCGGCCCGCAGGGCGGCCACTGGTGGGACAAGGTGGACAGCAAGTTCCGCGGCTGGGGCGATGGCGAATGGCAGGCCGCGGGGTTTCGCGCCGTACCCAACTGCATCGTGCGCCGGTCGGCCCATATCGCGCCCGGCGTGGTGCTGATGCCCTGTTTCGTCAATCTGGGCGCCTATGTGGGCAGTGGCACCATGGTCGATACCTGGGCGACGGTGGGCAGTTGCGCGCAGATCGGCAGGAACGTGCACCTGTCGGGCGGTGTCGGCATCGGCGGCGTGCTGGAGCCGATGCAGGCCGGCCCGACCATCATCGAGGACCATTGCTTTATCGGGGCGCGCTCGGACGGGGTCGAGGGCGTGATCGTGCGCGAGGGCTCGGTACTGGGCATGGGCGTGTTCCTGGGCCAGTCCACCAAGATCGTCGACCGCGAGACCGGCGCGGTGAGCTATGGCGAGGTACCGCCCTATTCGGTGGTGGTGGCCGGCTCCATGCCGTCGAGCAACGGCATCAGCCTCTATTGCGCGGTGATCGTGAAGCGGGTCGATGAACGGACGCGTTCGAAAACCGGCATCAACGAATTGCTGCGGGACTGACGTGATGGTGGTGCAAGCCCCCGCAGGCGACTTGCGTTTGCCGCCAACCGCGGCGGCGCGCGCCCTGTCATGACCGGCGCTTCCGGCAAACCCCGGCGCCAGCAGGTTTTTAGCCTGCTGGTGCAGATCGGACGCAAGGCGGGCGACGGCCTGCCCGACGGCGCGACCGGGGCGGCGCTGATGATCTATGCCGGCGGCGTGGACGAGGCCGAGGCGGTGCGCGAAACCGTGGCGATCCTGAAACAGGCCGATACCGCGCCGCTGGATGTGACCGGCTATGGCTCATTGGCCGACCGCGAGGCCGAGGGCCACGAGATCGGCGCCGAGGAACGCGCGCTGATGCAGCGGGCACTGGATGAAAACGCCGTGATCGTGGCGCAGATGACGCCGTTCTTCGACGGTGAAAAAGGCTGAGCACCCGCCTTTCGCCCCGGCCGTTTCAGTCGTCCTCGACCGGGCCGCGCAGCGCCTTGATCTGGCCGCGCGCCTTCTTGGCCGTGAGGCGGCGGCGTTCGGATGCGCGCGTAGGCTTGGTGGGGATGCGCCGTTTCGGTGCGATCAGGGCACGCGCGACAAGATCGGCCAGGCGCTCGCGGGCGATCTCGCGGTTGCGCGCCTGGCTGCGGGTTTCGTCGCATTGGATCACCAGCGCGCCATCGGTGGTCCAGCGCCGCCCGGCCAGCCGTTTCAGACGGGTCTTGACCGGGCCGGGCAGCGAGGGCGAGCGCGCCGCCTCGAACCGCAGTTCCACGGCCGTCGCGACCTTGTTGACGTTCTGCCCGCCCGGCCCCGAGGCGCGCATGAAGCTTTCGCTCAGCTCCCAGTCCTGAATGGCGATATCGTCGGTGATGCGCAGCATGGGCAAAGTCTAATCACTGCTCGGGCAATCAAAAAGGGCTGCCCGTCACGCGGACAGCCCTTTCGAAAGTCGTCGGAGGTGGGGCCGGTCAGACCGTCACCTGGTCAATTCGGATGGCACAGCCGCCACGGGTTGCCTCAGCGGGCCGCCCTCCGAGTTGTTCCGGCACCTCGCTCCAATACCTTTCTCGACACTGGATCACCTCCTTTTTCGTTGTTGCACCTGCCCTGAATCGTGCCACGGATCGCCCGGAACGCCAAACGAAATCTTCAGGCGGCACGGTTGGTCGGATCCAGCCGTTGCACGATTGCCCGGAACGGAACAAGGGCAAGCATCGCCAGCGCCAGTTTCACCGACCAGTCTGCCACCGCCAGCGACACCCAGAGAGGCATCACGGGGCCGGCCCCGAGCAGCGGCAGCATTTCGTTGGCCCAGGCCACGTCGTTGCCCGGTTCGATCCAGGCCAGCGGCGCGGAAAACGCGAGTGTGAAGAAGATCGCCGTGTCGAGCGAGGATCCCGCCAGCGTCGAGACCAGCGGCGCGCGCCACCACACGCCGCCGCGCAGGGCCGAGAAAATCCCGACATCCAGCAGTTGCGCCGTCAGAAAGGCCAGCGCCGATCCGATGGCGATGCGCAGCGTCACCAGCGGGCCGAATTCGCCCGAAATCTGCGTGCCGACGAACGAGCAGACCACCCCGGCGACAAACCCGGCGAACACCACCCGGCGTGCGGCGGCGGCGCCGTGGAGGCGATTCATCAGATCGGTGACGAGAAAGGCGAACGGATAGGTGAAGGCGCCCCAGGTCAGCCATTGGCCGAACAGGAATTGCACCAGGATGTTGGAGGCCACCACGATGGCGGCCATGGCGACGATGCCGGGGATATGTACGCGTGTCATGTCTGGTGCCCGTTTTGACAAGGTTGCGGCGACTTGTCCCGCCGGTCGGGCGGGCAGGGGGCCAATAGCGCCTTGCGCGCCCTTGCGCAAGTCAGTCCGGCAGCGCGTATTCCACGATCTCGGTGCGCTGGAAGAACATGAAATTGTCGTCGCTGATCATCGTCGCGCGCAGGGTGCCGCCCGGATCGCGCCAGATCGCCACCCCTTCAAGGTTGTCATGGGTCCAGAACCCGCTTTGAAGCAGCGTGGTTTCGTTTTCCGGGCGGTCGGCGCGGATGTCCCAGCGGCGCAGGCGCGAGCGGAACCCCCAGATGCCGAAATCGCGTTCCAGCAGGTACAAGCGGCCATCGGGGCCGAAATCGGCGCCAACGGGCAGGAACCCGCCGCGTGCGGCAAGCCTGAAGGGCACCGACCAGCGGGTTCCGTCCCATCGGTAGACCGGGATTTGACCGTGCCGGTCGGGCCGGTTCTCGGGCATCGTGTAGACCCGGCCGAGCGGGTCGATGGCCAGTGCCTCGAACGATCCGTTTTCGGGCAGGGCGAGAAAGTCGCGCGGCCGGGGCAGGCCCCGGACCGGTGCATCGGGGGTGGCATAGCGCGCAACCCGGTGCACGCCCTCGAAGGAAACGAACAGGGTGCCGTCCGGGGCGATGGCCAGCCCTTCGGCATCGGCGATGTGCCCGCTCAGCGGTGCGCCCGCGCCGGACCTGAGGCGGATCGTGCGAAGAATCCTTATGCCACTGATACGCTCTGCATCGCGGGCGATGCGCGCAAAGATCAGGGTTCCGTCGCGGTCGCTGATCGCGGTCAGGCCGGTTCCGTTGGCCGAGATCTCAAGCCCCGACCAGCCGCCGAACCACGGCAGGTCGTGATGCCATACGAAACTGCCCAGCAGCCGGGCCGCGGGCGGATCGGCCGGGGCGGCCGGCCGGGCGAGGCCGATAGCGGTCGCGACTATTGCGACTGCAAGACCGAAACGCACTGTCCGGGCAGATCGGCCAGCACATATTCGCGCCGCTTCTTGGGCGGCGGCGCGTTCGGGTCGCGCGGTTTCGGCGGTGGCGGCTTGAGGATGTCGTTGACCCATTTCTGTGCCTCGGCGCAGCCGTCGCCGGGCGGTGGCGGCGCCTGATCCACGCAGCCGCGCATGCCCTTGGGGCAATTCAGGCGGACATGGAAATGATAGTGATGCCCCCACCAGGGCCGGATCTTGCGCAGCCAGCGGCGGTTGCCCTTCTCGTCGTTGCACATCTGCACCTTGGCGCCGGGAAAGACGAAGATGCGCGCAACGCGTCTGTCGCTGGCGGCTTCGCGCAGGATGGCGTGATGCTGCGGGGTCCAGTTGGCGTTGACATAGGCGCCCTTGGCGCGGCGCATCGAGATGGACGAGATGTTTTCGCGGTGCTGGCGCGACATGCGCAGATCGTTGGCGGGCAGCATCCAGATGTCGATGTCCAGCCCGATCTGGTGACTGCGGTGGCCCGAGATCATGGGCCCGCCGCGCGGCTGGCTGATATCGCCGATGTAAAGCCCGCTCCAGCCGCGCTGGCTGGCGGCGAAACGGCTCAGGTCCTCGATGAAGTCGATCGTCTGGGGATGGCCCCAGTTGCGGTTGCGCGACAGCCGCATCGCCTGCCACGTCGGGCCGGTTTCGGGCAATTGTACCGCCCCCGCGAGACAGCCCTTGGAATAGCCGCCATAAGCGGCGGGTTTCTGGTGCGATGCCTGTTTCTGGGCCCCGAAGAGCTGTTTGGCCAGCGGTTCGGCGGGTGCCGGCGCGCTCAGGATCGCGAGGCAGGTCACAACACAGACGGTCAGGCGTGCAAGGATCATGCCGGGTGGTCTCCTTCTGCTTTGACCCAGACTAGCAGACCCAGCCCGATGGCGAAAAGGACGATCAGGGGCGTGACGCCAACGCGCTGGCTTCCGCTGAGATCGGTGGCGACCGCGATCAGCGCGGGCGCCAGAAACGTGGTTGCCTTGCCCGACAGCGCGTAGAGGCCGAAGGCTTCGGTCATGCGCGCCGGGTTGCCCTGCCGGCACAGCATGTTGCGGCTGGCCGATTGCAGCGCGCCGCCGGCGGCGCCGATCAGGATGCCGGCGACGTAGAACAGGATGTCGGGCAGCGCCGAGCCCTCGGCCAGGGCCATCCCCATGACCGAGGTCGGCGACAGCGAGACGATCAGCCCGGCGGTTGCCATCAGGGTCAGGCAGCAGGTCACGATTACCGGCATCGGCCCGAAGGCGCGGTCGGCATAGCCGCCGATCCAGGCGAACAGCGCGCCGCTGATGGCGGCGATCATGCCGAAGATGCCGATCTGCATGATCGTCCAGTTCAGCACGCCAAGGGCGTAGATGCCGCCGAAGGTGTACATGCCGTTCAGGGCGTCGCGATAGAACATCGACGAGCCGAGATAGGCCAGAAGCGAGGGATGGCACGGCAGGCCGGCGATGGTGCGGCCCAGATCGCGCAGGGCGGGGGCAAGTTTCATGCCGCTGCCCGCAACGCCGGGATCGTCACGCACCCAAAGGAAGAACGGGATCATGAATACCGCGTACCAGATGGCCGAGAACGGGCCGACCACGCGGGTATCGGCGCCGGTGGCGGGATCGAGGCCCAGCACCGGGGCGATGCCGGCCATGGTGTGCCCGTTCTCGCCGGCCTGGAACAGCATCAGCATGACGACCAGCGCCAGCACGCCGCCGACATAGCCGAACGCCCAGCCCGAACCCGAGATGCGGCCCAGTTCGCGTTTCGGACCCAGCGATGGCAGGTCGGAATTGGTGAAGATGGTGGCGAACTCCATGCCGACAAAGCCGATGCCGAAGAACGCCAACGCGTGCAGCGCGGAAAAGTCCTGCGGTGCCGACCACCATGTGCCCCAGGCGCCGATGACGTAGGCCGCCGAGAACAGCCAGATCCACGGCATCCGCCGCCCGGTGCTGTCGGCGATCGCCCCGAGGACCGGCGCCAGCACCGCGATGGTGAGGCCGGTCGCCGTCAGGCCATAGCCCCACAGCGCCTGGGCATGTGCGCGGGCGGCAGTCTCGGCCATGCCGCCGTCCATGAAATGCCGGCTGGCGGTCTGGGCGAAATACGGTCCGAAGATGAAGGTCAGCATCAGCGTGTTGTAGGGCTGGCTGGCCCAGTCGAAGAACCACCAGCCCCAGATCCGCCGCCCCGTCCGGGTCGTGGCCCCCGGTCCGCCCTCTGATGTCTCGCGCATGCTCTGCCCCTGTTCCCTGGCGTGATATGACAAGGGAATGGTCCGGCAGGCAAGTGTTGCGTGAACGGGGGCGTCCGCATCCGTGCCCGCGGTCTTGCCCTTTGGCGCGACGCCGCATAGGTGATGGGCGGTCTCGAGAAGGAAAGCCCGATGCAGTCGCTGTTTCAAATCCTGATGCTGATCCTGGATGTGGTGTGGTTCTTCATCCTTGCGCATGTGATCATGAGCTGGCTCATCAGTTTTCAGGTGCTGAACGCGCGCCAGGAATTCGTCGGACAGATCTGGTACGGGCTGAACCGCATCCTCGAACCGATCTACCGCCCGGTTCGGCGTATCCTGCCGCCGATGGGTGGGCTGGATCTGGCGCCGCTGGTGGTGTTGCTGGGCATCTATGCGCTGCGCATCATCCTGGTGAACAACATCGCCTTCTTCTACTGACGCGGCGCACCTGCCGCGGCCGCCCGGGGGTTTTCCACCCCCGGACCCCCGGAGGATATTTGCGTCAAGAGAAGGGGCGGCCGTGCGGGGCCGCGCATGCCGGTCTTGCCGGCGCGGCCGGGGTGTGAAACCCTGCCGGCAAGAGCAGAACCAGAACCGCGACCGACGAGGCACGATGTCACCCGCAGATTCCCTGTTGCGCGAGGTCTTCGGATTCGATGCCTTCCGCCCAGGCCAGGCCGAGATCGTCGCGGCGGTCGCGGCGGGCGAGAACGTGCTGGCGATCATGCCGACGGGGGGCGGGAAATCACTGTGTTTCCAGTTGCCCGCCCTGATGCGCGACGGTGTGACGGTGGTGATCTCGCCGCTGATCGCGCTGATGCGCGACCAGGTACGCGCGCTTCGGGAGGCCGGAGTGGAGGCGGGCGCGCTGACCTCGGGCAATACCGAGGAGGAAAGCGAGGCGGTCCGTGCCGCGCTTGAGGCGGGGCGGCTGAAACTTCTCTACATGGCGCCCGAACGGCTGGCCTCGGGCGGGGCGGTGGCGATGCTGCGGCGGATCGGGGTTGGCCTGATCGCCGTGGACGAGGCCCATTGCGTCAGCCAGTGGGGCCACGATTTCCGCCCCGACTATCTGCGCATCGGCGAACTGAGGCGCGCCCTGGGCGTGCCGCTGGCGGCTTTTACCGCCACGGCCGATGCCGAGACCCGCGAGGAGATCGTCGAGAAGCTGTTCGGCGGCGGCGCACCGCGCGTCTTCCTGCGCGGGTTCGACCGGCCCAACATCCATCTGGCCTTTGCCGTCAAGGACGGGCCGCGGCGTCAGATCCTCGACTTTGCCGCCGCCCGGCGCGGGCGGGCGGGCATCGTCTATTGCGCCACCCGTGCCAAGACCGAGGCGCTGGCGGGCGCCCTGCGCGAGGACGGTCACGCCGCCTGCCACTATCACGGCGCCATGGAGGCCGGCGCGCGGCGCGAGGTAGAGGCGCGGTTCGCGCGTGAGGACGGGTTGATCGTAGTGGCGACGGTGGCCTTCGGCATGGGTATCGACAAGCCCGATATCCGTTGGGTCGCGCATGCCGACATGCCCAAGAGCATCGAGAGCTATTACCAGGAGATCGGGCGGGCCGGGCGCGACGGCGCCCCGGCCGAGACGCTGACGCTGTTCGGCCCCGACGACATTCGCCTGCGTCGCACCCAGATCGACGAGGGGCTGGCGCCGCCCGAACGCCGCGCCGCCGATCACGGACGGCTGAACGCGCTGCTGGGCCTGGCCGAGGCGCTGGGTTGCCGGCGGCAGGCGCTGCTTGCCTATTTCGGCGAATCCGCCCCGCCCTGCGGCCATTGCGACCTGTGCGACAGCCCGGCCGAGCGGTTCGACGCCACCGACGCGGTGCGCAAGGCGCTGTCGGCGGCGCTGCGTACCGGCGAACGGTTTGGCGCGGGCCATCTGATCGACATCCTGACCGGCACCGCCACCGAAAAGGTGCGCGCCCGCGGCCATGACGCATTGCCGACCTTCGGGGTTGGCGGCGAATTCGACCGCCGGCAGTGGCAGGCGGTGTTTCGCCAGATGTTGGGGCGCGACCTTATGCGCCCGGACCCGGAGCGTCATGGCGCGCTGTGCATGACCGACGCGGCCCGCCCGATCCTGCGCGGGGAGGCCGGAATCGAGCTGCGCCGCGACAGTATCCGCAAACCCGACCGCCGCCCGGCGGTGAAGGCGCTGGTTTCGGATGAGGATGCGCCGCTGCTGTCGGCGCTGAAGGCCAAGCGGCGGGCGCTGGCCGAAGCGGCGCGGGTTCCGGCCTATGTGATCTTTGCCGACCGTACGCTGATCGAGATGGCCGAAAGCCGCCCGGCCACGCTGGACGGCATGGCGCGCATCAACGGAGTTGGCGCCAAGAAGCTCGAACGCTACGGCGCGGCGTTTCTCGAGATCATCAACGGTGCCGCCGAACCGGTGCATCCGGCCCGGCGCACGCTGGCGGGGCGCGATGCCGGCGGGTTGTACGACCGGCTGCTTGCGGCGCAGGCGGGGCTGGCGCGGGGCGCGGATGGCGGGGAACGGCCGTTGTCGTGCTCGGCGTCGCAACTGGCCCGTGTGGCACAACTGCGCCCGGGCGATTCGCGCGGTCTGGAACGGCTGCTGGGGGATCGTCGCGCGCAGCGGTTCGGGGCGGCGTTTCTGGAGGTGCTGCGCGGGGCGGAGTAGGCGCGCGGGTGGCGGCGAAAAAGCGCCCCGCCGGTCGCGCGGCTATTGCTTTTGCGCGCAACAGCCCGGCAGGATGCCGATACGCGCGCAACGGGGCTGGACAGGGACACGCGAACATGACCCGCAGGGTTGCCATTATCGGGGCCGGCATCGTCGGCGTGTCCACGGCGATCTGGCTGCAGCGCGACGGCCACGATGTCGTGCTGATCGACCGTGCCGGACCGGCCGAGGGCGCCAGCCAGGGAAATGGCGGGGTGCTGGCCGCAGCCTCGGTGGTGCCGGTCACGGTGCCGGGGCTGTTCTGGAAGGCGCCGAGGATGCTGCTGTCGCGCGATCAGCCGCTGTTCCTGAAATGGGGGTATCTGCCGCGGCTGGCGCCCTGGCTGGCGCGCTATCTCGCCCATGCCAATGCCGCCGACGCGGCCCGCATCGCCGCCGCGCTGGCCCCGATCGTCGGCGACAGCCTTGCCGACCATCAGGCGTTGGCCGAAGGCACGGGGGCCGAAAGACGGATCGTTCCGTCGGATTACCTGTTCGTCTACGACGATCGCGCCCAATACGAGGGCGACGCGTTCGGCTGGGGGTTGCGGCGGGCCAACGGCTTTGACTGGGACGAGCTGGAGGGTGCTGCCTTCCATGCCTACGACCCGGCCTTCGCCCGCGAACTGGGGTTCGCCGTGCGGCTGGGCGGTCACGGCTACATCGACGATCCGGGGCAGTATGTGCGCGATCTTGCGCGCCATGTGGAACGATGCGGCGGCCGTATCGTGGTTGCCGCGGCCGAGGACATCGTGCGCGAGAACGGCCGCGTTGCCGGGGTGCGCGCGGGGGGCGAAACCATAGCCTGCGACGCGGCTGTGATCGCCGCCGGCGCCTGGTCGGGGCCGCTGGCGGGCAAGCTGGGGCTGAAGGTGCCGCTGGAAAGCGAACGCGGCTATCATGTCGAGCTGTGGGAGCCGTCGGCGATGCCGCGTGCGCCGGTGATGGTGGTCTCGGGCAAGTTCGTCGCCACGCCGATGGAGGGGCGATTGAGGCTGGCCGGGGTGGTCGAGTTCGGCGGGCTTGGGGCAGCCCCGTCGCGGGCGCCCTTCGCGTTGCTCAGACGTGCCATCGCGCGGGCGATGCCGGGGCTGACATGGCGCGATGCGACCGAATGGATGGGTCATCGCCCGGCGCCGTCGGATTCGATTCCGCTGATCGGGGAGATTCCGGGGGTGGCCGGCGCCTACGCGGGGTTCGGGCATCACCATATCGGCCTGACTGGCGGGCCGAATACCGGGCGCCTGCTGGCGCAACTGATTTCGGGGCGCAAACCAAATGTTGACCTGGGCGCCTATTCCCCGGCACGGTTCACCTGAAGCGCGGCGATCAGACCGCGCAGCCTGCGATCACCAAGACAAAGGGAGAATGAAGATGAGAACCTTGACGCATCTGATGACCGCCACCGCGCTGGCCGCTACTGCCGCGCTGCCCGCGATGGCAGACAAGTGGGATATGCCGCTGGCCTATGCGGCTTCCAACTTCCATTCCGAAAACGCCGCGGAATTCGCCAGGTGCGTGACCGAAGGCACCGGCGGCGACCTCGAGGTCGTCACCCATCCGTCGGGTTCGCTGTTCGCGGGCAACGAGATCAAGCGCGCGGTGCAGACCGGCCAGGCCAACATAGGTGAACGCCTGCTGTCAGCGCATCAGAACGAGAATCCGATCTATGGTGTCGATTCGATTCCGTTCCTGGTCTCGTCCTTCGACGAACACGAAAGGCTGTGGTCTATCGCCGAACCGGCGGTCGCCAAGGCGCTGGCGGATGACAACCTGCATTACCTGTATTCGGTGCCCTGGCCGCCGCAGGGGCTTTATGTCAACAAGCCTGTCGAATCGGTGGCCGACATGAAGGGCATCAAGTTCCGCTCCTATTCGACGGCGACCGCGCGCATGGCGGAACTGACCGGCATGCTGCCGGTGCAGGTCGAGGCGGCGGAACTGTCGCAGGCGTTGGCCACCGGGGTTGCCGAAAGCTTCATCTCGTCGGGCGCCACCGGCTATGACCGCAAGGTGTGGGAACATCTGAGCCATTTCTACGAGGTCGACGCCTGGCTGCCGCGCAACGCGGTGTTCGTGAACATGGACGCCTGGAACGGGCTGGACGACGCCACAAGGTCGGTGGTCGAGGGCTGTGCCGACAAGGCCGGAACCGAAGGGCTGCAAAAGTCCAAGGACTACACCGCCTTCACGCTCAAGGGCCTGAAGGAAGGCGGCATGGAGGTCGGGCGCGCCGGTGATGCGCTGATGAAGGAACTCAAGGCGATCGGTGCGACGATGACCGACGAATGGCTTGAAACGGCCGGCGAGGAGGGCCGCGCGATCGTCGAGAAATACAAGAGCATGTGATGCGAAGCCGGGCCGGGGGTGTCGTTTCCCGGCCCGATATTTCCCGCAAGAGGGGGCATGACATGGCGGCTGCGCGTGCGCTGCGGCGGTTTCTCGATTTTCTCTACGGGCTGGGCGGCGTGATCGCGGCGCTGTTTCTGGTCGCGATTCTCGTTCTGATCGTGTTGCAGATGCTGGCGCGCTGGACCGGTCAGGTGTTCCCCGGTGCCACCGACTATGCCGGTTACTGCATGGCCGGCGCCTCGTTTTTCGCCTTTGCCTATGCGCTCAATCATGGCGCTCATATCCGGGTATCGCTGGTGCTGAACGCGATGGGCGGGAAACGCTGGTGGGGTGAGCTTTGGTGTTTCCTGATCGGAACGGCGATCACCACATGGCTGGCCTGGTTCGCGATCAGGGGAACCTATGTGTCGTGGCGCTGGAACGAACTCAGCCAGGGTCTGGACGCGACGCCGATGTGGATTCCGCAGCTTTCGATGGCGGCGGGTACGGTGCTGCTGGCGGTCGCGTTCTGGGATCATCTGGTGCGCCTGCTGTTCCTGGGCAGCCACGGCATCCGTTCCGATATCGTCGAACAGAGCCACGCGGAGTAGACGATGAGCGAGCCCGACAGTATCCGCAACCGCCGCCTGCGCGAATTCCTTGACCGCGTCTGGTCGGGCGGCGACGGCGGGGCCGCCGACGCCTATCTTGCCGACCGATACACCATCCACAACGACCCCGGCGACCCCTGGGAGGGGCGCACGCTGAGCCGCGAGGGATTCCGGGAGCGGCTGACCGCCTCGCGCGCCGCCGCGCCCGACCAGCGGTTCGATCCCGTCCACATGGGCGAAAGCGGCGATGCCGTGGCGGTCGCCTGGCGCTGGAGCGGTACCCATACCGGCCCCGCCCCCGGCCTGCCGCCGCCGACCGGCCGGGCGCTGGCCATGACCGGCGCGACCTTTTATTTCTTCGATGACGAAGATCGCCTGACCGGGCATTGGCAGATCGCCGACAGGCTGGGCACCTACCGCCAGATCACGGGCGCGGACTGATGGAACAATTGCTGCCGATCGGCATCTTCCTGTTCGTGTTGTTCCTGCTGCTTGGGTCGGGCGTCTGGGTCGGGCTGGCGCTGATGGGCGTGGCCTTCGTGGGGATGGAACTGTTCACCTCGCGGCCCGCGGGCGATGCGATGATCACCAAGGTCTGGTCGTCGTCCTCGTCCTGGACGCTGACGGCGCTGCCCTTGTTCATCTGGATGGGCGAGATCCTGTACCGGACGCGATTGTCCGAGGACATGTTCCGCGGCCTTTCGCCCTGGATGGCGCGGCTGCCCGGCGGGCTGGTGCATACCAATATCGTCGGCTGCACCGTTTTCGCGGCGGTATCGGGATCGTCGGCGGCCACCCTGACCACGGTCGGCAAGATGTCGATCCCCGAACTGCGGCGGCGCAATTATCCCGAACACATGGTGATCGGCACGCTTGCGGGCGCGGCGACGCTGGGGCTGATGATTCCGCCGTCGCTGACGCTGATCGTCTATGGCGTGACGATCAACGAATCGATCACCAAGCTGTTCATGGCGGGGGTGTTTCCCGGCCTGGTGCTGGCGGCGATGTTCATGGCCTATGTCGGAATCGTTGCGGCCGTGTCGAAGGATTTCGACCCGGCGCCCGAGCCCCGGATGAGTCTTGTGGAAAAGCTGAAGAACTCGCGGTTCCTGCTGCCGGTGATCTGCCTCATCCTGGTGGTGATCGGGTCGATGTATCTGGGATACGCCACCGCCACCGAGGCGGCGGCCTTCGGCGTGATCGGCGGGCTGGTACTGGCGGCCGGCCAGGGTTCGCTGAACTGGGCAACCTTCAGCGACAGCCTGATGGGCGCGGTACGCACCAGCGCCATGATCGCGCTGATCCTGGCCGGGGCGGCGTTCCTGTCACTGTCCATGGGCTTTACCGGCCTGCCGCGCGGGCTGGCCGACCTGATCGCGTCGCTGGAGCTTTCCCGGTTCGAACTGCTGATGGCCTTGCTGGTCTTCTACATCGTGCTGGGCATGTTCCTTGACGGCATCTCGTCTGTTGTGCTGACCATGGCGGTGGTCGAGCCGATGATCCGCCAGGCGGGAATCGACATCATCTGGTTCGGCATCTTCATCGTGGTGGTGGTGGAGATGGCCCAGATCACGCCGCCGATCGGGTTCAACCTGTTCGTGTTGCAGGGGATGACCGGGCACGAGATGACCTTCATCGCCCGCGCCGCGATCCCGATGTTCCTGATCATGGTGGCGATGGTGTTCGTGCTGATCTTCTTTCCCGATCTCGCCACATGGCTGCCCGAGAACATCCGTCAGCGGCCCGGGGGCTGAGGGGAGCGGCCGTGCTTGGGGACGCTCTCGGTTCCGTTGCGCGCCACGCAAGGCTGTGCCTGGTGCTGGGCCTGCTGGCGGGCCTGACGCTGCCGGGGCTGGCCGCGGTTCTGCGCCCCTGGCTGCCGCAGCTGGTGGCGTTGCTGCTGTTTCTGACCGCCTTTCGCATCGGGCTGCGCGAAGCGGTACAGTCGCTGGGCGCGCTGGGGCGAACCGCGGCGGCGGTGCTGGTTCTGCAACTGGTGCTGCCGCTTGCCGCGGTGGCGCTGCTGCGGGTGCTGGGTCTGCCGTTGGGGCCGCTGGCCGTGGCGGTGGTGCTGCTGCTTTCGGCGCCTTCGGTCACGGGCGCGCCGAACTTCACGCTGATGACCGGTCATGACCCGGCTCCGGCGCTGCGGCTTCTGGTGCTTGGTACCGCGCTGTTGCCGCTGACCGTGGTGCCTGTGTTTCTGGCGCTGCCCGCGCTGGGCGAACTCGGCTCGGTTCTGGGCGCGGCGGGCCGATTGCTGGGCGTGATCCTGGGGGCGACGCTGGCGGCCTTCGCGCTGCGCCACGTCGCGGCGCCGCGATTGCGCCCCAAGGTCGTCGCGGCGCTGGACGGGGCCACCGCGATCGCGCTGGCGGTGGTTGTGGTGGCGCTGATGTCGGCCATAGTGCCGGCTTTCCGCGACGATCCTCTCAGGCTCGTAGGCTGGCTGGTGGCGGCCTTTGCCGTGAACTTCGGCTTTCAGATCGCCACGTTCGGGCTGTTGCGGGCGGCGGGGCGGCCGCGTGACGCGGTGCCGCTGGGCATCATCGCGGGCAACCGCAACATTGCGCTGTTCCTGGTGGCGCTGCCCGGCGCGACCACCGACCCGCTGTTGATCTTCATCGGCTGCTACCAGATACCGATGTACCTGACGCCCGTCCTGCTAGGGAGGTTCTATGGCGCCGCCACCGCCTGAGCCGTGCTTTCCGGCGATCCGCACCGCCGGGCTGAACGGCATGCTTGTCCGCTTCGCCGACCGCATGAGCGAACCCGCCAATCGCGCCGCGCTGGCGTTTCGCGTGGCGCTGGAGGGTTCGGCCCCGGAGGGGGTCGAGGAAACCGCGAGTTCGCTGGTGTCGGTGCTGGTGCGGTTCGATCCGGCGCGGCTTGGCCATGACGCCCTGCGCGCATGTCTTGGCGGCCTGCTGGATTCGCGCGACTGGTACGGCGCGCCGCTGCCCCCGGGGCGCAGGCTTTGGCGCATTCCCACGATCTTTGGCACCGATCTGGCGCCGCAGCTTGACGAGGCGGCGGCCGAGGCCGGGCTGAGCCCCGAGCAGGCGATACAGGAACTTGGCGCGGTGCGGGTGCGCGTTCTGACCATCGGTTTCGCGCCGGGCCAGCCCTATCTCGGCCCGCTGGGGCCGCAATGGGATCTGGCGCGCCAGACGCGGCTGACCGCGCGGGTGCCCGAGGGCGCGCTGGTGCTGGCGGTGCGCCAGTTCACGCTGTTCGCCGCGCCGGCGCCGACCGGCTGGCGCCATGTCGGGCAGACCGCGTTCCGCTGTTTCCGGCGCGGGGGTGCGCGGCCCTTCTCTCTGGCGCCGGGCGACGAGGTCAGGTTCGAGCCGGCAGAGCCCGCCGATTACGACCGGTTGCGCGAAGATGCAGCCGGCGGGGCGGTCTGCGAGGAGATTGCCTGATGGCGGAACTGATCGTGCACCGCCCCGGACCGGCCTGCACGGTGCAGGACATGGGCCGGCCCGGATTTCTGGAACATGGCCTGTCGCGGGGCGGTGCGATGGACGTGCAGGCGCTGGCCGAGGGGGCGGCGCTGCTGGGCCAGGCGCCGGGGCTGGCGGCGCTGGAAATGGCCGGCACGGGGGCCGTGTTCGAGGCCCGGGGCGATCTGCGCATCGCCCTGACCGGCGCGGCGATGCAGGCCGCGATCGACGGCGCCGCCGTGGCCTGGAATGCCAGCCACCCGCTGTGGGCGGGTCAGCGGCTGCGCATCGGCGCGGTGCGGACGGGCAACTATGGCTATCTGCATCTGGGCGGGGGCATCGGCACCGAGGCGCGGATGGGGTCGCGGTCTGTGCATCTGGCGGCCGGGATCGGGCGGGCGCTTCGCGATGGCGACGTGCTGCCCGCGGGCGAGGATGGCTGCGCGCGTACCGGCCTGACGCTGGACGTGACCGACCGCTTTGGCGGCGGCACGGTGCGGATCGTCGAAAGCTTTCAGACCGGGCTGTTCGCGCGTCCGGTGCGCGAGCGGTTCGAGGCCACCGAGTTCAGGCGCGGCCGCCGCGCCAACCGCATGGGGATGGAACTGGAGTTTCAGGGCGAGGGCTTTGCCGCGCGCCAGCAGTTGAACATCCTGTCCGAGGTGATCGTGCCGGGCGATATCCAGATGGCCGGTGACGGGCGCCCTTTCGTGCTGATGCCGGAATGCCAGGCGACGGGGGGATACCCGCGCATCGGTACGGTCATTCCCTGCGATCTGGGCATGGTGGCGCAAGCCCCGGAAGGGGCGCCGCTGCGGTTCAGGTTTGTCGGACTGGACGAGGCCCTTGCCGCGCAGGCCGCGCACGAGGCCGCGCTGAACCGGCTGCCGGCGGCACTTTGTCCGCTGGTGCGCGATGTTGCGGATATTCCCGATCTGTTGTCCTATCAGCTGATCGGCGGAGTGATCTCGGCCAGCGACGGCGACGGAGGCCAGCAATGACGCTAAGCGTGGATCTGAATGCCGACATGGGCGAAAGCTATGGCCCCTGGAAGATGGGCGACGATGCGGCGCTGCTGGAAATCGTCACCTCGGCCAATATCGCCTGCGGCTTTCATGCCGGCGACCCGGACGTGATGGCAGCCACCATGCGCACCGCGCACGACCATGGCGTCGGCATCGGCGCGCATCCCGGCTTTGCCGACCTTCAGGGGTTCGGACGCCGCCGCCTGGACCTGCCGCGCGGCAGCCTGCAGAACGCGATTCGCTATCAGTTGGGCGCCGCGCAGGGTATGGCCCGCAGCCTCGGGACGCGGGTGCGCCACCTCAAGCTGCACGGCGCGCTTTCCAACATGGCGTCGGAGGATCAGGCCCTTGCCCGCGCCTGCTATGAGGCGGCGCTCTCGGTCGATCCCGGGATCATCGTGATGGTGCTGGCCGCCACGGCGCAGGAACGCGCGGTGCGCGATCTGGGCTGCGCCTGGGTGGGCGAGATCTTTGCCGATCGCGCCTATGACGACGACGGCACGCTGGTCGACCGGTCGCTGCCCGGCGCGGTGATCCATGACCCGGCCGCCGCCGGGCCGCGTATCCTTGAGATGGTGCGCGAGGGCGCCATCGTGACCGCCTCGGGCAAGCGCATCCCGGCCGCCATCGGCACGATCTGCCTGCATGGCGACACCCCCGGCGCAGTCGCACTGGCCCGTGCCGTGCGCGACAGCCTGACGGCGGGGGGGATCGAGATCGCGCGATTCGGTCAGGCCGGGCCTGGCTGACTGGGGCGCGCGACGGCCCGGCCGCTACCAGCCCACATGGTAGCTGTTGCCAAGCCCCAGCGAGATATAGCCCGGCCCGCAGCCGCGGCCCACCGATACGCCGCCCGACACGCCGCCGGTGCCTATGCCGACGCCGGCATTCACGTTGGCGGGTGCATCGCAGGCCTCGCACCCGGCGACCAGAAATCCGGCAAAGGCAATCATGAGAAAGGTTTTCATCGCAACAAGCCCCGATCCTGTCGTGCTTTCATCCGGTGAACATGCCCCGCTTGGGCGCCTGCGGTCAATTCCGCGGGTTCTCGTGGCCGGCCCGGCGACCGTAGCGCCCGGCTCTGGCGGCAAGTGTCACGAACCGCCGCATCTGCGCGACAACGGGCGGCGCGATCAGGCGCGCCAGTCGAAGAAACCCGGCCCCGCCCGCGCCAGCAGATCCCGGGCCATGGCGCGGCCCAGTTCGGCGCCGTCGGCGATGGGGCAGGTACGGTCGTCCGAAATCGCCTCCGAACCGTCGGGGCGCAGCACCTCGCCGCGCAGCCGCAGCGTGGTGCCGTCCAGCTCGGCCAGCCCGGCGATCGGCGTTTCGCACGATCCGTCCAGTTCGGCCAGAAACGCGCGTTCGGCGGCCAGCCGCTGCCCGGTCGGCGTATCGTGGATCGCCGCCAGCATGTCGGCCACGCGGGCATCGCCGCTGCGCCGTTCGATGCCGATGGCGCCCTGCGCCACGGCGGGCAGCATGTCTTCGGTGGAGATCGGCGTTGCCGGCACGTCCGACGCCTTCAGCCGGTTCAGCCCGGCCATCGCCAGAAAGGTGCAATCGGCCACGCCATCGGCCAGCTTCTTCAGCCGGGTCTGCACGTTGCCGCGAAACTCGACCACCTTCAGGTCGGGCCGCCGGTACAGAAGCTGGGCGCGGCGGCGCAGGCTGGAGGTGCCGACCACGGCGCCATCGGCCAGGTCGGAGATGCCGGACAGGTCGGGCGAAATGAAGGCATCGCGCATGTCCTCGCGCGGCAGGTAGGTATCCAGCAGCAGCCCGCCGGGTTGCGCCACCGGCATGTCCTTCATCGAATGTACCGCGATGTCTATGGCCCCCGACAGCAGCGCCTCTTCGATTTCCTTCGTGAATAGCCCCTTGCCGCCGATCTCCTTCAACGGCTTGTCACGCGCGATCAGCGCCGCGTCGTCGCCGCTGGTGCGGATCACCACGATGGCGAACGCCTCGGCCGGCAGATCGAAGGCCGCGGCCAGCCGGTCGCGGGTTTCATGCGCCTGCGCCAGGGCCAGCGGCGAACCGCGGGTGCCGATTTTCAGGGGCGATGCGGGTGAGGGGAGCGAAGCTGTCATGGGGCGATCTTTAGTCGGGTCAAATGGGGGTGACAACCGCCCATCGGCTTGACAATCCGCCGTCCGGAAGGGACCAAGCGCCAAAGCCCAAGGGGGACGACATGGCCGAGACCAAGAAACTGCTGCGCGCGCTGGCGGGCGAGACACAGGCAACCCCGCCGGTCTGGATGATGCGCCAGGCCGGTCGCTACCTGCCGGAGTACCGGGCCACGAGGGCGCAGGCGGGGGATTTCCTGTCGCTGTGCTATACCCCCGATCTGGCGGCAGAGGTGACGTTGCAGCCGATCCGCCGCTTTGGTTTCGATGCGGCGATCCTGTTTGCCGATATCCTGCTGGTGCCTCAGGCGCTGGGCGCCGATCTGTGGTTCGTCACCGGCGAGGGGCCGCGCCTGTCCACCGTCACGGACGAGGCCGGTTTCGCGGCGCTGAAACCGGCCGATGCGATCCATGACACGCTGGCCCCCGTCTATGAGACCGTGAATATCCTGTCGCGGGAACTGCCGCGCGAGGTCGCGCTGATCGGCTTTGCCGGCGCGCCCTGGACCGTGGCCACCTACATGATCGCCGGGCGCGGCACCCCGGATCAGGCGCCCGCCCATGCGCTGCTTGCGGAAAACCCGGCGCTGTTCGAGGCGCTGCTGGAACGAATCGAGCAAGCCACCGTCGACTACCTGTCGGCCCAGATCGGGGCCGGCGCCGAGGCGATCAAGCTGTTCGACAGCTGGGCCGGGTCGCTGCGGGGCGAGGCGTTCGAGCGATACGCGCTGGAGCCGTGCAGACGGATCACCGCGGCCTTGAAGGAGCGTCATCCGCAGGTTCCGGTCATCGCCTTCCCGCGTGAGGCCGGGGACCGCTATGCGGGCTTTGCACGCGCCACCGGGGTCGATTGCGTGGCGCTGGACAATTCGGTCGATCCGGCATGGGCGGCGCAGCATGTGCAGGCCGATGGCTGCGTGCAGGGCAACCTGGACCCGCGCCACATGGTCACCGGCGGTCAGGCGCTGGTTGAGGAAACCCGCCGCATCGTGCGGGCGTTTTCCGGCGGCGCGCACATCTTCAACCTGGGCCACGGCATCACCCCCGACGCCAACCCCGACAACGTGCGGCTGATGATCGACACGATACGCGGCGGCTGAGCGCCGGGCGTCACGCGCCGGCGCGCAGAAAGGCCGCGACAAAGCGCGCCCGTGCCTCGGGCAGGGGTTTGTTGCCCAGCGCCGGGGCAAGCCGGTTTTCAAGGAAATGGCCGGTGGTCACGAGGCCCTGCGCGATCTCGTCGTCGGGGGCCGGGCCCTGCCCGCGCAGGCAGGGCGGCAGCGGCAGCATCCGGCCGGCCCATTCGCCCGCGCCCTCGCGCGAGACCGCGCGCCCCGTTTTCGGCGAGACATAGATCAGCGCCTCGGTGGTGCCGGTGGCGGCGCAGCGTTCGAGATCGAGCCCGAAACCGGTTTCCTCCAGCAGCGCCCGTTCCCAGCCCAGATAGGCCAGTGGCCAGAGTTCGTCCTGTCCCAGCAGGTCGAGCAGCCGTTCGGTGCGCCGGTAAAGGGCCGGGTGCGCCTCGCGCTCGGGCAGCGCGAAGGTGACAAGCGCGGTGACCGCATTCAGCCCCGCAAGCGCCAGCCGCCCGCCCATGGCCGCCGCGGCGCGGCTGCGCACTGGTTCGACCGTATAGGCGCCGATGTGTTCTTCGAGCCGCGCCCGCCATGCCAGGTCGAGTTGCGCGCCCGGTTGCAGGATCGGCGCGACCTTGCGGCTGGCGCCGCCGCGCACCACGCCTGAATGGCGGCCGTGGCGTTCGGTGAACACGTCGATGATCGCCGATGTTTCGCCGTGGCGGCGCATCGTCAGCAGGATGCCGGTATCGCGCCAGTCCATGCCGCCCCCCTGTTGCGCGGCGCCTTTCCGGGGCGCCCGGAACCGATGTCTAGTTCCGCCCGGCGCGCACGACAACAGGGTTGCGCCGTGCCGCACTCCCGCCGTGCCGCCGGCCGGGCCGCGCATCTGCGGCCTTGAATTCGCCGTACCGCCCGGTTATGTGCCGCGTGACCGCACGCAGCAACAGGCACAGCCAATGGCCAGCACCAATCCGATCCAGTTCATACAGCAGGTTCGCGCCGAAGTCGCCAAGGTCGTCTGGCCGACGCGGCGCGAGGTCTTGCTGACCACGGTCATGGTGTTCATCATGGCGGCGCTGACGGCGGTGTTCTTCGCGCTGGTCGATCTGCTGATCCGCTATGGCCTGCAGGGCATTCTCGGCATCTTCGGCTGAGTCCCGGCGGGCGGCGGGCCGTTCCGGCAAGAAGCGGCCCATACCTCTTGATCATCGCGTGATTGCCGGTTAGGTGACACCCTGTTCAGGGCAAGGGCGCGCGGCGATTCGTGTTGCGCGCCGCTTTTTGTTCCCGGGCGTTGCGGGTCGACCGCTTGACGATATTCAGGTTTGCTGCGCCTCGGACGGGGCGTACAGGGCAAGAAAAGGGCGGGCAGGTTCATGGCGAAACGGTGGTATTCGGTCAGCGTTCTTTCGAATTTCGAGAAGAAGATCGCCGAACAGATCCGCACGCTGGCCGCCGACAAGGGCCTGGAGGACGAGATCGACGAGGTCCTGGTACCCACCGAAGAGGTGATCGAGGTGCGCCGCGGCAAGAAGGTGACGGCAGAGCGCCGCTTCATGCCGGGCTATGTGCTGGTGCATATGGAAATGTCCGACGGCGGCTATCACATGATCAACTCGATCAACCGCGTTACCGGGTTTCTGGGGCCGCAGGGGCGCCCGATGCCGATGCGCGATGCCGAGGTCAACCAGATCCTGAACCGCGTTCAGGAAGGTGAGGAAAGCCCGCGCACGCTGATCCATTTCGAGATCGGCGAGAAGGTCAAGGTCAACGACGGTCCGTTCGAGGATTTCGACGGCATGATCGAGGAAATCGACGAGGACAACCAGCGCCTGAAGGTGGCGGTTTCGATTTTCGGCCGGGAAACTCCGGTCGAGCTGGAATTCACCCAGGTAACGAAACAGGGGTGAAGGGCGGGCTGCGCGTCTGGCGCGCCGTCCGCATGCCCGGGCAGCCGGGTTCGTTCGTGGAAGGCGAGGGCACGCGTGCCCGGACCGCACCACGCTAGTCGGGGCACCGGAACGCGTTCCGGTGCACAGGGTGCGCTAAGCGCGCACCGATGAGACAAGGAGAAGGTCACATGGCCAAGAAACTCAGGGGCACGCTCAAGTTGCAGGTGCCCGCCGGTCAGGCGAACCCGTCGCCTCCGGTCGGCCCCGCGCTGGGTCAGCGCGGCATCAACATCATGGAATTCTGCAAGGCGTTCAACGCCAGGACCGCGGATATGGATCCGGGCGCGCCGTGCCCGACCGTGATTTCCTATTATCAGGACAAGTCCTTCACCATGGAAATCAAGACGCCGCCCGCGTCCTATTTCCTCAAGAAGGCCGCCAAGCTGAAGTCCGGTTCCAAGACGCCTTCGCGCGAGACCGTGGGCACGGTCACGCAGGCGCAGCTGCGCGAGATCGCCGAAGCCAAGATGAAGGATCTGAACGCCAACGACATCGAGGGCGCGATGCAGATCATTCTCGGGAGCGCCCGTTCGATGGGCATTGAGGTGAAGTAAGATGGCCAAGCTTGGAAAACGCACCCGCGCCGCACGCGAAGCCTTTGCCGGCAAGGACGACCTGTCGGTCGAGGAGGCCGTTGCCCTGATCAAGAGCAATGCCACCGCCAAGTTCGATGAAACCGTCGAGATCGCGATGAACCTTGGCGTCGATCCGCGCCATGCCGACCAGATGGTCCGTGGCGTCGTCGGTCTGCCCCACGGCACCGGCAAGACCGTGCGTGTCGCCGTCTTCGCCCGCGGCCCCAAGGCCGAGGAGGCCGAGAAGGCGGGCGCCGATATCGTCGGCGCCGAGGATCTGATGGAGACGATCCAGGGCGGCAAGATCGAGTTCGACCGCTGTATCGCAACGCCGGACATGATGCCGATCGTCGGCCGTCTGGGCAAGATCCTCGGCCCGCGCAACCTGATGCCGAACCCCAAGGTCGGCACCGTGACGATGGACGTGGCGCAGGCTGTTCAGGACGCCAAGGGCGGCCAGGTGCAGTTCAAGGCCGAAAAGGCCGGCGTGGTCCATGCCGGTGTCGGCAAGGTTTCGTTCGACGAGGCCAGCCTGGCCGAGAACGTGCGCGCCTTCGTCAGCGCCGTGGCCAGGGCCAAGCCGACGGGCAGCAAGGGCACCTACATGAAGAAGATCGCGCTGAGTTCGACCATGGGTCCGGGCGTCAGCGTCGATGTGGCCAACGCATCGAGCGAATGAACCATTGAGAAAGTGCCGCGTTTGCGGCACTTTCCCGTTTCAGGGGCAGATCTCGCGGCGGGGCCATGACGGACCGGGCATCTTGGGCTATCGTGACGATCGCGAGGGAACCGCCCGAGGTCATCCGCCGTTTCGTCGCCTGGCATCTGGACCAGGGCGCGTCCCGCATCGTTATCCATTTCGACGACCCGGACGATCCGTGCATCGCGATGGTGGCGCATCTGCCGCAGGTCGAACCGGTGCGCTGCACCCCCGAATTCTGGGACAGTCTCGGGATTTCGCGGCAAAAGCGGCGCATGAACTTCATCCAGAACGCGGTGCGCAAGCACGGCTATGACCGGGCCGGGGAATCCTGGGTTCTGCCGCTGGATGCGGACGAACTGATGCTGGCCGGTCCCGGCCGCTCGATTTCGCGGCTTCTGGGCGATGCGCCCGAGGATGATCGCGTGATCCAGGTGCGGCCCGCCGAGGTGGTCTCGGTTGCCGATGGCGACGGGTACGACGCCTTCCGCGTGCCGATGAACCGCGATGAGTGCAGGCAGATCTATGGCGATTTCTGGCAATTCATGGTCCGCAACCAGGGGCTGGCGGGGCACAATGCCGGCAAGTCGTTCGTCCGGACCGGGCTGGCGCCGTTCAGGATGCGGCCGCACTGGATCGAGGCGCCGGGGGGCGAGCGGATCATAGATCGGGTGCTTGACCGCAACGACGGCTTCTATCTGCTTCACTACGTGGACAGCGGCTATGACGACTGGCGGCGCAAGCTGGAATACCGCGTCAGGCTGAAGGGATACAGGCCGCGGTTGCGCGAACGCCTTGGCCAGGTGCTGGAGCGCGGCGACGAGGCGGACATCCGGCGCCACTATGGGTTGATGCACAGTTTCGACGCGCAACAGACCGAAACGGCGCGCCAACTGGGGCTGCTGTTCGAACCGCGGCTCGCGTTCGACCCGATCGTCGCCCGGTACTTCTGATTGCCGGTTCCGGCCCGGTTGCCCGGCCTCCATGCGCCGTTGCGATGGCGCGGGGCATCGGGGCCGGTTTCGCCGGATTTCCGCCGCTGCGGCGTTTCTGCCCGTTTTGGGGTTGGCAATCCTGCCCGTTGCGCATAAATCAGCCGGTGAGATAAAGCGTGCGATTCTTCGTGCGCTTTATTTCGTTTCGTCCAAGACGGCGGGTGGTCTGCGGTTTCTTCATTGATACCAATGCCTTAATCTCCTGCCTGAGACGGGCAAGACCGGATTGGCCGAGGGTTCGCACCTTCGGGCGTATCTTGGCTCAGCCCCGTAGATCGGACCTGAACGCCGGGCCTGGCCCGGCACAAGAGAGCCGGGGCGCGAGCGAGCGTCCCAAATTTGGAGTGAAACTGTGGATAGAGCCCAGAAAGAGAAAGTGGTCGAGGAACTCGGCCAGATCTTCGAAAGCTCTGGCGTCGTGGTGGTTGCCCACTATGTCGGTCTGACAGTTGCCGAGATGCAGGACCTGCGTGCGCGTGCACGCGATGCAGGCGGGTCCGTGCGTGTTGCCAAGAACAGGCTCGCCAAGATCGCCCTTGAGGGTAAGCCATGCGCAGCAATGGCCGACCTGCTGACGGGCATGACCGTTCTGACCTATTCCGAGGATCCCGTGGCGGCAGCCAAGGTGGCCGAGGACTACGCCAAGGAGAACAAGAAGTTCGAGATCCTTGGCGGGGCGATGGGTGAGAACATCCTGGACCGGGCCGGTGTCGAGACCGTGTCGAAAATGCCGTCGCGCGATGAGCTTATCGCTTCGATCGTCGGCTGTATCGGCGCGCCTGCCTCGAACATCGCCGGTGCCATTGGCGCACCTGCAAGCAATATCGCAAGCATCCTTTCGACCATCGAAGAGAGGGCGGAAGCCGCGTAAGCGGGCAGCGACCTGGAATGAACCGCGTGGGCGAGTTGCCTGAACGCCGGAACACATGAACCTGTAACGGAAAGAGCTGATACAATGGCTGATCTGAAGAAACTGGCAGAAGAGATCGTCGGTCTGACCCTGCTGGAAGCACAAGAACTGAAAACCATCCTCAAGGACGAATACGGCATCGAGCCCGCCGCCGGCGGCGCGGTCATGATGGCCGGACCCGCCGGCGATGCCGGCGGTTCTTCTGATGAGGAAAAGACCGAATTCGACGTCGTTCTGAAGAACGCGGGCGCCTCCAAGATCAACGTGATCAAGGAAGTGCGCGCGATCACCGGCCTGGGCCTGAAGGAAGCCACGGACCTGGTCGAGGCCGGCGGCAAGATCAAGGAAGGCGTCTCCAAGGACGAGGCCGAAGAGATCAAGGGCAAGCTGGAAGCGGCCGGCGCCGAAGTCGAAGTCGCCTGAGCCGACCGGGTGGGCGTTTCCACCTGTTAGAATTGGCTGGGCCCGGGAACTCCGGGTCCAGCCGAACCTGTCTTGAAAAGGGCCTCCGTGCGGGGCGTTTCCCAAGGCGCGGTTCACGCGATCGGGAGGCCGCCAGTCGGGACGGTGGCCATGAATTGATCCGGACGCGCTGTCTCGAATGGCCAAGGATGCCGGGGCCCGGCGGTATCCTTGACCGGTGAGAACATGAAAAGGTGACATCCGACATGGCTCAAAGCTATATTGGCCAGAAACGACTTCGCAAGTATTACGGCAAGATCCGCGAAGTTCTGGAGATGCCGAACCTGATCGAGGTTCAGAAATCCTCCTACGATCTGTTCCTGAAATCCGGCGATGCGCCCCAGCCCACCGAGGGTGAGGGCATCATGGGCGTCTTCCAGTCGGTCTTTCCGATCAGGGATTTCAACGAGACCAGCGTTCTGGAATTCGTGAAATACGAACTGGAAAAGCCGATATACGATGTCGAGGAATGCCAGCAGCGCGACATGACCTATGCCGCACCGCTGAAGGTGACGCTGCGTCTGATCGTGTTCGATGTCGACGAAGATACCGGCGCGAAATCCGTCAAGGATATCAAGGAACAGGACGTGTTCATGGGGGACATGCCGCTCATGACCCCGAACGGGACGTTCATCGTGAACGGGACCGAGCGGGTGATCGTGTCCCAGATGCACCGCTCGCCCGGCGTGTTCTTCGACCATGACAAGGGCAAGACCCATTCCTCGGGCAAGCTCCTGTTCGCCTGCCGGATCATCCCCTATCGCGGCTCGTGGCTCGATTTCGAGTTCGACGCCAAGGATCTGGTCTTCGCCCGGATCGACCGCCGCCGGAAGCTGCCGGTGACGACCCTGCTCTATGCGCTCGGCATGGATCAGGAGGCGATCATGGACGCCTATTACGACACGGTGACGTTCCGCCATCAGAAGAACAAGGGCTGGGCCACCGAGTTCTTCCCCGACCGCATCCGCGGTACCCGGCCGAGCTATGACATCGTCAACGCCAAGACCGGCGAGGTCATCGCCAAGGCCGGCGACAAGGTCACGCCGCGCGCGGTCAAGAAGCTGATCGACGAGGCCAAGGTCACCGAGATTCTGGTGCCCTTCGACCAGATCGTCGGGCGGTTCGTCGCCCGCGACATCATCGACGAGCAGACCGGCGCGATCCATGTCGAGGCCGGCGACGAGCTGACCTGGGAACTGGACAAGGACGGCCAGCCCAAGGGCGGCACGCTGAAGGATCTGATGGATGCCGGCGTCACCGAGATTCCGGTGCTCGACATCGATAACGTCAATATCGGCGCCTATATCCGCAACACGATGGCGGCCGACAAGAACTACAACCGCGAGACCGCGCTGACCGACATCTATCGCGTGCTGCGCCCCGGCGAGCCGCCGACGGTGGAGGCCGCCTCGGCGCTGTTCGACCAGCTGTTCTTCGACAGCGAGCGTTACGACCTATCGGCCGTCGGCCGGGTGAAGATGAACATGCGTCTCGATCTGGACGCGCCCGACACCCACCGGACGCTGCGCAACGAGGATATCGTCGCCTGCATCAAGGGGCTGGTCGACCTGCGCGACGGTCGTGGCGAGATCGACGATATCGACCATCTCGGCAACCGCCGGGTGCGTTCGGTCGGCGAGCTGATGGAAAACCAGTATCGCATCGGTCTGTTGCGCATGGAGCGCGCGATCAAGGAGCGTATGTCCTCGGTCGAGATCGACACGGTGATGCCGCAGGATCTGATCAACGCCAAGCCGGCGGCGGCGGCGGTGCGCGAGTTCTTCGGCTCGAGCCAGCTTTCGCAGTTCATGGACCAGACCAACCCGCTTTCCGAGGTGACCCACAAGCGCCGCCTCTCGGCGCTGGGCCCGGGCGGCCTGACCCGCGAGCGCGCGGGCTTCGAGGTCCGCGACGTGCACCCGACCCACTACGGCCGGATGTGCCCGATCGAGACGCCGGAAGGCCAGAACATCGGCCTGATCAACTCCCTCGCGACCTTCGCGCGGGTGAACAAATACGGCTTCATCGAGACCCCCTATCGCCGGGTCAAGGACAGCCAGGTGACCGACGAGGTCGTCTACATGTCCGCGACCGAAGAGATGCGCCACACCGTCGCCCAGGCGAACGCGCAGCTCGACGAGGGCGGGCATTTCCGCAATGAGCTGGTCTCGACCCGCAAGGGCGGCGAGTTCATGCTGAACCCGGCCGAGGCGGTCGATCTGATCGACGTGTCGCCCAAGCAGCTGGTCTCGGTCGCGGCCTCGCTGATCCCGTTCCTCGAGAACGACGACGCCAACCGCGCGCTGATGGGGTCGAACATGCAGCGCCAGGCGGTGCCGCTGATCCGTGCCGATGCGCCGCTGGTGGGCACCGGCATGGAAGCCGCGGTCGCGCGCGACTCCGGCGCGACGATCGTGGCCAAGCGCGACGGCGTGGTCGACAGCATCGACGGCGCACGCATCGTCGTGCGCGCCACCGGTGATGACGGCACGACGCGCGGCGTCGACATCTACCGGCTGCGCAAGTTCATGCGCTCCAACCAATCGACCTGCATCAACCAGCGCCCGCTGGTGAAGGTGGGCGACCGGGTGCTCGCCGGCGACATCATCGCCGATGGTCCCTCGACTGAACTCGGCGAACTGGCGCTGGGGCGCAACGTGCTCGTCGCCTTCATGCCGTGGAACGGCTACAACTTCGAGGACTAGATCCTGATCAGCGAGCTCATCGCGAAGTACGACGTCTTCACCTCTATCCACATCGAGGAGTTCGAGGTGATGGCCCGCGACACCAAGCTTGGCCAGGAGGAGATCACTCGCGACATCCCCAATGTCGGCGAGGAGGCGCTGCGCAACCTCGACGAGGCCGGCATCGTCTATATCGGCGCCGAGGTCGGGCCGGGCGACATTCTGGTGGGCAAGATCACCCCCAAGGGCGAAAGCCCGATGACCCCGGAAGAAAAGCTGCTGCGCGCCATCTTCGGCGAAAAGGCCAGCGATGTGCGCGACACCTCGCTGCGGCTGCCGCCGGGCGATTTCGGCACCGTGGTCGAGGTGCGGGTGTTCAACCGCCATGGCGTCGACAAGGACGAGCGCGCCCTGCAGATCGAGCGCGAGATGGTCGAGCGTCTGGCCCGTGACCGGGACGACGAACTCGCCATTCTCGACCGCAACATCTATGCGCGGCTCAAGACGCTGATCCTGGGCAAGACCGCGGTCAAGGGCCCCAAGGGCCTGCGGGCCAATACCGTGCTGACCGATGAGGTGCTGTCCGAGTTCAGCTATGGCCAGTGGTGGCAGATGGCGCTGACCGACGAGGATGACGCCCGTATCCTCGAGGCCCTGCACGAGCAATACGAGGCGCAGAAGCGCACGCTCGATCACCGCTTCGACGACAAGGTCGAAAAGGTCCGTCGCGGCGACGACCTGCCCCCGGGCGTGATGAAGATGGTCAAGGTCTTTGTCGCGGTGAAGCGCAAGCTGCAACCGGGCGACAAGATGGCCGGCCGTCACGGCAACAAGGGCGTCATCAGCCGGGTGGTCCCGCAAGAGGACATGCCCTTCCTGGCCGACGGGACCCCGGTCGACTTCTGCCTCAATCCGCTGGGCGTGCCCAGCCGGATGAACGTTGGGCAGATCCTCGAAACCCACATGGGCTGGGCGGCGCGCGGCCTCGGCATCCAGATCGACGAGGCGCTGGCCGAATACCGGCGTTCGGGCGACCTGTCCCCGGTGCGCGAGGCGCTGAAGATCGCCTATGGCGAGGATGTCTATGACGAGGGCCTCGAAAGCCTCGGCGAGGACGCGCTGGTCGAGACCGCCGCCAATGTCACCCGCGGGGTTCCGATCGCCACCCCGGTCTTTGACGGCGCCAAGGAGGCCGATGTCAACGACGCGCTGCGCCGCGCCGGTTTCGACACCTCGGGCCAGTCCTGGCTGTTCGACGGCCGCACCGGCGAGCGGTTCCAGCGTCCGGTGACGGTGGGGGTGAAGTACCTGCTCAAGCTGCACCACCTGGTCGACGACAAGATCCACGCCCGCTCGACCGGCCCCTACAGCCTGGTGACCCAGCAGCCGCTGGGCGGCAAGGCGCAGTTCGGTGGCCAGCGTTTCGGCGAGATGGAGGTCTGGGCGCTCGAGGCATACGGCGCCGCCTACACCTTGCAGGAAATGCTGACGGTCAAGTCCGACGACGTGGCCGGCCGGACCAAGGTCTATGAGAGCATCGTCAAGGGCGAAGACAATTTCGAGGCCGGCGTGCCGGAATCCTTCAACGTTCTGGTGAAGGAAGTCCGCGGCCTCGGACTGAACATGGAACTCCTGGACGCGGAGGCCGAGGAATAGGGGACTGCTTCGCATTTCCCCCGTGGCCGGGGTCTGAACGATCCCGGCCCGCTGTCCCAGGCACCGCCCGAACCTCTGAGGCTATCGCATGAACCAGGAACTGACCAACAACCCGTTCAACCCGCTGACCCCGGCCAAGACCTTTGACGAGATCCGCGTTTCGCTGGCCTCGCCCGAGCGGATCCTGTCGTGGTCCTTCGGCGAGATCAAGAAACCCGAGACCATCAACTACCGCACCTTCAAGCCCGAGCGCGACGGGCTGTTCTGCGCCCGGATCTTTGGGCCGATCAAGGATTACGAATGCCTGTGCGGCAAGTACAAGCGGATGAAGTATCGCGGCGTCGTCTGCGAGAAATGCGGTGTCGAGGTGACGCTGCAAAAGGTCCGGCGCGAACGCATGGGTCATATCGAACTGGCCGCCCCCTGTGCCCATATCTGGTTTCTGAAGTCGCTGCCGTCGCGCATTGGCCTCATGCTGGACATGACGCTCCGTGATCTGGAACGGGTGCTCTATTTCGAAAACTATGTGGTGATTGAACCCGGTCTGACCGATCTGACCTATGGTCAGATGCTGTCGGAAGAGGAATTCATGGACGCGCAGGATGCCTATGGCATGGATGCGTTTACTGCCAATATCGGGGCCGAGGCAATCCGCGAGATGCTGTCGCAGATCGACCTTGAGTCAGAGGCCGAGAAGCTGCGTGAAGAACTGAAGGAATCGACCGGGGAACTTAAGCCTAAGAAGATCATCAAACGGCTGAAAGTTGTTGAAAGCTTTATCGAATCCGGTAACCGGCCTGAATGGATGGTGATGACGGTTCTGCCCGTCATTCCGCCCGAGCTGCGCCCGCTGGTGCCTCTGGACGGTGGCCGGTTTGCGACGTCGGATCTGAATGATCTCTACCGCCGGGTCATCAACCGGAACAACCGCCTGAAA
>JBKEDD010000102.1:0-1650 GCA_047975215.1 Jhaorihella sp.
CCAATGGTCATCAATTCCACCAGGTCTTCGGTGGTGATGTCATTTACCTTGCCGCCGTCGAGGCGGGGGTCAACAAAGGTGCCCAGACCCACTTTGGACAGATGGCCCGGCTTGCCGGCGGCGATATCGCGATACAGGTGAGAGATGACGCCCTGGGGCAGATTGTAGGCCTTGATCTCTCCGGCCACCGCCATCTGCGCCAGCTGGGGAGTGGCCCCGTAGTGGCCGCCAATCGTGCAGGCGACAAGCCCTTTGTGGGACAGGTGATTGAGCCCGCGTTTGGCAAAATCGCCCTGGCCGGCGGCGAAAACCAGGGTCAGATCCAGGGCGGCCTCTGCAGCCGAGCTGTTGTCGACACTGTCCAGATAGTGCTGTTCCAGAACCAGTGCAATCTCTTCAGCAAAACCGACGCCGGCGAAGCCGCCGCTGGCGACGGTATCACCCTTTCGTATCAGTTGGACCGCCTCTCTGGCACTGATGAATTTGCCGCTTCTGGATTTGGGTGAGAACTTTTCCATCGTTCGCTGACCTCCCGGTTTATTGTCAGTATCCGTTCGTCCAGGCAGGCTCTCTTGCTGAGAGTCTGTCCAGCCTATACCTATAGTAGACCTCGACTTGCCGGCAGTACTGCCGCCCGCCGGCTGTTTTTTACTGGCAGAGTGTGTTAGCCGATTGCGAGCGAATGCACGATGATTTCCTTGCTGACGCCACTATACTGTAGCGACGGGCAAGCGAGCTGACAGCGGGAGGGGCTTATGGCAAAAGTGGATACGGTCGGGCGTGATGGCTGGATGATCTACGGCGCTTATGGTTTTACCGGCAAGCTGGTTGTTGTCGATGCCCTGCGTCAGGGGCGCAAACCGGTATTCGCCGGGCGCAGTCTGGCTACTTTAGAACCCCTGGCCGAGGCGCATGGGCTGAGCGTGCGCGCTTTTTCTGTCGATGAAGCGGCGGATCACCTCGATGGCGTGGGCGGTGGCCTGGATGATGCGTCTGTCCAATCCCTTTCGCGGCCTGCTGGCCCGGTCAGGGCCCCAGAAAGTGCTCAATAATCTGGCTGGTCGCTATCTGCAAGAGGGTCCCGACGAGGCGACCCGGATGAATAGCCATACTGAATTTTGGGGGCGAGTGAGCAATGCTGCGGGCGAACAGGTCAGTGCTACGCTTCGTGGTCCCAGCGTTTACAATATGACCAGCCGAGCTGGCAGTGGCTATTGCCCTGGCAACTGAGCAGCACACGGGCGAGGGCGGTTATTACACGCCGGCCTTGCTGGTGGGGGCGGACTTTCTCAGTGCCCGCGAGGGCTATATGATGTCCTTCGTTCGCTGAAAGAGCTGGTTTTTTTAGCGGGCTCTGGTCACAGGGCTTGCCGGCGGTCAACAGCCGCTGCCCTGTGCAGCTGTTTTTTGTCGGCATGGTCAGCCCGAGTCTGACCAGCTCGTGTTCGAGCTTTTAATCTTCCAACAGGTTGGGAAAACTAGATGCAATACCGTGCCGATATCGACGGCCTGCGTGCCATCGCCGTGCTGTCGGTGGTGATATTCCATCTGGGGGTTGGCGCCTTTGCCGGCGGCTATGTTGGCGTTGATGTCTTCTTCGTCATCTCCGGTTTTTTGATTACGTCCATCATTAGCACCAGGCTGGCGCAG
>JBKEDD010000103.1:0-3337 GCA_047975215.1 Jhaorihella sp.
CTGCCCGACCGGCGAGGCATCCAGCCCCGAGCGGCAGTAATGGATGTAGTCCTCGCGGTTGTAGGCCACGCCGCCGCCGGTGCCGCAAAGGGTGAAGGCAGGGCGGATGATCGCCGGCAGGCCGACATTGTCCAACTCGTCCAGCGCCATCTGTACGCCCGCGGCAACGTCGCGGGTGCCGTTGGGTTTCTTCGGTGCGGTAACGATGGTGGCGCGCGGGTTCTCCAGGCCGATCCGGTCCATCGCCTCGCGGAACAGGCGGCGATCCTCGGCCATCTCGATGGCCTCGCGGCGGGCGCCGATCATCTCGACCCCGTATTTGGCCAGCACGCCCATTTCTTCCAGTTTCAGCGAGGTGTTAAGCCCGGTCTGTCCGCCCATCGTCGGCAACAGCGCATCGGGGCGTTCGGTTTCGATGATCCTGGCCACCACCTCGGGTGTGATCGGTTCGATATAGGTGGCATCCGCCAGCCCCGGATCGGTCATGATCGTGGCCGGGTTGGAGTTGACCAGGATCACGCGATAGCCTTCCTCGCGCAGCGCCTTGCAGGCCTGGGCGCCGGAATAGTCGAACTCGCAGGCCTGCCCGATCACGATCGGCCCCGCCCCGATGATCATGATCGACGCGATGTCGGTTCTCTTGGGCATGGGCTGTTCCTTGTCATCGGCGGTGTCGCGGCGGCCCGGCGGGCGCCCAAATCGTTCTGCGTTATAGGGATGGGCTGAAAAGGTGCAAGAGGCATCCCGGCGCCAGCGGATCTGACGGCGCGCCCAGGCGCGCCGACCCGGGCTATACCATGGCGCAAGGCTTCGTTATTCCGCGGCCTTGCGCTGCTGGCTGCCGTGCCGGTCGCAATAAAGATAGTCGCGGGTCAGCGGCGCGGCGTCGACCTTGTGGCCCAGTTGGAACTGGAACACCGCCTGGTGTTCCTGCTCGAACGTTGTGAAGCTGGCGATCAGGTAATAGCGCCACATGCGGATAAAGCGGTCGTCATACATGCCGCGCACCGTTTCCAGATTCGCATCGAAACGCGCCAGCCAGTGCCGCAGCGTCCTGGCATAGTGCAGTCGCAGCACCTCGATATCCAGACACCACAACCCCGACTCTTCGATCGGCACGGCGAGTTCCGACAGCGACGGGATATAGCCGCCGGGAAAGATGTATTTCCTGATCCAGTGGCTTTGTGCGAAGGGTGGCGAACAGGTGCCTATTGTGTGGATAAGAGCCAGCCCGTCACGGTCGAGCAGGTCCGCCACCTTGCCGAAATAGGTCGGGTAGTGCAGCGCACCGACATGTTCGAGCATCCCCACCGAAACGATGCGGTCGAAGCGTTCGTTCAGCGAACGGTAATCCGCAAGCCGGAACTCGGCGCGATCCTGCAAACCGGCCTCGGCGGCGCGGCGCTGCGCGGTGGTCAGTTGGTTCTGCGACAGCGTAACGCCGGTGACTTGCGCGCCGTAGTCGCGCGCCAGCGTGAGACCCATCCCGCCCCAGCCGCAACCGATGTCGAGCACGCGCATCCCCGGCGCGATCTGCAACTTGGTAGCTATATGCGACTTCTTGGCGGCCTGTGCTTCGGCCAGCGTCATGTCGGAATGCGCGAAATAGGCGCAGGAATACTGCATGTCGGCATCCAGAAAGAGCCGGTAGAGATCGTCGGAAAGGTCGTAGTGATGCGCGACGTTGCGCCGGGCCGCGGTTTCTGTGTTGCGCAAGAGCCAGGTCTGCGCCACATGGCGCATACGCGACAGCGCCCGCACCCAGACCGGCATCCGTTCGCCCTTGCGGTTTCGTACCAGCAGGCGCAGCAATCCCTCAAGATCGTCGTTCTCGACGCGCAGGGTGGCGTTCATATAGGCTTCGCCAAGGGCGAGTTCCGGGTTGAGACAGAGTGCGCGCAAGGTCGCGTGCCCGGCAATAATGACGCCGGCGCTATCCTCGCCGGGCCGGCCATAGACGCGCTTCTTGCCATCAGGGTAGGTAACGTGAAGTTCGCCATCCCTGACCAGTCGCGACACGAACCTGTCAAAAACCGTTTCCCACATCGGTTCCCTCATTCGCCTATGTCTCGACGCCCTCCCCCCAGCGTCGGGTAGAGACGTTACACCAACCCCAAAATTTCTCAACAGTTCCGGCGAAATCGCCGCCCCGGCCGGTGCGGCTCTTGACTTCCACAGCCCGGCACGGTGTATCGGCGCGACCGTTTCACGCCCCGAAGGGACAAAGCAGATGCACGCCTATCGCAGCCATAACTGCGCCGAACTGAGTGCCGGAAATACCGGCCAGACCGTCCGCCTTTCGGGCTGGGTGCACCGGGTACGCGACCATGGCGGCGTGCTGTTCATCGACCTGCGCGACCATTACGGCGTGACGCAGGTGCTTTGCGACCCCGACAGCCCGGTATTCGAGGCGGTCGAAAAGCTACGCTCGGAATGGTGCATCCGCATCGACGGCGAAGTGAAGGCGCGCGCGCCCGAACTGATCAACCCGAAACTGCCGACCGGCGAGATCGAGGTATTCATCCGCGACATGGAGGTGCTGGGGCCGGCCGGCGAATTGCCGCTCATGGTGTTCGGCGATCAGGAATACCCCGAGGAAACGCGGCTGCGTTATCGCTATCTCGATCTGCGCCGCGATGCCATGCAGGAGAACATGAAGCTGCGCAGCGATGTTGTAGCCTCGATGCGCCGGCGCATGTGGGATCAGGGGTTTCGCGAGTTCCAGACGCCTATCATCACCGCATCGAGCCCCGAGGGCGCACGCGACTTCCTGGTGCCCTCGCGGTTGCATCCGGGCAAGTTCTATGCGCTGCCCCAGGCGCCGCAGCAGTTCAAGCAGCTGATCATGGTCTCGGGCTTTGACCGCTATTTCCAGATCGCGCCCTGTTTCCGCGACGAGGATCCGCGCGCCGACCGCTCGCCCACCGACTTCTACCAGCTCGACATGGAAATGAGCTTTGTCGAGCAGCAGGACGTGTTCGACACCATCCAGCCGGTGCTGGAAGGCGTGTTCGAGGAATTCGGGCGCGGCCACAAGGTCGACAAGCACTGGCCGCATATTTCCTATGCCGACGCCGCGCTGTGGTACGGCACCGACAAGCCCGACCTGCGCAACCCGATCAAGATGCAGGACGTGTCCGAGCATTTCGCCGGTTCGGGCTTTGCCATCTTCGCGCGCCTGCTGGAGCTGGAGGGCACCGAGATTCGCGCCATCGCGGCGCAGGGCGGCGGCAGCCGCCAGTTCTGCGTCCGGATGAACGCCTATGCCCAGAAGGAAGGGCTGCCGGGGATGGGGTACATCTTCTGGCGCGACGGCGAGGCCGGCATGGAAGCCGCC
>JBKEDD010000104.1:0-1544 GCA_047975215.1 Jhaorihella sp.
CTGTCGGGGGTAGAGGCGGGCAATTCCGCCCTCTGCACCGTCGGACAGACCGGCAACGACCTGCACTATCGCGGCTATGACATTCTCGACATTGCCGAGGCCGCGACCTTCGAGGAAATCGCCCATCTGCTGGTCCATGGCAGCCTGCCGAACAAGGCCCAGCTTGCGGCTTACGCGGCCAAGCTTGCGCGGTTGCGCGGGCTGCCGGCCCCGGTCAAGGCGGCGCTGGAACAGCTTCCGGCGGCGGCGCATCCGATGCATGTGATGCGCACCGGCGTGTCGGAGTTGGGCTGCACGCTGCCGGAAGGGGCGGGTCACGACAATGCCGGCGCGCGCGACATCGTTGACAGGCTGATGGCCTCGATGGGCTCGATGCTGCTCTACTGGTATCACTACAGCCACAATGGCCGCCGGGTCGAGGTCGAGGGTGACGAGACCACCATCGCCGAACATTTCCTGCGCCTTCTGCACGGCAAGACCCCTTCGGCGGAACATATCCGGGCGATGCAGACTTCGCTGATCCTTTATGCAGAACACGAATTCAACGCCTCGACCTTTACCGCGCGCATGGTCGCGGGGACGGGGTCGGACATGTATTCGGCGATCACCGCAGCCATCGGCGCGCTGCGCGGCCCCAAACACGGCGGCGCAAACGAGGTCGCTTACGAAATCCAGTCGCGCTATGCCTCGCCCGACGAGGCGGCCGAGGATATCCGCGCCCGCGTGGCGGAAAAGCAGATCATCATCGGCTTCGGGCATCCGGTCTATACCATTGCCGATCCGCGCAACGTCGTCATCAAGCGGGTGGCGAAAAAGCTGTCGCGCGATGCCGGCGATACCGGGCTTTATGACATTGCCGAACGGATCGAAACGGTGATGGATCAGGAACGCAAGATGTTCCCCAACCTCGACTGGTTCAGCGCCGTGTCCTATGCCCAGATGGGCGTGCCTACGGCAATGTTCACGCCGCTTTTCGTCATCTCGCGCAGCTCGGGCTGGGGCGCGCATGTGATCGAACAGCGCGAGGACGGCAAGATCATTCGCCCCTCGGCCCATTATACCGGGCCGGAGAACCGCAAATTCGTGCCGCTCTCGGAACGCGGCTAGGAGGGTTTCACCATGCCTTATCTTATCGGCTCGGAAGTGCCGGACCGACCCGCCGGCCTGCGCTTTCAGGAAATGCTGGATGCCCCCGGCATTCTGCGCCTGCCCGGCGCACATAACGGTCAGGCCGCGTTGCAGGCGAAGGCGGCGGGATTCGAGGCGCTCTATCTGTCGGGCGCGGCGATGACCGCCTCGATGGGGCTGCCGGATCTCGGCATCATCACCGTGGATGAGGTTGCCTTCTTCATCCGCCAGATTACGCGGGCCACCGGCCTGCCGCTGCTGGTTGACGGTGATACCGGCTACGGCGAGGCGCTGAACGTCATGCACATGGTTCGCACGTTCGAGGATGCGGGTGCCGGCGCCGTGCATCTGGAAGATCAGCTGCTGCCGAAGAAATGCGGTCATCTGAACGACAAGAAGCTGGCCTCTGCCTCGGA
>JBKEDD010000105.1:0-2130 GCA_047975215.1 Jhaorihella sp.
AAGGCGCTGACCAAGGCCGATTTGCAGGCCGATGTTTCGACCGATCCGCACCCGATGCACCGTGCCTTGGCTTTCTGCAAAGATATCAAAAGCTCGAAGTTGATCGAGACTGAATTCGCAGCTGTGGTCGATGAATTTCTGGGGAACGATCCGGTGCTGGATGACGGCCCGGACGATGACAGCCTGCGCTGCGAGATCGAGCATGTGGACGGCACCTTCAATGCCAAGGAGCGCGGGCGCTTGCTCGATTGGCTCAAGGCCGATGCCCCGGACCATACCTGCCGGATCCTGACCAATGCGCGCTGCCTGTCGGAGGGCGTGGACGTGCCCGCGCTTGATGCGATCATGTTCCTGCATCCGCGCAAGAGCCAGATCGACGTGGTGCAATCGGTCGGGCGCGTGATGCGTCGGGCTGAGGGCAAGAAGATGGGCTATGTCATCCTGCCGGTTGGTGTGCCTGCCGGTATCCCGCCCGAACAGGCGCTGGCTGATAACGACAAATACCGCGTTGTCTGGCAAATCCTGAACGCCCTGCGCGCCCACGATGAAGACGGCATGGGCGCGACGATCAACCAAGCGTCGCTTGGGCAAGACATCAGCCACAAGGTCGAGATCGTCGGCATCACCGCCAACCACCCAGAGCTGGCCGCCGTCACCGCCGTGGTCGATGATCTGCCGACCCGTGCGCAGCCTGCCAGTGCCAGCATCGGCACACCTGGGCGCGATCCAGTCACCACAGGCCCCGTGCAGTCCGAGATGGTTTTCTCCGTTGATGAGTTTTCGCGCGCGATCATGGCGAAGATCGTCAAGAAATGCGGAACGCGCGACTATTGGGAAGACTGGGCGGGCAACATTGCCGAGATTGCCAGCAACCACATCACACGGCTGAAAAGTCTACTGGACGCGCCTGACACCCGCGCGCGCGTAGCCTTCGACGCCTTCCTTGAAGAACTGCAAGACGATCTGAACGAAACCGTCACCCGCGAAGACGCGATCGAGATGCTGGCCCAGCACATCATCACGCGCCCCGTCTTCCAGACCCTGTTCGAGGGCCACCAGTTCACCTCAGAGAACCCTGTTTCCCGCGCCATGCAGCGGGTTCTGGATGTCTTGGACGAGGCCAATCTGGACAAGGAATCCGAAGACCTTGATAAATTCTACGCTGATGTTCAGCGCCGTGCCAAAGGCATCACCGATCCGGCGGCCAAGCAGAACCTGATCAAGGAGCTTTACGAGAAGTTCTTCAAAAAGGCCTTCCCGCGCACCACGGATAAGTTCGGGATCGTCTACACCCCGCCCGAGATCGTCGATTTCATCATCCATTCGGTCAACGATGTACTGCAAACCGAATTCGGCCAGACGCTTGGGTCCGAAGGCGTGCATATCATGGACCCCTTCACCGGCACGGGCACCTTCATCACGCGGCTCTTGCAATCGGGCCTGATCGCGCCCGAGGAGATGGAGCATAAATTCCGCCACGAGATCCACGCCAACGAGATTGTGCTGCTGGCCTATTACATTGCCGCGATCAACATCGAGGCGGTCTATCACGGGCTTCAGGGCGGGGATTATGTGCCGTTTGAGGGCATCTGCCTGACCGACACCTTCCAGATGTATGAAAGCGACGATCTGATCTCGCATTACATGCCCGACAACTCGGAACGGCGCAAACGGCAGAAGGCGACCGATATCCGCGTGATCCTTGGCAATCCGCCCTATTCCAAAGGGCAGGACAGCGCCAATGACGACAATGCCAATGTGGACTACCCCACGCTGGATGGCCGCATCCGCGACACCTATGCCGCGCTGACCGAGGCGCAGAACAAGAACGGCCTGTACAACAGCTACTTGCGCGCCTTTCGCTGGGCCAGTGACCGGATCGGTGATGATGGTGGCGTCGTGGCCTTTGTGACCAATGGCGGGTGGCTGGACGGGAATACTGGAACGGGGGTTCGACGCAGCTTTGAGCGCGAGTTCACCGATCTCTACATCTTCAACCTTCGAGGCAATCAATACACGAGCGGAGAACGGTCGCGTCGGGAGGGGGGCAAGATCTTTGGCTCAGGAAGCCGCGCGCCGATCGCCCTTGCGGTCTTGGTGAAGAACCCCGAGGCGCAGCATCGCGGTCGC
>JBKEDD010000106.1:0-2209 GCA_047975215.1 Jhaorihella sp.
TCGATACCGAGATCACAGAGCGCGTCTCGTAAAACGGGGTCGCCACGGTGGCGTAGTAATAGGTGACGGCAGCGGCAGGAAGCAGCACAAAAAACAGGACCTGCAACAGCAGCCTGAGGCGACTGCGCCTGATCCGGGCCTTTAGGGTCAGGACTCGTTCCCGATCATAACCAGAAGATGACGGTGGCGGCGAGCAGGATTGTCAATCGGCTTCGAATGCTGACCCCCTATCGGCATGCAAAATTGGCTCTGTCGCGCATTTGGTGCAGTTGAGTTGCCAGAACGCTATATCTCGGCGAACTTGATGGAGGTTGCCGATGGGTTCATGGTTTTCGCGACGAGATTTTCTACCGGCAGGGTTGAAGGCCGACCAGATTGAGCTTGATGGCAACAGGATCCGGGTCTACGCCCGTTCCCTGGATGCCTCGGCAGCATGTCCCCGCTGCGGCGCGGTCTCTCGTCATGTCCACAGCAAGTATTGGCGTCGGCCAGCTGATCTCCCCGCCCATGGCCGAGAAGTTGAACTGGTGCTGCTGGTTCGTCGATTTCGTTGCCGCGCTGTAGGTTGCCCAACGAAGATTTTTTCAGAACGGTTCCCGCCTGATGTCACGCGGCCACATGCGCGCCGGACGTCCCGCTTGCAGGAACTGGTGCGTCACATCGGCATTGCTCTTGGTGGGCGCCCCGCGCAGGCGCTTGCCGGACGGCTTTTGCTACCGGTGAGCAAAGACACGTTCCTGCGCAGCGTTCGGGCGAAGACCGAGGGGGCTGTCGCGGACTCCCGCGTGGTGGGTATCGACGACTGGGCATGGCGGAAGGGACAGCGCTACGGCACGCTGATTTGCGATCTCGAACGGCGGAAGGTCATCGATCTGCTGCACGACCGGGAGCCCGCCACTGTGGAAGCGTGGCTCCGCGCGCGTCCCGGGATCGAGGTAGTTGCCCGTGATCGCAATAGTGGCTACGGCGGTGCCACCGCGCGTGCCCTGCCGGACGCGGTTCAAGTCGCGGATCGTTGGCATCTGTTAGAGAATGCAAGTGCCGCCTTCCTGGCCGCCGTGCAGCGGAACATGCCAGCCATTCGCAAGGCTATCGGGGTAGAGCCCCTCGATCCGAGGCTTTTGACGGCAGCGGAAAGGCTGCAATTCGAGGGTTTTCAAAGGCGCCAGCACACCAACCACATGGTCCGCCGAATGGCAGACGAGGGTGTTCCCATCAAACTGATCGTGCGCCTGACCGGGCTGAGCCGCGGCTTGGTCCGCCAGATCACCCGCGGTGAGCGAGAAGATGTTTTCCGCATCCGCGAGAGCAGCTTGACCGCTTGGTTGCCTCGGCTGGAACGGGAGTGGAGCGGCGGATGCCGTAATGGCGCAGAACTCTGGCGCCGGTTACGGACTGATGGATTTCAAGGCAGTCTCCGGGTCGTCGGCGAGTGGGCAACACGCCAGCGCCGCGCCGAACAAGCGGTGCCGTCCGGAACAAGAAAGTCGCCACCTGCCCGAAGGATTGCGCGGCTCCTGACCATGGGACGAGATCATCTGACTCGTGCCGATGCAATCCAGGTCGCGCGGATCGAAGCGGCGCTACCAGCTCTGGCAACCGCCCGAGAACTGACCGACCGATTCACTGACATGGTGCGAAACGCCCGTGAGAATGCGCTGGCCGCCTGGCTCGACGAAGCCGAGGACAGCATGCTCTCATCCTTCGCCCGTGGCCTTCGTAGCGACCAGGCCGCAGTTGCCGCCGCGCTGCGGGAACCTTGGTCGAACGGGCAGACCGAGGGCCAGATCAATCGCCTGAAGATGCTGAAACGCCAGATGTATGGTCGCGCGAATATCGACCTGCTCAAGGCTCGGCTTGTCGCGGCATCATAGTTGAAAAGGTGCATCAACTTTGAGTCAGAGCCAGCATTCGAAGCCGATTGACAGTCACACTGCCGGAGGCTGGTGATATCCGCGACCGCTGGCTGACCCGTGACGAGGTTGCGCAGCTTCTGCGCCACGCAGAGCCGCATATCCGCCGCTTCATCATTTTGTCGATCTACACGGGCCGTCGCGCCGCGACGATCCTTGATCTGATCTGGACCCGCGTTGATCTGGATTCCGGCAAGATCCGGTTCCGTGCCGATGGACAGGCAGAGACGAACAAGCGCCGCGGTCGCATCCGTATGCCGCGCCAGTTGAAAGCGCATCTGCGCCGCTGGTCTGCA
>JBKEDD010000107.1:0-74659 GCA_047975215.1 Jhaorihella sp.
CCTCCGGGGTGCTTGAGATTGACGGGCAGCGCATGAATGACGTGCCGCCCGCCGAACGCGGCATCGCCATGGTGTTTCAATCCTAAGCGCTTAATCCGCATATGACGGTGCGCGACAACATGGCCTTTTCGCTGAAGATCGCCCGCAAGTCGCCCGAGGAGATCGACAAGGCCATCACCCGCGCGGCGGAGATCCTGCAACTGACCCCGTATCTCGACCGGCTGCCCAAGGCGCTGTCGGGCGGGCAGAGGCAGCGGGTGGCGATCGGGCGGGCCATCGTGCGCGATCCGAAGGTCTATCTCTTCGATGAGCCGCTGTCGAACCTCGACGCGGCCCTGCGTGTCGCGACCCGGATCGAGATTGCGCAGTTGAAGGAGAACATGCCGGAATCGACGATGATCTACGTCACCCACGACCAGGTGGAGGCGATGACGCTGGCCAGCCGGATCGTCGTCCTGACCGTGGGCGAGGGCATCGGCCAGGTCGGCACGCCGCTTGAGCTTTACGAGAGGCCGGAAAACGAATTCGTCGCGCAGTTCATCGGCTCGCCCGCGATGAACCTTCTGGACGGAGAGATCGTCCAGACCGGCGCCGAGACGGTGGTGCAGATCGAGGGCGGTGGCCTTGCGCGCTCAACGGTGCCGACTGAAAGCGGCGACAAGGGGTTGAAGGTCCGCGCCGGGATCCGGCCCGAGGATTTCATCACGAACGAGTGCGATGCGATCTTTGCCGGTGAGGTGGAGATTACCGAGGCGCTGGGGGAGGTTACGCAGCTTTATTTCAAGCGGAACGGGTCGGATCACGGGCTGATCGCCAAGCTGCCGGGTATCCACGCCAACCTGCGCCGGACAACCGTCAGCCTGACGGCGGCACCGGAGAAGGTGCATCTGTTCCACAATGGCAGGTCGCTGCTGTACCGCTGATCAGCTCGGCCAAACCGCCGCCATCGCGACGGTGAAGCCGGTCGCGGCCACCATCAGCGAGGCCGAAAAGCCCGAGACGAGCAGCAGCGCGCCACTGAAGGTCAGGCGCGGGGCCGGGGCGGTCGCCTCTGCGGGCGGCTGGGGCGTATGGGATCGAATCGCGCTCATGGGTCAATATTAGCGTGGCGTTAGGTTTATGCTGCCTTAATTTTGCCATGAATCTGGTGTGGCACAACTTTTCCGCGAAACGTGATCTCTCCGAACCCGACTTCAGCTGGGGCGGGATGCCGATGCAGCAGCATCCGACCTATGGCGCGGTGCTGCGGCGTTTCGGGCGTCAGGTGCGGTGGGCGGAATGGCGGCAGGGCGGCGGGACGGTCGCGCGGGCGCTGGTCGTGTCGCGCCCCGGCCTGACGCTTTTGTCGCGCGGTCCCTTGTGGGCCGGGGCGCCGGGGCAGGCGGGGCCGCTCTTGCGCGACATGGCGGGCTTTCGCGGGCTGAGTTTCGCCACACCGGAATGCGCGGCGACCGGGCCGGGTCTGATCCCGGTGATGGCGCCCCGGTCCGAGGCGATCTGGTATCTGCCGGGGGACCGCGCCGCGCTTCGCGCCGGGCTGGGCCAGAAATGGCGCAATGCGCTGACCAAGGCGGAACGGGACAGCGCCGGGCTGTCGATCCCCGCCAGCGCGCGCGCCGATGCGGGCTGGCTTTACGCGGCCGAGGGGCGGCAGCGGCGGGATCGCGGCTATCGCACCCTGCCGCCCGCCTTTGCCGAAAGCTGGCGCGCGGCGGCGCCGAAGGATTTCCGGCTTTATGAAGCCTGGGTGGCGGGGGAACGGGTCGCGGGCATCATGATCCTGATGCACCGGCCCTGGGCCAGCTATCACATCGCTTGGTCGGGGGACGAAGGGCGGCGGCGGAACGCGGGCCGGCTGCTTCTATGGCGCGCGGCCTGCGACTTGCAGGATGAGGGCTATGGCGCGCTCTGCCTTGGTCACGTCGATGCCGGGGCCGCGCCGGGCCTTGCCGCGTTCAAGGCCGGGACCGGGGCCGAGATACGACGCCTCGGCCCGACGGTCCTGATCCTGCCCCGGCTTATTCGGCCGCGACCTCGATAACCGGCTCCATCGAGGCGAAATCCGCGTCCGACAGATGGCATTTCACTTGATGGCCATTGCCAAGCCGACGCACCGGCGGCACCTCGCTTTCGCAGAGATTGCCCGGCACCTTCGACTTCCACCGGCAGCGGGTCTGGAACGGGCAGCCGGGGGGCGGGTTCATGGCGGACGGGATTTCCCCCTTAAGCACGATATGCTTCTTCTTCACCCGCGTGTCGGCGATCGGCACGGCGGACAGAAGCGCCTCGGTATAGGGGTGGTAGGGCGGCGCGAAGACCTGATCGGTGGTGCCAAGTTCGACCACATGGCCGAGATACATCACCATCACCCGGTCGCTGAGATAGCGCACAATGGACAGATCGTGGCTGATGAACAGCAGCGTGGTTTTCTGTTCGCGCTGGATTTCCATCAGCAGATCGGTCACCGCGGCCTGCACGCTGACATCGAGCGCCGAAACCGGCTCGTCCGCCACCACGATACGCGCGCCCCCGGCAAAGGCCCGCGCGATGCCGACGCGCTGTTTCTGGCCGCCCGAAAGCTGGCGCGGCATGCGCTCGGCGAAGGCGCGCGGCAGTTTCACCAGGTCGAGCAGTTCCAGCATCCGCTTGCGGCGCTCCGCGGTGCTCTGGCCGATGCCGAATATCTCCAGCGCCCGGACGATCTGGCGCCCGACCGTCATCGACGGGTTCAGCGTGTCGAACGGGTTCTGGAACACCATCTGGATGTCCGAGACCGTCCTGGTGTCGCGCGCCTCGATCGGGATCTGCTCGATATTGCGCCCGTCCAGCAAAATCTGCCCCTCGGTCGCGGTCTCCAGCCCCATCAGCACCTTGGCGAACGTGGACTTGCCGCAGCCGCTTTCGCCGACGATGGCCAGCGTCTCGGATTCGCGCGCCGCGAAGGACAGCGTTTCGTTGGCCTTGACCACGCGCGTCTCGCCGCCCCCGAAAAGCGCATTGGCGGCAACCTCGTAGTATTTCCTGAGGTTGTCCATCCTCAGGACCACCTCGCCGATCTCGCCCTTCTCTTTCGTCTCGGTGGCGGCGGGGGGCGCGTGCCAGTCGATCTCGCGGAACCGCAGACAGCGGGTATGGTGGCGGTCGTTGCCGGGCACGGACTCCATCGCGATATCCTGCGCGTCGCAGCGCCCGGCATTGAAATAGTCGCAGCGCGGGCCGAAATTGCAGCCCGGCGGGCGTTCGTGCGGCAACGGGAAGTTGCCGGGGATAGCCACCAGCGGCCGGGCGTTCTTGTCGGCGCCGGGAAGCGGGATCGAGCGGAACAGCGCCTGTGTATAGGGATGCTGCATCTCGTCGAACACGTCCTCGATGCTGCCCCGTTCCACCGCCTCGCCGGAATACATCACGCAAAGCCGGTCGCAGGTTTCCAGTATCAGGCCCAGATTGTGCGAGATGAACAGCATGGAGGTGCCGTACTTCTTGCCAAGGTCGCGCACCAGTTCGACCACCGCCGCCTCGACGGTCACATCCAGCGCCGTGGTCGGCTCGTCCAGGATCAGCAGCGAGGGCTTGGACATCAGCGCCATGGCGATGACGATGCGCTGCTGCTGGCCGCCCGAAAGCTGGTGCGGATATGAATTCAGCATCCGCTCGGGGTCGGGCAGGCGGACATCCGTGACCACCTCCAGCGCCCGCGCCCGGGCCTCGGCCTTGCCGATGCCTTCGTGGATCATCGGCACTTCCATCAGTTGCCGCCCGATTTTCATCGCCGGATTCAGCGAAGCCATGGGCTCCTGATAGATCATGGCGATCTCGTTGCCGCGCAAGCCGCGCAACTCGTCTTCGCTCAGCGTGCTCAGATCGCGGCCCTTGAACCGGATCGTCCCGCCAGTGATGCGGCCGTTCTTGCCCAGATCCTGCATCACCCCCAGGGCCACGGTGGACTTGCCGCAACCGCTTTCACCCACGAGCCCGACTGCCTCGCCCGGCTCCACGATGACGGAAAAATCCATCACCGCAGGGATCTCGCGCAGCCGGGTGAAGAACGAGATCGACAGCTTGTCGATCTCAAGGATCGGTCCGTCATGTTCCCATTTCGCCATCTCGTGCCTCCTTGCAGGGCGGTTCCTGCCTTCATCTTGCCGAAAAACTCCGGGGGTCCGGGGGCTGGCCCCCGGTCCTGCCGTCGGCGTCAGTCCTTCAGGCTTTCCTCGCGCAGCCCGTCGGCCAGAAGGTTCAGCCCCAGCACCAGCGACAGCAGGGCCAGCGCCGGCGGCAGGGCGGGGTGAAGGTAGATCGACAAGAGCTTGCGGCCCTCGTTGATGGTCGAACCCCAGTCGGGGCTTTCCGGTGGCAGGCCCAGGCCGAAAAAGCCCAGCGTGCCCAGAAGGATCGTGGTATAGCCGATGCGCAGGCAGAAATCGACGATCAGCGGCCCGCGGGCATTGGGCAGGATCTCCCACAGCATGATGTACCACGGGCCTTCGCCGCGGGTCTGGGCTGCGGCGACGTAATCGCGCGTGCGCAAGTCCATCGCCAGGCCGCGCACGATGCGAAACACGGTCGGCGAGTTGACGAAGACCACCGAAACGAACACCACAAGGATGCCGCCGGGGATGTCGAACAGATCGAGGGTCGCCGGCAGCGCCGGGATCGCGATGTCGCGCGTGTTGACGAGGTAGCCGCCGGTCGAGACCAGCGAAAGATAGAGCCATGCCATGATTCCCAGCACGCCGATCAGCAGCGGCGTGCGCAATCGCGGCTGCGTGTAGTAGCGCGAATTCAGCAGCACGCCGGCAAAGACGATGGGGAACGCGAACAGCACCGTCGCCATGTAGTTGGGAACGCCGGTATCGACGATCTCGGGCGTCACCAGCAGATAGAACAGCAGGATCACCGGAAACGCCAGGATCAGGTTGGCCAGGAAGGACAGGAACGTATCGAGCCGGCCGCCGTAATAGCCGGCCGGCAGGCCCAGGGTGATGCCGACCATGAAGGCGAACAGCGTCGCCAGCGGCGCGATCTGCACCACCACCCAGGCGCCCTTGACCAGCCGCGAGAACACGTCGCGCGCCAGGTTGTCCCCGCCCAGCAGGTACCAGCCGTACTGGCCGTCTTCCGGATTGCGCACCGGCACGCCGGGCGGCTTGTTCTTCATCCCCGAAATCTGCTCAAGCGGATCGAAGGTCACGATGAGATCCAGCGCCCCGAAGATGCCGGTGAAGACCCAGAACATCACCAGCGCGAAACCGATCATGCCGATCGGGCTGTCAAACAGCTTGCCGTACAATCCCAGCCGACGCTTGAAGGCGATCGACACCGCGAACAGGATCGCCAGCGCCACCCATACGGACGTGAACTGATAGAGGATGCGGGCGATGATCTCGAAGGCTCCGAGCGGTTCCATGGCCATCTCCCTCAGGATATGCGGATGCGGGGGTTGAGATAGACATAGCCGATATCCGAGATCAGCTGTGTCGTCAGAACCACCACCACCGAGACCACCGAGACCGCGAGCAGCAGTTCGATGTCGTTGTTGCCCGCGGCCTCGACCAGGGTCCAGCCGAAGCCCTTGTAGTTGAACAGCGTCTCGACGATCACGACGCCGTTCAGAAGCCAGGGGAATTGCAGCATGATGACGGTGAAGGGGGCGATCAGCGCGTTCCTGAGCGCGTGTTTCACCACGATCTGGGGAAAGGCCACACCCTTGAGCCGCGCGGTGCGGATGTATTGCGCGGTCATGACCTCGGTCATGCTGGCCCGGGTCATGCGCGCGATATATCCCATGCCGTAAAGCGCGATAGTCAGCACCGGCAGAAAGAAGTTCTCGAAATTGGCGTCTTCCATGGCGCTGGTGGCGGTGCCCTTGAACCATTTCAGCCCCACCGCCGAGGACGCGAAGACCGCGATGAAGATCACGCCCGAGACGTATTCGGGCGTCGCCGTGGTGATGATCGAGAAGGTGGAAAGCGACCGGTCCGTCTTGGAGCCTTCGCGCATCCCCGCGATCACCCCCACGAGCAGCGCCATCGGCACCATCAGCAGCATCACCCAGAACATCAGCTTTCCGGTCAGGCTCAGGCGCGTGGCGACGATGCCCGACACGTCGTCGCGGAATACCGTGGAATAGCCCCAGTCGCCCTGGAGGATGCCGCACAGGCGCGGCGCATTGGCGGCCGCCTCGGGGGTGACGGCGCCGTCGATGCAGCGCCCGGTCACGCCGTCATCGTCGCTGCGGGTCCAGCCCGGCCAGACGCCCAGCCATTGCCCATAGCGCGAAAGCAGCGGTTCGCCGTAGCCGCGGCTTTCGAGCCAGCTTGCGACCTGGTCGTCGGTCATGCGCATGTTACCCTGCGTCTTGGCCAGCTTTTCCAGGTTCGGATGGAGGTTGGTCAGGAAGAACACGATGAAGGTCAGGCACAGTGCCGTCAGCACCATCACCCAGACCCGTCGCAGAATGAACAGTCCCATTAAGTTCCCTGTCGCTTGTTGTCAGTCCGGCCGGCGTTCTTCGGTATGCGAGCAGGTCCGGCGAACCGGGCGCATGCGGCGCCCGGCCCGTTGTCAGGCGGCAGCCGCGATCAGGATGCGAATCCGATCTTGTACAGATGGATCTCGTGGGCCGGGTGTTTGGCCGAATTCATCAGATTGCCGTTGTTGTGGTTGTATAGCGACCTCCAGTAGGGCTGGATGATGACCCCGTCATCGCGCAGCAGCTGTTCGATCTTGGCAACCACGTCGCGGCGCTTGTCGGCATCCGCGATGGCGTTGGCGGAATTGATCAGATCGTCATACTCCGCGCTGGAATAGGCGGCCTCGTTCCAGGCCTCGCCCGAGCGGTAGGCGAGCGTCAGGATCTGCACGTCCAGCGGCCGGTGGTTCCACTGGGTCGCGCTGAGGGGATATTCTGTCCACTTGTTCCAGAACGTGTTGCCGGGCAGAATCGTGCGCTTGACGTTGATACCCGCATCGCGCAGCTGCGCCGCCAGCGCGTCGCCGGTATTGCGCTGCCAGTCGTCGTCCACGGTGATCAGTTCGTGTTCGAAATCGGCCAGCCCGGCTTCGTCCATCAGCGCCTTGGCCTGCGCCGGATCGAAGGGGGCGGGGCCGATATCGGCGTAAGCCGGATGGATCGGGCAGACATGGTGGTTGGCCGCCACCCGGCCGCGGTTGGAATAACCCAGTTCCAGCAGCACGTCGTTCTTCACCGCCAGTGCCAGCGCGTTGCGCACCTTCTTGTCGGCATATGGCTTCATGCCGTCGACCTCGGCCTTCTGGTTGCCGCGGAACACGATGGTCGCCGCCGTCACCGCCTCGGACTTGGTCCAGCCGATGGCATCCATCACGTCGATGAAATCGCCGACGGTCTCGTAAAGCAGATCGACCTCGTCGGATTCGGCCGCCGCCACCCAGGCCGAGGGGTCGGTTCCGTAGTCGATGAACTCGACCCGGTCGACATAGGGGCCGCCATAGATCTCGGTGCCCCACCACTGGTGATCGGCGTTGCGTTCGAGGATGCAGTTGATGCCGACCTCCATGCTGACCGGACGATAGGGGCCGGTGCCGATGCCGTTGTCGAACGGGCTGCCGCCGGTATAGCTGGAATGGGTGATGGCGGCGGGATAGTCCGACATGTTGGCGATGACCGAGACATCGGGCGCCGACAGTTTAAGGATGACGGTATGGTCATCGGCCACCTCGATCGCGCCGTCGCGGGCGGCGCCGCTGGCCTCGTCGATCAGCTCGCCCATGCGGCTGGCCATTGAGTTGCCTTCCATGCCCTTGTCGCACCAACCGGCGATGTTGCGCGCCACGTCGGCGGCGGTGAAATCGTCGCCGTTGTTCCATTTCACGCCCTTGCGGACGTTCAGCACATACTCGGTCGCGTCGTCGTTGACCTCCCAATTGTCGAGAAGCATGCCCCGGAACGTGCCGTCGGCGTTGTATTCGACCAGGTATTCCAGAAATCCGCGTGACTGGTTGCCGATCTCGGACCAGTCATAGGCGCGCGGATCCTTCATCGCCTTGACCGATTGCTGGATGCGCAGCGTGCCGCCCTGCCTGGGCATCTCCTGGGCGCGCGCCGGCGCCGGAAGCCCGATCATGCCGTAGGCCGCCGTCGCGGTGACGCCCAGCATGGTCGCACGGGTCAGGAACTCGCGCCGGCTCAGCTTGCCGTCGCGGTATTCCTGCGCGTGCATCTCGGCCGCCCAGTGAACGGGTTTTGCGTTGATGGTGTCGTGGGTCATGGTCAGGTGTCTCCCTGTTGAGCGAAAACCGTGTGGCCGGGCCGAAATCCCCGCCGGTTGTGTCGCGCCGGTTGCCGCAAACATGGCCCGAATGGCGTCAGATTACGGATTGCGTGTCTCCCCATGGGTGCATTCGGCACAAGATTGACACTTAGGTCAATGATCAGTTTCGTCCATTGGCGGCATAAAAGCGACATCGAGATAGGAAAAAAGCGACATGTGCGACCGTGTGGCTCAGGTGCGCGCGGCGCTGGCGCGGCGCAGGGCGGTCGGCGTCTGCCCGGTGTGGTGCTGGATGAAACGGGTGAAATAGGCGGCGCTGCCAAAGCCCAGATGACTGGCGATATCCTGCACCGGTACATCGGTCGCCCCCAGCAGCGACCGGGCGGCGTGCAGGCTGCGTTCGGTCAGGAGTTCGGCGGCGGTGCGCCCGGTTTCGGCGCGGCAAACGCGGGTCATGTGCGTCGGCGTCACCCCCAGCGCGCCGGCATGCTCGGCCATGCTGGCGCCGCTGGCGAAATGGCCGACGAGGCGTTCGCAATAGGCCCGGCTCAGCCGCCGCGCCGCGCCGGGCCGGGGCGGCACGTCCGCGGCCGCCATCTGCCGGCGCAGCCAGATCGCCGCCAGTTCGCCATAGGCCAGCATCGCCTCGGCCCGGAGCGGGCGGGCGGTATTCTGTTCGCGGCCCAGCGCCTCAAGAAGCGCGGTCAGTTCGGTTTGCGCGCCAACCTCGCGGATGCGCAGGTGCTGGGCGCGTTCGGGCAGGACGATGCGGGTGCCGCAGGGAATGACCAGCGCCTGGCCGAACCCCTGGCGGCCGGGCGCAAGGGCCATCAGGCTGCGCGCGGGCACGAACAGCGCGTTATGCACACCGACCCCTCGCCGGGCACCGTCCAGCAGCGCGACGCCCTGGCCGCGGGTGAACCAGATCAGCAGGTTTTCGCCCCGGTCATGGGCGAGTTCCAGTTGCCACGCGCCGCGCGTCATCAGTTGCGCCAGCGTCATCAACCGGATCTCGTCGCTTGCGGATGGGTCGAAGGTCATATGTTCGAATAAGACATCTCGGGCCAGGTTCGTTGTGGTAATTCTTTGCATTAATGACGCAATCGGTCAATTGCGATACTCGCGTTACCGGCGTCATCCTGCCGGTTTGCAACCTGCATTCGCGGGTGCGATCCGGTGCCAGCGCCGCATCCGGGCGCGAAACCAGCTGCGCTGGCGCTTGGCGTACTGACGGGTGGCGACAACCGCCCGGTCGCGGGCCTGATCCAGCGTTATCTCGCCGCGGGCATGGGCCATCAGTTCGGGCACCCCGATCGCCCGGCAGGATGGCAGCGCCGGATCGTAGCGTTCGCGCATCGCCGCCACCTCATCCAGCGCACCCTGGGCGATCATGGCCTCGAACCGGCGTTCGATCCGCCCGACCAGCCAGTCCTTCGGCACGTCGAGCAGTATCGGAACCGCGCCGGACAAGGACAGGGCGGGGGGCGGTGTTTCGGCCTGCCAGTCGGCCAGCCCGCGGCCGGTCGCTTGCAGAACCTCCCAGGCGCGCTGGACCCGGGCGCGGTTGTGCCGGTCAAGCCCGCCGGCGGTGCGCGCATCCAGCCCCGCCAGCAGGTCGCCAAGTGTCAGGGCGTCGGCGCGGGCGCGAATCCCCGCCGGTATGGGCGGTATTTCGGCCAGGCCCTCGGTCAGCGCGGTCAGGTAAAGCCCGGTACCGCCGACGATTATCGCCCGCTCGGGGCCGTGCAGCAGCGGGCGCAGATCGCGCAGCCAGTGCCCGGCGGAATAGGGCGCATCAAAGGCGACGTGACCGTAAAGACGATGCGGCGCGAGCGACTCGTCGTCCGGGGTCGGGCGGGCGGTGACGATCCGCCAGCAATCATAGACCTGGCTGGCATCGGCGTTTACGATCACTCCGCCCAGTTCCCGCGCGATGCGCAGCGCCAGCGCGGACTTGCCGCAGGCGGTGGGGCCGGCGATCAGGACCGGCGAGCGTTCGGGTATGCGCGGCAGTCCGCTCAGCGCGTGCATGCGATCCATCCGGGCGTTGCAACCGGGAACCCGATCCCGGGCCATCGCACATTGAACATGGCCGCGATTTCCTTCATTTTGCGCGCAGCCTATCTTCCTGCCACCCCGGAGCGCAACATGACCCTTTTCCCCGCCGCCAAAGCGTCGCAGCACGGCGCGGCCCAGACGACATCGCAGGCCAACGCCATGTACAAACGCGTACTGCTCAAGATCTCGGGCGAGGCGCTGATGGGCGACCAGGGCTTCGGGCTGCACCCGCCGACCGTCCAGCGCATCGCGCAGGAGGTCAGGTCGGTGCACGAGATCGGGGTCCAGATCTGCATGGTGATCGGGGGCGGCAACATCTTTCGCGGCCTGCAAGGCTCGGCCCAGGGGATGGAGCGCACGACGGCCGACTACATGGGTATGCTGGCGACGGTCATGAACGCGTTGGCGATGCAATCGGCGCTGGAGGGTCTGGGCGTCTATACCCGGGTCATCTCGGCCATCCGCATGGACGAGGTGGCCGAGCCCTATATCCGCCGCCGTGCCGTGCGCCATCTCGAGAAACAGCGCGTCTGCATCTTTGCCGCCGGCACCGGCAACCCGTATTTCACCACCGATACGGCCGCCACGCTGCGTGCCAACGAAATGGCCTGCGAGGCGATCTTCAAGGGCACCAAGGTCGATGGGGTCTATGACCGCGATCCGGTCAAGTTTCCCGATGCCAAACGCTATGACCAGGTCAGCTATGACGATGTTCTGGCCAAGCGGCTGGGGGTGATGGATGCCAGCGCCATCGCGCTGGCGCGCGACAACAACCTGCCGATCATCGTGTTTTCGCTGGACGAACCGGGCGGGTTCAAGGGCATCCTTGCGGGTAAGGGCACCTATACAAAGGTGTGCGGCTAGGGCTATAGACCGCAACAAGGGCAACCGGACACGCGGGAAGAACAACATGTCTGACACATTCGAACTGGATACCGACGATCTGCAAAGGCGCATGGATGGCGCCATGGCGGCGCTGCGGACCGAATTCGCCTCGCTGCGCACCGGGCGGGCCAGCGCCTCGATGCTAGAGCCGGTCATGGTCGAAGCCTACGGCCAGCCGACCCCGATCAACCAGGTCGGCACCGTCAACGTGCCCGAACCCCGGATGGTGACGATCAACGTCTGGGACAAGGGGCTGGTCGGCAAGGTCGAAAAGGCGATCCGCGAGTCGGGGCTGGGGATCAATCCGCAGCTCAACGGCACCATCATCATGCTGCCGATTCCCGAACTGAACGAGGAACGCCGCCGCGAGTTGACCAAGGTAGCCGGGCAATACGCCGAACATGCCCGCGTGGCGATCCGCAACGTGCGCCGCGACGGCATGGATCGCATCAAGAAGGCCAAGTCCGAGGGAACCGTGTCCGAGGACGATCAGAAATTCTGGGAAACCGAGGTGCAGGAACTGACCGACAAGATGGTTGCCGCGGTGGATGCAGCACTGGAGACCAAGCAATCCGAAATCATGCAGGTCTGAGCCTGCCCATGCCCCGCGACACCGAACCCGGCGGCGAACCGCGCGGCCCGCGCCATGTCGCCATCATCATGGATGGCAACGGCCGCTGGGCGCAGGCGCGGGGACGGCCGCGGCTGTTTGGCCATCACGCCGGCGCGCGCCGCGTTCGCGAGGTCGTCGAGGCGTGTCCGGGGCTGAACATCAAGTACCTGACGATATTCGCGTTCTCGACGGAGAACTGGAAACGCACCCAGGTCGAGGTGGCCGGGCTGATGAAACTGTTCCGCCGCTATATCACCAAGGAAACCCGCGCCCTTCGGGAAAAGGGGGTGCGGGTGCGCTTCATCGGCGACCGGGTGCGGCTGGATAACAAGCTGACGGCGCTGATGGATCGTCTTGAGCGCGAGACCGAAGGCAACGACCTGGTGCATCTGACCATCGCGCTGAATTACGGCAGCCGCGACGAGGTGGCGCGCGCCACAAGGCGCCTGGCACAGGATGTGGCCGACGGCCGCCTGAAACCCCAGGACGTTGACGAGGAGACGCTGCCCAAATACCTGGATACCTGCGTATTGCCCGACCCCGACCTAGTGATCCGCACCAGCGGCGAGGCGCGGATTTCCAATTTCCTGCTTTGGCAGTCGGCCTATTCCGAATACGAGTTCATAGATACCCTGTGGCCTGATTTCACCGCCGCGGAACTGGCGCGGCTGTGCGAGAGCTATGGCACCCGCGACCGCCGGTTCGGAGCCGTCAAGGCATGAGCCAGGCCGCGGGCAGATGGGCAGATCTGGGCCCGCGTCTGATCTCGGCCGTGGTGCTGATAGCCGTGGCGGCGTTCGCAGTGCGCATCGGCGGGGTGACGTTCGAGGCGTTCGTCGCGCTGGTCTGCGCGGCGATGGTCTGGGAACTGGCGCGCATGCTGGATGTCGCGCGGCCCGGCGCGGCGCTGGCGCTGGCGGCGCTGACAGCCGTGGCGATATTCGCCGACCCGCGCCTGCCGCCGATGCTGGTCTTGCCGGTGCTGGCCGTTCCTGCCCTGGCGGGGCTGGCCCTAATCGGCCGGAACCGAGGATTGTTCGCGGTCTTTGCCGTGTGGATCGCGCTGGCCGGGCACGGGTTCATCTGGGTGCGCGGCGATCTGGGCATCGCCGGCATGGCATGGCTGATCTGTGTCGTGGTCGCAACCGACGTTGCCGGCTATTTTGCCGGCAAGGCGATCGGCGGGCCGAAATTCTGGCCCCGTGTCAGCCCCAAGAAGACCTGGTCGGGCACCGCGGCGGGCTGGGTCGCGGCGGCGCTGGTGGCGGGCGGTTTCGTGCTTTGGGCCGGGGCCGGGCCGTGGCTGATCGCGCTGTCGGTGGCAATGTCGTTTGCCTCGCAGGCCGGCGACGTTGCCGAAAGCGCCATCAAGCGCAAGAGCGGAGTCAAGGATGCCAGCCGCCTGATTCCCGGCCATGGCGGATTTCTGGACCGGTTCGATGGCATGATGGGGGCCGCGCTGTTTCTGGCCCTGGCGGGGCAGGTACCGGGCCTTCTGCCGGAATTTGTCTGATCATGCGCAAGATCTCGATCCTGGGCGCCACCGGTTCCGTCGGGCAGAACACCATCGACCTGATCGCGCGTGACCCGGACGCATACGACGTGGTGGCGCTGACCGGCGGGGCCAATATCGCGCGGCTGGCCGAGGACGCCCGCGCCCTGGGTGCCGATCTGGCGGTGACGGCGCATGAGGACCGGTATGCGGATCTGCGCGACGCGCTGGCGGGCTCGGGGGTCGAGGCCGCCGCCGGTGCGCAGGCGCTGAACGAGGCGGGCGCGCGCCCGGCCGACTGGGTGATGTCGGCCATCGTCGGCGCCGCGGGCCTTGCGCCGGGTCTGGCGGTGCTGGAGCAGGGCGCGACACTGGCGCTGGCCAACAAGGAATCGCTGGTTTGCGCAGGTCCGCTGATGCTGGAGGCCGCGCGCCGGCATGGCGCCCGCATCCTGCCCGTGGACAGCGAGCATTCGGCGGTGTTCCAGGCCCTGACCGGCGAGGACAGCGCCGCGATCGAACGTATCGTCATCACCGCGTCGGGCGGGGCGTTTCGCGACTGGCCGCTTGAGCGGCTGGCCCATGCCACTCTGGCGCAGGCGTCGAGCCATCCCAATTGGGACATGGGGCAGAGAATTACCATCGACAGCGCATCCATGTTCAACAAGGCCATGGAAGTTATTGAAACACGGGAATATTTCGGCGTTCCCCCTGACCAGATCGAGGTCGTGATCCACCCCGAATCACTGGTTCACGCGCTGGTTGGGTTTCGCGACGGCGCGATGATGGCGCATGTCGGCGCACCAGACATGCGCCATGCCATCGGCTATGCGCTGCACTGGCCCGAACGGCGCCACCTGCCTGTCGAGCGGCTCGACCTGGCGCGGATCGGCCAACTGAATTTCCGCGCCCCCGACGAGGCCCGCTATCCGGCGCTGCGCCTGGCGCGGGCCGTGATGGCGCGCGGCGGGCTGATGGGGGCGGTGTTCAACGCCGCCAAGGAACGCGCGCTGGACGGGTTCATCGCCGGGCGCATCGGGTTTGCCGACATGGCCGCGACAGTCGAAGATGTGCTGACCCGGTTCGAGACGCGCCCGGGCCTCATTGAGGCCGCAATGACACTTGATAATGTGGTGCAAACAGACCATCTCGCTCGGGCGTGGACCGATGACGCGATGGCAGAGCGAGCAGGTTAGGGTACGGTTTGGATGCAATCGGGTTGATACCGCAGTTCGGCGGCGTGGCGTGGACTGTTCTTGCCTTCGTGGTGGCGCTGTCGGTGATCGTGGCGGTGCATGAATACGGCCACTACATCGTCGGGCGCTGGTCGGGCATTCATGCCGAAGTCTTCTCGCTGGGGTTCGGCCCGGTGCTGTGGAGCCGGACGGACCGCCGCGGCACCCGCTGGCAGCTCGCGGCGCTGCCGTTCGGGGGCTATGTCAAGTTTCTGGGCGATTTCGGCGCGGCCTCGGGCAAGGACAGCGCCACGATGGCCGAGATCTACCGCAGAAATCCCGACGATCTGCGCCATACCATGCATGGCGCGCCGCTTTGGGCGCGCACGGCGACGGTGGCGGCGGGCCCGGTGTTCAACTTCGTGCTCTCGATTCTCGTGTTCACCGCGATCTTCATGTTTCGCGGCGTCGCCAGCGACCCGCTGACGGTGGGCGAATTGAACCCGCTCCCGGCGGGGCATTACGAATTGCAGACGGGCGATGTGATCCTGGGCATTGCCGGAACGCCTTTGCCGGGGGGCCAGGATGGCAAGGCCTGGTCGGCCTTTTCCGCCGCCATCCCGAGGCAACCGGTGCTGGATTACGACATTTCCCGCGACGGCCGCGGCATGACGGTGTCGGGGCCGTTCCTGTTTCCGCCGCAGGTGTCGCAGGTCAGCCCGCGCAGCGCCGCGATGGACAGCGGTTTCGAACCCGGCGATGTCATCACCGCCATAGATGGCGAACCGGTATTCGCCTTCGACCAGTTGAAATCGGCGGTCGAGGAGTCGGAGGGCCGGGCGCTGCTGCTGGACGTGTGGCGCGACGGGCAGACGCTCGAATTCGCGCTGGCGCCGCGGCGCACCGACGAACCGCAGGCCGATGGCGGCTTTCACACGGTCTGGCGCATCGGCATCGTGGGCGATATGGCGTTTCTTCCCGCAACCGAGGCGGCCGGCCCGTTCGAGGCGATGCGGGAGGGCGTCGCACAGACCTACCGTATCATCACCGGTTCGCTGTCGGGTCTGTGGCACATGATTACCGGCGCGATCAGCACCTGCAACATCTCGGGACCGATCGGCATCGCCGAAACCTCGGGCGCGATGGCGTCCCAGGGCGCGCAAAGCTTCATCTGGTTCATAGCGGTATTGTCCACCGCCGTGGGCCTGTTGAACCTGTTCCCGATTCCGGCGCTGGATGGCGGCCATCTGGTATTTTATGCCTACGAGGCGATCTCGGGCAAACCGCCCAGCGACACGGTGCTGCGCGTGCTGATGGCGATCGGGGTGGCGATGATCCTGACACTCATGGTGTTCGCGCTGGGCAACGATCTGTTCTGCTAGCGACGTGGACTCGTGGTTCGGCACATCGAAATCCGGGCAGGACAGAGGTTCGCGCCCGGTTTCCGATGTGTCCGATCCCGGCTTCGGCCGACCGGCGCCCGCGCCCGCGCCGCGCCTGAAAGCCGATACCGGTACCCGGACCGAGATGTCAAAGTACTGCCACATTCCCCCGCTACATGTGCCCGCGGATGCAACCAGAGGAACGCAAGAAAAGAGGAGTGGACCATGCACGCACTGCAACGCTCATATCGCGGACTCGGCCTGGTCATGCAGCTGAACTGGGACCGTATCATTTCGTTTCTGACCATCGCCTTCGCGCTGGTCGTGGGGGCCTATGTCGGCAGTCTTTTTGGCGGTCTGTGATTCTCGGCACGAACCGGCGGGCGACCCCGCGCGGCCGGACCGGCCGCGCGGGGTTTTCTTGTTTTTGACAACCCCCGGCATTCCCGATACTCACGATTCAACGTCAGCATTAAACTGGGTTGGGGACAATGGCATTGGGCATGAATGCGGGTATATCCTGCGCTGACCGGACAGACACGCGCCATATCTTGTATCGTTTCGCACTGGCGATTTTTCTTTTTTCCGCAATGGCATTTACCGTTCTGCCCGGTGCGGCGGCGGCGCAAAGCTACACCTTCAATTCGGTCAGGGTGGAAGGCAACCAGCGCATCGAAGCCTCGACAGTGATCGCCCGCGCGGGAATCGCGCGCGGCAAGGCCGTCAGTGCCGGCGAGTTGAACGACGCCTATCAGCGCATTCTTGACAGTGGCGTTTTTGAGACAGTCGAACTCGACCCGCAGGGCGGCACCCTGGTCATCCGGGTGCAGGAGTTTTCGACCATCAACATCGTCAATTTCGAGGGCAACAGGCGCATCAAGGACGAGGATCTGGAAAAGATCGTCGAGTCGAAGTCGCGCCGCGTTTTCAACCCGACCCTGGCCGAGGCCGATGCCGCAAAGATCGCCGAGGCCTATTCTCAGACCGGGCGCATCGCCGCGACGGTGACGCCGCGTATCATCCGGCGCAGCGAGAACCGGGTCGATCTGGTGTTCGAGATCTCCGAGGGCGACACCATCGAGTTCGAACGCGTGAGCTTTGTCGGCAACCGCGCCTTTTCCGACCGCCGCCTGCGTCAGGTACTGGAAACCAAGCAGGCCAATTTCCTGCGCGCCTTCATCCGCGCCGACACGCTGGTCGAAGAACGCATCGCCTTTGACAAGCAGGTGCTGAAAGATTTCTACCTGTCGCGCGGATATGTCGATTTCCGCGTCAACAGCGCCAATGTCGAACTCACGCGCGAACGCGATGCCTTCTATCTGGTGGTCGATGTGACCGAGGGCCAGCAATATTCGTTCGGCAAGATCACGACGGTAAGCGAGATGGCGGGGGTCGACGCGCAGCCCTATCATGCGGCGCTTAACATCCGCCCCGGCGTGACCTATTCGCCGCTGCTTGTGGAACGCTCCATCGCCCGCCAGGAACGTCTGGCGATCAGGAACGGCGTGGACTTCCTGCGCGTCGAGCCGCGCTTTACCCGCAACGACCGCGATTTGACGCTGGATGTGGAATTCGCGCTGACGAAGGGGCCGCGCGTCTTTGTCGAACGCATCGACATCGAGGGCAACACGACGACGCTCGATCGCGTGATCCGCCAGCAGTTCACCACCGTCGAGGGCGATCCGTTCAATCCGCGCGAGGTTCGCCAGAGCGCCGAGCGCATCCGCGCGCTGGGTTTCTTCGCCAAGGCCGATGTCGAGGCACGCGAAGGATCCTCGCCCGATCAGGTGGTGATCGACGTCGACGTCGAGGAACAGCCTACCGGTACGCTGAGCCTGGGCGGGTCCTATTCCGTCAACGACGGTTTCGGCGTCGCCATCGGCCTTTCGGAAAGCAACTTTCTGGGACGTGGCCAGCGCCTTTCGCTGACGCTGTCGACGGCGCAGGAGGCCGAATCCTACATACTCGGGTTCACCGAACCCTATCTGCTGGGCCGCGATCTGCGGTTCGATCTGGACCTTGGCGTCGCGGGCCGCACATCGACTTTCGCAACCTACGACACCGAACGCATCTTCTTTACCCCGGCGTTGACCTTCAACACCGGCGAGCGCGCCAAGCTCACCCTGAAATACGATTGGCAGCGCAGCGAGATGCTGACCCGGACTCCGCCGGAGCATGGCCTTGTGATCGGCCGCGAAATCGCCCAGGGCGATCTGTCGTCCTCGACACTGGGGCTGACCTACAGCTATGACAGCCGGCTGACCGGCCTCAACCCCAATGCCGGCGTGCTGTTCGAGGTCGGCGCCGATTTCGCCGGGATCGGCGGCGATTCGGAATATGTGCGAACCTCGGCCAAGGCGATCGCGCAGACCAAGGTGTTCCACGAGGAAATCACCCTGCGCGCCACCTTCGAAGCCGGGATGATGAACTGGACCGGCTCAGGGTTTTCGCGCTCGGTCGATCGCTATGTTCTCAACCCCGACATCATGCGCGGCTTTGAACCCGGCGGTATCGGGCCGCGCGACCAGACCGGCACCGCCGACGACTTTCTGGGCGGCAACATCTTCGCGGTTGCCCGGTTCGAGGCCGAGTTCCCCATCGGGCTGCCCGAAGAACTGGGGCTTCGCGGCGGTCTGTTCTACGATGTCGGCAACCTGTGGAACCTCGATAACGTGGATACGGCGGGCGCGACCATCGTCGGCGCCGGTGGGTCGTTCCGCCATGTCATCGGATTTTCACTGTTGTGGACAACCGGTTTCGGCCCGCTGCGCTTCAACTTCTCGAACGCGCTCAAGAAGGAAGCGTTCGACAAGGAACAAAGCTTCGATCTGACGCTTCAGGCCCGGTTCTGAGCCTCGCCATGGCGCCCCGTATCGCCGCAACCGGTGCGCTGTCCGTCTTGCTGTGTGCGCTGGCGGTTTTCGGCGCCTCGTTTGGCGGGGCCGTGCGGGCGCAACAGATCGGCTTGCCGCAGACCTCGATCCTGACGATATCGCCGGACCGCCTGTTCGCCGAATCCGCCTTTGGCCGGCGGATCGCCAGCGAGATCGAGGCCGAAAGCGCGGTGCTGGCGGCCGAGAACCGCCGCATCGAGGCGGAGCTGAGCGCCGAGGAACGCGAGTTGACCGACCGGCGCCCCAAGATGGAGCCGGACGCTTTTCGCGTCCTGGCCGATGCGTTCGACGAAAAGGTTCAGCGGATCCGAGTCGAGCAGGATGCTAAGGCGCGAACCCTGGCCCGGCGCGGCGAGGCGGCGCAGGGCGAATTCCTTCAGGCGGCGCGGCCGGTGCTCGAATCGCTGATGCGCGATTCCGGTGCCGGGGTGATCCTTGAACGATCAAGCGTGTTTCTCAGCGCCAATGCCACAGACGTAACCGACGCTGCCATTGCCCGGATCGACGCCGCCATCGGCGATGGGTCCGCGCCGGCGGGCGATCCGCAGAAATAGCGCCGCTTGCCCCCGGGGGCGCGGGTTGCTAGTCAGTCGGGCATCGTTTCACGAACAGGACCCAGCCCATGACGAGCCAGCTGCAAAGCGCCGACATCCAGCTGATACAGCGCATCCTGCCGCATCGCTATCCGTTCCTGCTGGTCGACAAGGTGGTCGAGATCGACGAAACCCGTTCCTGCCGCGGGATCAAGAACGTGACGATGAACGAGCCGCATTTCCAGGGCCATTTTCCCGGCACACCGATCATGCCGGGTGTCACCATCATCGAGGCGATGGCCCAGACGGCAGGCGTGATGCTGGGTGTGGCGATGGATATCATCGACCGCGAGCTGCTGATCTATTTCATGTCCATCGACAAGTGCAAGTTTCGCCGCAAGGTTATTCCCGGCGACGTACTGGAGATGCACATGACGACGCTGCGCGGCAAGCCCGGCGGCAAGGTCTGGAAGTTCGGCGGCCGCGCCACTGTGGCTGGGGAGATCGCGGCCGAGGCCGAGTTTTCGGCCTATGTGGACTTGCAGAAGGACTGACCGGCATGGCCGAGATACACCCCACAGCCGTGGTGGATGAGCGCGCGCAGCTTGGCGCGGGCTGTGTCGTCGGGCCGTTCTGCATCGTGGGCCCGCAGGTCGTGCTGGGCGAGCGGGTCGAACTGAAAAGCCATGTCGTGATAACCGGCGACACCACGATCGGCGACGAAACTGTCGTGTTTTCCTTCGCGGTGATCGGCGAGATACCCCAGGATCTGAAGTTCCGGGGCGAACACAGCCGCCTGGTGATCGGCCGGCGCAACCGTATCCGCGAACACGTCACCATGAATCCGGGCACCGATGGCGGCGGCGGGGTGACGCGGATAGGCGATGACTGCCTGTTCATGGCCAGCGCCCATGTGGCGCATGACTGCCAGATCGGCGACAGGGTGATCATGGTCAACAATGCCGGTGCCGCCGGGCATTGCATCATCGAGGACGACGTGATCATCGGCGGCCTGTCGGGGCTGCACCAGTGGGTGCGCGTCGGGCGCGGCGCCATTATCGGCGCGCTGACGATGGTGCCCAAGGACGTGATTCCCTATGGACTCGTGCAGGCGCCCCGGGGCGTGCTGGACGGGCTGAACCTTGTCGGCCTCAAGCGGCGCGGCGTGGCGCGCGCCGACATCACCGCGCTGCGCGCCGCCTTTCAGATGCTGGCGCAGGGCGAAGGCACGTTTCAGGACCGTGTGCGCCGTCTGGGCGAGGAAGCCGCCAGCGACTATGTGCGCGAGATCGTGAATTTCGTGCAGGCCGCGACCGACCGGTCGTTCCTGACCCCGAAAGGATAGCCGCGTGCTGGCGCTGATCGCCGGGCAGGGGCGGCTTCCCGCGGTGCTGGCCGCGGCACATGCCGGCGCCCGGGGCGAACCGCCGCTGGTCTGTGCGCTCGAAGGATTTTCGCCCGAAGGTCTGGCGGTGGATATCCGTTTCCGGCTGGAAACCCTCGGCAGCCTGATCGCGGACCTGAAGGCGCGCGGCGTGCGGCGTGTCTGCATGGCTGGCGCGGTGCGGCGCACGCCAATCGATCCGGGCCTGATCGATGCGCCGACCCGGCCGCTGGTGCCGATCCTGCAACGGGCGCAGGCGGGCGGTGACGATGCCGCGCTGCGGGCGGTGATCGCGGTGTTCGAACAGGCCGGCCTCTGCATCGTCGCGGCGCACGAGGTCGCGCCCGACCTGTTGCCGCCGGCGGGCTGTACAACGCGCGCGCAGCCCGGAGACCGCGACCGCACCGATGCCGCCCGCGCCCAGTCCATCGTCGCGGCGATGGGGCAGGCCGATATCGGCCAGTCCTGCGCCGTGCTGAAGGGCCAGGCGCTGGCCATCGAGGGCGTGTTCGGTACCGACTGGATGCTTGCCAGCCTGCAGGCACGCGCCGATAGCGGCGGAGGCATCCTCTACAAGGCGCCCAAACCGGTGCAGGACCGCCGCGCCGACCTGCCCGCGATCGGCCTCGAAACCGTATCGGGCGCGGTTGCGGCCGGTCTTGGCGGCATCGTGATCGAGGCCGGCGGCGTGATCGTGCTCGACCGGGCGCAGGTGTTGGCGGATTGCGACTCGCGCGGCCTGTTTCTCTGGGTGCGGGAGACCTCGGGCTGATGCGGGTCTTTGTCGTCGCGGGCGAGGCGTCGGGCGACCGGCTTGGCGGGGCGCTGATGGCGGGGCTGAGAACGCTGGTGCCGGATGTGACCTTTGATGGCATAGGCGGGCCGCTCATGCAGGCGCAGGGCCTCATCAGCCGGTTCGCGATGGACGAGCTTTCGGTGATGGGCATCGCCGAGGTACTGCCGAAATACCGCCATCTCAAACGCCGCATAGCCCAGACCGCCGAGGCGGTTCTGGACTTTGCCCCCGATGTGCTGATCACCATCGACAGTCCGGATTTCTCGCTGCGGGTGGCCAAACTGGTCAAGGCGGCCAGCGCCATTCGCACCGTGCACTACGTCGCACCCTCGGTCTGGGCCTGGCGGCCGGGGCGGGCGGCGAAGATGGCCCGCGTGATCGACCATGTTCTGGCCCTGCTGCCGTTCGAGCCGCCCTACATGCAGGCCGCGGGCATGGCATGCGATTTCGTCGGCCATCCGGTCGTGGCCGAGCCTCTGGCCAGCGACGCCGAGATTGCCGCCATGCGCGTCGCCTTCGGGCTGGGCACGGCACCGCTGCTTCTGGTCCTGCCGGGGTCGCGCCGGGGCGAGGTCGCGCGGCTGGCGCCGATCTTTGGCGCCGCGTTGCGCCTGTTTCTGGCCGACAGGCGCGGGATGCGGGTGCTGATACCGGCGCCGGCGCCGGTTGCGCAACTGGTGCGCGATCTGGTTGCCGACTGGCCGGGCGAACCCGTGGTGATCGGCGCGGACGGTTTCGAGGCGCCGGTTGCAGAGGCCCACAAGCGCGCGGCATTTCGCGGCGCGGCGCTGGCGCTGGCGGCTTCGGGAACGGTATCGCTGGAACTGGCTGCCGCCCGGACCCCCATGCTGGTGGCCTACCGGCTGAACTGGCTGACCTGGCAGATCGCCAGACGCATGGTCAGGCTCGATACCGTGACGCTGGTTAACCTGGTCAGCCAAACCCGCGCGGTGCCCGAGTGCCTTGGCCCCGATTGCCGCCCCGATCTCGTCGCCGCGCGGTTGGCCGATGTTCAGGCGCGCCCGGACGCGCAGGCCGGGGCCATGGCGCTGACCATGCGCCGCCTCGGCCAGGGCGGCGAGGCGCCTGGGCTGCGCGCGGCGCGCGCCGTTCTTGCCCGCATGTGACCGGATCCAGCTTGGCGTCGCTTCAACTGACGCTGGCAACGTCCTGATTTTCCTGTTGTTTGCCGCCGTCGCGCGGGGCGCGCATCTTGCCCCGTCAGGACCGCGCCGAGGCTCAATGCGCCCTCAAACTGCGAAAGTTCGACCGAAATGGTCGCGGATCAGGTCAGTGGCCGGAGACACGCTCCGGGCGCCGATAGTGTCTGACTAAATTACTCGGATTGACATTGCGTACTATTTCAATCAACTTTGTTCGGGAATCGAAGCCACCTCGTCTGCCGAGACCGGGGAAGCCATGATCGGACCGAAGGAATTGATCAATGGAAGACCCGCAATTGGCGCCCCAGGTTGGCGCGGACCACGAGAATGGTTGCCTGTCCGGTGCCGAAGTTCTCCGGGAACTCGCTTCGGCGCCCGAGCTATGGCCAACCGCCGGCCTCGAATGGCTGGTCGATCGGCTTGCCACCCATACGGGTGCAGACGCATGAACTCTGTGGCGAACAAGCAGGATCTTGGGCAGGACCGGGAAGAAACGCCGGTTCACAATGCCGAGGAACTGACAGGTGGCGGGAGCCTGGCGCAAATCGAGTTTCGCGGCCAGACATACACGCTGCGCATCACCCGTGCCGGCAAGCTGATCCTGACGAAGTGAGCGCGATATGAACAGTGCAGAAAATCGTAGGCGCGGCGGAGCCGCGGTCGGATTTGTCGGCGACCTGCCGGCGGTCGAAGCCGGTGCCGTTCTGTACCTGCGAATGTGGCATGACGGCCCGGAAGCCCAGGCGCAGGTCTGGAACGACTTTGCATCGACGCTTGGCCCGCATTGTGGGCGCGAGGCGCTGAAATCGTTCGAAAGGATTTGCAGCCTGTGTATCGCGCACGGACGCCGGCCGCTCATGCGGCATCGCATCCGCTGCAAGTGCCTGGGCGCCGACGAATCCTGTTTCGCCAATTTCATCGGCTATGCGAGCGAAGGAAACCGCGAGGACGCCATGCTGATCGCCGCCACCATCGTCCGCCCGGACGTGGCGGCCACCCTTGCGGCGCTGGCCGAGGAATTCGGACTGGCGTTGAAGCGAATGACGCTTCGGGTCGGCGGTTTCGGCCAGGCCAGGACCAGCGACACCATCCATTAGAACCAGCAGAAGGACGTATATGATGAAGACCCTCACCCTGGCCACGAGCGCGCTGGCCCTTTCGATCGGGATTGGCGCCGCGGCCCAGGCCGACGGTCAAGCCGACAAGGCCGCGGTGCTTGAGACCTATGCCGATATCGCCGCGGCCAAATTCGCCGACAGCGTCGTCACCGCGAAGGCGTTGCGGGCGGCCGTCGCCACGCTGGTCGCAGAGCCGACCGAGGCCAACCTTGCCGCGGCGAAGGAGGCATGGCTTGCCGCCCGGGTGCCTTACCAGCAGACCGAGGTCTACCGCTTTGGCAATCTCATCGTTGACGAGTGGGAAGGCAAGGTGAACGCCTGGCCTCTGGACGAGGGCCTGATCGACTATGTCGATGCGGCCTATGGCGGGCCGTCTGACGAAAACGAACTGGCGGTCCTGAACGTTATCGCCAACCCGAAATTCACCCTTGGCGGCAAGGAAATCGACGCCACCGAGATCACGCCGCAACTGCTTGAGGAAACCCTGCACGAGGCCGACGGGGTCGAGGCCAATGTCGCCACCGGATATCACGCCATCGAATTCCTGCTTTGGGGTCAGGATCTTAACGGGCACGCTTCGGGTGCCGGGATGCGCCCGGCCACCGACTATGCGGCGGGCGATGACTGCACCGGCGGCAATTGCGACCGCCGCGCCGCGTATCTTGTGGCGGCGAGCGACCTTCTGGTCAGCGACCTGGAGTGGATGGCGGCGCAATGGGCCGACGGCGGCGCCGCCCGCGCCAGTGTGACGGCGGACGCGGATGCGGGGCTGGTTGCGATTCTGACCGGCATGGGTTCGCTGTCCTATGGCGAACAGGCGGGCGAGCGGATGCGGCTGGGCCTGATGCTGAACGATCCCGAGGAAGAACACGACTGTTTCTCGGACAATACCCACAACAGCCATTTCTACGACGGCCAGGGCATCCGCAATGTCTATCTCGGCAGCTATACCCGTATCGACGGTTCGACCGTCAAGGGCGCGTCGCTGTCGCAACTGGTCGCGCAGACCGATCCGACGCTCGACCAGGAGATGCAGGACAAGCTGTCGGTGACGATGGACGCTCTGGGCGCGATCAAGTCGGCGGCCGATGGCGGATTTTACTATGACATGATGCTGGAACGGGGCAACGAGAAGGGCGAGGCCCTGATCATGGGCGGTGTTGAAGGCCTGATCGACCAGACCAAGACCATTGAGCGCATTGTTGCCGCGCTGGGGCTGGACGGCGTCGCCTTCGAAGGTTCCGACAGTCTCGACAACCCGGATTCCGTCTTCCAGTAGAACGAAGCGAAACCAACAACCAACAGAAGGGACAAAGCCAGCGCCAAGGCCAGCCATGCCCCCGACCAGCACCGCTGGATCATAACGAGGACATGTGATGAACAACCAACTGGCCCGGGCGCTGGCCCTCGGCGGCGCGCTTGCCGCACTGACGACCCAGAACGCCCTTGCCGAAGATACCGACGCCCAGGACTTGGCACGCGCCGGGCAGGACAGCGCCGGGTTTTCCTGGGAAGGCGAAATCGAGATCGGCTATGAGTCGGTCTTCGATTCCAACGTGCCCGGGAACGAAACCGATACCGCCTACGGGCGGGGCGAATTCAACGCCGCCTATTCGTTCGGCAACGGCGTTGCCGTGTTCGGCGGGCTGACCTTCGAGGAAGTGCAAGACGCGCTTGGCGCCACCGGCTATGGCTTCTACGTCCACGAACTGGGCGTCGAACTCGGTTTCGCAAACACCACCTTCCGGCTTGGCAAGGTGCATCCGGCTTTCGGCACCGCCTGGGACGAGGCCGCCGGGTTCTACGGCGGAACCCTGGCCGAGGATTACGAACTGGCCGAACAGATCGGTGTCCTGGCCGATGTCGATCTGGGCGATGCCGGGGTGTTGTCCTTTGGCACCTTCTTTGCCGACAACACCGCGCTCAGCCAGTCGGCGGGGTTCAACCGCGGGCGCAACACCACGGCGAGTGGCGGTGCGGGCAATACCGGAAATCTGGACAACCTGTCGCTGCAATGGGCCAACGAATTCGGCAACACCCGGGTCTGGGCCGGTGCCCGCTATCTCAGCGCCGGGGTTGGCGACGTGTCGGATGAAACCGGCGGTTTCCTCGCCCTCGGCCATACCTTCGGCGAAAGCTTCGGCCTGTTCGCCGAGGTCGCGGCGTTCGACGGCTATCGCGGCACCACCGACAACGCCACCTACGCGACGCTGAACGGCGTCTACTACATCGGCAACTGGTCGCTGTCGGGCACATATGCGCGCCGCGACATAACCAGCGCCGGGGTAACCGATCTGGTGTCGGTCGCGGCCGAGTACGAGTTCAGGAACGGTATCACCCTGGGTGGCGCGCTGGCCCATGTCGACGATGCCGGTACACGGGACAAGCTGTTCGGCTTCAACGTCGTGATCCCGCTGGGCGGCTGAGCCTTCCCGAACGGATCACCTGGCAACGCCCACACCTCCCAACTCGGGCTTGCCCGCACCGGGGCCCCGCGTCGCGCGGGGCCCCGACCGTTTCGAAAACACGGAAGTTCAGATACCCGATAATTTCACTTTGCTTTTGCGAACCGTTTGCGGCAGTATCCCGACAAATACACTTGGGAATACCGAATCCCTCTGCCGGAGCCGCGAACATGATCGTCTGCCACTGCACGAACATATCGGACCGCGAGATTCACGCCGCGATTGACTGGATGCGGGCGGCGGACCCGGAAACCATCATCAGCCCCGGAAAAATCTATCACGCGCTGGGAAAGGCTGCCGATTGCGGCGGTTGCATGCCGCTATTTCTCGACACGATGCGGTCAAACGACAACCTGGGCGTGCCGTATCACCTCCGCAACCTGAAGGCCGGAATTGCGGGGAAGGGGGAATCAGGCCGCCGACCCAGGCGTTTACGATCGACCGGGGACGATGTCGCCTGATGAAGTGATCGCAATTGGCCGGTGAACAAGCCGCAATCTGCCCTCGGGAAAACCCCGGCCCGCACATGTGGGCCGGCTAAAGGAACGACGCACGATTCAATGCCGCCAAGATGGACGACGCAGACCAGTCTAGCCGCGATGGCCGCCGCAGTGGTGGCGACCGCCGCGCCCGCGGGCGAAGGGTACGACCAGCACCTTGATGTCATCCGGCGCACCCCGGCAGAGGCAGGCCGGATCGCCGCCGCCGTCGCGCCCGCGACGGAATTTTCAGCACCCGAACCGTTCGAGGCGATGCCCGGCGGCGCCGCCACGGTAAGGGCGCGCACCGGACGCGATGCCTTCTCGCAGCCTTCCGCCAACATGGATTTCGCCGGCGAACTGGATTTCAGGGTCGGCAACGGGCTGTTTCGCAAGCTCTGGGTGTCCTCGCCGTCCTCGACCAGGGCATCTGACGGGCTTGGCCCGCTCTACAACGCCCGCTCATGCCAGCGGTGCCACATCAAGGACGGGCGCGGCCGCCCCCCCGAGGGCGGCGATGATGCGTCGGCGTCGATGGTACTGCGCGTGTCCATCCCCGGCGATACCGCGATCCGTGAAATCGAAGGGTATCTGCCGACCGTCCCTGACCCTGTCTACGGCGTGCAGTTGCAGGGCTTCGCATTGGCCGGGCACGCCGCCGAATACCGCCTGCACATCGACCATGTCGAAACCACCATCGCCCTTTCGGGCGGCGAGACGGCGACGCTGCGCGGGCCGGTCTATTCCGTGGCCGACCTGGGCTATGGCCCGCTGCATCCCCGCGCGATGCTGAGCCCGCGCGTCGCGCCCCAGATGATCGGGCTGGGGCTGTTGGAGGCGATCCCGGCCGCCGATATCCTTGCCGGCGCCGACGAGGACGACCATGACGGCGACGGCATATCCGGGCGCGCCAACATCGTCTGGTCAGACGAGTTCGGCGGGCCGATGCCCGGCAGGTTCGGGCTCAAGGCCGGTGCCCCGACATTGCGCCAGCAATCGGCCTCTGCCTTTGCTATCGACATCGGCATTTCCAGCCCGCTATACCCCGCACCATGGGGAGAATGCAGCGAGGCGCAGGCCGCCTGCCGCACCGCGCCACATGGCGACGGCGATGTGCGCGGCCAGGAGATCGACGAAACCGGGCTTGGCCTTGTCGCCTTCTACAGCGGCAACCTCGCGGTTCCGGCGCGCCGCGATGTGGACGACCCGGAGGTGTTGCGCGGCAAGCAGGCGTTCTACGACACCGGCTGCATTTCGTGCCACCGCCCGAAGTTCGTTACCCACCGCCTTGCCGACCGCCCCGAGCAGAGCTTTCAGTTGATCTGGCCCTATTCCGACCTGTTGCTGCACGACATGGGCGAGGGGCTGGCCGACAATCGCCCCGAGGCGCGCGCGACCGGGCGGGAATGGCGCACGCCGCCCTTGTGGGGGATCGGGCTGACCGAGCAGGTTTCGGGCCATACGCGGTTTCTGCACGACGGGCGCGCGCGTTCGCTTCTCGAAGCGATCCTGTGGCACGGTGGCGAGGCCGCGCCGCACCGGGATGCGGTGATTGCCATGGACCCGGCGGACCGCGCCGCCCTGATCCGGTTCCTGGAGAGCCTTTGAGATGATCAAGCGCCTGATATCCGCATTCCTTTGCATCTGCCCGGCCATGACGGCGGCAGAGCCGGATCCGGGTGAAATCGTCGCCGCGCACGTCCTGCCCGGGTATGAGGCGCTGGCCGCCGAATCGGCGCGGCTCGACGCCGCCGCTTCGGCCGATTGCCGGCCCGGGGGCGACGCGCTGCAGGCTGCCTATCGCGATGCGTTCGATGCCTGGATGCGCGTCAGTCACCTGCGCTTTGGCCCGTCCGAAAGGAACGATCGCGCCTTCGCGCTGGCCTTCTGGCCCGATGATCGCGGCAGCACGCCGAAAACCCTGCACAGGCTGGTGCAGGGGCGCGACCCGGCAATCGCCGACGCCGCAGCATATGCCGCCGTGTCGGTTGCCGCGCGCGGCTTTTATGCGCTGGAATTCCTGCTGTTCGATCCGGGCTTTGCAGATCCGGCCGATGCCGACTATGTCTGCCAGTTGATCCGCGCCGTGAGCGCGGACATTGCCGCCAATGCCGCCGCCATCCTGACCGACTGGCGCGACGAGTATGCCGGCCTTTTCGCCGGAGCCGGCGGGAACGAAACCTACCGCAGCCGCGAGGAAGCGATTCAGGAGCTTTACAAGGCCCTGACCGGCGGTCTGCAATTCACCGCCGAGACAAGGCTCGGCCGCCCGCTGGGCACGTTCGAGCGGCCGCGCCCGGCCCGGGCCGAGGCGCGGCGGTCGGGCCGGTCGCTGCGCCATGTCGTCCTGTCGCTTGAGGCGACGCGCGAACTGGCACTGGCCCTGGCGGAAAAGGGTACCGGCACCGCAGGAGAAATCGCCGGTGCTTTCGCAAATGCGCTGGAGCAGGCCGAACGGCTGGACGGTGATCCGGTCTTTGCCGGCGTCGCCGAACCTCAGGGGCGCTTGCGCGTCGAGGTTCTGCAACAGCGCATCGACGCTGTGCGCGAAGCGGTCGGAACGACGCTGGGCGCCGAGCTTGGCGTCGCGCAGGGTTTCAACGCGCTGGATGGGGACTGAGCCATGCTGTCACGCCGCGCATTCATCGGCACCGCCGCAGCCGCGGGAACCATGGCCGGGACCGGCTGGGCGGCCTTGGGCGGGCCTGCCTACCTGTCCGCGGCGCGTTGGCCTGACGGGCGCTTTGCGCTGTGCGGGCTGGCCGATGACGGAACGATATTGTTCGGCCTCGACCTGCCCGGGCGCGGACACGCCGCGGCGGCGCACCCCCGGCGTGCCCAGGCCGTCGCCTTTGCCCGCCGGCCGGGCGGTTTTGCCCTTGTGATCGACTGTGCCTCGGGTGCGGTGGTGCGCGAACTTGCAGCGCCGTCGGGGCGGCATTTCTACGGTCACGGCGCGTTCTCGGTCGATGGCAGCCGGCTTTACACGACAGAAAACGATTTCGACGCGGCGCGCGGCGTCATCGGCGTCTGGGACGCGGAGGGCGGCTATGGCCGGGTCGGCGAGTTCGCATCGGGCGGTGTCGGACCGCACGAAATCCTGCGCCTTCCGGCAAGCGACGTGCTCGCCGTCGCCAATGGCGGCATCGAGACCCACCCCGACGCCGGGCGCGCCAAGCTGAACCTGCCGTTCATGCGGCCCAACCTGGCCTATCTCGACCCCGAGGGCGAGACGCTGGAGATCGTCGAACATCCGGACGCGTGGCGCCGCAATTCGATCCGCCACCTTGCCGCCAGCGCCGACGGCCGTATCGCCGCGGCGTTCCAGTGGCAGGGCGAAGCGGCCGACACGCCGCCGCTTCTGGCCCTGCACGAGCGGGGGGGCCAGTTCCGCTATCTTTCCGCTGGCGAAGGCGAGGAACGCCGGATGCAGGGCTATGCCGGCAGCACCGCCTTCAGCGACGACGGCGCCCTGGTTGCCTTTACGGCACCGCGCGGCGGGGCCTTGCAGGTCTTTGACGCCACCAGCGGCGCGCATCGGGCCACGCTGCCGATGACCGATGTCTGCGGTATCGCCGCCGCGGCGGGCGGGTTCGCCGTGACCTCGGGCGGTGGCGCCGTGGCCTGGGCCGGACGGGACGGGCTGCATCGGCTTGCGCTGGACAGGATCGCCTGGGACAACCACCTGGTGAGGATCGGATGAGCATGGCCGGTCGCGTCTTGACGGTCTCATTTCCGAGTGATTTGATCGGAATCAAACCCTGTCGCCGATCGCCATGCTAGGCGTCGGGGCGGAAACGGCACCCGCGAGCGGGTTTCGGCACTCAGGGCGCCGCGCCGTCAGAGACCCAAGGCCATAAGTTCGTCACATGACGCAGGAAGTTACCGACACGTTTCGCGCCCCGCGGCAGGGCATTGGGGCTGCCCTTTGGAAATGGGCCGCGTACCGGTCGAAAGCGGCTGAACTGACGATCTACCTGCTGGCGATCAGCGGCCTGGCGCTATGGGAAGGGTTCGGCCTTGCCTGGCAGTTTCAGCGGACCACGCTGACCTTTCATCTGCTGTTGTCGCTGCTGGTGTTCCCGGTCCTTGTGGTACCGTTCTGGCTGGTGCATCGCGGCATCCTGAAACGGTCGGACAAGCCCTTGCTGCGACAGACCGGCCGCGCCATAGAATACGGCCTGATCCTGCTGGTGATAAGCGGGCTGTATCTCACGCTGTTTGGCAACCGCGGCGACGCGGGCGGGCGTATCGCCTACTGGGCTCATCTGCTGCCGGCTGTTCCGCTGGCGGTGCTGGTGGTGCGTCACGCATTGCGATGGTCGATGCTCAGACGTCTGAAATGGCTGTTCGCCCTGGCCCTGGCGCTGAGCGCGCTGGCCGGAGCGGCGCTGGCGGCGACCGCAAGCGGTTCGCTGGTCGCGGACGAGCGTGGGAGCACGCTGTTCAGCGCCAATTTCGATGCCGGAAGCCTGTCGTGGATCGACCGCGAAACCGGCGCGCGGCTCGGAGAGGTGCGGACCGGCGGCGATCTGCGGCGCCTGGCACTGGGCGAGGGGGCAACCGTTGCCGCGACCGACTACAGCGGCGGGCGGGTGGTGTTCGTCGACTGGCGCGAAGGCGAAATTACCGCCGCGATCGACGTGGGCCGCCGCCCGTTCGGGATCGTCCACGACGCGGCCAACGGCCTGTTCTGGGTGACGTTGTTCGAGGATCATCAGGTGCTGGCCGTTCACCCCGAACGCGGCGTGCTTTTCCGCGTCGAGACCGATGAAACCCCTCGCGGGCTGGCGCTTTTGTCCGACGGGCGGCTGCTGGTGAGCCATGCAATGATCGGCAAGGTGTCGGTGTTCGATACCCGCGCCCTGCCGCCGCGACACCTGAAAACCATCGCCCTGCACGAGACGCAGGAGGCGGACGAGTTCGTCTCGCAGGGCGTGCCGCGGCTGCTGGACGATATCGCCGTCAGCCCCGACGAGACCGAAGCCTGGCTACCGCATGTTCTGTGGAATTTCGACCATCTGTTCCAGTTCCAGTCGACGATCTTTCCGTCCCTGTCGGTGCTGTCGCTGACGCCGGGGGCCGAACGCGAACTGCCTGCCCGGCGCAAACACCTGTTCCGTCAGATCGACCTGAAGGATCCGGTGCAGAAACGCTTTGACGGCTCGGCCAAGACCATCATCGTGTCGAACCCGCATGACGCGGCCTTTTCGCCGGATGGCGGGCGCGTGTTTGTCACCCTTGCCGGCAGCGAGGATCTGCTGGTGTTCGACCTTGCCGTGCGCGACCCGATCGCGGCGGCGGAACCGGCCGACGGCGTTGCGCGAACCGATGCCGTGGCCAGCCAGATCCTGCGCCACCTTCCGGGCGCCAACCCGCGCGGGCTGGTCGCCGACGGCGGCGAACTGTTCGTCCAGAACGCGATGAGCCTCGACATGACCCGGCTGGTGGGGGATGGCGCCTCCGTGCGCGTGGCCGATCCGGTCTTTGCCCGGCTGGTCGAGGCCGACCCGGTCGCGCCCTCACTGCGCGCCGGCACGCGGCTGTTTCATTCGGGCAATATCGACCGCGACCCGGACCATCCGATGACCGGCGACTACTGGATGAGTTGCCAGTCTTGCCATGTCGACGGGTTCAACTTCACCAACGGTTATCTCTACGAGGATACGCGGATCGACAAGTACCGCTATGCCCGTGTCGGGCATGGCAACCTGTCGGCGATGATCGCCGGCGACTTCGTCGGCGACTATGTCCGCATCGTACAGGACACCCAGGGCGGCATGGGTCATGACGGCGAAGGTACGGCCGAGCTTGTCGACCCCGCCGATCCCCCCGCCGAGGTGGCCGCAATGATGGCGGAACTGCACGAATACGTCACCGCCAGGGGCAACCTTCCGCTGGTCTCCAACTGGCTTCGGCTCGACGACGACCGCGGCACCGTGCACGAAAGCGAATGGACGAATTCGGCCGTCTGCGCGGAATGTCATTCCGACATGTTCGAGCAATGGGCGGACAGCCTGCACCGGCTGATGGGCGACTCGAACCCGTATTACAAGGTCGTCGAGGATGTCGCCGCCGAAGCCGAGGGCGAGGCGTTCCGCGCCTGGTGCATGGGCTGCCACCATCCGCAGGGGCTGTTGTCGGGGCTGCGTGCGACCTCGGATGCCGGCCACATGTTCGAACAGGGTGGCACTTCGCTGTTTGCCGCGATGGAGCGTGGTGAGCCCGACCTTGACGAAGGCACCGGCTGCCTGTTCTGCCACCGCATAACGCGCCTGGAAAGCGCCCGCAGCCGCACCGCCGGCGCGAACGCCAGTTTCACCGTCAACATCAAGGATCGCGAAACCTATGTGTTCGAGGATGCCAAGGCGGAGATCCTCAACTGGCTGGGCGGCCATTCGATCAACGCCAAGCCCGGGGTTCACGCCGAATCCTACAGCCAGGAATTCTACTCCGATTCGCGCCTGTGCAGCACCTGCCACAACGAATTCGCCCCCGGCAGCGGCGCGGTGATCGTCGATACCTATGGTGAATGGGAAGCCTCGCCCTTCAACGCTCCGGGCGATCCCGCCCGCCACCGGACCTGCATCGACTGCCACATGCATGGCGATATCGGACGCATCGGGCAGGACGTGCCCGGCATCTCGACCGATGGCGGCCGCATCAAGGCCAATGTCGTCACCCACCAGTTCACCGGCGCTAACTACCATCTGGTCGGGTTGCGCAACGCGGGCCTGAAACGGATGAGCATCGAACTGTTGCGCACCGCGGCCGAGCTTGACATCGCGCTTGCACCCGATGGCGGGCTAAACGTCCGGGTCCGCAATGTCGGTGCCGGACACGCCTTGCCCACCGGGGTTGCTGATTTCCGCCAGGTCTGGCTCGATGTGACCGTTCGCGATGCCGAAGGCCGGATCGTGCTGGAAAGCGGCAAGATCGACGCGTCCGGCACCGTCGATCCGCAGGCGCGGTTCTTTCGCAAGGTGTTCGGCGACAAGCGCGGCAAGCCGGTTGGCCTGGCCTTCTGGCGCTACGAGAAGATGCTCGAGGACACCAAGATCCCCGCTGGCGGCCATCGCGACGAGGTGTTCGAACTGCCGGCCGGGATCGCCTTTCCTCTGACCGCCGACGTGCGGCTGATGTTCCGGACCTACCCGCAAGCCGTCACCGATGCCGTGCGCGCGCAGTACCCGGATCTGACCGACCCCGAAGCCGTGCAGATCGCGCAGGCCCGGGCCATTCTTGAACAGGTCGCGCAACAATGATCGCGACGCAGAAGCGGAGAACGCCAATGACCCTGAAACCCATCGCGGCGGCGCTGGCGCTGAGCCTCGCCGGCCTGCTGCCCGCCGCCGGCGCGGCCCGGGCCGAGACCTTCGAGATCGACCAGGTGATCGACCTCACCGCACTGACCCCCGAAGAGGTCTACCGTTTCGTGCCCGACTACCTGTGGATCGAACCCGGCGACACGATCGAATTCCTGAACTCGACCGGCAACCACACCGTGACGGCGATCGAGGGCATGTGGCCCGAAGGTGCGGAAGCGGTCAATATCGAGCATCAGCCGCGCGCGACAGTGACCTTCGAGCGGCCCGGCATTTACGGTTTCCGCTGCAAGGTTCATGGCCGGCACGGAATGTATGCGCTGATCGTGGTCGGGACGCCCGAGCCAAATATCGACCGGATCGATTATACCGGGGTTAGCGAACTGGGCCGCGAGGTGTTCGGCAGGCTGTTCGAGAAGATGCGGCAGGACATGACGGCCCGGGGCGACTGACGGCCATCGCCAGGGCTGCCGCCCGCGCCCCGCATCCTGGTGAAGCCTGAGGCGAACGCCGGGTTTCGCGGGGCGCTGCCTTGGCAAACCCTTTGCTGAAACGGCGCCGTGATAGCCGTACCGGCTTTGCGACCGCTCAGCGGCCGAACCTTACCGGCAGCGAAAACGAAAAGACCGACCCCGCGAGTTCTTTCGGTGCCGAAGGAAAGCGCCCGGCGTTGCGGACCGCGGCCACCGCCGCCGCGTCCAGCCGCGCGTCCCCCGATGAGTTTCGGATCCCGACCCCGGCCAGGCGGCCGTTGCGATCGACCGATATTTTCAGCACCACCTGGCCCCTGGCGCGCGTGCCCGAGGGATAACGCTTGCGGCGCTCGACCTGGCTGCGGATCTTCGCACCCCAGACCGATACCAGTTTGGCTTTCTGTCCCTTGGACAATGTGCGCACCGCGGATTTTCCGCTGTTGCCTGCCTGGGCGGTGCCGCCGGCCCCGGCCGATTTCTGCGGCGCCGCACCGGCGCGGGCGGGTTGCGACCGTTCGGCCGGTTTCGCCTTCGTCTTCGGGGCAGGTTCCGGCGCGGGCCTCGGTTTGGGCGGCACCGGCGGTGGCGGCGTGTCCAGCTCGGCCCGGGGCGGTGCGGCGGTATCGGGCGAGGCCAGGGCAGGGGCCTTCAGTCGCCGGTTCGGGGCCTCGTCGCGGCGCACGGTGCTTCTCGGCAAGAGGTCGGGCCGTGTCGCCGGGGGCTGCATCTGCGTCACCGGCTCGATCTGTTTCGGTTGCGCTTCGGGGCGCGGGGCCGTTTCGGCGCGGGGCTCTTGCGGCACGTCCGGTTCAGGCGATGGCAATGCGGCGATGCGGATCCGTGCCTGGGGCGCGTCGTCCAGTTTCAGACCCGCCCCGAAAGACGCCTCCGTCTCGGGCGCCGCCTGCGGCTGCGGGATGGGATCGGCGGCCTGGGTTTCGGGCGGTCGGGTCCAGTCAGCCACCATGGTTTCGATCTGCGGCGTGGCGCCCGCCAACGTGACCATCGCATCGCCGCCGACACCGCCGGCCTCGGCGCCGTCGCTGGCCCAGTCCGCCATGAGAAGCACATGGACGGCGACGGCGAGCAGCGCGAAGCCCAGGATTTCCGCGCTCCGCCTCATCTCGGGCTGACCACCAGTTCGACACCGGGCAGACCGGCCGCGGCAAGTTCGCGCAGAAGCGCGGCGAGCCTTGCCGCCTCGACATCGCGGTCGGCGACCAGCAGCAGCGGTTCCGTGCCGGATCTGTGCACTAGCAGGGCCTGCAAGGCATCCGCGCCTGTGACGTCCTCGAAATAGAGCAACCCGCCGGAGTCAAGGAACAGCTTGCCGAGGGCGTCTGATTGGGCGCCCGAGTCCGAATGCGGTGCCGTCACCTCGACCGGATCGGTGGGTGCGATCTGCGCGGTAAGCAGAAAGAACACCAGCAGCAGAAAAACCACGTTGATCATCGGGACGATGCTTTCCTGCGCCGGGCGCCGTGGGGAATCGTGAATTTCCATCGGCTATTCCACCAGTACCTGCGCCAGGTATCCCGCGCCGCGCAGAGTGTCGCTGACTTCGATGACGCGCTGAAGGCTGGCGCCGTCGCGGCCGCGCAGGATCACCGTATCGGATGGCGACCGCGTCAGTGCGGCCAGCGCCCCGGGCAAGGCCGCCTTGTCGATGGCCATGCCGTTCAGCCGCACGCCGTCGGGCGCGATGTCGATCAGCCGGGGAGGGCCGTCATAGGCGCCGCCCGCCCCGGCCAACGGCAGGGGCAGAACCTGGTCGATACCGAAACGTGACGCCAGCATGAAGAACACAAGCAGCAGGAACACCACGTCGATCATCGGTGTCAGGCTGGGCCGGCGGGACTTGCGCGGCGTTGACAGCGCGATCATGGCTCACTCCGCCGCGGCCGCCATAAGGGGCAGCGGCGCGCCTTCGGTCTCTGTCTCATCGCCCGTTTCCCGGTTTGCCGGTTCCATCCCGGTGCTGACAAAGATACGCGTGACCGCATCCTCGACATCGCGGCGCATCCGGTCGATCACCGATTCGAACCAGCTGAGCGCGGCCGAAGCCGGGATCGCCACCGCCATGCCTGCTGCGGTGGTCAGAAGCGCCTCCCAGATACCGCCGGCCAACAGGGCGGGGTCGGCGCGGCTGCCGCTTTGCTGGAGCGCCTGGAAGGCCGCGATCATGCCCAGAACGGTGCCAAGCAGGCCCAGCAGCGGTGCGATGGTGGCAATCAGTTCGAGCGCGCGCAGCCCGATGGCCGCTTCGGCCAGTTCGTGCCGAGCGACGCGCACGGTTTCCTCGCGGGCCAGCGTGTCGGGCTTGCCCGCCCGCGCCGCGATGGCGGCACGTACCACCCTTGAGCGCACACCGCGGCGACGGGCGACGATTGCGGCGGCAGCGGCGGCATCACCGGTCTCGTAGGTATCGACGGCGCGGCGGGCATGGCCCTTCGACCAGGCGCCGACCCACGCAAGCCGCCAGATCTTCCAAAGGATGATGGCCAATGTGATCACCGACAAGGCTGCAATCGCCCAGATCGCCGGGCCGCCGTCGCGCAGGAAGCGTGCCGAATTGTCGGTTGCCGATTGCAGGACATCGGCCCTGTCCCGCAAGCTTTCGGGCAGATAGGGGCGTACCGCGCCGAAATAGGGTTCGCTTGGCGATACCGTCGGCCCCGGGTCGTCGGCGTTCATCGTGGCGGGGTTGTTCGAGTCCGTCCCCGGCGCGGTTTGGTCGGCTGCCGCCTCGGTGCCCGGGACGGGTTGCGGCGTCCTATCGCCGGGCTGCACGCCATCTTCGGTCGCCGGTGCTGATGCCGAGGCTTGCGGGGCGTCGGAAATCTCGGGAGCGTCCGGCAGGGGCGACGTGTCGGCAAACGGTGCTTCGGCGGAAGGAACCGGCAGGGACGGCGGTTCGGCCATCTGCGCCAGAGCGCCGCCGGCCAGCAGGCCGCAGGCTGCCAGAGCCCCGACCCAGCTTGCCGGTTTCCGCGCCGGTCCGTACGCCGCGAGGGTCGACACCCGGTCGCGTGGCGCGTTCGAAGCGGCGTTTCGCAACGGCAACGAAGTCCGTTCTTGGGAGGTGGGGTCGGTCATCTTGCCCTCGGCGTCTTGCGATCGGTTTCGCTGGTCCGAGCTGGCTGTGTCAGATGGCTGACTCGTTTGGCGTCGGTTCAGCGATAAAAAACCAGATAAAAATTGTCAACATTGATGTCGGGGCAGAATTGCCGCGTCCCCGCCAGTGCATGACCGGGGCGGGGGCGCGGCGGGGCGATCTCAACCGCCGGGGATCACCGCTTGCGAGGACCGTGTGCAATAGACCTGTTGGCCGCCGCTTTCGCCGGCAACGCATAGGTCGCCTTCACCCAGCGGCGACACGGAAAAGCCGGCCCCGTCGGTCTCAACGCGGTAGAGGTGAACCTCGGCCTCCGGCCCGGCGCCATGCTCGAACGCTGTCAGGCGCAGGTCGGTTTCGCCGCACATGGCCGCGACCACGTTTATGCCCGATTCGGTCAGCATGGCGGTTATGTTTTCGCGAGAGGCTTCGCAATCGGAGGCGCTCTCCATATCGCTGAGCGTCAGGCGCAGGGCGCCGTCGGCGGTGAGGGTCAGGGTCAGAAGGGCAATTTTCAGCATCGGAGTTCCTCAGAACGTGGCGGACAGGAAAACGCTCAGATAGCGGCCGGGGCCGTCGATCTGGTCGATGGGGCGATAGGCCTTGTCAAACAGGTTGCCGGCCTCGAAGGTCAGCACGGCGTGCTGCGTCAGATCGACGCTGCCGCGCAGGTTGAGCGTGCCCCAACCGCCGGTCTGATCGACCACCGCGCCTGTCGCGTCGCGCTGCACCGCCTGGCTTTCGCCCTGAGCAAACAGATCCCAGGTGCCGCTCAAGCCTCGGGCCGACCAGTCGCCGCGCAGACCGACCGTGCCGGTCCATTCCGGCGTACCACTGTCTTTCGTGACAAAGCCGTTGCCGTAGTCGAATTCGCGCGTAACGTTGGCGACACTCAGATAGGGGCGGATGCCGCTTTGCCATCCCGGATCGAACTCGGCCGCCACTTCGAACCCCCAGCTGTCGACGTTGTTGACGTTCTGGTACATCGACGTGCGCGGTGCGCCGGTGGCGACGGCCGCGATGTAGTCTTTCGCCTGGGTGTAGAACATGGCGAAGTCCAGGCTCAGGTTGCCGCGGTCGATGCGTGCCCCGACCTCGTAGTTGGTGGCGGTTTCAGGCCGCAGGTTGGGGTTGCCGATCACTGTTCCGCCGCCCCCCGAGGAGGTCAGGAACAACTGGCTGAGCGACGGATAGGTATAGCCCTGCGACACGCTGGCGCGCAGCACCGCCTGATCGCTCAGCGCGTAGACCAGACCGAACGAGCCCAGCAGCCGGTCATCGTTGTTGCTCCGGCCCGGCTGAACGACGCCGTTGACGACATAGCGGTCCAGGCTGCCCTTGACGTTGTAGTAGCGCAGGCCGACGGTCCCTGTCAGCGCGCCGAACGTGGCCTCGTGCTGCGCGAACAGGCTGCCGGTGCGGATGGTGGCATCGGAAAACGCGGTCGACACCGTCGGCGGCGCCACCGGCGGCACCATTGTCGTGGTCGATATCTTGTTCGACAACAGCCGGTCGTCCTCGTATTCGAAACCGGCCACGGTGCGGTGACCCGGCGCAAATTCCATGTTTGCAACCGCGCGGAACCCGGATGTTGTCTGTTCATCATCGGAATCGGATATGATCCGCATCGTCATCGGCCCGGCCGGAACGCTGACATCGTTGCGAAACTCGCGCTCGACGGTTTCCGAAAACGCCGACAGCTTGAGCGAGGACATCCATGGCGTCAGGTTGCTGCCTTCGTAGAACGCGCTGTACTTGCGCAGGTCGCGCTTGGGCAGGCTGATCAGGAAATTCGGAACGCCGGTATAGACATTGGCCGATAGGTCATAGTCCTGCATCCGCAGCCCGAAATAATGGTTCCCGGTCCGGTAGCCCAGAAAGGCATGGATATCGCGGTCGCTGCTGTCCGAAGGCACCAGCGGGCCGTTCGGGGTTTCGCGGTCGCCCAGTTCCGATTGTGACAGCGACAGGCGGTAATCGAAGCTGCCGACCGTGCCGGCAATACTGGCGGCGGCGCGATAACCTTCGTTGGGTCCGACATAGCCGCCGGTGACCGATACTTCGGCCGGCCCGTCGGCGCCGCGCTTGGTGATGATGTTGACCACCCCGCCGATGGCCCGGTTGCCCGACACCACCGAGGACGGGCCGCGCACCACCTCGATGCGCGCGATCTCGGTTGGTGCGATCAGAACCGGCGTGCCGTAGTTGGTATGGTCGGAGATCGCCTGGCCGTCGATCATGATCGCCACGCGCTGCGAGCTTTCGCCGCGAATGCGCAGCCGTTCGATTCCCTGCTCGGTGACGCGTATTCCGGGTATTTCCGAAAGCACCTGCGCGACGGAACTCGGCGGCACTTCGCGAATCTGGTTCTCGCCGACCACCGTTACCGAGGCCGGGCTGTACATGACCTCGGTCGGAATGCCGGTTCCCGATACGGTGATTTCCTTCAGCGGCACCAGGCCGGTTTCCAGCGTGTTTCCTTCCTGGGCCGCCAGCGGCAGCGGGGCCAGGGCGATTGCAGCCAGCGCGACAGACGCGCATCGCATTGTGCTTGTTTCTGTTGTCATGTCCGTTCTCTGTCCCGGGGCGGGGCCGTAATTAACGATCCGGCCCGCGATTTTTTGCACCGCCCTTGCAACGGGCGGCGGTCTGAGCGGGTACCTGGCTGTCGGCTGGGTATGTGTTCGCGCGAAACGGCCCTTCGAATCCGGGCGACGTGCCGCATCGGAGCCTTACTAGCGAGTATCCTAGTAATTTACTAGGTCAATAATCTTGCGTCAACGCCGGGCGATATCCGCCGGAGCGGTCGGCCACGGCGACCGGCGCGGCCCGTGGCGCCCGCCGCCGGGAAAGACGGACCGATTTGTTGCGTCTTCACAAGCCGGCTTGATTCCGACAAATTCACTAGGTAATAGGTAGGCCCAATACGACGACAAGCCACGGAAGCGGCATTGCTTCCTCAGCCAGACGCGATTCTCGACCTTGATGGAGACCGCCGATGGACAAGCCCGTTATCCCGAATCCCGCCGATATTCGCGCCGCGCGCCAGGCCGATCCGAAGTCGCGCCCGCGCGATTTCTGCGACGCGCTCGGCATACCCGAGGCGCAGTTGCTGGCCGCCGATGTCGGCAATGGCGTTACCCCGATCGCCGCCGATCCCGACCGGTTGATACCGGCGGTCGGCCGGCTGGGCGAGGTCATGGCGTTGACCCGCAACGAAAGCTGCGTGATCGAGAAGGTCGGCAGTTATGACGACTACCGCGGCGGTGCCCACGCCGCTCTGGTGGTCAACCGCGAAATCGACCTGCGGCTTTTCCCGCGCTACTGGAAACACGGTTTCGCGGTCGAGGCGAAACAGGACGACGGCAGCCTCCGCAGGTCCGTGCAAGTCTTCGACGCGGCCGGGGATGCAGTGCACAAGATCGTCTTGCGCGACGCCTCTATCGTCGAGGAGTGGGAGGGGCTGGTCGAAACCCTGGCCACCGGAAACCGCAGCGACCGTCTGGATCTGGACCCGCGCAAGCCGGTAGAACCCGCGCGGTCCGATCCGGACAAGGCGGAACTTCTGCGCCGGGAATGGGGCGCGCTGAACGATACTCATCAGTTCCTCCAGATGGTCCGCAAGCTGAAGATGAACCGGCTGGGCGCCTACCGCATCGCCGGCGCGCCGCATGTTCGGCAGTTGCGCACCGATACGGTGCGAACGCTGCTTCAAGGCGCCGCCGGAACCGCCCTGCCGATCATGGCTTTCGTGGGCAACATGGGGTGCATCGAAATCCACACCGGGCCGATAGAGACCGTGAAACAGGTCGGCCCCTGGCTGAACGTTCTCGACCCCGGCTTCAACCTGCATCTTCGCGACGATCACATCGCCGAGGTCTGGCAGGTGACCAAGTCGACCCGGCGAGGCGACGCGATTTCGCTTGAGGCGTTCGGTGCCGACGGCCTGCTGATCGCGCAATTCTTCGGTGTGCTGGCCGACCCCGCCGCGGCCGCCCGCTGGAACGAGATGGTGGCCGGGCTGGACGGCCTGGAACAGGGCGCCGCGGCATGAAGAAGATCACGTCTTTTTGCTGGATTCACATGGCGTTGGGGGCGGTTCTTGTTCTGGTTGCGGTGGCCCGCCAGTTGCACGCCGGACCGGCGGAGAGGGTCGTTTCCGTGGGCGGGTCGGTAACCGAGATCGTCTATGCGCTGGGCCAGGAACACAGGCTGGTGGCGCGCGACACGACATCGAACCATCCGCCGCAGGCGCTGGATCTGCCCGATGTCGGATATGTCCGGCGGCTGTCGCCGGAGGGGCTTTTGTCGGTGGCGCCGGATCTGATCCTGACCGAAGACGGGGCCGGACCGCCTGAGGCGCTGGAACTGCTGCGGTCGTCCGCGATACCCGTGGTGACAATTCCCATGGGTTTCACGCGCGACGCGGTTGTGGCCAAGATCGAAGCGGTCGCCGACGCGCTTGGCGTGCCGGGAAAGGGCGCCGAACTGGCCGCCCGCGTGGGCGCGGAAATCGACGCCGCGGCGCGACGCGGGACCGCCGGAAAGCGGGTTCTGTTCATCATGACGATGCAGGGAGGAAGGGTGCTTGCCGGGGGCGCGGATACCGCCGCCGAAGGCATCATCGCGCTTGCCGGGGCGGTCAATGCGGCCGAGGGCTTCGATGGCTACAAGCTGATGACGGACGAGGCGGTTCTCGCGGCGGCCCCGGATGTCATCCTTGTCATGCGCAACCGCGGCGACATGGCCCTGAGCGATGACGATCTGCTGGCCCATCCGGCCCTTGCCGCGACGCCGGCCGGACAGTCGCGCGCCATCCTGCGCATGGAGGGTATGTACCTTCTGGGCTTTTCGGTGCGCACCGGTCAGGCGGTCGCCGATCTTGCCGCCGGTCTTGACAGACCGAAAGGCTGAACCGATGCCGGCACTTGCCATGCCCGTCACGGGCCCGATCGAAGGCGACCGAAGCCGCGCGGGGCGCCGGGTCATGGCCGCGCTGGCTTTGCTGCTGTTGCTGAGCGCGCTGGCCGGACTGGCCATGGGCGCCTCCGGCACGTCGTTGTGGCAGGGGCTGGCCGATCTGGCGATGGGGCGCGAACTGGCGCTGCGCGACCGTGTCGTACTGTGGGACATTCGCCTGCCGCGGGTGCTGATGGGCGTTCTGGTCGGCGCCGCGCTGGCGGTGTCGGGTGCCTTGCTGCAGGGGCTGTTCCGCAACCCGCTGGCCGATCCGGGCATCGTCGGTGTCAGCGCCGGGGCAAGCCTGGGTGCGGTGGTGGCGATCGTTCTGGGTGCCAGCCTGCCCTTTGCCGCGGGGTTGGGGCCTTGGCTGGTGCCGGTTGCCGCCTTCACCGGCGCCTGGGTGGCGACGATGACGCTATACCGCATCGCGACACGGCAGGGCCGCACCTCGGTCGCCACCATGCTGCTGGCGGGGATCGCCCTGACCGCGCTGGCGATGGCGTTGACCGGGTTGCTGGTCTATGTCGCCGACGATGCGCAGCTGCGCGATTTCACGTTCTGGAACATGGGCTCGCTGGCCGGGGCGACCTGGTCCAAGCTCTCGGTCGCCGCGCCCCTGATGCTGGTGCCGCTCGCCGCCGCGCCGCTGCTGGCGCGGGGGCTGAACGGTCTTGCACTGGGCGAAGCCGCGGCCGGCCATATCGGTATCCCGGTGCAACGGCTGAAACGCGCCGCGATCCTGACGGTGGCCGCCGCCACCGGCACCGCGGTCGCGGTCAGCGGCGGCATCGGCTTTGTCGGCATCGTCGTGCCGCACCTGCTTCGGCTCGCCATAGGGCCTGACCACCGGTTCCTTCTGCCCAATGCGGCGCTCCTGGGGGCGACGCTGCTGTTGCTGGCCGATCTGGTCAGCCGCACCGTCATCGCGCCGGCGGAACTGCCGATCGGCATCGTTACCGCGGTGATTGGCGGTCCGTTCTTCCTGTTCATCCTGCTGCGCCAGCGCGGCATCGTGGACCTGTAATCCGATGCTGGTGGCGCGCGGCATATCGGTCCGGCACCGGCGGGGCACGGTCCTGGACGGGGTCGATTTCAACGCCTCGCCCGGACGTGTCACCGCCATCGTCGGCCCTTCCGGGGCCGGCAAGTCGACGCTTCTGAAGGCGATAACCGGCGATCTGCCCAATGGCGGGCGCATCACGTTGAACGGGCGGGACATCGCAAGCGCGCATCCCGCCGATCTGGCGCGCATACGCGCAGTGTTGCCGCAGGCCACCCCGTTGGCATTTCCTTTCACCGTGATCGAGGTGATGCGTCTGGCGGGGCAGGGAGGCCAGTCCGGCCGCGACCGTATCGTTCGGCAGGCGCTGGCGCGTGTCGGGCTGGCCGGGTTCGAAGGGCGGCTCTTTCAGGAACTTTCGGGCGGGGAACAACAACGCGTGCATCTGGCACGCGTGCTGTGCCAGGTCTGGCAGCCGGTTTCCGAAGATGGCGACCCGCGCTGGCTGTTCCTCGACGAACCGGTATCGAGCCTCGACATCGGTCATCAGTTGCATGTGATGGAGACCCTGCGCGATTTCGCCCGCGCCGGGGGCGGCGTCGTGATGGTCATGCACGATCTGAACCTGACGGCGATGTGCGCCGACAGCATCGCATTGATGCAGTCGGGCAGGGTGCTGGCGCAGGATCGCCCCGAAGCGGTGCTGAACAGCGACCTGCTGAGCCGTGCCTATGGCTGCCGGCTGGCGGTGAACCGGGCGCCCGAACACGGCGCCTACATCCTGCCGCAGGTGGCGGGTACGGCCTGACCCCGGCCAGCAACAATGCCGGCCCCCGAAGGGGCCGGCGCTGCCCGGGACCGGCCCGGCGGTCTTGCCTGCCTCAGAAGTTCAGCCGCGTACCGACATAGAAGGTTCGTCCGGTCCCGGGGATGAAGGCCGCCTGATCCGGGCGCGCCTGATCGACCACCAGGGTCGAGCCGGCATAGTTCTCGTCGAACAGGTTGGCCACCTCGGCAACGATCGCAACCGCTTCGGAGACCCGATAATCGGCGCGCAGGTCGGCGATGAAATAGGGATCGGCATAAAGCGTGTTCATGTTGTCGACCGGGGTCTTTTCCGGCACCCATTTCAGCGTCGTGGACAGCGACAGACGGTCGGTCGCCCGCCAGCCCAGCGCAGCGGTCAGCACGTTCGAAGGCGTGCCGCCCAGCTTGTTGTTGCCGCGCACCGGGTCGTTGACAAAGCGGAAATCCTGCCAGGTCCAGGCGACGCGGCCGAACAGGTTCGATGCCAGGTCGAAGGACAGCCCTGCCTCGACCCCGGCATGACGGGTCTTGTCGGCATTCATCGACGATACCGGCGAACCGGTCACGTCGCGCAGCGACAGGATTTCGTTCCTGACCTCGGAATAATAGGCGGTCACGTCCCAGGCGACGCTGTCGTGCCGGCCGCGCCAGCCTATTTCGATCGTGTTGGCGGTCTGTGCCTCCAGTGCCGGGGTCGAGAACGCGGCCGCCGCAGAGGTTGGTACCGGCGGCACCGGCCGGCCCGGACCCGAGTTCGGCGTGCCGCCCGCGGTTCCCAGCAGGTCGCCATGTGTCGGCGGTTCGAAACTGTGCGACAGCGATACCCAGGCGGTCTGGTCGGCGGCCGGGTTCCAGGTGAGCGCCAGGCGCGGGCTCCAGCCGCTGTAGCTGCGCGCATAGCTGTTGGACACGGTCGGCACCGTACCGTCGGGCAGCCGCATTCCCGGCATCCCCGGATTGTAGCCCACCGTCGGCCGGGTCGCGTTTGTCCACAGGTCGTCATTGTCGCGCGTGGCGTGGGTGTAGGACAGCGACGGCGACAGGAATGCGGTGCCGCCCAGCGGGATGTTGGCGCCGACATTCAGCGAAACCGTGGTTGCCGAAAGCTCGTTCAGCCCGAATTGCGCCCCCCGGGTTCCGGCGGTGTTGTGATAGTACGTCCGGTCGGATTTGCCCGACGCGACCAGAAGGTTGGCCTCGATCAGCGGCAGGCCGGCGACGTGATCGGGCAGATAGGCATAGCGCAGCGACAGGTTGCCATCCAGGCTGTCGGTCACACGTTCGCCCGACGAGATGGGAAAGCGGAAACTGTCGTCGGTCATGGCCGCGCTGATGCCCAGATCGAAAAGATGATCGCCCGTTTCGAAGGTGCTGCGCACCCCGGCCAGAAGTTGGCTGGATTCGCGTCGGGGCAGGTCGCGCGGTACGTTCGGGCCGGGATTGGAGGGCACGCCGCCGACGATCACAGGCCCGGAATGCACCTGGCGCGGATCGGCGCTGAGCGCCGCCCATGTCAGCGGCCCGGCCACGCCGAAGGACAGGTCGGTATAGCGCAGGAACAGTTGCGTGGCGCCGTTTTCATGCGGGATCTCGACATTGCCCGACAGCACCGTGCGGCGCGAATCGTTGTTCATGTAGCGAAAGCCGTCGGACTGGTCATGTTCGAACTGCACCAGCCCGCTGGCGCGGTCGCCCTGTATCGCCGTCCTGCCCGAAGCCGAGAACCGGCCGTAGCTGCCGAAACCCGCCGAAAGCCGCGTTCCCGGTGCCGAAGACGCCGTCGGCGAGATGAAGTTGACCGCGCCGCCCAGTACCGATGCGCCCAGCCGGTTGGCGGCGGGGCCGCGCCAGACCTCGATCGCCTCGGACATGCCCGGCGCGGCAAGACCGGCGATGTAGGAGCCATCGGCCTGATTGATCTGCATCCCGTTCCACAGGATCATCAGCCCCCGTTCGGTCGGGTTCTGCTGCATACCAGAACCGCGAATCTGGAATCGCGGCTGGTCGTTGGCGCCGAAGAACTGCTGCACAACCACGCCGGGGACACCGGACATCGCCTCGGCGAAGGTCGGGGTCGGGATCGGTTCGATTTCTTCCTCGCCCACGATATCGGCCGCGCCCGGCGCCTGGCGGAGGCGGTCGCGCAGCACTGCCGCCGTGGTTCCGTCTCCGGCCTGCACGTCGATCGGCGCAAGGTCGATCACCGCGCCGGGCTGTGCCGACTGCGCAATCGCCGTGGTCGCGTTCAGCATCGCCGTCAGCGACAGGCAAAGCGCCGGCACCCAGACCGGCCGCAGAGTTGAATCCGCGTGTCTTTTCATACCTTCGTTCCTCGTTTCATCTTCGCCGGCCGGTAACGCCGGTCGCTTGTGCATGGGTTCCGGTTCGGGAAGGCCGACAGCGCCGACACAGGCCCGGCCGCGCACCGAGGGAAGGCTGCGGTCGGGCATGTGCTCGGACGCTGTCGGGAACGTCGCCCCGCCCGGTCACGATTTTTGCATCGGCCTGGCGGATGCCGCATGGCGCGGCGGCTTGGTCGTTGTCGCGGATGCGAGTAGCATGCCCGGCATACACCCGGACTTGACCTGAATCAATCCCGACAAAAAGAATAAGAAAAATCCCGGATTTGATCTGGATCAATGTCCGGTGCGGGGCGAGGGTGCCAACACGGGGCCGCAGCACGGGCACATCCCGCGCCGCATGACCCAGCCAAACGCCAGGTAACAACTGCAACGCCGCCTCGGTTCGACACCGGGGCCGACTGGCTGGGACCGATCACCGAATGCCCGCGACACAGACCCGCCCGAAACCCGCCTCCGGGCATCCGCAGCCGGCGGCCGCCGCTGCGCCCGTGACACTGGAGAGCCTGTTCGCCGTCCGGTGCGACGATCCGATCGCCGGGGCGTTTCCGGGCAAGCGCGCGGTGCATCCCTTCGTCAACATGGTGCCGGTTTCCCGCGACCGCGTCGTGCCGCTGTGGGCCGAGCTTTTCGACCGGCCGCGAACGGGGCGCGGCGTCGCCTATGTGCATGTGCCCTTCTGCGAGAACCATTGCCTGTTCTGCGGCTTTTACCAGAACGCCTGGCGGGACGATGCCGGGGGCGCCTATGTCGATGCGATCGCGGCGCAACTGCGCGCCTTTGCCGACACGCCCGCCGCCGAAGGCCCGCCCTTGCAGGCGGTCTATCTGGGCGGCGGCACGCCCACGGCGCTTTCGGCGCCTGACCTGGCGCGGCTGATCGGGGCGCTGCGGGAATATCTGCCGCTGGTGCCCGATTGCGAAATCACGCTCGAAGGCCGCATCCAGTCCTTCGGGGCCGAAAAGGCGTGCGCCGCCTTCGGTGCCGGGGCGACGCGCATCTCGCTTGGCGTCCAGAGCTTTGCCGACCATGTCCGCCGCCCGCTGGGCCGGCGCGCGCCGCGCTCCGAGATCCTGCGCAGCCTGCGCGATCTGGTGGCGCTCGACCGTGGCGCGGTGGTGATCGATCTCATGTATGGCCTGCCACGCCAGACACCCGCGGACGTTGCCGCCGACGTACATCTGTGCGCCGATCTGGGGCTTGACGGGCTGGACCTTTATTCGCTGAACCTGATCCCGGGAACGCCGCTGCTGAGCGCGGTGGAAAAGGGCAAGCTGACGCCCTCGACCGTGGCCGAGATGGGCGCGTTCTTCACCGCAGGCGAAGAGGCGGCCGAGGCCGAAGGCTGGCGGCGCATCACCACGACCCACTGGCAAGGCACGCTGCGCGAACGCAATGTCTACAACCTGGCGGTCAAGACGGGGGCCGACTGCCTGGCCTTCGGGGCGGGCGCCGGCGGGTTTCTGGGCGGCCACAATTTCCGCATCACCTCGGACTTGTCGCGGTTCCAGGCCGCGGCCGGGTCGGGCACCTGTCTGACCGATGCCATGATGCGGCAGAAATCCACCGTCGCGGTGCAGAACGCCATAAAATACGGCATGGAGCGGGGCGCGCTCGACCCGCGCCCGGTTGACCGGGCGCTGGCCGATCTCGCCGGGACCGACGCGATTTCGTTCAGCGCCCATGCCGCACCGCTGCTTGAGCAATGGATCGCGGCCGGGCTGATGAGGCCCTATCACCGATTTCTTCGCCTGACCCGCGCCGGCCGCTTCTGGCAGGTGGCGATGACCGGCAGGCTTCTCGACTGGCTTGGCCAGCATCCCAACCTTGGAGACCCGACATGACCACAGACACCATCCGCAAGGCCATCGCCGAAAACCCGGTTTCGGCACTGGAAGACATCGCCCGTGCCGCCGGTTGCACCACGCTCGATGTGCTCGAGGCGCTGCCCGAGGGCGAGGTCGCGCATCTGCCCGGAGCGGTGATGCCCGAAGTGCTCGACGATATTTCGACCTGGGGCGAGATCACCTTCATCGTCAACACCGGGCCGGTGATCCTCGAGGCCAAGGCGCCGCTGGGCAAGGGCGAGGTCAAGGACGGCATGTACAACCTTCACGACAAGCCGATCTGCGGGCATCTGAACGCGGCGGCCTGCGGGCGCGTCGCCTTCGTGCGCCGCAAGCTGTTCTCGATGGCGACCTATTCGGTGCAGTTCTATGCCAAGGACGGATCGTGCATGTTCAAGGTCTATCTCGGCCGCGACGCCAAGCGGGCACTGATCCCCGACCAGATTGCCGCTTTCGAGGCGCTGGAGTCCCGTCTGCTGGCCCGCGAGGCGGCCTGATGGGCGCGCTTACCGGCCGGCATCTGTTCATCCTGGGCCTCGGATACTCCGCCGCGGCCGTGGCCGAACGCGCGATGGCCGCGGGGGCGCGCGTCAGCGGCACCACCCGCGACGCGGACCGTGCCGCCTTGCTGTGCGCGTCGGGAATCGAGGCCATCCGTCTGGACGCCGGTGAAAAGCTGCCGGCGGACAGACTGGACGGGGTAAGCGACCTGCTGATCTCGATCCCCCCGGGGCCCGAGGGCTGCACCGGCCTGGCCATGGCCCGGGATGCGCTGGCGCATCCGCAGCCCGGCTCAGGCCCGGGCTGGATCGGCTATCTCTCCTCGACCGCCGTCTACGGCGATTGCGGCGGCGACTGGATCGACGAAACCCGCGCACCGGCGCCGCTGGGCCGTGACGCCAGGGGCCGTCTGATGGCCGAAGCCCAGTGGCAGGCGCAGGCCGACCGGCTGGGAGCCGGTTTCGACATTCTGCGGATCGCCGGCATCTACGGGCCGGGGCGCAACATTCTGGCCCGGCTGCGTGCGGGTGACGCGCGCGCGATTCTCAAGCCGGGGCAGTATTTCAACCGCATTCACCGCGACGACATCGCCGGGGCGGTGCTGGCGGCGATGCGGGATCGCAAGGGTACAAGGATCACCAACCTGTCGGATGGCGCACCTTGTCCGGCATCGGAGGTGATGTTCGGTGTCGCCGGAATGCTGGGATTGCCGCGGCCCGAGAGCATCGCCTTCGACGACGCCGGACTGCCGCCGGGTGCCGCGGGCTTTTACGCCGAGAACCGCCGTCTGCGAAACGAACGCCTGCTGTCGCTCCCCGGTTTCGCGTTGAACCACCCCGACTGGAAAACCGGCTATGCGGCGATCCTCGCCGCTGAACGTGGCGCCTGAACGGCGGCACGTCAATGTCGATCATTTTTATCAACTATATGTTCTGAAAGGTTTTTCTTGAATTCCCCGCGCGCCGTGGCTAGGCTCGCGTCACAATCAAGAAACCGGGATCAAGCAATAGCCAGCCCGCGCCGGCGACCGCCGGTCAGGACAAGCAACAGCCAGGTCCCGGCCTTTTCGGCATTCATGCCGGACTGAACCGCGGCGCATCGCCCGCGGTTTTCTTTTCTTCTATTCTCCCGGTTGCGGAATGGCCCCCGACGCGGCCGTCTCCGGCGCGGCATCTTCCTGCGATGCCGATATGAAATACGGCAGATAGCCCGACAGCCAGACCAGAAACGCCGCCGCCCAAAGCACGGCGGCAAAGGCGAGGTTGCGTTCGAGGAAGGCAAGCCCGGTCAATCCGTCCAGCCCGATCCGTGGCACCAGCGATGCGACGAGAAGGGCGCCCGCGATGCGGGCGGGCAATGGCAGCGGCAAGCGGCGGTTGCAATGCAACAGGCCGGCAACGGAAAACACTGCCAGAACGCCCAGACCCAGCCCGCCCATCAGCGCCACATGTAGCGCCTCATATTCTCCCCATGGTGCACCGAGGCGCGCCGCGCCCAGCATCAGCAGGCCCAGACCCGCCAGTGCCGAACTGCCGCCCAGATAGAGGATCTCGGCCCGCAGAATGCGCGCGCCAATGAACCCCTCGGCAACCCGGTCCATGAAGGCGGCCCCGGCCGCGATCCACAGAAAGCCGGAAACCGCATCGCTGAGACCGGCAGCTTCGCCCGCCATCGCCAGCAGCACCAGTCCGGGGGCCAGGTTCAGCCGGCCCGGATGGGGGCGGAAGGGCGAGGTGCGTTCGGACGGGTCCAGAACCACATTCGTGACCGGCACGGCGATCCGTGCCAGCGCCAGCCCAAGCACCCCCAGAAGGGCGAAGCCGAACAGATGCGTGGCGGTTTCGGCCAAGGCCACATCGCCCGTGGCAAAGGCCAACCGGCTGGCCGCCGCGCAGGCCAGCAGGATGACGAGCCAGAACAGGAACGGCAGCAGGATATCGGTGCGCCGCCGCCATGACAGCCGCGCCAGATAGGCGATCAGCGCCACCAGCCAGGCCAGGTCGGCCGCCCCGGCGATCATGCCGATGCCGTCCCAGCCCACGAGCCCCACGAGCCGCGCGATGCCCCAGAGCCCGGCAAGAAACCAGAGCGGCCGTCCACGCAGTGGCGCGGTATCGGTCCATTCCGGGGCGGCGGTGGTCAGAAAACCGATCAGCGCGGCGCCGAACGCGCCGACCAGCATCTCGTATGCGTGCCATAGCGACGGCGGCACCGCCTCGGCCAGCGGCAGGCCGAGTTGCAAAAGCAGAACCCACAACAGCGGCCACAGCGCGGCATGAAGCGCGCCCAACGGAAAGAACAGTCGAAACCCCTCGTACCCGAGCCATCCCAGGGGTCCGGCGGGAAGCGGGCAGGCGGGGTCATCTGTGGCGGGTCCGCAACTCATGCGATCTGCCTTTCATCGACGTCGTGGATGTGGCGGAAGGCGGGATCGCTAGCGCGTGCCTCCTGCGCCCAGGAAAACAGCCACCCGTCGTCGCGTTCGGGCATCGGTACCGCCAGCCGCCGTGCGCCGAGGATACCGTTGCCGCGCGTGTCCAGGACCGCAATGCGGTGGGCGACGCGGGCCGCCTCCATCAGATCGTGGGTAATGAACAGGCCCGAGAGCCCGCCGTTCGAACAGGTCTCGATCACGATGTCCTGCATGCGCCGCTTCAGCGCCACGTCGAGCGCGGTGAAGGGTTCGTCGAAATAGACGAAATCGGGTTCTACCGCCAGTGCCCGGGCGATGGCGACGCGCTGGCGCATCCCGCCCGACAGCTCGGATGGGTACTTGACCAGATCGTCGGGTTCGAGCGCCACCTGGCGCGCCACCCGGTCGAGCCGAACGGACCGTTCGCGGCTCGGGACATGCGCCAGCCTCAGGGCGTAGAGGATGTTGGCTTCGGCCGTGGCCCAGGGCATCAGCGTCGGATCCTGGAAGATCATCGCGTGGCGCGCATAGTTGCGTCGGATGCGCCCGGCACGCGGCGCGACCAGGCCGGCGGCGATATGGGCGAGCGTCGACTTGCCGCAACCCGACGGCCCGACCAGCGCGACGATCTCGCCCGCCCCGATGTCAAGATCTATCCCATCCAGCACCGTGCGGCCGAAAAATGCGTGGCCTATGCCTTCCAGCGCCAGGGCCGTCATCGTTTTACCCCCCAGGGCCGTTCGGCCTTGCGCCAGGTTTCGACCTCGCCGCGCACAGGTTGCACAAGCCCGTACTCGACCGCGATAAGCAGCGCCACCGCGACCAGCACCCAGGCGAGCGCCTGCGCGATGTCGAGGTTGATGCGCGCATCGGCCAGCGCGCCGCCAATGCCCCCCGCGTTGGCAAGCAACTCTGCCATCACCGCGACCTTGATCGCTGTTCCCAGCGCCAGGCTGAGCGCCGGGAACAGCGCCGTGGAAATCTGACGCAGCGCGATGGACAGGAACCGCCGCACCGGCCCGGCGCCAAAGGCTTCGGCCATGCGTTCAAGCCCCCGGTCGCGCGTCGCGACACCCAGCGCGGCGCCGGTAAAGACAACCGGCAGCGCCGAGATCAGGATAACCGTGCGCACCGTTGCATCCGAGCCGCCGAACCAGATCATAGCCAGCACGATCCAGGCGATTGGCGGCACACCCATCAGGACCGTAACAAGCGGCCGCACCAGCCGCATCGTGGCGGGGGAATAGCCAGCGGCGATTCCGGCGAGCGTACCCGCGACAGCGACGAGAGCGAAACCGCTGAGCGCCCGTTGCAGGGTCAGCGCCGCCAGCGCCCGTGCCTCCGGGTCGCGGGCCAGCCCCCACATGGCTTCAAGCGTGTCCAGAGGCGCGGTCAGTATGAACGGCCCGTAGGCTTCGTGCCCGGCCTGCCAGGCGGCGGCCAGCAGCGCAAGCGCGGCCAGCCCGGCCCAGCCCGACCAGAGATAGTGCAGCGAGCGGCCCAGCCGGTCGGCAAGGGCGGACACGAGGTGGCGGCGGCGGATCACGGCGCGGGCTCAGAAATAGAAGCCGTCGTCGGGCAGTTCGCCCCCGATCCGGGCCATGTCCGGGCCGGCCATCGCGCTCAGCATCCGTTCGATGTCGCCGCGCGCTTCCTGTGCCGGCCGCGCCACCAGATTGCTGTAGGGCAGCGATGCGGCCAGCACGGGCGCGGGCATTCCAAACGCACCCGTCGCGTTTGCCGCGGCCGCCTGCGGATCCGCCAGCGTATCGGCTGTGGTGGCCTCGACGATCTGCAGCAATTGCGGCACGGCATCGCCGTGGTTTTCAACGAACGCGCCGGTCAGCGCCAGCCCGGCCTGCGGCACCACCGGTGCCGCGCCGGTCATCGCCCCCCACGCCGCCTGGATGTCGATGGCGCGGTGAATGTTCTTGCCCATCGTCTTGCCCATCACGATAGCCCCGGACGATGCGGGCTCGGCGCTGAGCGCCGCATCGACACGACCGGACAGCAGCAGTTGCATCGCCTCGATGGGCGAACCGGTATAGGTGATCTCCAGGTCGCCGGACGCATCCAGACCGGCATGGGCCAGCAATTGCCCGAAGATGATCTCGGGCGTATCGCCGCGGAAGGGGACCGCGATCTTGCGACCCTTCAGGTCGGCAACCTTGCCGATATCGTCCTTGTCGCTGATGACATAGAGCAACCCGTTGGTCATGACGTTGGCCAGACGGATCGGAAACCCGCGATTGTACAGGTTGGCCGCGGCTTGCACCGGCACCACCGAAAGCAGGATCGTCCCCGAGGTGAGCCCGGCCCGCAATTCGTCCGGGTTGCGCCAGGCGGTGAAGGTGGCGGCGGCGGCGATCGGGTCGAAGAGACCTTTGGCCACAGCATGGGCGAGTGTGACGGACGGCCCGGCCGGCGGTCCGAAAAAACCCAGGTGCGGAATTTGCGCGGCCGTGCCCGGGCGGGTCGATACCGGCAATACCGCTGCCGCCCCGGCCATCGCCATGATCGTTCTGCGCGTGAATGTCCGAGTCATGTAGTTCTCCGAATGTTTGGTTGTCCCGAAGGTTGGCTGACCGATCTTATGGCTGGCGAACGGGCGATGCTTGGCCTGCCGCAAACAGACACGGGAATCAGTTAGGCGGTGAAACCCGACTTCGCCTTGACTTATGACAAAAAGAGTCAGGAATATCCAGTCGCAGCAGGACCGGGCTGCGACGGAAATGTTCCTGCGCGGTCGGCTTAAGACCGGCCGGAGGAACCGCATGTTTCCCGGGCAAATCCGTCGTTGACTATTTCATAGCCCGTTAATTTTGTATCATTCATGATCGATAGGCTGCCGGAGATACCACGCGCTCGGGCGGCTGTTCGTCGCGCCGCATTGAAGGGAAGGGTACCCGCATGGCAGATGATCCCGAAGTCGAAGACCTGCTGAACCAGACGAACTGGCGGGACGAGCGGCGCAAGCTGCGCGACATTCTTCTCGATTGCGATCTCGAGGAGCGCGTGAAGTGGGGAAAGCTCTGCTATGCTTGGGAGGGCCGCAACTTCGCCATCATCTACGGGATGAAGAACTCCTGCGCCGTCGGCTTCTTCAAGGGGTCGCTGCTGGAGGACAAGAACGGCGTTCTCGTCCGGCCCGGCAAACATTCGCAGGCGATGCGGCGGCTCCACTTCACGAGCATGGAAGAGATCGAGAACAGCGAGGACACGATCCGGCGCTTTGTCGAGCGGGCGATACAGGCGGAAAACGACGGGCTGGAAGTCGCGTTTACCGAAAAGAACAATCTCGACCATCCCGACGAACTGCTGGATGCGCTGAATGGCGATCCCGAATTGGCCGAAGCCTTCGAGGAACTGACGCCGGGGCGGCAACGCGGCTGGGTGCTGCATTTCTCCAATGCCAAACAATCAGAGACGCGGGTGCGCCGCATAGACAAGGCGCGTGCGAAAATCATTGCCGGGAAAGGCTGGAACGAGCGATGATCGACGAAATCGCCAGTGCTGCCCCATCGCACCAATGCTGACATTCGGCCAGCGAAAGAAACAAATCCCGTGTCTGGAATGGCTTAGATATGACAACAGCTTCATGGTCCTGTGTCCCACTGTTGTGTCACACCGGATAGATTTGAAGCCAAGTCACTGATTTAGAATGAAATGGAGGCGAGTACCGGAATCGAACCGGTGTACACGGATTTGCAATCCATGACACTCATCTGTTTTCGTTAGATAATTTCCGAAAATGCGCCGCCAAACACCTTTTGCGCGTCAATAGGTTACAACTTGCGGGTAAAACACAAGCTGCCGCCCTTGCAGGCAAAGGCAAGGCTTCGCACCGGGTATTGAGCCGTTCGCTCGCCCCCGCCGTTCCCATCACTGGCGAGATTGCTGCGGCAAGGTCGGTATCGCTGGAGGGTGATTGTGGGGAAGCGGAAGGTGCGGCAGCGCGGGGCGCGGGGGCACTCAGGTTCGCTCGCTCGGTTTGCGAGATCAGCCATCGCCGCCCGTCCAGACGCCATCCTTACGTCGCCACAGGCCGCCGCGACACTTGGGGCGCGCCTTCCCTGCCACCCGAGCGTGGCGGCGCAGAAACCGCCGAGACGTTTCCCCGCGCCCCTCACTGCCGCGCAGCTACTGCCCCGGACACCCGCCCCCGGCGCTTGCAATCGTCGGTGCTGTCAACCCCGCGCCCCGATAGGGCGGATCAGGGGAATGCAGCCCCCGGCTCCCCTCTATACTGGATCGCTTTGGGCGAGTTGAGATTGCCCGGCGGTGAGGGTGCGGGGGAAGCCGTGGGGATGCTGGGGGGAGCAAAATCAATGCCTGCTCCCCGCGAGATTTCAGGTAATATACTGTTTTTATTATTTATTTTTTCTTGTGGGGAAGTAGGGGAAGTAAATCCTAAGAGTTGCGAAAAAAAAATTACATGTAGTCCAAGAACAGAAAACAATAGAAATCACTTCCCCTACCTCCCCACCTGCCCCCAGCGCCGGTCGCCAAAGCGCGCGATAGGTTCTTTGGCGTCGCATCGCACATGGGTAATTCGCGCGCATGTTTGGCATGAAACTCCACTGAATTTCCGTGCTTTCACTTTGGGTTGTGGTTGTTGTTGCCACGCCCGAGCGGGCATCGCGGCACCTGCCTTTAGCCAAGGCGGGCGCATCATCGCCCGACCGTTTGCCCCGCTGCTGACCGCGATAGCGGCGGGGATGCCTCAAGAAAGGATGCTACCATGACCACTTTCGACGCCAATCCGGGCGCGGGGTTCCATGTTGACGCCCAGACGCGCGCCGATGTGACCACCGCCGCGCTAGCGGTTCTGGTCGATGCCCTGCGCCGCATGGGCGCTCCTGACAGCGTAGCGCTGGCGTGCCTACGCGATGCGCCCGAGAAAATCGAGGCGGCGCTCACACGGGGGCGCGGGGCATTGGTTCTTTACCGCCTCAATTCGACCGACCCACGCGGCATTGTGACCGATGATGCCGCGCGCCTGAGCGCCTTTGCCGAGGCCGCCGCGAAAGACGGCGCCGAAGCGTTGGGCCTCAACCCCCACCGCATCGCCTGCCTCGCACTCGCGGCGCGCGGTGCGTTTTCTGCCACGCAACACCATCAGGAGTATGATATATGAACGTTGCAGTTTCTGGCCGCGCTATGGAACGCGCGGCCTTTGCCCTTGAGGCGAAGCCCGATGGCCCCGAAAGCCGGGAGGTGAGCCTCAGCTTCTCAAGCGAGAAGCCCTATCTGCGGGATGACGGCTGGGAAATCCTCGGCCACAAGCCCGGCGAGGTGGATCTGACCCGACTGGCCTCGGGCGATGCACCGCTCTTGAAGGACCATCGACCCTCCGTGGACGCCATGGTGGGGAAGGTGGTGAAAGCCCACATCATGGGCGGGCGCGGGGAGGCGGTGGTTCGCTTCGCCAAGACCGCCGAGGGCGACAAAATGCTGGCCCGTGTTCGGGCTGGCGAAGTCCGGTCGGTGAGCGTTGGCTACGCCATTCACGACCGAGTGCACGCTGGCGAGCGTGACGGACTCCCCGTCTTTCGGGTCATCCGATGGACTCCCAAAGAAATCTCACTTGTTGCCGTGCCAGCCGACGAAACCGTAGGGGTTGGCAGGTCCGATACCGGACACGCGGTGCGGCAAGCTCACGCAAAGGATGCCAAAATGAGCACTGAAACCACCACCACCACCACCGAAGTGGGCGGCTCGCGCGCCGCCGTGAAAGCCGAGCGCACGCGCATTGCCGAGATCAACGCCATCGGTATGCGCTTTGACATTGATCGTGCGGAGATCGACGATGCTATCGAGAACGGCACCCCGGTCGACCGTTTCCGCAACTTCGTCATGGACCACATTGCCAGCGACAACTCGGAAATCACGGAAAGCCGCCATGTTCACTCGCCCTCTGTCAAGCGCACTGGTGAGCGGGCCTATTCCCTGACCCGGGCCATCAATGCACAACTCACCCGTGACTGGACCGACGCCGGTTTCGAGCGGGAAGTTTCGCAGGAGGTACGTTCGCAGATGGGCCGCGCGCCCGAGGGCGTCTATGTGCCGACCGTGGCGCTGGCGCAGCGTGACCTTCTGACCACCACCAATGCCGCCAGCTTGATCGGCACCGAGCAAGCGGGCAATGCCATCATCGACGCACTGCGCCCCGAGGCGCAAGTGATGGCACTCGGCGCCACGGTGCTGGCCGGGCTGCGTCAAGACGTGAGCATCCCGCGCATGGGCACCGGCACCACAGCGCAATGGATCGCCGAGGACGCCGAGGCGGCGGAATCGACCCCCGGCTTCGACTCGGTCACGCTGAGCCTGCGCCAGCTTTCGGCCCATACCCGCATGAGCCGCAAGCAACTCAAGCAGAGCGTGCCGGGGCTGGACGTCATTCTGCAAAACGATCTGCGCCGCCAGATCGCGGTCGCCGTGGACAAGGCCGCAATCTCGGGCGCGGGAACAGCGGTGGAGCCGCAAGGCATTCTCAACACCCCCGGTATCGGCTCGGTTGCCATCGACACCAACGGCGGGGTGCTGTTCCTGCCCGAGATCATGGCCCTCACTGCCGAGGTGGAGCAGCACGATGTGCCGATGACCTCGCTCGGCTTCCTCTCGAATGCGAAGGTCAAGGCCGGGCTGCTTTCCACGCATAAGTTCCCGAATGGTGGCGAGGCCATCCTCACCGCCGACTCCAACGGCTTCAACATCAGCGGCACGCGGGCGGCATTCAGCAACAATGTCCCTGCCAACCTGACCAAAGGCACCGGCACCGGCCTTTCCGCGCTGATCTACGGCGCATGGTCGGAGTTGCTCATCGGGCAATGGGGCGGTGTGGACCTCATCGTGGATGAGATGACCGAGGCCACCAAGGGCAACGTGCGCATCGTGGCGCATTCCGAATGGGATATCTCGGTGCGGCACGCCGAGGCATTCGCCGCCATTGAGGATATCGTCACCAGCTAAGGAAACTCGGCCCGCCCCGCTCTTGGGGTGGGCCTTTTTTGCTCAGGAGGGCATCATGCCAAATACATTCTTCCAAAACACCACCGAAGCCGCCGCGTTCGGGCTTTTCTGCGCTCATGCAGACGGCCATCGCGCCGTTCTCCACCTCGACCAGATCGCCAGTGACCTGACCATTCCGGGCACAGATTTGCGCACCGCATTCGCCTCGCTGGCAGAACGCGGGTTGGTTGACCTTTTGCAAGACACGAGAAAACCGGGCCGCATCATCGTGGAGTTTGCTGATCCCGAAACCTTCGATGCGCCGTCAATCCCTCCCGCTGCTTACTTCACAGCCGCCAAGGAAATTTTGGCCGCTCGCCGCGATGGCGCCGAGGAGGTGCTGTGATGAGTGCGGTTCGGCACGAAACGCTTTTGGCGGCGCAGCGCATCGCAGCGCAGATCGTGGCCCGTGATGGACCGGCCTTCATTCCGGTGTTCCAGCGGCTGGAGGCTGAGATTGAGGCCAGTGGGGCGCGGGGCGCCTGTCTTGCACGGGCTGTTGATCTGGCTGCGCGGGAAGGGGGCTAACGATGGGTGTGAAAGACCTGTTCTTCAAGATTACGGCGCGCGACCGGACGGGCAACGCTTTCACCTCCGTGAACCGCCGCCTGCGCGAGACGGATGGCCTTTCGGCCAGCGTCAGCGAGCGCATCGGGCGCGCGGGCCGGTCCATGCAGCGCTTCGGCGCGGTGGGGTCGGTCGCCACCCTCGGGGTGGCCGCCGCCTTCCGCGACGTGATCGGTCTTTATGACGAGCAACAGCGCGCCGAGGCCAAGGTGGCGCAGGCCGTGGCTGCCACCGGCGGCGCCGCCGGGTTTGCCGCTGAGCAGCTTTACGAGCAAGCCTCCGCGCTGCAAGACGTGACCCGCTTTGGTGACGAGGACATCCTGAACAACGTCACCGCGCAACTGCTGACCTTCAAGAACATCTCGGGCGAGGCGTTCATGGGCGCGCAGGAGGCGGCGCTGGATCTGGCCACGGTGCTGGACGGCGATCTGCAAAGCGCCTCCATCATGCTCGGCAAGGCGTTGAATGACCCCATCGCAGGGCTGGGCGCACTGAGCCGTGCGGGCGTCACATTCAGCGAGGCGCAGACTGACATTATCAAGGAACTGGCGCGCACGGGCGATATCGCCGGGGCGCAGAAAGTGATCCTTGAGGAAATGGCCTCGGTCTATGGGGATCAGGCCGAAGCCGCCCGGCAAGCGGGCGCGGGTATTGTGGATGCCTGGGCCAACATTTGGGGCGACGTAAAAGAGGTGGTCGGCGGGGTGCTGGTTGAGATCCTGCCGCCGATACTTGACAGCCTCAAGGCCATCACCGGCTGGTTTCAATCGCTTGAACCGGAAGGGCAGAAAATCGTGGTGATGTTTGGCGCGCTGGCCATCGCCATTCCGCCCGTCACCGCCGCGCTCGGCCTCATGGCCATATCGGTCAATGCTCTGATGGGTCCGGTGGGGCTGATCGCGCTTGGCATTGCCGGGATTACCGCCGCCGCCGCGCTTCTGTGGCCCGAGCAAGACAAGGTGACAGGCGCCACCGACAACCTGACCCGTGCCCTTGGCGATGAAATCACCCAATCGCAACTGCTTTCCGGCGTGCTGGGCAGTAACACCCAAGTGTCGGTCGACGCGGCGCAAAAGAAGCTGCAAGAGGCCCGGTCGCGGCACGAGAACGTCAAGGCCATCATTGCCGAAAACCGCGCCATGGCGCTGCAATCGACGGACTACCAAGACCTTCTTTCGCAGATCGGCGATGCCGAGGCTGCGCTGAACTCGCTCGGCTTCCCGGCCATCGACGTGGCCGTGCCGATGAAGGCCGAGGCGTTCGAGCAAGCGCAACAGCGCCTCGCCGATCTACGCATCCAGCAACAGGAATACCTTGCGGCTGGCGACGAGATGAACGAACAGCTTGAGCGCACCGAGGAAAACATCCGCATCCTTGAGGATGCGCTTTCCGATGCCAGCAACGGTGTGGTGAGTTTCGGCGATGACGTGGTGACGCCGATTGAGCCTGCCGACCGCCTGTCCAACACGCTGGGCGGCTCGGGCGGCGAGCAATCAGCGCAAAGCCTTGCCGATGCCCTGCGCGATGTGGGCGCCGCCGCCGATGAGGCGGGCGAGGCCAATGGGTGGGATACCGTCAAGTCCAACCTGCGCGCGCTGCTGACCGAGGGGCAATCTTGGGGCGATACATGGCGCAACATCTTCGGCCATGTGCTGGACAATCTGTTTGATCTGGCCTTTTCGCCCGCGTGGGATGCGCTGTTCGAGAACCTTGAGGGCTACCTGACCGCCTCCAGCGCCGGAGGCTCTGACGGATCTGGCGGGGGCCTCTTGGGCAACCTGTTCGCTGGCGCAGGCAATTGGGTGGGCAGCATCCTCGGCCTTGACACTGGCGGCGATGTGACCGTGAGCGGCAAGGCGGGCATTGACCGCAACATGACCATCCTGCGCACCTCTGACAATGAGCGTGTGAGCGTTCGGCGGCAGGGCGATGCGATGGGGCGGCCCGTCACGGTCAACATCTACGCCCAAGACCTGCGCTCCTTCCAAGGCAGTCAGGCGCAGATTGCCGGGCAGATGCGCCGGGCGCTGGCCGCCGCAGATCGGGCCGCCTAGCGAAAGAAGTAGGGGGGCGGCTCGCTTGCCGCCCCATTAACGGTTTCTGTTTGCAACGGACGAAATCAAGAAATTTCGCAACACCACTCGCCCTGAGATAGTAAATCCACCACGCCCGTTGTTTTTTATTTGGCTTGGAGGTAATCTCAGACATGCACCGCGACACACCATTCATTCAAGCAGGGCGGGACAACAAACCCCGCCGTTGGCACCGTCACCTCGACACAGCCAAGGTTGCCCCCTCTGATGGCATGGCCCTCGCGCCATCGCGCGCCCCGGGCGAGGGAAACCGCGCAAGTACTTCGCTTGCAACGATCACGCAGCGCGCAATCGCTGCCGCACTGAACAGCGCTGTCAACAACTCTTTCGAGCGGGGTTGATCGTGGTCATGGGCAAAGAAGTTCCCGCATTCTTTCCGGCAGATTTGGCCCTTGAGGCCATGGGCAACACTTCGAGCCGGTGGCAGAACCATCTTGATACTGGCAAGATTCACATCCCTGACGGGGTGAGCCTTGTATCCTCGCATGGTCCCGGGCGCGGGAAGCGCCGCCAATTCCCCCTTGAGACAATCGCACAAGGCGCAGTTGCCTTCGCCCTGATCGACGCAGGGGTGGACGTCCGCGAGGCATATCGCATTGGCGCAAATCTTGTCTATCTCGGTACAAATCGCCCGCTTGGCTTCGATCATGACGCCCCGCCCGACCCGGCGCTAGACCGCGACCCGGGGCGCCTGTTTGCTGAGGGTGAAACCTATCTGATCTATGCCGTTGGTGAAGTTGCCCCGCATGAGGACCGCTTTGCCATCGTCTCGGATGCCAACCCGGCTTTTCGTGCAGTCGCCCCCACCAGCGCGCTTTCGTGCGTGATCGGCGCTGTCGGCGGTGACGATGACGCGCCCCGTATCGTGCTGAACCTGTCGGACATCTGCCGCCGGATCGCAGACGCCCTCTGCATTCCCTTCACCGCCGCATTCGTCACGGGGGTGCGGTGATGGCACACATGGCTCCGCTTGGGATAGAGTTGGTTTCTTCTGACGAATTGGCGGCGCGCCTTGGCTACTCGGGGACCAACGCGGCTTTCCGTGACTGGTGCGCATCCATGCGCATCAAACCGGTTCCCGGGCGGCGCGGTTACTTCGACCCGGCGCTCGTGCGTCGCCGCCTAGATGAGGCTCAAGGGCTGGTATCATTTGATGAGGCCGCCGCCGATGGGCTGGTCGCGGCGAGGAGGGCGCGCCGTGCCGCGAGGTAGTTTGCCCCCCGAGGTCCATCGCGTCCGCGCCAAGCTGGCCGATGGCTCGGTGTGCTATTACTTCTCTTTGCGGGGGCGAAAGGGGACCGGGTTCTGGAAAGACCCGCGCCCTTTCCCCAAGTCCCCCGATTTTTTCGCCGCTTACACTGCCGCGATGGCAGCCGCGCAGCCGAAGCCCAGGGGCGAGACGACCGATGCATTGGTCGACGCCTATCTTCGCTCGGCAGAGTTTCAGGCGCTCAAGCCGCGCACCCGCGCAGACTACCAGAAATGGGCGCTTCGCTTTGCGTCAGAGTTCAAGGAAGATCCGGCGGCGATGTTCGAGGAAAACGCCGCCCGGGCAGAAGTGAACGAATGGCGTGCCCAATGGGCACATTCCCCCAAGCAATACGACTATGCCGGAACGGTGGTGACGCGCATCCTCAATTGGGCGCGGGAGGACGGCAAGATTGTCGAGCACCATTGTAGCTTCAAGAAGGTGTATCGGTCTGACCGGTCAGACGTTCTATGGGCGCCCAAGCATGTTGACGCTGTGCGCAAGCTGGGACCGGCATGGGTTGTGCGAATCCTTGTCGCGGCCTGCGAGACTGGTATGCGCCCCGGCGACCTCTTTCGGTTGAGCCGCGCGCATATCGAGCGAACGCCCGGTGGCCGCCGCATTCGCATCAAGACGAACAAGCGTGGCAAGTCAGCCTTCATCCCTGTCAGCCAGCCGATGGCCGAAATCATCGACGCCACTCCCGCCGACCGCCTGCTGATCCTCACTAATGCCAGCGGCAAGCCGCTGACCGAGCATCGGGCTTCGGAAGGGGTGCGCCAGTGGCGCGACAAGGCTGGCCTGACGCCCGAGCGGCTTGGTTATGATCTGCGCCTTTATGATGCGCGAGGCACCGCTGCGACCCGCCTTCTGCGCGCCGGGCTTTCCCTGTCGCAGATCGCTGCTTGTATGGGCTGGTCGCTGCGCACCGCCGCAGCGATGATTGAGCGTTATGCGCAGGTTTCGCCGGGCGAAACCGACGATGTTCTGACCCTGCTTAGCGCCGCGCGGGAGGGCAGAAAGTGAACGGAATTGTAAAACGGGTTGTAAAATGCCGAACAGGCAAAACGAAAAAATCGGCTAAGCTATTGAAAGTAAATGGAGGCGAGTACCGGAATCGAACCGGTGTACACGGATTTGCAATCCGCTGCGTCACCACTCCGCCAACTCGCCGGTGGTGCGCACTGCTTAGGTTTTCCGGCGATCAGCGTCAAGCGGATATCCCTTGCCGTTAGCGGGGCGGATGCGCAAGGCGCACGATACCCGATTCAACCCTCGGGGGCGATCAACAGGCGCGGCGGTTGCCCCGGGTGCGGCATCTGTAGCCGGCGGGCAGGGGCGGGTCGCGGGAGGAAAAAGTGCATATCGTCCGTATGTTAGATGCGCCATCCGAAGGTCGCTTGCTGAGACAAGATGACGCTGCGCAAACCTGCCTCTGCGCGGGGCGCGGCCGAAATACGCCCTTGTCCCGTCAATCGGTCGGTGCAAGCATCGCCCAGGGTCTGTCCTATACAGATGCGTTGCGGCTGTCGGGGCCGTCGCGACCACGACACCGAATACAGGGAGGGAACATCATGACAATAAAGCAGACACGAAGGCACGTTCTGAAGACCGCGGGCGCGGCTGCGTTCGCCGCGACGGCGATCGGGGCGCCCTCGATCCTGCGGGCGCAGACGCTGAACTTCAAGCTGCATCACTTTCTCGGACCCAAGGCGCCGGCGCATACGGCCATGCTGGAGCCCTGGGCCCGCGCGGTGGAGGCGAAGACCGGCGGCGCCGTCAGTATCGAGCTGTTCCCGGCCATGTCGCTGGGCGGACGCCCGCCGGAACTCATCAACCAGGTGCGCGACGGCGTCGTCGATCTCATCTGGACGGTCAACGGCTATACCCCGGGGCTGTTTCCGCGCACCGAGGTCATGGAACTGCCCGAGGTCTATGTGAACGATCCGGTCGCCGCCAACCTGGCGCTGCACGACATGTTCGAGGACACGCTGCGCCAGGAATACAAGGGCGTCGAGGTGATGTTCCTGCATGTCCATGCCGGACAGGGGCTGCATACGCGCGATACGCTCGTGCGCCGACCCGAGGACTGGGAAGGCATGAAGATCCGCATTCCCACCCGCACCGGCGCATGGGTCATCGAGGCGCTCAAGGCGAACCCGGCGGCGATGCCGGTGCCGGAACTGCCGCAGGCACTGGCCAAGGGTGTCGTCGATGCGGCGCTGCTGCCCTGGGAGACGATCCCGCCGCTGCGCATGCAGGAGCAGACCAGGTACCAGATCGAGGGCCACGAGGGGACCCGTTTCGGCACGACGACCTTCCAGGTCTCCATGAACGCAGATCGCTGGGCCGGGTTGCCGCCCGAGATCCAGCAGGCGTTCAAGGATGCCTCCGGGGCCGACTGGTGGGCCGAGGTCGGCCGCATCTGGCGCGCCACCGACGATTTCGGCATCAAGTTCGCCGTGGACAAGGGTAACGAACATATCGTGCTGAGCGAGGAAGAGACGGCGGCATACCGCCCTTATCTTGAGCCGGTGGTCGGTCGTTGGGTCGACGAAGTCACGGGCGGGGGCATCGACGGCGCCGGCATGGTCTCGCGGGCGCGCGAACTGGTTGCCAAGCATGGCATGAGCTGATGAATCAGTCCGCCAGGAGGAGCCGCACCGGCATTCCCGGTGCGGCCGCCGGTCTGATCGAGCTTTGGGCACTGGCCGGCGGTGCCGTTCTGGCGCTGGTCATGCTGATGAACGTGGTCTCGGTCGGCATGTCCATGGCCGGATCGTCCTTTCCCGGCGATTTCGAGTTGACCGAGATCGGCGTTGCCGTGGCTGCCTTTGCCTTCCTGCCCTATGTGCAACTGATGGATGGCAACGTCAGCGCCGACATCTTCACGCAGTCCGCCGGGCCGCGGCTGCTGGCGCTGTTTCGCACCCTTGCCTGTGCCGTGGCGCTGGCGTTCGCGGCGCTGCTGCTCTGGAAGATGTATGACGGCATGCTGAGCCAGCGCGAATACGGCTATGAAACCGCGATCCTCCAGTTCCCGATCTGGCTGGGGTTCGTTCCCGCGGTCATCTCGCTCGGGCTTCTGGTCGTGGCGGCGGCGATAACGCTGGCCGAGGCGCTGCGCGATCTGACCCGAGGGCGGACGGCATGAGCGACCCGATCACGCTTGGCATCGCGGGGCTGGTTGTGCTGGTGGCGCTGATCGCCATCCGCATGCCGATCGCCTATGCCATGATCCTGGTCGGCGGCATCGGCACCATGCTGGTCAACGGCCCCGCGCTGGTTCTGTCGCAGTTGAAGACCCTCGCCTGGGGCCAGTTCGCCAACTACGACCTGTCGGTGGTGCCGATGTTCGTGCTGATGGGGGTGCTGGCATCAAAGGCGGGGCTGAGCCAGGCTCTGTTCCGCGCCGCGGCCGCCTGGCTGGGGCATCTGAGAGGCGGCACCGCGATGGCGGCCATTGCCGCCTGCGCCGGGTTCGGCGCTGTCTGCGGCTCGTCGCTGGCCACCGCCTCGACCATGGGGCGCGTGGCGCTCCCGGAGTTGCGGCGCTACAATTACCAACCGTCGCTGGCCACCGGCGTTCTGGCGGCGGGCGGCGTTCTGGGCATACTGATCCCGCCTTCGGTCGTGCTGATCATCTATGCGATCATCGTCGAGGCCAACATCGTCACGATGTTCGCCGCCGCGCTTGTTCCCGGCCTGATGGCTGTGTTCCTGTTCATCGTCACGACGGCGATCTACGTCACCATCTGGCCCGATGCCGGCCCCGCGCATTCCGGCGCGCAGCGCAACGAGCTTGTCGAAGCGACATTGGGGGTGCTGCCGGTCTTTGCCATTTTCGGTCTGGTGCTGGGCGGCATCTACGGCGGTGTCTTCAATCCGACGCCGGGGGCGTCCGTCGGGGTCTTTCTGGTGCTTGTCTACGGCGTTGCGCGGCGCACCATCGGCTGGCTGGACGGGCTGGAAAGCCTGCGAAGCACCGCGATCACCTCGGGCATGATCTATCTGATCCTGCTGGGCGCGGAACTGATGAAGATCTTCCTGTCGCGGATCGGACTGCCCCAGGCCACCGCCGAATGGGTGCTGCAATCGGGGCTTGCGCCGATGACGGTCATGCTGGCGCTGCTGGTGGCGCTGATCTTCCTGGGCTGCCTTATGGACAGCCTTTCGATGATCCTGCTGGTCATCCCGTTCTTCTGGCCGGTGCTCGTCGATATCAACGGCGGGCTCTACCAGGGTGCCGAAGGTTCGGGCTATGGTCTCTCGACCGAGGATCTTAAGGTCTGGTTCGGCATACTTGCCCTTATCGTCGTGGAGCTTGGACTGATCACGCCGCCGGTGGGGATGAACGTGTTCATCATCTCGGCGATTGCCAGCGATGTGCCGATGCGGCTGATCTTTCGTGGCGTCGCGCCGTTCTTTCTGGCGGAAATGGTGCGAGTCGCGATCCTGCTGGCATTTCCGGCGCTGACGCTCTGGCTGCCGGCCATGCTGAGCGGGTAGGGGCCAAGCGGCCGCGCCGCTGGGGTTTTCCGGCCATTCGCGGGCTTGCGGTGCCGGCCCGACAAGGAAGGCGCGTTTCCGCGGCGGGTGCCGCGGATTCGGCGCATCTGTTGTGACCCTTGCGCCGCACGCATCGGGCGCGGCGTCATTTCGCATCTCTGCCCGTTGCCGGTGGGCCGGGGATGTGGCAAAAGCCGGGTAACTGCCCGTAACCGATTGCCCGAAAGAGCGCAGCAATGACCGATTTCGCCGCCCGCCGCAATACCATGGTCGATACCCAGATCCGCCCGTCGGACGTGACCAAGTTCCCGATCATCGAGGCCATGCTCGACGTGCCGCGCGAGATCTTCGTGCCCGAGGCGCTTCGCGAGGCCGCCTATGCCGGCAACAACCTCGATATCGGTGGCGGCCGCGTTCTGCTTGAGCCGCGCACACTGGCCAAGATGCTGGATGCGCTTGATATTTCGCGAAACGAACTGGTGCTCGATATCGGGCCGGGGCTGGGCTATTCGACGGCCGTGGTGGCACGGCTGGCGCAGGCGGTGATCGCCGTCGAGGACGACGCGGCCATGGCCGAGGACGCGCAGGCGCTTCTCGCGCAGGCCGGGGCCGACAACGCGGTCATGCATGCCGGGCCGCTGGCGGCTGGCGCGGCCGAACACGGCCCCTATGACGTGATGCTGGTTCAGGGCGGGGTCGAAGACCTGCCCGAGCCACTGCTGGCGCAACTCAAGGATGGCGGGCGCATTGCCTGCATCTTCATGGACAACGCCACCGGAACCGTGCGTATCGGCTACAAGTCCGGCGGTGCGATGTCGTGGCGGTTCGAGTTCAATGCCGGTGCTCCGGTTCTGCCGGGCTTTGAACGGCAGCGCGTCTTCGCGCTGTGAGAACGGACCGGCGCGCCGGCGCACACCTGCCCGGTCCGGCACGGCCGGCGACGGCAGGCAACAGCAGGGTCGCCGCGCGCCGGCGTGGCATCGGAGGGGCAGGGATGCGCAAGACGACGGGATATTTCGGGGCCGCGATGCTGGCGGCGGGGCTGGCGCTGGGTGCGGCACTGGCCCAGCCCGCGCGGGCCGACAACCTGGCCGATGCGCTGATCGGCGCCTACAACACCAGCGGTCTGCTTGAACAGAACCGGGCGCTGTTGCGGGCGGCCGACGAGGATGTGGCGATCGCCGTGGCGGCATTGCGGCCGGTCATCAACTGGACGGTATCGGCATCCAAGACCTGGACGGAAAACCGCATCGGCGTGATTTTCCGAAGCGTCAACACGCCGAATTTCTTCACCGGCATCACCCTTGACCAGTTGATCTATGATGGCGGCGCCAGCCAGCTTGGCAAGCAGGCCGCGCAGGAAACGGTGCTGGCGACTCGGCAATCGCTGGTTGCCGTTGAACAGCAGATCCTGTTCCGTGCCGTGGGCGCCTATCTGAACGTGCTGCTGACCACGGAAAACGTTACGCTGCGCGAAAACAACCTGCGTGTGCTGGGCGAGGAACAGCGCGCCGCGCAGGACCGGTTCGATGTCGGCGAAGTGACGCGCACCGACGTCGCGCTGGCGCAATCCCGGGTCGCCAACGCACGGGCCGGGCTGGCGGCGGCGCGCGGTGAACTGGCCAGGGCGCAGGCGGAATACCTGGCCGCGGTGGGTCACGCGCCCGGCACCCTCGCCGGACAGCCGAAGCTGCCGGCGCCGCCCGCCTCGATCGATACGGCGCGCGACTTCGCGCTACGCAACCATCCCAGCATCAAGGCGGCGCAGCATCAGGTTTCGGCCGCCGAACTGGTGGTTCTGCGCACATCCAAGGCGCTTGGCCCCACGGTGTCGCTGCGCGCAGAGGTCGGCGTGACCGAAAACATGAGGGTTGACGATTACAACCACACGGCCAGCGTTTCCCTCGGTCTGCGCCAGAACATCTATCAGGGCGGGGCGCTGGCGGCATCGCTTCGGCGCAGCATGGCGACGCGGGATTCCGCGCGTGCCAACCTTTTGACCGTCAAGGACCAGGTCGTTCAGGAACTCAGCAATGCCTATGCCCGGCTGCAGGTGGCCCGGGCCAGCCTTGTGGCCACCCAGGAACAGGTGCGCGCCGCGCGCGTCGCCTTCGAGGGCATCCGCGAAGAGGCAACGCTCGGCGCGCGCACCACTCTGGATGTGCTGTCGGCTGAACAGGAGCTTCTGGACGCGCTGACCTCGCGCATCTCGGCCCAGGCCGAACAGTCGCTTGCGGCCTATCAGCTGCTTGTCGCCCAGGGGCTGCTGACCGCCGAAAGGCTGGGGCTGGCGGTGCAGATCTACGACCCGACGCTGTACTACAACCTTGTCAAGGACGCGCCCGCCGCCGTCAGCAAACGCGGCCGCGACCTCGATCGCGTGATGAAGGCGCTCGGCAAGAAGTGACCGTTTTGCGTTTCGGTTGTGTGAAGACCTGACTGCCGCTACACTCGGACCCGAGGTAAGAGTGGTACACGCCGATGTCTGATCCCGTTTCCAAAACCGAGATCGAGGACGTTTTGTCCTCGATTCGCCGTCTGGTCAGCGAAGAAAGCTGGACCGAACAGCGGCGGGTGGCGGTGCCTGAACCGGCCGAATCCGGCCGGTTGGTGCTGACGCCATCGTTTCGGGTGGCCGACAATTCCGGGCCGGAAAAGCCCGGGCAGAAGCCGCCCGTCGGCAAGGCTCCGCGCATGGCGAGGCAAGACGACGAGACCGGGGAACCCGAGGATGCCGCCCGCCCCCCCGCCGCGCCGGTGGCGATATTTCCCGAACCCGGGGAAGCAACCGGTGATGCCGTGACCGGTTTGACGGCCGGTGACGATGACATCGCGGCGGAAGAAACCGCGGGGGTCGACGCCGCCCCGGCCGCCGAGGATGCCCCCTGGAGCGATCCAACAGCCACGCTGTTCGCCTCTGCCCGATCATCCGCTTTTGCCCCGCCCGAAATTGGCGGCGGGGATGTTGACATCAGCCCGGCTTCCGACGCCGAAGACACCGGCGGGTTCGATGACGGGGAAGGCGAGGGCGATGAGGGGCAGCGGGATGACCCCGGGCCGAAGGCCGAGGCCATTGATGCGCAGAATGTCGAATCAACCGAGCCGGAGCCTGGCGAGGACGCGGATCGTTCCGACGATCCCGACGCGCAGTCCGAGGCGGTTCGCGCCGGAACGCTCAGCGCCAAGATCGAGGCGCTGGAGGCGGCGATAGGGCGGACCCGCGACCAGTGGGAACCCGACGGCACCGGCATGGACGACTACGCCGGAACCCCGGTCGAAACCATCCAATGGGAAGACCATGACCGCGATAGCCGGGCGGAATCCGGCAACGACCCGCATGAGGGGCGCGAGCGGCCGGCGCAGGCCGACCCCGGGGCGGGCGCTGCCGATGTGCTGTCGTCAGACGAGGCGTTCATGGACGAAGAAAGCCTGCGTGATCTCGTGGCCGACATCGTGCGTGAGGAACTGCAGGGCGCGCTGGGTGAACGTATCACCCGCAATGTGCGCAAACTGGTGCGCCGCGAGATCCACCGCGCGCTGACCGCGCAGGAACTCGACTAGCGATCTGAACCCGTGGTTCGGTTCATCGGCATCCGGTCGCGAACCGGATCGCAGGCGAACCGGGTGCATTGGCCGGATGTTGCGAACTGCAGCGTCGGACGATTAGCCCCTGTCGCGTCAACCGCGTTTTCCCGCCCTGCCGTGCGCATTGGTGGATGGCACGAAAAAACGCGCCGCGAGGGCGCGTTCTTTTCGCTTTCGCGCAAGTGTGCGATCAGGCGGCTTCGGCCTGGGCCGCGGCTGCTGCGTTGCGCCGTTCGCTTTCTTCGCGCGACAGAGCCACCGAGGTCCGCACGCCCTTGCCCACGAATTCCATCAGCCCGGACACGACACGCTCGTTGGGGTCGATGCCGGCACAGGACAGTACTTCGCGCCCGTCGCGCGACCGCGCCCAGCGGGCGATCTGCTCGGGGCCGTTGCCATATTTCTTGTCATCGGCGATGGCATCGTCGAGCGCGGCCAGTACCACCGCCGCAAAAAGTTTACGTGCACGATTGCCTTGTTCGTTGTTAAAGGCTGTGCCGTCAACGAAATCTCTCATCTCGTCTTCCTTGGTTTTCTTGGTCTTGCAATTTCCGGCGTGAGGCTGCTTATGGCCCATCGGTCGCGATTCGGATACCCCTGTATTGCATGGCTGCGTTGCAGTATGCGCATGGCATTCTGCACCTGCAGCACGATATTTCGTTGTCTTGCCAGGTGACCCTCCGCCAGATATAGGATCGCCCAGAGTTACATCAACCTCTTCATAGGGTTTAGCTGCATGCCCAAGATCAACGGAAACGAAATCCGTCCCGGCAACGTTCTGGAACACAATGGCGGGCTGTGGGGGGCCGTCAAGGTCGACCACGTCAAGCCCGGGAAGGGCGGCGCCTTCGCACAGGTGGAACTGCGCAACCTGCGCAACGGTTCCAAGCTGAACGAACGTTTCCGCAGCGCCGACAAGGTCGAGCGTGTGCGCCTTGAACAGAAGGACATGCAGTTCCTGTACGAGAACGCCGGCATGCTGGTGTTCATGGATGCCGAAACCTACGAACAGGTCGAACTGCCCGCCGAGATCCTCGGCGACCGCCGTCCGTTTCTCCAGGACGGCATGACCATTCTGGTCGAGTTCCACGAGGCCGAGGCGCTGAACGCCACCTTGCCGCAGAAAGTGACCTGCAAGATCGTCGAGACCGAACCGGTGGTGAAGGGCCAGACGGCGGCCAATTCGTTCAAGCCGGCGGTGCTGGAGAACGGCGTCAAGGTCATGGTGCCCCCGTTCGTGGGACCCGACGAGATGATCGTGGTGAACACCGAAACGATGGAATATTCCGAACGCGCCTGATCCGGGCCGCGGCGGGGGCGGTATCAACCCGCCGCCGGCTTGGGATCGACCAGAAGGTCGCGCAGCAGTTCGAACTTGACCCGGTTGGCGCTGACTTGCCGGTAGAAGGCGATCAGGAACGCGCTTGGCCCCTGGATGCGGCTCAGCCCCGACACGGCGGCGACGACGGTGCCGACATCGGTTGCGCGGTTCAGGACCATCCAGCCGCCAAGCGTCAGCACCGCCACGGTCCCCGCGCCGTTGATCGCGCTCAGCAGGAACTTGGTCGAGAGCTTCCAGACGAACATCTTCCGGCGGGCCTGGAAGATGTTGTCGAAATCGGCCAGAACCTCGGTCTCGAACTCGCGCAGATCGTCGCCGGTGATCCGGTTGGTTGCGCGCCTCAGGATCCGCACGCGTTCGGCCAGCAGCGCGTTGACCCGGCGTTGGGACAGATAGACGATCACCAGCTGCGGCACGATCATCGACAGCGCGACGATGCCCAGTGCCGGCTGGTTCGAGGCGATGAAGCTGACGACGCTGATCAGTGTGCCGACCTGAACGACGGGGTTGGAAAAGGCGCCGCCGGCGAACTTGCCCACCTCCTCGGCCTCGGCGGTGACGGCGGTGGCGAGCGTGCCGGCCGGCAGGCGTTCTTTTCGGGTGCCGTGCCCCGCCGCCCTGACCAGACGGGTGCGGATCAGCCGGATCAGGTCCTCGCCAAGCAGGCCCGAGCGATAGCCCATGAGCCATTTCAGCCCCAGGCTGAGCAGGATTGCCGCCATCATGCCGCCACCCAGCAGCACGAGGTCCGTCCAACCGGCATCGGGGTCGCCCAGCAGGTTGATGATGCGTTTCTGGAACTCCAGCGGCACGGCGGCCAGGGCGGCGATGGCGACGGACAGGAAGATCAGGACGATCTGGCGGCGTCCGCTGACCTGCCAGATGACGGCGTAGAGCTGAAACAAGGGCAGACCTCGGCGGGCGGGTGACGGTTCGTCAAATCGTGGCCCGTGCCGCGCGCGACCGCAAGTGCCAAGCGCAAGCGCCCCGCCGCCCGGCTTTTGCGTTCAGAGCAGGCGCAGCCGGGCGTCCCCGGCCCGCATGTCGCCCTGTGCCCGGTCGAGCCGCAGATAGGCGATTCCCTGGCCCCCGGACTGCGTGTAAAGCGTGCCCGCCGGTTTGCCGCCGGTCTCGACCCCGGTTCCCACCGGCGCGCTGCCCTCTACCGCGACCCGGCGCAGGCCCTTCTTGAGTTCGGTCTTGTGCTTCATCCGCGCTGTCACTTCCTGCCCGACATAGCAACCCTTGCGGAAATCGACGCCGTTCAGCGCCTCGAACCCGGCTTCGAGGATGAAGGTGTCGGGCGTCAGTTCTATGCCCGTCTCGGGGATGCAATGGGCAACCCGGATCGCGTCCCAGTCGCTTGCGTCATCGGATTCGGGCGCGCCGGAATAGGCCCGCCAGCCCATGCCGGGATGGCGCGGGTCGGGCAGGGCACCGGCCGGCGCCGGCCCGGTGCCGCGTTGCAGGTTCAGCCCGGCCGGTTCGATGCGCACATCGGCGCGCAGCCGGTACATGGCAAGCCTTCGTTCGAGATCGTCGCCCAGCTTTTCGGCAACGTCCAGCAGGATGGCATCGCCATCCCGGCAGAGGAAGAAATCGGCGATGTACTTGCCCTGCGGCGTCAGCAGAGCGGCATAGACCAGCCCGTCCTTCAGGCGGGCCATGTCATTGGTGACAAGTCCCTGGAGAAAGCCTTCGGTGTCGCTGCCGCTCAGCCTCAGGATACGGCGCCTTGTGCTCATCGGGTGCTCCTTGCGTTTGCCGCCCGATCATATAGGTAATCGTCGCGCAAAGACCAGTGAACCCCAAGGGGATCTCCGCAAGCATGCCTGCCGAAATCAGCGTCGTGATTCCCACCCTGCAAGCCGCCGCCGGTCTGCCCGGTTGCCTGGCCTCACTGGTCGAGGGGCTGGGCGGCGGGTTGATCCGCGAAGTGATCGTCTCGGACGGTGGTTCGCGGGATGAAACGGCCGCCATCGCGCAGGCCGCCGGCGCCGTGGTGGTGATCGGCGCGGCCTCGCGCGGGGGCCAGTTGCGCCGCGGATGCGCCGTTGCGCGCGGCCGCTGGTTGCTGATCCTGCATGCCGATACGGTGCTGTCGCCCGGTTGGGCGCAGGTGGTGGGCGATCATGTCGCCGATCCGCAGTCCGGGCCGGCCCATTTCCGGCTGAGTTTTCGTGCCGTGGGGTTTCGTCCGCGGCTGGTGGCCGGATGGGCCAATCTTCGCGCCGCGCTGTTCGGTCTGCCCTTCGGCGATCAGGGCCTTTTGCTGCGCCGCGAGGATTACGACGGCGCCGGCGGCTATCCCGATCAGCCGCTGATGGAGGATGTGGCGCTGGTGCGCGCGCTGCAACGCCGGATCGTCGCGTTACCGGTGCGGGCCGCGACGAGCGCCGATCGCTATGACCGCGACGGCTGGCTGCGGCGGGGGGCGCGCAATCTCTGGACCCAGGCGCGCTATTTCGCCGGCACCGACCCCGAGACGTTGTTCCGCTCGTATCCGCGCTAGTTTCCCGAATCCAGGCTCCGCAACATCCCTCGATTGCCACCGGATCGGCTAGGCTCAGAACCCAATCAGATCATTGAAGGATCGGTATTTCTCTGATTCTATTGGCGAAGCATCACAGGAGCAGAGTCATGGCGGTTGAGTATTGGCTTTCGGACAGGGCATGGGCGGCAATCGAGCCTCTCTTGCCGAAGAACCAGCCGGGCGCGCGGCGGGTGAACGACAGACGGGTGATCAGCGGCATCATCCACGTTCTGCGGGTGGGATGCCGCTGGCAGGATTGCCCGCCCGGCTATGGCCCG